>CAJOEI010000016.1 GCA_905233465.1 uncultured Bacteroidaceae bacterium | reverse complement strand
GTAACTTATTGTGAACAAACGTATTATAGTTGACATTTTTTAATGGCGGTCATTAGAAAATCGTGCTGACTGAATCTCTAATGACCGATTTGGGTTAAACATGTGGCTGTCAGCTAAATGTCACTATGTAGGTTCCTGTGTAGGCAAGGGCTTTTTGTGTAGGCAAATAGCGTGCAAAGCTACTAACTAAAGCCCCCCCCGACCCCTCCCGTAATGGAGAGGAGAAGGGGGTGGGCTGTTGAGCAAAAATCGGTAAAAGGCCCGGGGGTTAGCGGTTGATGATCCAGGGGGGTTACACTAAAACATCCGGGACTTTCACGGAAAACTTCCAGGATCATTTCCCGCTAACATCCGGATGTTTTGGTCCTAACCTGTGGATGTTGTACCGCAAACATCCGGATGTTGTAAAAGCCTTATTATCAGCACTATCCGCGTGAGGCGATGTCGTCCAGTATCTTCCAGACATTCATCAGGCCACGAGGCACATGGAAGCAGCCCTTCCACTTGCCGCCCTTGAGAGGCAGCAGCACCTCACCCTGACGGTTGAGATAGCCATACCACTCGGGATAGTCTGCATCGCGGAAGTGGCTCCACGTGTAGTCGTGCACACGCTGGAACCAGTCAAGGCAGCGCTTGTCGCCTGTGAGCTGGTAGCCCTTGATGAGGCTGATGAGAGTCTCGAGGTGCACCCACCACAGCTTCTGGTCCCATTCTAACTCGTGACGAGGTTTGCCCAGACGGTCCATGAAATAGAAGATTCCTCCAAACTCCTTGTCCCAGCCGTACTCTACCTCATTGAGGCAGATTTCCACAGCCTGCTTGATGAGCTCTGGGCGTCCGAGGCGCTTGCCAAGGTCCATAACAAACCACATAGCCTCTATGGCGTGGCCGGGATTCATCTTGCGGCCGTCGAAGCAGTCCACGAGGTTGCCGTCTTTACCCAAGGCTTCGACAATGAGGCCGAGCTTGGGACGATAGAAGACATCCATCACCTCATGCAGGCAGTCGTCAATGGCTTTCTGTAGGAAGGCGGGCTCCAACAGGGGTTCTATCTCCAAGGCTACGTTGCAGAGAATCATCGGCAAGTCGAAAGTCTTCAGGGCACGGGCACCGGGAGAGGCCTTACTCCAGCGTCCCTTGGGGTTGTCAGTCTTGGATAGGACGATATCGAAGGTGCGCTTTGCGATGGAGGCGTATTCGTCAGAAAGGGCCTTGTTGCCTGCTGTGGCGAGGGCGATGGAGAGCTGCCCGAAGGCGATGACTGCAAAAGTGTAGGAGAAGATGTTGTAGGGTTCGACAAGCGCGTGGCCCTCGCGGTCGAGTGCGAAGTACCAGTTGAGGTTGCCGTCGTGACCGTGCTTCTTCAGGAAGTCGGCACCCTGCATAGCAGCGTCGAGCCATTCCTGACGCGGTTCAACGGTGTTGTAGAGTTTGGAGAACATCCATACCTCACGGCCCTGCATCCACACGAACTTGTCGGTGTCATAGACAGCGCCCTCTCGGTCGAGGCAGGTAAAGTAGCCGCCAAACTCTGTGTCCTGGGACTTGTTGAGCCAGAAGGGAATGGTGCGATCCAGTAATTCAGAGCGATACTGCTCCGCTAATTTCTTGAAATCTATCATATTGAAATAATTTTATTCTTTTTGCAATGTTTTCCACGTGAGCCCCTTCTGCTCCTCCTTCTGCGGCATGAAGATGCTGAGGATGAGAGCAACGACGACGCTTACAAGCATCGAGACGAAGCCGAAGAGCAGGAAGTTGGCCTGTGTGTAGAAGTTCATGTAGAGCACAGTGGCCGTGCCGCAGAGGAAGCCTATCATGGCAGCTCGCGAGCCAATGCGCGGGAAGAAGATACCCATCATGAACAGGCCTCCGATGGCACCGCTGAGCAGGCCGAGGATGGTGTTGAAGTAGTCGAGCAGCGACTGAATGTCCACTGTGGCCATCAACCACGCTATCAACATACCGAGCATGCCGGCGCAGATGCCAGCCACGCGTGCGGTGCGCACACCACCCTGCCCTTTCCACTTCGACCACAGGTCGACGGTGAAGGCCGTTGAGATGCTGTTGATGTTCGAGGCTATGGTGGACATCGTGGCGGCAAAGACGGCAGCGATGAGCAGGCCGGCCAATCCTGCCGGCAGCTGGCTCATCATGAAGAACGGGAAGATGGCGTCGCCCTTTGCCATCGTCATATCAAGCTCTGCAGGATGTGTCTTGAAGAAGGTGTAGAGTCCCGTGCCGATGGTGAAGAAAGCTATGGTGACGACGACAGACATCAGACCGTTGGTCAGGATGCCGCGTGCGGCACTCTTCTCGTCGCTGGTGGTGAGATAGCGCTGGATGACAGTCTGGTCGCTGGTGTAGCTGATGAGGTTGTTGGCCAGACCACCCAGAATGACCACCCACCACGTGGCATTGACAAAGTCAAACGGGTTGTCGGGATCGAAGAGGAACAGCCGCAGCTTGTCATTGTCGGTAGCTATCTGCCAGAAGTCGCTGGCACCGTTGTCGCCGGTGTTGACAATCAGATAGACCGCTGCCAGCACAGCACCGCCCACGAGGATGATGCCCTGAATCACATCACCCCACACAACGGCCTCCACGCCGCCCATAGTACAATACAGTATGGTGATGACGGCCATGAGCGTGATACATATATATATGTTGATGCCCGTGACGGCCGTCATAGCCAGCGACGGCAGGAAGAGCACCAGCGCCGTGCGTGCCACCATGAAGACGATGAAGAGTATGCTGGCCATCAGTCGCGTGGCTGAGTTGAAACGACGCTCGAGATACTCGTAGGCCGTGGTGACGTTGAGCCTGCGGAAGAAGGGCAGATAGTATCTGATGACTGGGAACGACACCAAAAGTATACATATCTGCATGGGATAGTATGTCCAGTCTGTGGCATAGGCTTTGGCGGGGATGCTCATATATGTGATAGCCGAGAGCATTGTGGCGAAGATGCTGATGCCCGCAGCCCACCAGGGGATGCGTCCGCCGCCCTTGAAGAAGTCATCCGTGCTGTTGCCCGCACGACGCATGAAGTAGTAGCCCAGATAGACCATACCCAGCAGATAGGCTATGAGCACTATCCAGTTGAGCCAGCCGAAATGTGCCTCATAGTTCATCTGTACGGCAGCGATGCCTTTGGAGCGCACGCCGGGCTTGAGTTCGCCACCCACGATGTAGCACTTGGTGGTGCCGGACGTCACCGGCACAGGCACCACGGTGGCTCCGGCACGCGCCAGCAGGTCAGAGTGGAAGACGCGTATCCACGTATCAGTGATGGTGTGGTAAACGAGGATGGAGTCTGCAAAGGCATACCACTCTGTGGGCTGCAGCATATACTGGCGTTGCTGGTCTATCAGCACAGCCTTCATCTCCTCATCCGTTGCGGGATCAGCAATGAACATATTGCGCTGCAGGGCCTTGTCGAAGACATCGCGGTCCACACCGCCGAAGCAGAAGATGTGTGCAGCACCGCTGGCAATGGCCGTGCCGCCTGAGAATGCCACAGCATCACTGCCCTGCCCACCGGGAACCATCATCGAGGTGGCCTTCCACTCGCGGGCACGGGGATCGAAATAGATGCTGTTGGCCAGCGTCTTGGCATAACGTGAGTTGTATCCGCCAAGCAGGTAGAAGTTTGGGCCGATGTTGGCACGCTGCACCACAGCAGCAGGCTGCACACGTCCAGGCGCAGGCATGTCGGGCAGTTCCTCCCAAGCCTGTGCTGCCGGCCACGCCAAGCGATATGCCTTGAGGTTGATCTCGCCATCGTGCTGTCCGCCAGCAATGTATATATATCCGTCGCCGTAGGCTGCACCGAAGTTGTCCAACGACGTTGGCAGCGAGGGCAGTTGACGCGTCTGCAGCTGGTTGCCGTTCATGGAATAGAGAACGGCAAAGTCCTCACTCTTGCTGCCGTCGGCCGTGCCGCCGAGGCAGACGACACCCTCGGGCACCGTCACACTCTGGCCGTAAGCCAGCACACACGGCAGCGTGCCCACCTGTGTCCACTGGCCGTCGCCGTCGGGAGCAGCGTTGAAGAAGATGCCGGAATAGAACTCCTTGCGGCCGTTCTCGGCAGCAGGAGAATAGGGGAAGTTGCAGCCGCCAGCCATCAACAGTCCTTTAGCCGTCATACCGGCAAAGGCACCGCTCACGCCCTGACCGCCAGTCTGCTCGAAGGGCTGGATCAGCGCCTGGGTGATGTCTACGGTGTTGAAGCGATGTTGCGCGGCAACATCGTCCGCGACCTCTGCCACCTCATTCTGATGCAGCAACAGTTCTTCCTCCTCTATGGGTGCGACATCAGCATAGCTGGCGCTGCAAGTAAGCAGCAGCGCCAGCATAGACATAAGCTTTCTCATAAGCTGTTAAGTAGGTATATCAGAATTTGTAGATAACAGTGAGGTCTACGCCGTAGATCTTCAAGCCGAATGCAGGATTAACCTCTGCCTTGAAATGCTTGTATTTCTCAATATCCACACCGAGGAAGCCTATGTCAGCTGCCAGCTGCAGTTTGTCGTTGACGGCATAGCGCAATGATGGGAGCACACCAATGAACGTGCCTGTATAGCCATCGCCGAAGGTGAGCTTAGCGGCTGCCTTGCCATCGAGGAACAGCTTCTCGTTGTTCCAGAAGTTGAAGCGAGCATAAGGATTGAGCAGTCCTTGGAAATCGCCGTCATAGAGGTTGAAACCACCTTCGACACCAATGGCGAGACGATCGCTGAGCTCATAACCTACGCCGGGCAATAATTTCATGCTGAACACATCGCTGCGATACTGCAGGCCCAGTGTACCGGAAACAAAGAACTGAGCATTGGCGCTCAAACACATACTGGCCATAACCAGCAGGCTAAGGAAAAACTTTTTCATAACAAGATATAGTTTAAAAGGTTAATGATGTATTCTTGTAATTATTTGTTGCAATGGTTGAAGAAGTCTATTGCTTCAAGTTCTGCTTTAAGGCGTACTTCCTCCTCGTCGGTCATAGTCTGGAACGGTGTGCGATTGGGACCCATATCCAGTCCGAGCAGCTTCATGATGCGCTTGCCGCCAACGATGTTGCCGCGGAAATGGCAGATGACGTCGATGACATCCTGTGCATAGTTCTGCAGCTCGCGAGCCTTCTGGATGTCGCCCTCAGCCCAAGCCTTGAGGATGCCAGTGAGACAGCGGCCATTGTAGTTGGTGGTTCCGCCGATGCCGCCCTGTGCACCGCCCATAGCCAGACAGGGCAGGATGGTCTCGTCCTGACCGTGGAGCATATCGAACTTGCCGTTCTTGTAGCGGCGGCAGCGGTTGTACTCGTAGATGCTCTCGAAGGTGTACTTGATGCCTGCAAAGTTGGGCACGCGGCCGTCCACAGCCTGCAGCAGGTCGTACATGGACAGGAAAGCGCCGTTGAAGACGGGGATGTGATAGTAGTAGAACGGCAGGTTAGGCGCGCCACAGGCAATCTCCTCGATGTACTTCACGAGTTCCTCGATGCGGTTGACCTTCGGGAACGGCGAAGCCATAGCTCCAATGCCCCAAGCGCCAATCTGCTGGGCGTGTGCTGCCAGCTGACAGGCCTCACGCACACAGCAGGAGCCAACATGCACGATGACCTTGAAGTCCTTGATGTCGCGTGTGGCAGCCATCCAAGCCTCGGCCAGACGGCAACGCTCGTCGGTGGTGAGCATGTAGCCCTCGCCGCTGGAGCCGTTGATGAACACACCCTTCAGCCCATTGCGTGCGAGCATCTGTGCGTATGCAGGAATAATGTCAAAATTCACATCGCCGTTCTCATGCATCGGAGTAAACGGCGCGTCAATAAGTCCAGTAATCTTTTCCATAGTTAGTATAGGTTATTATTTCAGATAGTTTTCGGCGCAAAAATAGTCATTTTCACTGAATGCAATACAATTATCACAATTATTTTTCAAAAAAAAATCACTCTCCGTTGCCACATAAGCCTAAAAGCAGTACCTTTGCGCCCTCGTTTCGACACGCAGGGGTACTTGCACAACCCCCTTTAACAAAACAAGACCCAATGAAAACAAATGACTCACCCGTGAGCATGACCTTCATGCTCCTTGGCATCACGTTCTGTGTATGCCTGATTCTGGCCAATCTGCTGGCCACAAAACAGCTGCAGTACGGCATGGTGAACCTCACCGCCGGCGTGCTGGTATTCCCAATCTCTTACATCGTCAACGACTGCATCACCGAAGTGTGGGGTTTCCGTCGAGCCAAGTTCATAATATGGACGGGCTTCTTCATGAACTTCGCTTTCGTGTTGCTGGCATGGCTGGCCGACCTCATCCCCGGAGCACCATATTGGACCAATGAGGCTGGCTTCCATGCCATTTTCGGCCTCGCACCACGTGTGGCCTTGGCTTCGTTTGCAGCCTTCGTGGTGGGTTCGCTGCTCAATGCATACGTCATGAGCCGCATGAAGGTTCACGACAAGGGACGCCGCTTCTCGCTGCGAGCCATAGCCAGCACCGTGGTGGGCGAGGTGGCCGATTCGCTCATCTTCTTCCCCGTGGCACTGGGCGGCATTGTGCCCAACGATGCTCTGCTGCCGATGATGGCCAGTCAGGTGTGTGTCAAGACATTGTATGAAATCATCGTCCTACCTGTGACCATACGCGCCGTGGCTTGGCTCAAGCGCAATGAGGACATGGATGTCTATGACATCTGACAATGTTCCACAACACACTGTATTCTACATTTTTACTTATATGAATCCTATGAACAAGAGCACCGCCCTCGTGGTCTTCAGCGGCGGACAAGATTCAACAACGTGCCTCTTCTGGGCCAAGCGCCACTTCCTGAAGGTGGAGGCACTCACGTTCTCTTACGGACAGAAACACATACAGGAAGTGGACGTGGCACGCGCCATAGCGCACGACGCTGACGTGGAATGGCATCACATGGACGCTTCATTTATCAGCCTGCTGAGTCGCAACTCGCTCACCGATAGCAGCATAGTGATGGACCAGCAGAAGCCTGCCGACGGCCCGCCAAACACCTTCGTGCCTGGACGCAACCTGTTCTTCCTGAGCATAGCGGCCGTGTTTGCACGCGAGCACGGCATCAACCACCTCGTCACGGGAGTATCGCAGACCGACTACAGCGGCTATCCCGACTGCCGCGACGCATTCATCAAGTCGCTCAACGTCAGCCTCAACTTGGGCATGGACGAGCAGTTTGTGCTACACACACCACTGATGTGGCTCGACAAGGCTCAGACATGGGCAATGGCCGACGAGATGGGCGTGCTTGACATGGTGCGCACACGCACTCTGACCTGCTACAACGGCATCGTTGGCGACGGCTGCGGCCAGTGTCCTGCATGCAAGCTGCGCCGCGCGGGGCTGGAAGAATATCTGTCACACACTCATGGCACAGAAATTTGACGTCCATATCCTGGGTTGCGGCTCTGCCCTACCCACACACAAGCACCTGCCCTCGTGTCAGGTTGTCAACGTGCGCGACAAGCTCTTTATGCTCGACTGCGGCGAGGGTGCACAGCTGTCATGGCGCCACACCGGGCTGGGATGGAGCAGGCTGGGCCACGTCTTCATCACCCACGCCCATGGCGACCACGTATTCGGGCTGCCTGGCCTGATATCGTCAATGGCACTCATGGGCCGCACAGCGCCGCTGCACATCTATGCGCCATCGTCGCTGCGACCTTTTGTGCAGTGTGTGCTGGCCAACTTCTGCGTTGGGATGGACTATGACGTGGAGTTTCATGCAGTGGACACCATGCGCCATGCGCTTATTTACGACGACCGCTCGATAGAGGTGTGGTCGCTGCCTCTGCAGCATCGCGTACCCTGCTGCGGATATCTGCTGAAGGAGAAACAGGGCCTGCCCCACATACGCCGCGAGATGATTGACTTCTACGGCATCCCCACATGGGCCATCAACGGTATCAAGGCAGGACAGGACTGGCAGACGCCCGACGGACAGACCGTACCCTGCTCGCGGCTGACAACACCCGCCGACCCCGTACGCTCGTATGCCTACTGCACCGACACGATGCCCACCGACGCACTGCCAGAGATGATACGCGGCGTAAACCTGCTCTATCACGAAGCCACATACGCCGATGCCGAGTGCGCTATGGCCAAGAATTACGCACATTCCACCGCGAGCCAAGCGGCACTCGTAGCACAACGTGCTGAGGCCGGCCAACTGATGCTCGGACACTTCTCAGCACGGTATGACGACGAGAGCCAACTGCTGCACGAGGCACAAAGCATCTTTCCAAACACTATTTTGGCTTCAGAACGCATGTGCGTAGCGGTACGTTGAGGTTCGAAACGAAAAAAAACAGCCTTTATTGCGTGTTTTCTGCAAAAAAATTTGGACGTAAGACGAAAAAGACATACTTTTGCCGACACATATCACACATCACATGAAGAAGAACATCCTCACACTCGCCTTGGCAGCCACGCTGACAGCCGCTCCACTACTGGCAGCGACATTCGCCGTGACAGACACGCCCGAGGACGAACTGCGCGAGATCACGATAGCCGTGAACGGCGCTCGTGTGCATGTGACACACGCCACGGGCCAGACCCTTGAGGTGTATGATGTGGCAGGTGTTTGCGTTGCCTCCCTACGCATCGACACCGACGACAAGACCTTTAGCCTCAACCTACCCAAGGGATGCTACATCCTCAAGGTGGGCAAGGTGGTGCGCAAGGTCTCCATCCGCTGATTCCTTTTTATTTCATATTTTGCTTTAAGTGGATTAAGGGTCGGAGGGATTCCGGCCCTTTTTCTCAACTAACACACAAGACACTATGAAGGCTACACAACAAACCAAGTCACAGATTGAACGCGCCATACGCAAGGTGGTGGACAAGTTCCCGACTGACGCCGAACCCGTGATGACTGACATCATGCTTCAGGTGAAGCCTGAGAGCGGCGAGTTGCTGGCTTTCAACGATGATATGGAGGAGCTCACCCGCATCGTGGTCGACCAGTGGCTGGTGCCCACAGAAGAGAATCTCTATGAGGCAGCAACAGTGGTTCTCAAGCAGTGCTTGGCACACATGCGCCCTGAGTTGGATAAGATGAGCATTCTGCACCCATTCTCCTTTGTGCTCATCGACGAAGAAAAAGAAACCCTCGCCGACCTGTATCTGGTTGACGAGGATACTGTGATGATTGACACTGAGTTGCTCAAGGGGCTCGACAAGGAGCTCAACGACTTCTTAGCTCAGCTTCTGAAAGACTAACAGACAGACCCATAGCAGCGCTACGACATTCATCGCTTGCCGCTGCCGCGATGCTCGCCCTGCCAGACATGGTGGGGCGATTGCTGTTGTATATGGCCCTCACCACCTTGCTTGCCAGCCTGAGGAACATCAGAGCGGCTCTTGCCGCGCTTGTTGCCGCGACCCTGAACCATACGACGGTGGAAGTCGTCTTCGGCCTGCATCATCTTAAAGAGTTTCTCGGGCGGCACCACGCGCTGGAATCGCTTGTAGTAGTCATGTTCCAGCTCAGCCGTCTCCACCTGTAGCTTCTTGATTCGCATGATTGTGGAGGAATAGGCTTTGGTGTCAGCAGGTGCACTCTGCTTAAGCTCGTGTATCTGCTTGCCCTTCGCGCGCTGCTCCTCACGCATCTTGTTGTATAGCGGGAAGAATGCCTTGGCCTCATCAGCGGTCAAGCCTCCAGCCTTGGTCAGCGTCTGCTCCACCATCTGCTGGAACTTCTGCGGGTCAAAACGAGGAGCATCCTTGCCTTGGCCTTGAGGCTGTGCCATTGCCATCGCAGGCAGGAGCACCATCATCAGTGTTACAATAATCTGTTTCATAGGTTTCATGGTGTGTATGATGTTTGTGTTTGTGTTGTCAATATGCTTCTGTGAGATAGTAAGCTATCTGGTTGTTGGATAGCATCTCGTAGTCCAGCATGTCGTCGAGGTTGTCATCGTTGGCCAGATAGTCGGATGCTGTGAGGATGTCGTCGGTGCCGCTGGCACTGCGGTTGTAGAGATACAGCCCGCTGCCCAAGCAGGCCGCAGCCACCATCACCGCGGCAGCATAGCGCATCAGCCGACGCGCTGGCGACAAGCTGACGATACGTGCACGACGCGGTGTCGTGGTCTGTGATGCTGCCTCCTGAGGTAGGCGCTGCATCAGCCGCTGCGTGAAGTCGTCAAAGTAACCATCAGGCACGCGAAACGGATTGCGTGTGGTAGTGTACTGGCGTATGATATCTTCTGCTTCCATCGTATGGTGATTGTTTGGGTTTCTGTATGTTGGACGTCCACATCGGGACAAGGTTTAATCGTGATTAGCAAAAAAGTTGGAAATCTTCTTCACTGCGTGATGGTAACTGGCCTTGAGTGCTCCCACACTGGTGCCGAGCATGCTGCTCATATCCTCATAGCGCATCTCATCGAAATACTTGAGATTGAACACCTGCCGCTGCTTGTCGGGCAGGCTGGCTATCGCCTGCTGCAGCTGCAATGCAGTCTCGTCGCCGTCGAAGTATGGGTCGCCCTGCAACGTCGCCGCCACACTGCTCACACCTTCCTCGTCGAGGCTCAGCATCTGGCGACGGCGTGACAGGAAATTCAACGTCTCATTGGAGGCGATGCGGAAGAGCCATGTCGACAAACGGGCCTCGCCACGATAGCCGTCAATGCCCGTCCATGCCTTGATGAACGTGTTCTGGAGGATGTCGTCGGCATCGTCGTGGACAAGCACCATGCGGCGTATCTGCCAGTAGAGCTGTTCCTTGTAGTGCTCCACCAGCAGAGTGAATGCTGCCGATCGGCTGCGCTCGTCACGCAGTTGCTCAACTATTTCCTGTTCGTTCCACTCAGTCATAATACTTTTCTTTGACACGCATCTGAGCTAATGGATTAAACGACGATGCAAGTTTTTCTGAAAAAAGTCATGTCACAGTGTCCTTTGTTGCACCTTTTTGCCTACCTTTGCAGCCCAAAAGACTGGAAGTCTTCAATTTTAAGCTCCATAACATTCATCGTTCAACCCTCAACTCAAAACCAATACATGGCATCTTTTCAGACTATCTTTCTTCTCATCACCAGCAACATCTTCATGACGCTGGCTTGGTACGGTCACCTGCGTCTTCAGTCTTCAGGGTACAGCTCTTCGTGGCCACTGATAGGCGTGATCGCCTTCTCTTGGGGTATCGCATTCTTTGAGTACTGCTGCCAAGTGCCAGCCAACCGCATCGGCTTTGTGGGCAATGGCGGCCCCTTCACCCTTGTGCAGCTGAAGGTCATACAGGAAGTGGTGTCGCTGGTGGTGTTTGCCATCGTTGCCGGACTACTGTTCCAAGGTCAGAGCCTGCACTGGAACCATCTGGCAGCAGCAGCATGCCTCGTGGCTGCTGTGTATTTTGTATTCAAATAGGGGCACTACTTCTTGTCCACAATCTCGTTGCCGCGCACACGTTCGTCAGCTTCAAGGCCAGACCGCACCTCAATGTTGATGCCGTCGCTCAGGCCAGTCACCACATCACGCCGCTCGTAATCCTGAGCGTGGTCGTCGCCACGAACTACATAGACAAAGGTCGAGTCGCCACTGAACGAGATGGCAGCCTCGGGGATGGTAAGCACATTGCGGGCCTCCTCAAGCACTATCTTGGCCGTGGCGCTGTAGCCGCTTCGAATGAGTGACGAGGCCGCAGGGGTGCCGGAGGACGAAGAATTGCCGTCAGCAGGAATCTGCACAGCTGCCTTTATCTCAAACTGGTTTGCACCGCCCTGCTCCGTAGCCTTGGGGCTG
Source organism: uncultured Bacteroidaceae bacterium (assembly GCA_905233465.1). GTDB lineage: Bacteria > Bacteroidota > Bacteroidia > Bacteroidales > Bacteroidaceae > Physcousia. Next base: position 28,693 of record CAJOEI010000016.1, on the reverse strand, counting down.
ATATACTCCAGTGCGGCATCGAAGCGCACGTTATGCATAGCGCCAATAGTTATCTCCATGTTCATGCCAGCCTGCAGACGGCCCACCTCAGTCTCATCGATATTGCCGCGGAAGATGAGGTTGTTCATGTCGGCAACAGTGGCTATAGTCGTACCATCGTTGAATGTGTTGCTCTGTATCACGGAGTTACCAACCTTAACAGGTATGTCAAGGATGATGCCGCTGATGGTTGAGCGCACGAGGGTGTTGGATGCTGAGGCATTGCTGCGAGAGGCTCCGTCGCGCACCACAGCCAGATTGTCCTGTGCTGCCGCAAGCTCCTCGCGTGCCTGATCGAAGGCCTGGCGTGTCTTCTCATATTCGTTGGCTGAGATAAGGCCCTTGTCAAAGAGCGTCTTCTGGCGCTCGTGGTCGGTGCGTGTCTGGTTGTGGTTGATGGTGGCCAGACGCACACGCGACTCAGCCGAACTCAGCTGTTGCATGTCGGGGATGACCTTCAGTTTGGCTATCACCTCTCCAGCCTCAACACGTTGACCAGCTTCCTTCAGCAGCTCTGTGATGATGCCGCTGATCTGCGGCTTCACGGCCACTTCGTCGCGAGGTTCAATCTTGCCCGTGACCACTGTTGTGCGAACAAGATCCTGACGCTTAGGCTCCAGAGTCTCATAGCGCTTGGGCTTGGGACGCGAGTTGATATACAGGAACGCAAACGTCCCAATGAATATGGCGGCCACAAGCAACGCCGCAAACAATTGTAATGCCTTCTTCATTATAATAACCTTTATACTTTAAAACTTTAAACCTTTAACTTTAAACTTCGCACGAAGTGCGACTCCTACTCCTCTCGCATGGCATCAACGGGTTTGATGCGCATGGCGCGCAGAGCTGGTGCCATGCCTGCGACCACACCGAGGACCACAAGCAGAGCCACAGCACCCACTGCTTGCCAGAACGTCACCTGGAAATGTGCCGACACGATGCCATCGGAGGTGTTGGCCAGTTCCAGACCATGAAGCGTCACCACAGCAAGCAAGATACCGCCCATGCCCGCCACAGAGGTCAACATAATGCTTTCCGCCACTATCTGGCTGAGAATCATGCGCGGCGTTGCACCTATGGCACGACGAATGCCTATCTCTGACGTGCGCTCGCGAACCGTGACCATCATTATATTGGACACACCTATGGCACCGGCCAGCAGTGTGCCGATGCCCACAAGCCAAATGAGGAAATCAACACCGTCGTAGAGACTGTCGAGCACGCCAAAAAGCACTTCTGTGTTAAACACCATCACCGACTGCTCATCCTCTGCATCTACATCGTGAGCACGTGCAATGACCGAGCGAATGTGCGGAGTGATGTCGCTCATGGCCACACCACGACGCCCCGTCACAGCCACCATATGCACCACATCGCCCATATTGTAGGCCTGCTGCATCAGCGTCAACGGCAGCGTGACCGTCTCCTCGGCCGAGCCATTGAAGTTCATGTTGCCCTTGCCGCAATCCACGCCTACTATACTATAATATGTAGAATCCAGACGCACTGCCTCTCCACATGGGTCGCCGCCGCCAGGGAACAACGTGCGATAGACCTTCTCGCCTATGACACACACCTTGCGACGCTGGGCTATGTCCATCGCATTAATGTAGCGGCCATAGCGCATCTTGGGAGCATCAACACGTGCATACTCAGGCAGCACACCGCTGACCGAGGCCGTGAACGACCGCTTGCCCACCACGGCACGAGTGCCCCAGTTGCTGACCATCGGCGAGACGACATCCAGCTCAGGCACCTGCGCACGCAGACGCTCAACATCGGCCAGCGTCATGTCCCACTTGCGCCCCTTGCGGAAACCATGGAAAGGCTTTGTAGTGGGTTGCGCCCAGATGATGGCCGCATTGGTGGCAAAGCCGTCGAAGTTGCTATTCAGCAACTCCTTCATGCCTTTGCCGCCGCCCATAAGGCCCACAAGCATGAACACACCCCAAAACACGCCGAAGCCCGTGAGCAACGAGCGCGTCTTGTTGCGGAGCAGCGTCTCCACCAATTCATGATATGTGTCAAGGTCTATCAATGTGCTATTACGTGTTTTCAGTTTTACTACTTATCCAGCATTCAGTGCCTCCACTGGCCTCACGCGTGCTGCCTTCAGTGCAGGAATAAGACCAGCCAGCGTACCAGCGATGATGAGCACGGCCGTCACACCGAAGGCTGTACCAAGCCCCACGCTTGGATTGACAAACATAGTGGCCTTGAAGAGGCCTGTGTCGATAGGCTTGGAACCCACTGTAATCTCCATATAATGGTTGGCAAGCACGCCAAGCACCATACCTATATAGCCGAAAATGGATGTGATGACCACGCTCTCCACGATGATGATGCGCAAGATGCTTGCAGGGCGTGCACCGATAGCCTTGCGGATGCCGAATTCACGTGTTCGCTCGCGCACGGAGATAAGCATGATGTTTGACACGCCCACCACGCCGCTCAATAACGTGAACAAGCCTATAACCCACAGCGCCGTACGCAAGATGGCAACACCACGCTGCATCTGCATGGCCTGAGTGAAACGGTTCCACAGCCATATAGCATCCTCATCGTCGGGAGCTGCACGGTGGTGCTGGTTCACGGCAGCACGATACTGTTTCTCAAATTCCTTGTTGTCGGTTTCTGTCTCAAGGCCGTGGAAGACGAATTCTATGCGATCCAAGTCTTCACCACGATTGTAGATGGTTCGCAACGTGGTGAACGGCGCAATGGCGTTGTTGCTGCGGGTGGACTTATCCTCCTCGATGATGCCCACGACGCTGAAGGCCATCGGGCCCACCTTGACGATGCGGCCCACAAGGTCCAACGGGCGGCCAGGCAGCAGCTCGCGGGCCTGGTTCTCAGACAGCACAACCACCTTGCGCTGCTCGCGCATGTCGATGTCATTGATGTAGCGGCCTGCCACTACCCTACGACGGTTGATCTGCGCATCGACTGGAAAGACACCTCGCAAGGTGCTGCTGACATAGTTCTCATCGAGCGCGATGGTGACGGAAGTGTAGATGACTGCACCTGCATGATCGACGTTGTTGGCAAAACGCGACTCAGTCAGGGCAAGGTCGACCTCGTCGAGTTTAACCTCACGACCCTCGTTCAGGCCATTATAGGGCTTTGATGTCTGTCCGCCGAAAACAGCCATCGAGTTGTCAATATAATCCGCGTTGTTGGCCAACTGCGCATTGATGAGGCCGTTGCCAGCACCAAGCAGCACGATGAGCATGAAAATACCCCACGCAACAGCAAAGCCCGTCAGCGACGTGCGCAGACGATTGCGGCTGATGGCCTGACGTATCTCGTGGAACAGCTCTATCATTCGTTTTCAATTATTCCGTCCTTGATGCGGATGATGCGTTGTGTCTGCTGTGCTACATTCTGATCATGCGTGACGATGACCATAGTGATATGGTCATCGCTGTTTAGCTGCTTGAGCAGCTGCATAACCTCCACTCCTGTGCGCGAATCGAGTGCGCCAGTGGGCTCGTCGGCCAGAATAATCTTCGGACGCGTGATGAGTGCACGCGCAATAGCCACACGCTGGCGCTGACCACCCGACATCTCGTTGGGATAGTGGTCGGCCCAGTCCGTGAGCCCCATGCGTTCGAGCTCTGCCATCGCCAACTGATGGCGCTTGCGGCGCGACACGCCCTGATAGAACAGCGGCAGTTCGACATTCTCCACCGCTGTCTTGAAGCCTATGAGGTTGAACGACTGGAAGATGAAGCCTATCATGTGGTTGCGGTAGTCAGCAGCACGCGTCTCGGACAAATTCTTGATGAGCGTACCGGCCAAACGATACTCACCTTCATCATAGTCGTCAAGGATGCCAAGAATGTTGAGCAACGTCGACTTGCCCGAACCGCTGGCTCCCATGATGCTACACAACTCACCCTCGGCTATGTCGAGATTGATGCCTTTGAGCACATGCAGCGGCTGTGCACCACGGTAGGTCTTATGGATGCCTTCTAAATGAATCATAACGAGCGCAAAAGTACTGCTATTTTGATTATTGACGAAGGAAACCTCCAGAAAGTTGCAAGACAGCCGCGTTAAAAAAGGTTTTCCCCGTCACGCTAATGCATGGCGGGGAAAACATTATTGATATTAATTCTATAGAATCTATAGAGTCTATAGTTGCTATAGAGTCTATAAAGCCTATAGCATCTATATCACTGCAGTCACTTGCGGACAACCTTGACTACGCTGCCATCGGTCTTGCGAACGATGTTCACGCCAGTCTGTGTACGGCCGAGCTTCTTGCCGTCCACAGCATAGATGTCCTTGACATCTGCGTCGTCGACTGTGATGCCGTCAATGCCGTCGCCGCTCGGGTCGATGACCACGGTCTGGCCTACCACTGCTGAGCCATTGAGCTCAACAGCGCCTGTTGCGGGATTGAAGACTGCAGATGCTGGAACGGTGATACCACAACCTGTCATCGTCAGAGCCTTGAGACCGGCGATGGACTGTGTCGTGCCCTGAACCATGAGAGTAGCATTCTCGACGACGAGCGTCAGCTGCTTGTCCTCGCTATAGATGCCACGCATACCCTTGGCCTGGGTGGTCAGGTGGTTGTTGAAGGTCACTGTTGCCACGCCTTCACCGAGCACTGCGGGCGACAGGCTGCCGCCATCCAGTGTGAGTGCGCTCTCGGTGTTGTTGGCAGTGAAGGTGATATCAGCACCTGCATAGACGGCGGGCTGCTTGGAGCCGGAACCGTGCTTGCTGGCGTTGACGGTGCAAGTGCCTGCCACAACAACATTCATGGGCTGACCGCTGCCATTCCAGATGCCGTCGAGAGTTGCATTCTCGATGTTCAGGGTGCGTGTGGTACGGTTGTAGCGCACACCAGTGGCAAGGTCTGTGCTCTCCTTATATACAGTAGCACGTGTGAGCATCAAAGCGCCAATCCACATGTTGTAAGGCTCAGAAAGGTCAATCCAAGTGTTGCGAACAACGTCGCCGCTGGATGCATACTCAACCTTTGTGCCGAAGTCGTTGACCTTGATAGCCTTGCCGTCCTCTGTCGGGTTGGCTGCTACGCCGTTGAGCAGCTGAATGGAGTGCATACCTGCTATGCAGGACTGCTCACCACGCACGCGCACAGCAGCATTGTCAACAATAACATCGCAATCCTGGGTTACGCCCGAGAGGCCACGCTGACCACCGTCGGCAACCACGAGACAGTTATCGAACATAATCTTAAGCTTAGCCTCGACAGCCGAGCTGGTCAGGCCGCTGGCTGTGATGGCCAGTGTGCCGGTGCCGTCGCTGTAGAAGCGGAAGCCGCCGTTCTTAGTGTAGAAGGCCTTGGTGTCGGTACAAGTAACCTTGTTGTCACCAATGAGCTGGATGTTGAGGATATCAGAGAAGCTCTCTGCCAAAGCTATCGGGCCATCGATCTCAGCATTGTTCAGGGTCAGGGTCTTGGTGCCGTCGTCGTATGTCACGCTACCTGTGATATCGCTGCCTTCAATGCCGCCAGCGTTGACGGTTGTGACATCAATACCAGCAACGTCGATGCCGAAGCTCTTCACGTCGCCGATAACTACAGTCTCGCCACTGACGGCTGTGCCGTCAACCTTCACTGTGCCACCCTCAAAGACTGCGTTAGCAGGCTCGGAGAGGTTCACACCGATGAGGTCGAGACCAGCCAAATCCTTGAATACTTGACCAGCAGCTGTGGCGCGAACCACGCAGTTGTCCACGTGCAGCGTGGATACATTGTTTCCGTCGTAGGCATTGGTGCCGGCATTGATGGTCACAGCCACACCGCCCTTGATGGTGATGTCAGCCGTTGCATTGATGGCTGCCACATTGCTGTTGATGGTGAATGTGCCAGTACCGTCGATGGTCATCGGGCGTTGTGTGCTCAGGGCGATGTTGTCGCCTGCATTGAACGAGTTGGCACCGCTGACCAACAGTGTCAGGCCATCACACTTCTCGTTTTCGATGTAAGTGTCGGCTGTCACATTGCTGATGGTGATGGTCTTGCTTGCGGGATTGTATATCGACAAACCTGTGGAGGCAATCAGATAGGATGTAACACGTGCACCGCCGATGCTGAAACCGTAGTCCTCGCCGAAGGCCACCATAGGACCATCGAGCGAACCGTCGGCAACCACCATGTTCTCGTACAGCTTGACAAGTAAGTAGTCGGGCATAGCTTTCGTGGAGCCTTGGGCTTTCACGATTGCACCTTGTTCGATATTGACCTGACCGCCGTGTATGCCACCGTCGTTACCGCTGACATTGACGCCTGCGTTGCGGATGGTGAGTTGTGCATGGCCGTCGATGCCGTAGTGGGTAGCGTCGATGTCAACATAGCCTGTGCCGTTCGAGCTGCAGATGGTGACGTTGTTAGCTGCGCCGGCGACTTCGATACCAACGTTGCCGTTGATGTGGTTGTTGCCAACGAGGTTAATCTCTACATCGGTAAGTTCATTGCCATCAATGAGGATGGCTGTCTCACTGCCACCGTTAATCTGTGCGTCGGACAGCGTCAGGCGCTTGGCTGTGGAACTCCACTTCACCTTGCCGTCACCAAGGACGTCGTCAGCATTGAGGTCGGTGACAGCCACGCCAGCGATGGTGACACCGAACTTCTCCATCGGAGCGATGGTGATGGCAGATGTGACAGGACTGCCGCTGACACAGATGGACTGCTGCGTCTGGACGTATGCTGCACCTGCGGGCTCGGTGATGCCACAACCATTCATGGACATGTTCAGCACGTCGTCAACAGTCGGATGGCTACCGTCGCCGAAGAGGGTGACATTGCTGTTGTTGAGGCCTACTCCGAAGAAGCCGCAAATCATACCCGTGTTAATTGTCGTGCCATCGATGTACAAGGTACTGTGTGAATCATTACCCTGTATACCCCATACAGCATTGCAGGTAATCTTGCCGCTACCAGTGATCTTGTGGCTGTGGTTGTCAGAGTTGTCAAACCATAGCATGCACTCATTGGCAGCATCAGTGCTGGTGATGTTGGTTTCACCCTCCAGGTTGATGGTCACGTCGCCAGCATCGTCGGTGAAGACGAGCATAGCACGATTGTCGCTGTCGTGGCCGTGCAGCCAGAAGTTATTAAGGTTCACATTGGTATTGCCACCGCTGCGTGTGATGGTCATCTTTCCATTGGCTCCTGTAGCGCCAGCAATGTTGTCAACATTCTTCGAGTGGATGGGCACGCCAGCCACCGTGATACCATATAGTGTAGCGGGCTCAATATGTATACCACCAGTGTAGGCTGTGTTGTCCACGAAGATGCATCCGTCAGCAGACGAATACTCAGCCTTGGCTGGATATGTGAAGACACAGCCATCAAGCTCAACATAATCCCAGTTGTACATCGCACCGTTTGCTCCGGGATATGTAAATTCGATATCCGAATTAACGATTATCAGCTCCTGGCCATTGCTTGGCTGGGCAACGAAGGGTGATTTATTTCCCTTGATGGTAGCACCATCTACAATGAGGTCGCCATAGCAGTTGAAGCCACCTGTGACGTTCAGCGTACCGCTACCCGTGATGGTTGCCCTGCCAGGGGTGCCGAAGCAGAGTGAATAACCTGACGACGGTTCAAGTGAGACATTGCCCTCTATCACCACCTTGAGATCGTTGATACCACTCCAGATGGGATACTCATTGGGTACATCAACAATCTTGATATTGTTCAAGGTCAGAGTCTTGGTTGCATTATCATACTTAACATAGCCGCTGCCGCTGATGCCTGTGCCGGTGATGTTGTTGGCATTGGCTGTACTGACCTTGTTGCCTGCGATGAAGAGATTATAATAACCACCTGTCTTGATGCTTACGGCGCCAGTATACAGCGAACCGTCGGCATTCTCCAAACGTTTGTTGGTGGAATTGTAGCGAGCGTCGGGGCTGTATATCAAGTTATTTGCAAGTTTCACATCACTCCATTTAGCAATGGTACCACTGCCATAACCGGTAAGGTTGACCGTCGCGTCGTCAACGTAGAGGTAGCGATCGCCTAATCCATTCTTCTGAATACCATTGGCGTTGACTTCCAAACCATTGATACGCAGATTACCTGTTGAGTAGATGCCAGGCACGCCAGTGGACGTTGTCGTGGCCGTGAACTTAGGATTCGAGCCGTTGCCCTGCAGAGTAAGTTCGCCGGCATCATTAGCATTCCAGATGGCGCAACTCGTTGAACCTGTAGCACTGATGGTATTGGTGCCAGTGAACTCCACAACGGTGTTCTGATTGCTGTCGGTGGCAATACCGTCAGTGCCTGTAGCCGTGATGTTGACACCACTCAGGTGCAGCACACGTGCTGTGGGGTCAAAGGTGGCTGTTCCACTGGTGCCGCCCTTGTACATCGGGTCGGCAAAGATATTGTCCTTGTTATAACTGTTAACATGCAGGCCGGCAACAGATATTCTATAGCTCGTCAGAGGCTGGATGCGCACGCCATTGCTGTAGTTATAAGCTGCATTGGCGACATACACAGCAGAACCGACCAGATAGCCGCCATTGGGGATGGCAAAATCAGTGCCGCTGCCAAGAGTAACAGCAGAGTATTCCTTAATCTTCTTGCACTGCAGTATTGCTCCGTCAACCTTCAGTGTGCCAGTGCCAGATGTGGAACCAGAGAAATCACCCGTGGCAATCACAGTGGCACCGTCAGTAATAGCAAGTGTGGTATTGGCAACCAACTGACGCGAGCAGTAGGTGGCTTCCAGATTCAGCGTGCCACTGCCCTTTATGGTTGCATTACCCAGAGACAGCAGATTTTGGGCATTTGAGCTCTTCTTGAAGGTACTTGTTCCGCTCAGCACGATGTTAAGCGAAGATAGGGACGACTTGATGACGGGGACGTCAAGCTCGCTTCCCAAGTTGACATTAGCATTGGTCAGCGTCAGCGTGCCGCTGCCATCATACTTCACAGAGCCATTGACATACTTGTTCCACACCTCATAGCGGTTGCGGTCGTTCAATTGTGTATCGGCAATATAGAGGTCATAGTATGTCCAGTCCTTACTTGCATCAATGTTGGTGAAGTTGCTGCTGAGGTCCGAGGACTTGGCAACAGCATCACGCAGATAGACTGCGCTCGAAGCTTCGTTGTACCATGTGGCCAAAGTATAGAAATCTGCGCCCTTGTCCATCGTCAACTTGGTGTTGTAGATGTTGCCGTTCTTACCGAAGAAGTAGTAGTCGCCACCCTTACTGCTGAGTGAAGCGCGTTTGATAGTCAGCGTGGTGCTGCTAATACCCCAGTAGCCATACTTCTCACCCTTGGCATAGAACTTGGTACCATTGGTGAGGTCCAAAGTCAAGTTGGCAGAACTAACAGCACTGACGCCGGCAGTACTCGTACTGTTGAAAAGCAGAGTATAGCTGCTACCGCCACTGCCCGTTATGGTTGTGTTCTTACCTATGCAGAGGGCCGAAGCTGCCGACTCGATGTTGGAAGTACCGGTATTGTCAATTTTTAAACCATCCACATTGGCATAGATGGCACAGTTGGTACTGTTGTCAACGGTGCCCGTCTGACCCGAGATCTTAGCATTGTTCAGATATAGAGTACCACCACTATAGGTGATAGTTCCACCCTTCACATATTTATTCCAGAAGCCCTGAGCGTTGCGGTGGTTAAGCTGCGTGCCGCCAACATAGACATCATACTTGATGAAGGAATCCGCATAGTAAATATCTGTACTCTGATACGAGTCATTGGGGTCATTATTAGCCTTAGTTGCTGTGGCATCCTTGTAATAAACCTGTTGCTTAGAATCATTGTACCAAGTATAGGGATTGTAGAAGAGCATGTCATTCATCTCCAGTTTGCCCACTTGCACATTTGCATCCTCGCCTCGGAAGAAATAGTCCGACGAACTGCCGGAGAGACGTTTCACGCTCAACGTTCCACCGGTGATAATACCATAGGTCTTGCCAAAGCAATGAAGATTAGTCATTTGGATAGTGACGTCGGGATTGTCATAACAACGAATACCACTATTATTGGAAGAGTTGATATGCAACTGACCAGCACCGGTGAATGTAGTGTTGGCATAAATATAGAAACCACTCCATTCATTATTGATGGTATTGGTGCCTGTGCACACAATCTTAAGGCCTTTGATGAGATTGTTGTAGATGGTACTGTTGTAAGCAGTCATTGATATGCCATCAAGCGTCAACGTTCCCGCATCGTAGTTAAAAGTGATGGTTCCACTTGCCAGACGAGCATCCGGAGTCGACGATGTAACGGTCGCGTTGTCACGCGTGTTAATGGGCCATCCGCCGACAACCAAAGCTGGTACAATGTTTGTCTCGTTTTGCTGCACACCGTTGCTGTTGACAAAGCCCTTCTTTGTGGTGCTGAAGGTCTGAGTTCCGTGTTCAGGACCACTCATAGGCCATTTACCATTGAAGGTATTGTCATAGCTCTTGAAACCATCAAAGCTGTAGTACCCAGAACCGCCCTTAGCCTTGAACCACGTAGCACATGTGTAGAGGCTGGTGGTGCCTGATCCATAAACAGCAGTGTTGCCTTCAGCCGTAACAGAGATATGTGTTCTCCAACAAGCCAATTCACGATTGTTACCCATCCAGATGGCACGACCCGTACCCGTCTGATTAATAGTTAGGTAACCAGGAGCTTTGTCATCAGCTTTATTTATCTGAACATTCCACTCACTGTAGATGAAATTATTCTGGCCAGAGAGTGTTATGGTGTTGTTGCCCACAACAATAATCTGAATGGTGGTATAATCAGAGCCATAAGCCTGAATGAAGTCTCCTGATGCCAGTGACACCTTGGCATTGGTAAGCGTTATGATACGGTTCGATGCATCATAGTGAACTGTACCACTCGTCAGCCCTGAATCAGTTATGTTACCCGAGGTTGTTCGGCTTTTTCCAAAGATATTCACTGTGGAATGAGCCGGAACCACACCCAGCATAAGCATGGCCGCGAGCAAAGTCAGATAAGTAAAAAATCTTTTCATTGCTTTTAGATTTTGGTTAATAATATGGTTTATTGTTTGATTTCACATACATTTAATGCGCAAATTTAAAACAATTCTGTTGAACTTGCAGCATAAAAACACTAAAAGTTGCCTAAAATGGCTAAAATATGTACAAAAAGAGTGTAAAAAAGGTACCCATGCACCACAAAAAAACGGCCAAGACAAAAACTACCAAAGGCCCCGAACAAAAACAATAAAACGCCCTGAATATTAGCTATAAAACGCCCTGGACGTTTGCAGTTGTATCACCGGTGATACTTACGAATATCACCGGTGATACTTGCGCGTCTCACCGGTGATACACGTGCGTCTCACCAGGTGAGACTTTCACCAACTATTTTGGGGAAATAAGTATTGAACTTCAGACTATTACACAAGGTCTAAGTCATAGGCCCCGCAGCCAGCGGTCGGCCTCGGCATAGGCCTGAGCCACTGTCTCAGGACGGTCGTGGCCTGGCAGGTCGTCATAGAACTTCTTGCCACGTTTCTTCTGCAGGTAGGACAGTGCGCAGCAGGAAGGACGATATGATGCAAGCTCAGCGGGATCAATGTTGAGCACAGCATTGGGCACAGCAGCGATGATGTTGTCCTGCTCGTAGATGGTCATCCACTCCTTGACATACCATTCGCCGTTGATGCGCACGAGGCGGTAGAGCATCTGGGCATCAGCAGCCAGGTCAATGGGCACTCCATCGAGCTCGGTGCGCTGCTGCAGTGTGGTCTCCATCATTGCCACGGCACGGTTGCCATGCACCCACACGAGGATGCAATGTATGTGGTGCGGAGCGCGTTCGGGACGCTTGGACAGGGCTTCGATGTATCCTTCGGCCGAGCCGCGGTACCACGAGCTGTGTACCTCGGCACCCTGGTCGTAGCACGTACGCATCTCATCCCACAGAGCGTTGTCGCGGCAGAAACGCTCAAAAGTCAATAGACGGCGAACGGCCTCTTTCTCGAGGCGTGCCTCGTGGCTCACGTGCACGGGGCGCTTAAGGATGATTTTAGTTTCCATTTGTATCTGCTAATTAAGTTTTCAGGTAAATGAATATAATAAGGTACGCACGCGCGCGTACCTTATTATATTATATGATATCAGAAGAAGAGATAGCGCTTGTCCTTGATGCCTGCCTTCTGCTGCAGCACCTGGATATAGCGCGATGCGGCGTTGCCGGCCTGACGGATGATGTTCTGCTTCTGCTGCTCCTTGGCTGCATCATCAAGCTTGGCTGTGCCCTTGTTCTCGGCGATGACCTTGAAGGCATAGACGGCGGCGTTGCCACGCACACCCTTTACGAACTCACCGTTGGCAGCGCGGCTCACGGCTCCGCTGAGTGCGGATTCGCTGGCACCGATGCTGGCGATGAAGACGGGCGAAGCCAGGCTGATGCGGCGCAGTGTGTCAACGGGCTGTGCTCCGGCGATGCGGCCCACGGCTGCGAGGTCGACAGCACTCTCCATCTTCTGCTGGATGGCAGCAGCCTTGGCGTCGCGCACGCACTCACCCTTGACATAGTCGTTCACTGCCTGTGTGGTGAGTGGTGTGTACTCGCTATCATTGCGACCAGTGAGGCAGACGACAAGCAGATGGTCGTTGTTGCCCACGGTGTAGATATCAGACACTTCTTTGCCCTTAGTGTCGTCGTTGAAGATCCAGCGGAAAGCCTCGCGTGTGCCGGCAAGGTTTGCAACGCGGTGGTCGTTGGCAGCGAGTGTCTGGCTCTGGACGTTGTATCCAGCCTGCAGTGCATTGGCTTCGATGTCCTCGATGGTCTTGTTGCTTGCCACGAACTGGGAGAAGGCGTCAAATGTCTTGTTGAATGTCTCGCCAGAGAAGTCGTAAGGACGCTTCACCACTACGACGTCGTACTTATCCACGAAGGCGCGACGGTCAAGGACGCGGTTGATGACGATGTTGTTGTTAGGAAGCACAATCTTCTGTGTCGTGCCAGCCTGTTGAGCATTGATGGCGTTGATGAGCGCACGGCTGTTCTCCTCGATAGAAGCACCCTCATACTGGCTGCTTGTGAGCCACATCTCTGCGCCACTCTGGTTGTACTTGGCAGCGATGGTGTCGAAAGGAGCACCTGCTGTGAGAGCGGTGATGATGCTGTCAGCTGTCTTCTGTGCTGCAGCGGCATCGACAGAACCGTCGACCACGATCTGACGCAACTGAATGCTGTCAGGCAGGAGATACTTGCCATTGACGCGGATGATGTTCACGGTGTTGTCGCCAGCATGGACGTACGGACCACGCTGTGTGCCAATAGCCACGGAGTCGATGCGGTTGTTGATGTCATAGGGCAGATATGAGCTGCGCACAGGAATGGGCTGATAGCTCACGCTGCTGCCGCTCTTGCGAACGATGTTGGCATAGTCGGCATCCTCGGCCTCGAGCTGAGCAGCCACTTCGGCCATCTCGGCATCAGTCTGTGCACGGTCCTCGGCGCTGGCCTTGACCTCGACATCGATGTACTTGATGTCGCGTGTAGGCTGCAGGATGCGGAAGAGATCCTTCTGCTGGTTGTACTTGGCATTCATAGCTGCCTCGTCAACAGTCACCTCGTCGTCCTTCATGGTGTTGAAGGGAACGGATGCACAGATGATGGTCTTCTCGTCGTTGGCGGCATCAAAGCCATACTGAATGCTCACGGGGTTGGCGATGAATGTGCCGTAGAGAAGCTTCTCGAACTTGTTGGCCAGAGCCTCAACGCGGATGTTCTTCTCGACAAACTGCCAGTAGGAATAGAGATTATTGTAGTATTCCACGGCCTGAGCAGGCTGGCCAGGCTGGTTCTTCATTGAGTTGTAGTCAGTGAGGAACTTATTGAGTTGCTGCACGTCGAAAGCACCCTGCTCATTGCGGAACGGTGTCTGTGCGAGAATTTGGCTGCGGCCGTTGGAGATGATATCCTGCACCTCGGCGTCTGTCACAGTGAGTCCGAGTTCCTCGGCCTCGTGTGCGATGAGTGTGTTCTGCACGTATGTGCTCCACACCTGATCACGCAGCTGCTGCATCTGATCCTCGTTGAGGTTGTCGATGCCGTAGAGCATCTTTGTCACATTTGCCTGCTCGTCAACGAGCTTGCTGTACTCCTGCACGTTGATGGACTTGCCATAGATTTCACCGATACGTTGATGACTCTCGGCCTTCGAGGATGAGAGCGAGCGAACAGCTTCCTCTGCGATGAAGGCGAACAGTGCCAAACCCACCACAAGGATGAGGAGTGCACCTTTGCTTCTGATTTTCTGTAATGTTGCCATTTTAATATTTAAAGATTTAATGTTTTTCGCTTATTTGTTCCGAGTTCTCGTTGTGAAGCGAGCTCGCGGATGTGTTGCTTCTCAAAAAAGCGCACAAAGGTACAAAGAATTAGTGTAATCTCCACGAGTTTAAGCGGAAATTTGATGTTTTGACCTCAAAGTTATGCCTAAAACGGCATTTTGACCGCTTATTGCTCCAGCAAATGCAGCCTAACAAGTTCTATTTTGGTGCTGGTGGTCTTGAGAATCTTGAATTCGTAGTTGCCAAAGCGCACCACCTCATTGAGCTTTGGGAAGCGCTGCACCTCGTGCAAGATGAGGCCGCCTACGGTGATATAGTCGTCGCTCTCCGGCAGGTCGAGGTCGAGCAGGTCGTTGGCCTTCTCTATCTCCAATCGTGCTGAGATTTCAAACTCGCCGTTGGGCAGTTTTTTAGCTGTATAGGATTGCTGGTCATGCTCGTCCTCGATGTCGCCAAAGATTTCCTCGACGAGGTCCTCAAGAGTGCAGATACCGCTGGTGCCGCCAAACTCGTCCACCACCACAGCCAGCGACTTCTTCTGCTGCATCAACAACTGCATCAGCTTCTGCGCTGTCATCGTTTCTGGCACAATGGGCACTTCACGGATGTGCTGCCGCCAGGCATCGCCGGGCTTGAGGCGGAACATCTCGGATGAGTGTATGAATCCCAGGATGTTATCCACATCTCCGTCGTAGACTATCAGCTTGGAGCAGCCGCTCTCTACAAAACGAGACATGAGCACACCCAGAGGCTCGCTGACATCCACGGCCACGACCTCGGTGCGCGGCACAATGCAGTCGCGCACGCGGCATGTGCCGAATTCCAGCGCATTCTGGAATATTTTGACTTCGTCCTGTATCTCCTCGTCATTGTTGGCTCCGTCAATGGATGTCTGAATGAGGTCGTCAAGGTCTACACGGCTGAAAGCCTGATCCGTGGCGGCGTGCGAGACCTTCACTCCCACTATGCGCAACAGCAACTTGGCCAGTCCGCTGGTGAACTTCGAGATGGGAAAGAGAATGACATAGCACAGGAACGCCAAAGGCGCAAAGAAGGTTAGCGTCCTATTGGGGTTCAGGCGGAATAGTGTCTTAGGCAGGAACTCTCCCGTGACAAGTACGATGAGCGTGGAGATCACCGTTTGGATAAACAGCGCCAACCACTCGTTGGTGATGCCCCACGGCTGTATGACCAACGGGTCGAGCAGCCGCGCAATGAGTATGCCATAAACGACAAGCGCTATGTTGTTGCCAACAAGTATGGTGGAAATGAAGTTGTTTGGATGCTCAAAGAATACGGCCGCCAGACGTGTGGCCATGCCGCTCTGGGCACGTTCCATCTCGAATCGCAACTTATTTGTCGAGACAAATGCAATTTCCATTCCCGAGAAGAAAGCGGAAATCGCGAGGACTATGATAATCTCTATGATGAGTGGTGTCATTCGTTGGTGCTGGGTATGGGTTGAGGTGTATAGGCGGGTGAGGCCTGACTATGCTGCGTTGAGCCGCGTCGACTATCGGCCTGCGACGGTCGCTTTGCGGGTGTCGTGGCTGTAGTGTCGGCAGCCACAGCCTGCGACGACTGGCTGTCAGCACCTGTGCTCGGGCCGTTGTCTCCCATCGGTGTGAAACCATTGCTATTGTAGATGCGGTAGTGCGTCATTGTCTCGTCGGAACGGAAGTTGTAGCCCTCAAGCATCTGGTCGGAATCGGGCTTCTTGATACTCATGAACATCGTGGACCACATCTGATGGTCCTGCATATCCCAAAAGAGTTCCTCGGAGCGAAACAGCGTACCGTCGCGGTTGAGCATCACCACGCGCCCACGCAGTTCCCAAGTGCGGTTGTTGTGGCAATAGGCCGTATCCGACTGCACGTGCCACTCAACATGGAAGGTGGTGTCGAACTTCTCGAGGAACAGACCTTTGAGGAAAGTCCATCGTGGACGCTCACCCTCGTAGATGCACCAGTCCTCGGCAACGATCTTGTAGCTGATAACTCCAGAGTCCGAGATGAGATTGCTGATGCCGTGGGCGGTCATGAACGGCAGCGAGTCGCTATCGTACACGGCAGGTGCCACATGCTCGTGGCTGCCGGAACAGGACAGAGTGAAGAATAATGAGAAGAAAAGAATGATGCAAGTAAGCAAGGAGCCTACATGACGACGCAATAGGCTACGGCCACCGGCCGCAGTGTGCAACGCACCTGCTGACACAATGCCGCATCGCTCGTAGCTAATCTCCCGACTATAGTCTCTCATCATTCGTGCCTTTATCTCACAAATTACCTAAACTTCCACTTGGCAAACCAGCGTTCGTTGAAGGTCAGGCCCACATTGATCTGATAAACGTTCTCTGCTATCATGTTTGTGGTCGAAGGCTGGCGGTGTGCCCATGCAAGGCCGACGTTGACATACGAACGGCTATTGATTTTATTGGTTATGGGCAGGCCCACGCCAGCTGTCACGCCGTATTCGCGCGGTCCCTGCTGACCATTGATGTTCAGATAGGGTGTTGAATAGACAGCTCCTATACGATAGTTGATGCGGTGCACGTAGCTGCGGTCGTAGCGTGCCGGAACATATTCCGCTCCGAAGCGGTAGGTCATGCGGTTACGATAGGTACCTTCGGCAGGTTCGTAGACGAGGTCTGCACCTGTGTTGCGCAGCTGCGGCGTGGTGCATTTGGCCCATTGCTCCCAAATCACATCAGCGGCAACCAGCAGACGCTCAGCGTGCTCCCACGCCAGTCCGACGCTGTAGGTCATAGGCAGCTGGAATGCATCGGGCGTCTCGCGGCGGATGGTGTCACCATTCAGCGAGGTTCGCAGCATTGAAGCCTTGCTGCCAATGGTGTGTCCTATGCCCACTGTGGCGCCCAATGTGATGCGGTTTTTGCTGTTGAGCAGTTGCTGATACTGCAGGGCCACGTCACCTTTCCAAGTTTTCACCGACGAGTTGTAATAGGATGTCAGGCTGCTGTAGGCCGTGGTGTTGGTCGTACCGTTCTCTGCAAAGGACTGTGTCACCTGATGCGTGACGTTGCCCCAGACATAGCCGAAGTTACCGCCGATGGACAGCCCGGCAAACGGACGCCAACCCACACCGACAAAGAAGTCATGCAGGCCGCCACTGCCTGCATAGGCCAACGTCTGGTCGATGGACTGCCCTGTGACAGCATCGCGGCTCACGTTGCTGGTCTGCGAGAAGCTGTAGCCGATGTTGGAATATGGCATGAAGCCAAGGCTCATACCAATATTGCGGCCAAGGCGGAAACCCATCGTAACATAGTCGAACGACGTATTGTTTGCACTCTGGTGGTCAGGACCTATCGACATGCGCGTGCGCTGCAGGCTCATACCCACATCAAAAAGGAATGTCAGCGAGTCTATCGACGAATAGCTGGCAGGATTGAGTGTGTTCAGACGGTTGCCCGCACGCAGGGCCTGCCCCACCCCGCCCATAGAGCGCCCGGCCCCCTGCGACTGTTCGGCCAGCAGGCCGAGGCCAAAACGGGAGTACGAGGAGTTGGTGCCGCTGGTCTGAGCCGCCACAGGCATGGCTGCGGAGGCTGCGAGCATCATAACTATGAGATATCTATATGTCTTCATCTTGTCAGATGTAAATGCTTAGGTTGTTGTCTGTGTCTGAGCCATAAGGCCGAGGTTGTAACTGAGGATGACGTTGAGCCCACGGCTGACGATGTCAGGCACGACGTGCACATGTTCACCATCGTGGATGTCCAAGCCAAGCTCGTCGCCACCGGTGATGAAGGTTTCTAAGCCAGGATAGAGCTCACCCATGTGACGGATGTAGCCCTCAATCTCACGTCGCAAGCCCTGCACCACACCCGCACGAATGGCAGTCTCGGTGTCATAGCCCACCTCGGGCAGCGCGCCCTCTGCCTCCACAAGCGGCAGTCGCGGGAAGAAGCGGTCTATGGCCATGAAACGTGCATGCATGCCCGGCGCGATGTTGCCACCCAGATATTGTCCCTGCGACGTGACGATGTCGAAGGTCACACAACTGCCGGCATCGATGACGAGCAAGTTGCAATCAGGCATCAAGGCCCATGCTCCCACGGCCGCGGCCAAGCGGTCGGGGCCCAGCGTGTGCGGGGTGTGGTAGCAGTTCTCCAAGGGCACAGGCGTCGTGGCATCAAGCCACAGCTGCTGACAGCCGAGGTCGTCGAGATGTCGGCACGCGGCACTGTCGAGGTCAACCACCGAACACACCATGACGGCTGCCACGGTGTCTGTTCCCACAAAACCGGGCAGGACGCCAAGAGCGTGCCCGTCCTCGGAATGCGTGCGCAGCAAGTTCTGCCCCTGATAGGCGGCATACTTTGTCCGGCTGTTGCCAACGTCGATGATTAAATTCATAAATCGGGCGCAAAGATAGTGAAAAGCCTTGAGACAGCAGATGAAAGGAGTGAGTTTTTATGAGGTATTTAGTCTTTTTTTATGTTACGTCACAAAAACTTCGGCCATTACACGCATTACTCTAAACTTTTTCGTACCTTTGCGCCCGTTTATGAGACGTCTCATGCTATTCATAGCGATGCTCCTGACTGCGCTGCCGCATGTCAGGTGCGAGGATTGCGGTGCCACATGTGCGGCAGCCGGAGTGGACTCCACGCTGCGCATAAGCCTCCTCACATGTACGCCCGGGCCTGCCACCTACGAGCTCTATGGCCACACGGCGATACGCGTGTACAGCGCTGCACAAGGCATTGACAATGTGTACAACTACGGCGCGTTCAATTTCGACCAGCCTCACTTCACATGGCATTTTGTGTTGGGACAGACCGACTACATGGTGCTGCCCTGCGGCATGAGTTTCTTTATGCAATCGTATGTCGAGCGCGGCTCGGCCGTCTATGAGCAGGAGCTGAATCTCACACCTGCCGAGGCTCAGCGGCTGGCCGACACACTGCAATGGAACGTCCAGCTCAAGAACCGCATTTACAGATATAACATCTTCCGTCGCAACTGCACCACGATGTCACGCGACATCATCGAGGCATGTGTGGACGGACATGTGGACTATCCGCCTGCATCGAGCGGCAACACCTTCCGCACCATCCTGCACCAGTACGCCGATGGCAGAGAATGGTCTGGTACAGGCAACGACCTGCTGCTGGGTTCCAACGTGGATACGCTGCTAAGCACACGCGACGAGCAGTTTGCACCACTCTATATGATGCGCTACATGGACAGCGCCACGGTGGTTACACCCTCGGGCGAGGCCCATCCACTGGTGCGTTGTCGGCGCACGCTGCTTGAGGAGGATGCTGTCATACAGGCAGCTGCTGCTGCAACGATTCCCTCATTCCCTGTGGGACCGCGTCCGCTGTTCTATGCATTTCTTGTGCTCTGCCTCGCACTATGCCTGTGGGAATGGCACAGCGGCCGCTTGATGTGGGGCTTCGATGCCCTGTTGCTGCTGTTGCAGGGGCTGGCAGGTGTGCTGCTGACATTCATGGCTCTGTGCTCCGAACATCCTGGTGTCACGTCAAATTGGCAGATTGTTGTCTTCAACCCACTGGCACTGCTGGGCCTGCCATTCGCCATACATGCCGCAAGACGCTGCGAGACAAGTATATACTACCCTTGTGCAGCCGTTGTTTTGGCGATGTTCATTGTCACAATGCACTGGTTGCCTCAAGTTTTTTCTGTCGCGACACTGCCTTTGGCACTCGCCTTGCTCTCACGTGCCATCAGCAACATCGCCGTACCTCACAAATATCATTATAATAGATAAGCCATCAAATCAGCATCTTCCCATAAGTACCGTCTGCTCTGGTCGTTGGTAGCCGTGCTGTCAGCGATGAGCGTTGATGCCCAACAGTCGCCTGAGGTGTCACGCTTGGTCGTCAATATTCTTGTCGACCAGTTGCGGACAGACTATCTTGAGTCCTTCGCCCCGTTGTATGGCGAGGGCGGTCTGCGGCGGCTGATGTCTCAGGCACGCTACTACACCGACTCACAATATCCATTTGCACAGCCCGACCGTGCCAGTGCCACTGCCTCAAACAGCACAGGCACAGTGCCATACGTCCACGGCATACCCGCCGCGTCGTGGCTCTCGCGCGAGACGCTGCAACCCGTGTTCTGCGTGGACGATGCACGCTATCGTGGTCTACAGACCGATGAACGCACATCGGCATCATATCTGCTCACTACGACGCTGGCCGACGAGCTCAAGCTGGCTACAGGACGCAAGTCACTGGTCTACAGCATCGCCCCCGAGCGCGACATGGCCGTGCTGCTGGCCGGACATGCTGCCGACGGCGCATACTGGCTCAATGACAACACGGGCCTGTGGTGCGGCACTGAGTACTATGGCGCGCTGCCTACATGGCTGACGGCTAAAGACCGCCAGTCGCCATTAGCCACACGACTGAAGGACATGACATGGGAGCCCGTGTACGACGGCGCATACTCATCCTTCCACTACTTCCAGAGCAATACCGAAGCAAAGAAAACAAAAGGAGTGTTCAGCCACAAGTTCAAGGGCGACCGCCGCATCCGCCAGTTCAAGTCCAGCGCACTTGCGGCCGAAGAGGTTGCAGAACTGGTGGAACGCACCATCGATGCCACGCCGCTGGGCCGCGACGCTGTGCCCGACATGCTTTGTATTGGCCTGTATGCAGGCGGTTTCGACGGCAACACTGTGGTCACGGCCCCCTCCGAACTGCAGGACACATACGTACGTTTGGACAGCGCCCTCGCGCGTATAATAAATAAGGTGGAGTCGATAGTGGGCGCAGGCCGAACTATCTTCGTGGTATCTTCCACAGGCTACAGCGACACCGACGCCTCGACCTATAACATGGGCGAGCTGAACCTGACGAGCGGCACCTTCAGCATGGAACGCGCCTCGCTGTTGCTGAACATGTATCTCTCTGCCCTCTACGGACAGCGACAATATGTCACAGCCACCCGCGACAGTCATATCTACCTTGATGCACGCATCATCGAGCAGGCCCAACTGCGCATGGCCGATGTGCTGGCACGTAGCGAAGAGTTCCTCGTCCAGATGGCTGGCGTGAGAGATGTCTACACAGCCACCGAACTGGCCGCAGCACCTGGTGACATCACCTCCATGCTGTCCCCCACCAACCTGTCGGCACAACGCAATGCGTGGTCACCGCGACGTTCGGGCGACATCATTGTGCGCCCGATGCCTGGATGGCGCGTGGAATGCCAGAATGGTCGCAGCTACATCGAACCTGGACAACCATATACAGCATATCCGATATTCATCCTTGGGCCAGACGTAGAAGCCCAACGCATCACAGCGCCTGTGTCGGCAACAGCAATAGCACCGACAATAGCGGCCTCGCTGCGAATACGCGCACCCAACGGCAGCACCGAAGCACCGCTAAAGCTGAAATAACCATAGCATACTATAGTTCCTATAGTCTCTATAGCATCTATAGATCTAATAATCCAAATATCGTAAACCAATAAACATTATATATCACTGTGAATTTCTTTGAACTCATGCGTAAGCTCTTCGGCAACAAGAGCGACCGCGATATGAAAGCCATCCAACCTCTTGTGGAGCAAGTGCTGGCAGTATACCCCGAAATACAAGCGTTGTCCAACGACGACCTGCGCGCCCGCACCAAGCAGCTGCAGGAACAAGTGCGCGCTGCTGGCGTACCACTACGCAAACAGATAGATGAGCTGAAAGCCAAAATCGAACAGACACCTATTGAAGACCGCAAACCCATCTTTGACAAGATTGACAAGCTGGAGAAGGATGTCTTGGAAGAATACGAGAAGGTGCTCGACGAAATACGTCCCGTGGCCTTTGCCATAGTGAAGTCGACAGCAGAACGCCTGACCAACAATGCCGATGTCATCGTGACAGCCACCGACTTCGACCGCGAGCTGGCCGCCCGTCACGACTTCGTGAGCATCGATGGCGACAAAGCCGTGTGGCACAACCACTGGGTGGCCGGCGGCAACGAGATGACGTGGAACATGGTTCACTATGACGTGCAGCTCTTTGGCGGCACGGTGTTGCACCAAGGCAAGATAGCCGAGATGGCAACGGGTGAAGGTAAGACCCTTGTGGCCACGCTGCCAGTGTTCCTCAACGCCCTGACAGGCAACGGCGTACATGTGGTTACCGTCAACGACTACCTGGCCAAGCGCGACAGCGAGTGGATGGGGCCATTGTATATGTTCCACGGCCTCAGCGTGGATTGCATCGACAAGCATCAGCCCAACAGCGACGCCCGTCGCAAGGCATATCAGGCAGACATCACCTTCGGTACCAACAACGAGTTTGGCTTTGACTACCTTCGCGACAACATGGCCACATCACCTGATGACCTCGTGCAGAGGGCACACAACTACGCTATTGTGGACGAGGTGGACTCGGTGCTCATCGACGATGCCCGAACCCCGCTCATCATTTCCGGCCCCGTGCCCAAGGGCGATGACCAACTCTTTGAGGAGTATCAACCATTGGTGGAGAAGTTGGTCGGTGTACAACGCCAGCTGGCCACACAATATCTGGCAGAAGCCAAGAAGCTCATTGCCGAAGGACAGGAAGAGCAGAACAAGGAGAAGACCGAAGCCGGCTTCCTCTCGCTGTTCCGCTCATACAAGGCTCTTCCGAAGAACAAGCCCCTCATCAAGTATCTATCCGAACCTGGCATCAAGGCTGGCATGCTTGCCACTGAGGAGATCTACATGGAGAACAACAACAAACGCATGCCTGAGGCTGTTGAACCGCTGTACTTCGTCATCGACGAGAAGTTGAACAGCTCCGACCTCACCGACAAGGGCAACGACTGGCTTGCAAAGCAGGTGAATGATGCCAACCTCTTCATCCTGCCAGACATCGTGAGCCAGATGTCGCAACTTGAGGCTGACACCTCACTCAGCGACGAGGAGCGCGTGCAGAAGAAGGATGAACTATACACCGACTTCGCCATCAAGAGCGAACGCGTGCACACTATCCAGCAACTGCTGAAGGCCTACGCTATGTTCAACCTCAACGAAGAATACATCATCGTTGACGGCGAAATCAAGATTGTGGACGAGCAGACGGGCCGCGTCATGGAAGGCCGCCGTTGGAGCGACGGTCTGCATCAGGCTGTGGAGGCCAAGGAGCATGTAAAGGTTCAAGCTGCTACTCAGACGTTTGCCACAATCACACTGCAGAACTACTTCCGCATGTACCACAAGCTGGCAGGTATGACGGGTACAGCCGTCACAGAGGCCGGTGAGTTCTGGGACATCTATAAACTTGATGTTGTGGAGATTCCCACCAACCGTCCCGTGATACGCCACGACATGAACGACCGCATCTACAAGACCCAACGCGAGAAGTACAATGCCGTAATCGACGAGATTGTGAAGATGCGTGAGAGCGGACGCCCGACGCTGGTGGGTACGACATCTGTGGAAATCAGTGAATTGTTGTCACGCATGCTGTCGCTGCGCAAGATACCTCATCAGGTGCTCAACGCCAAGCTCCACCAAAAGGAAGCCGACATCGTGGCTCTGGCTGGTCAGTCAACCAATGGACTCGGTGCCGTGACCATTGCCACCAACATGGCCGGCCGCGGAACGGATATCAAGCTCAGCGACGAGGTACGCGAGGCAGGCGGTTTGGCCATCATCGGCACCGAGCGCCACGAGAGCCGTCGTGTGGACCGCCAGCTGCGAGGCCGTTCCGGTCGTCAGGGCGACCCGGGCAGCTCTGTCTTCTTTGTCTCGCTCGAAGACAAGCTGATGCGTCTGTTTGGCTCCGAGCGCATCGCCAAGGTGATGGACCGCATGGGCCTCGAAGATGGCGAGATGATTGAACACTCTATGATCAACAGTAGCATCGAGCGCGCTCAGAAAAAGGTTGAAGAGAACCATTTCGGCGTACGTAAACGCCTGCTGGAGTACGACGACGTGATGAACAAACAGCGTACTGCCATCTATGAGAAACGTCGTCATGCGCTCATGGGCGAACGTCTGGGCATGGACATCGCCGACATGATTGGCGACCGCGTAATCAGCATCATAGAGAACTGCGCCACCTTCGACCAGATGAAGGAGCAGTTTATCGAGCTCTTTGCTATGGAAGTGCCGTTCACATCCGAAGACCTCGTCAACATGAAACGCGACGACCTCATCGTGAAAGCCTATGATGCCGCTCTGGCACGCTTCAAGCAGAAGACAGACCTCATAGCCTCCGAGGCCTACAAGGTGTTCAAGCCCATCTATGAGGGCGAGCATGGTCAGGAATGGGCCGAACGTCCCGTTATGGTGCCAATCCTCGATGGCAAGCGCGTCTACAACATCGGCGGTGTGAGCCTCAAGGACACCTGCGCCAGCGAAGGTCGTGCACTGGTGACAGCCTTCGAGAAAGCCATCATGCTTCACGTCATCGACGAGGCATGGAAGGAGAACCTACGTCAGCAGGACGAGCTCAAGCACAGTGCACAGAACGCAAGCTACGAGCAGAAAGACCCGTTGCTCATCTACAAGCTCGAGAGCGTGCAGCTCTTTGACAAGATGGTGAACAACATCAACAACCAGACCATCAGCATACTCATGCGCGGCCGTGTACCTGAACAACAGACACAGGCACCCGACGACGCCCAGCAGCGTGCCGCCGCACAGGAGGCACAACGCCGTGCACGTGCCGAGGCCATGCGTCGCGCTCAGTACACCACATCGCGTGGCGCCGACATACCACGCCGCGCGGCACAGGCTCAACAGGCTCAGGCACAGGGTGCTCCCGCCGACCTCAACGATCCGGCACAGCAGGCAGCAGCAGCATACGACACCCGCGCCCAGCAGCCCCGCACGCCGTTCACAGCTGACAAAGTACCGGGCCGCAACGACCCATGTCCTTGTGGAAGCGGCAAGAAGTTCAAGAACTGCCACGGTCGGAATCTCTAAGTTGCTAAGTTATCATGGCACGCGCAAAATGGATAGGCGGTTTCCTCGGCCTCCTCTCAGGTGGTCCGTTAGGAGCATTGGCGGGCTTCGTGCTGGGCTCGCTGATTGACACCGTCATCGATTCAGGCATAGAGCCCATCAAGGGCGACTACAACGGCGAGGCCTATGATGAGAGCGTCTACGACACCCTCAACAGCAGGCAGCAACGCCAGCATCAGGGTGTCGACGAAGGCGCTCGCAACGGTTTCCTCTTCTCACTGCTGACGCTTGCCAGCTATGTCATCCGCGCCGACGGCAAAGTGATGCATAGCGAGATGGAAGCCATGCGTCGCTTCCTGCGCACCAACTTCGGCGACGTGGCAGTGGAGCAGGGAGTTCAAATCATGTTGCGCCTCTTTGAGCGGCAGAAGATTGAAGAGAGTCACCAACAAGGCTCATATCGCCAGACCATCATCGACTGCTGCCACCAGCTGCGTGATGTGGTGCCTCAAGCACAACGTCTGCAGATACTCAGCTTGTTGGCCATGCTTGCCAAGGCTGACAACAACGTAGCAACAGAGGAAATCAATGCTCTGCGCGAGATAAGTCAAGAACTCGGACTCTCGGAGGCCGAACTCAACTCAATGCTCGGACTGGGCAGCACCACACTGGCAGACGCTTATGCCGTGCTCGAGATCCAGCCGACAGCCACCGACGACGAGGTGCGTGCTGCATACAAACGCCTCGTGGTGAAGCATCACCCCGACCGCGTAGCCACACTTGGCGATGACGTACGCGCTGCAGCCGAGAAGAAGCTCAAGCAGATCAACGAAGCCCGTGACATCATCTTCAAGGCCAGAGGACTTTAATAACAATAATCCATAACCCCTTAACCATTATCTTTATGAAATCCCTACGCACCACATTCTGCATGCTGGCTCTGATGCTGACAGCCGCATGCACATTCACCGCCTGCGACGATGACGACGACGTAGGCTTTGACATCGCTGGCACATGGTATGGCGACTTGCAGATGTACTATGGCAGCGAACAAGCCATCTACTCTGAGATCAACTTCAAGTCGTCTGGCGGCCTCTTCAGCTACAAGAACGGCACAGGCTACGAGAAGGATTACTACAGCCACCGTACCATCACCCACGACTTCGACTACGAGATTCAGGACGGCGTCATCTATCTCACCTTCGACGACCGCGACCTTGACTGCCGCATCAGCGACTATCATGTCACCAATTCCCGCTTCACCGGCTATATGAGCGGCTACGGCAGCGGACAACCTATCTACTTTGAGCTCGAGAAGAACAAGGGTCGCTACGACGGTCGCGGCAACGGCGACGACGATGATGAACGTGGCCGTGGCGACGACCAAGGTCCCGATGGTACTGGCGACGACAACAACAACGGCAATAACAACGGCGGCCGCCGTGCACCGTCGGCACAAACCAGTCTGCCATTGGAGTTCCGCGCCGTTAATGTAGACTTCAATACTTTCAAGACACTCGAATGATCAGCATTATTGTCTCGGACGAGATTAGACAGCGGTGCCCCGACTTTGTGGGCACCGCTGTCGTTGCAGATGTCATCAACAGCCCCTCCAGCCCCGAGCTATGGGCTGAGATAGACAGCTTCATTGCAGACTATCGCCGTCGCTACACCATCGACAGCATCAAACAGATGCCACCCATACAGGCCACACGCGAGGCCTATCGCGCCTGTGGCAAGGACCCCAGCCGCTACCGCCCCAGCAGCGAGGCCCTGGTACGTCGCACACTGAAGGGCAACGACCTCTACCGTGTCGACACTCTTGTGGACCTCATCAACCTGGCCAGCATAGCCTACGGATACAGCATCGGGGGCTTTGATGCCGACAAGATTGTCGGCGATGTGCTGTGTCTGGGCATCGGGCGCGAGGGCGAGCCCTACGAAGGCATCGGGCGCGGGCTGCTGAACATCGACGGCCTGCCAGTATATCGAGACGCCACAGGCGGCATCGGCACGCCGACATCGGACCACGAACGCACGAAGCTCACGTCCTCCACCACACGCCTGCTCGCCATCGTCAACGGCTACGACGGCAACCGCGCCAACGTGTCAGCCTGTGCACACTTCATTCAGGAATTGCTACGACGCTATGCCAGCAGCGACGGCGGCAGCTGCATCGACTTCTGAACATACGACTGCCGCTCAAGTGTTAAAGAATTAGAAAATATGTGCCTTTTTCTTGCGCCTGAAGTCGTCTAATCTGCAAAACAATGTATATTTGCCGACAGAAAGCAACAATTACACATCTTTTCTAACCTATTAAAACTATCAGAAGTATGAAAAAGTATCTTGCAGAAATGGTGGGCACCATGGTGCTCGTACTGATGGGCTGCGGCACAGCCGTTAGTTTGAACTGCGGCGTAGACCCGGCATCTGTCGTCGGCACAGCGCTGGCTTTCGGTCTAGCTGTTGTGGCTATGGCCTATGCCATCGGCGGCATCAGTGGCTGCCACATCAACCCAGCCATCACCTTGGGCTGCCTGCTCACCAAGCGCATCTCACCCAAGGATGCTGTGATGTATATGATTTTCCAGGTCATCGGAGCATTCATCGGTTCCGCACTGCTCTATGCCCTCGTGACAACAGCTCCCGACCTGGCACAGGGCACGACCACAGGCGCCAACGCCTGCGCTGCATCACAGACCAACGGCCTCATTGCTGAGATCATCCTCACATGTGTCTTCGTGCTCGTGGTGCTTGGCACTACTGATGCCAAGAAAGGCGCTGGCAACTTCGCAGGTCTGGCCATCGGACTGTCGCTCGTGCTCATCCACCTCGTAGGCATCCACTACACCGGCACCAGCGTGAACCCCGCCCGTTCCATCGCTCCCGCCGTCTTCCAGGGCGGTCAGGCTTTGACAGACCTCTGGGTGTTCATCGTCGGCCCGTTCGTTGGTGCAGCATGTGCCGCCGGCATCTGGTGCATGATTGGCTGCGACTGCGAGAAGTGTGAAAAATAAGACCATCGTAAGCATCCGATAAACTACAATTGTAAAGCCTCCGGCCTGCACACAGCAAGCCGGAGGCTATTATATTGTAGCAATCTGCATTTGGTCTGTTTCCACTCGCTTATTTCATCCTTACCTTCACGCTCTTGCTCCCGAGCTGTACGATGGCGACGGAGCCGGAGGGGAGTGTGGTGGTGATGAAGGCGTGGCCGCCGCGGGGCGTGGCCGTGCCGCAGAGCTGGCCGCTGAGGTCGTAGACGCTGATTTGTGTGCCGTCCTCCGTGCCGCTTACGGTGAGCATGCTACCGCTGTTGGTGATGGTGACAGGCTTGGCCTGAATATCGGCAAGGGTCTCGTCCTTCACGTCGTTCATATCCGTGGTGATGCCGTCCTGACGAGGCTCGTAGCCTAACCAGCACAGCGTGGCCTCGCTGACCTCGGAGTCCG
>CAJOEI010000015.1 GCA_905233465.1 uncultured Bacteroidaceae bacterium | reverse complement strand
CTCGCGACGGACACCCTTGCTCTTGGCTATGTGATTCCCGCTATTAGGGCTCACTCGGGACTTGCACCCGTTAGACGATGCTCATGCCGAGCATACTAAAAAAGCAAGGACTTTTGCAGCCCTTGCTCTTGATATAAATGCAGAAAGAGTGTAATAATTACAACTCTCTGTCTCTAATCTTCATTTTCTAATACTGTTCGTTCTCATTGGGGAAGTCCCCGCTCTTGACATCGGTCACATACTGCCCCACGGCATCCGTGATGACATCATAGAGATTGGCATATCGGCGCAGGAACTTTGGCGAGAAACCCTTGTTCATGCCGAGCATGTCGTGCACCACCAGCACCTGACCGTCGCAGCCGCCGCCGGCGCCGATGCTGATGGTCGGCACCTGTATGCTTTGTGTCACCTCCGTGGCCAGCGCAGCCGGAATCTTCTCCAGCACAATGGCAAAGCATCCTGCCTCGGCCAGCGCCAGCGCATCGCGACGCAACTTCTCAGCCTCGGCCTCGTCCTTGGCACGCACAGCGTATGTGCCGAACTTGTTGATACTCTGGGGCGTAAGACCCAGATGTCCGCACACCGGTATGCCGGCATCAAGGATCAGTCTCACTGCGGGTAGGATCTCCACGCCGCCCTCCAACTTCAGCGCGTCGCAACCCGTCTCCTGCATGATGCGCACGGCATTGCGGGCCGCATCTTGCGGGTCAACCTGATATGTGCCAAACGGCATATCACAGACCACAAGCGCACGCTTGGTGGCACGCACCACACTGCGGGCGTGGTATATCATCTGATCTATTGTTATTGGCAGAGTGGTGACGTTGCCGGCCATCATGTTCGAGGCCGAGTCACCAACGAGGATGATGTCCACACCGGCGGCATCCACGATTTGTGCCATTGAGTAGTCATAGCTGGTGAGCATGGCAATCTTCTTGCCATTGCGCTTCATCTCTATCAAGCGATGAGTGGTCACCTTTCTGGTATCTTCTACAAGGTATCCAGCCATAATTAGTTGAGAGTTGAAAGTTGAAAGTTTTTATATATGCGGCGCAAAAGTACATCATTTTTGTGAATCGGCCTTTATACCAACACTTTTTTAATAAAAAAAAGCTAATTTGCATGCTTATAATCAAAAACTTTGGGCTTCGGAGGCATGAAACAACAATTTTCTCGTACCTTTGCACGCAATTTACAAATACCTACACCAACCATGCGCGCTGCTTTGTTTGACTTAGATGGAGTGATTCTCGACACCGAGAGCCAGTATTCTTGCTTCTGGGGCGAGATGGGACGCCTGTTCCATCCCGAGGTTCCCGACTTTTCATCACGCATCAAAGGCCAGACACTGACCGAGATCTACGACCGCTGGTTTGCAGATGACTTATCGCTGCAGGAGGACATTACACGCCGATTAGATGCCTTTGAAGACCAGATGCAATATAATTATATAAAAGGTTCGCGCGCGTATGTCGAATCGCTGCGACGTCGCGGGGTGCACACAGCTATTGTGACAAGCAGCAACCAAGCCAAGATGAGCAACGTACACCGCGCACATCCCGAACTCTCACAACTCTTCGAACACGTGCTGACAAGCGAGAACTTCGCGGCATCCAAGCCTGCACCTGACGGCTATCTGATGGGTGCAAAAGTATTTGGTTTAGAACCATCTGAGTGCGTTGTTTTCGAGGACAGCATCAACGGCCTGCGGGCCGGACGTGCGGCAGGATGCTTTGTCGTGGGATTGGCAACAACCCTGGATGCCGCCACCATTGCGCCGCTGTGCGACCTGTGTGTCAACGACTTCAACTCCCCCGCCCTACCCTGACCCGCCACCATGAAGGCTCCACGCTCCACAACCATAGACCACGTGCTGAAGTACACTGCCGTTTTCGGCGGTGTGCAGGGGCTGTCAATACTGATGAGCGTGGTGCGCAACAAGCTGGCCACCGTGCTCCTCGGCGCTGCCGGCATGGGGCTCATGGGCATATACCAGTCGGTGTCGGAATTTGTCTCCAGCACAGCCAATCTGGGCCTGCCCTTCTCCTCGGTGAGAAGCATTTCAGAGCTCTTTGCCACGGGCGACGAGGCCGGCATCCGTCGCTTCGTCACTGTGGTGCGCACATGGTGTCTGTGGACTGCCATCGTTGCCGGACTGATATGTGTGGCGTGTTCTCCGCTACTGGCACAGCTGTTCTTCACCGACGACACCTCGGCCACATGGCGGCCAGCAATGGTGGCGCCGCTCGTCATGGCGACAATGATCACAGCTGGCGAGATGAGCATCCTCAAGGGCATGCGACGCCTTAAGCGCGTGGCCACCATATCTGTGCTCTGCGCCGTGTCGGTGCTCTGCATCACCATACCCATCTTCTGGGCAATGCACACCGAGGGCATCTTACTGGCACTCAACATCACAGCCCTCGTGGCTATGGCCATACACCTGGCCTTCACGCTGCCCATCTTCCGTTGGCATGTGGAACTTTTCTCGCGCTCGACACTCGCTGACGGCTGGCCGATGATACGCGTTGGCATACCATATATGCTGGCTGCCTTTGCCGGTTCGGGCGTCACGATGGCCTTGACAGTCATCATGTTACGCAGCGGTACGCTGGAGGACATAGGTTTCTTCCGTTCGGCCAAACTGCTCATGGTGAGCTATGCTGGCATCGTCTTCAGCGCACTCGAAGCAGACTTCTTCCCGCGACTGTCGAGCGTCAACCACGACCGCGCACAGCGCAACAGCTGCATCAACCAGCAGATACAGGTGTGCGTCTCGCTCATCGGACCGTTTATGATAGCATTGGCTATGTGTATGCCGCTTGTGCTGGCAATACTCTTTGCCAGCGAGTTCAGCGTCATACGCCCGATGGCCATAGCTGCCGTGTTCTACACCTTCTTCCGCGGCATCACCACGCCTATCAGCTATTGCGCACTGGCACACGGCGACTCGCTCTTCTACCTCGTCATGGAAGTCATCTACGACCTCGCCTCGCTGGGACTCATCGCCACAGGCTTCAGCCTTTGGGGACTGTTGGGCGCTGGCATAGGCTTGTCGGCATCGGCGCTCTTCGACATGGTGCTCATCACCGTGTGCTACAGCCACATCTATGGCTTCCGCTTCGAAGCCCACACACTGCGCATCATCGCCACACAGACCTGTTTCGTGACGGCAACTGTGGCCGTATGCTTCATGCTGACATCCACGTGGCAGTACGTCACAGGATTCACCATTCTCGCCGTGTCAGCCCTCGCAGCTCTGCACAGCCTGTCCAAGCGACGCATCCCCACTGACCCGTCAACAACATCCGCACATTAGGACCAAAACATCCACAAGTTGGCATAAAAACATCCGGAGGTTAGCGGGAAATGATCCTGGAAGATTTACGTGAAAGTCCCGGATGTTAAAGTGCAAACCTCCTGGAACATCAACCGCTAACCCCCGGGCCTTTTACCGCTAAAATGTTAAAATATGTAACGTATTAATTTGCAACATATTACATTGCGGTCAGCGCGATGGAGTTTTTTAGCACACAGAGACACAGAGACACATAGTTATTTCTACGTTTCAGCTGGTTGAAAAATATATCTCTGTGCCTCTGTGTCTCTGTGTCCTAACTCATGTCTTTTAATTACCTGATGGATGAATTCCGTAGCCGATGCCATAGGCATCTAATAATGGTAGCCAGCCATTGAAATGGCTGGCTACCATTATCATGCCCCTAAGGGGCAATTGGCTGGGCGTTATCGTGCTGAGCACACATCTATTCATTTTTTTGTAAAAAAACTTAATTTTGTTTTTCTGATATCACATTTATCTGTATATTTGAAGCCGAAAATGCGCGTGAGCGTACCAAATCTTGCATTTATATTTACCAATTAACAACTTTTTACTAACCAAAACTCTTTGTTTATGAAACAATTGTATCTCAACATGAGAGTGTGGCTCGTAGCGTTATGTGCGCTATGCGGGCTACAGACTGCGTGGGCGGATGAAGTTACATGGACAGCATCGGAACAAGGTTACGCGAACGCAGCCGAAGTTACCGAGATAGCCATCAGTGACTACGTCGCCGGAACGTTCGACAAAGGCACGAACAACAATGCACCAAAGTATTACACTACTGGTACTGCTGTGCGTGCTTACGGCGGAAACACCTTAACAATTACAGGCAACGCAATCACAAAGATTGTGTTTACTTTTGCTTCTGGCGAAGGTACAAACGCAATTACTGCCGATACAGGTGACTATGCCAATGGCACATGGGAAGGCTCTGCAGATGTTATTACCTTCACAATTGGGGGTACAACAGGACATCGTCGCATCTCCTCGATCACGGTGACTTACACGCCTAGTGGAACACCGACGGTCACGATTCCCAAGCCCACTATCACTCCTAAGACGGGCACATACTTTGATCCTCAAGAGGTGACAATCACAACCAACGTTGCCGGCGCAACCATCAAATACAGCTTCGGCGAGGCAGAGTTCACCTACACGGCTCCATTCACCGTGTCTGAGACAACAACCGTTGAGGCATGGATTGAGACTACTGATGGACGTAGCAACATCGCTACTGCCACGCTGACATTCGGCCCAATCTACACCAGCATTGCTGACTTCAACGCTGCTATGACAGCAACTAAAGCTGCTTGCCGCCTTACATTTGACAATTTGCTTGTGACATACGTCAATGGCAGCAACAACTACCTCACCGACGGCAGGAATGGTCTGCTGGTTTATGGCAGCAACTTAGGCTTGACGGCTGGTGACCGCATCAGCGGCAGCATCGATGGCCAAGGCTATCTCTATTACAACCTGCCCGAGTTGACCAGTCCGACGCTCAATGTGCAGACAGTGTCAGAGGGCAATGAAGTCAAGCCTCTCATCGTGGCTGCCAAGGAGTATCTTGACAACATCACGAACTACGCCAACATGTATATCACCATCGAGAATGGTTATGTTGAAAACGATACTGCTATCGCAGAAGGCACAAGAGCAGTGGATGCCATACCCTTCAAGGTGGCAAATGGCGATGAGTCGGTCTCTGAGATTGGTATTTACAACCAGTTCAAGATTGCCCTGGAACTGTTGGCTGAGAAATTCTACAACGTAACGGGTATTGCATGCCTGCGCGACGATGCTATTCAGATTTATCCTCTGGCGTATGCAGAATACATCGCACCTGAGCCTGCTGCGGACTTCAGCGGCCAATACTACATCATCAACGAGGGTAGCGGCCTGTTCTGGTCCGCAGGCAACGACTGGGGCACACGTGCCGCTGTCAATACCGACCCGATGCTTCTGACTCTGGCACAGCTCGAGGATGGCACCTACTCCATGGAGACACTCGTCAACAATGGAGGAACGGCTTACTACTTCGAAGGCGACTTCATGGACAATGCCACTCCGAAGCATCTCAATATCACAGCCGACAACGATGCATTCATCATCTCAAGCCTTAATGCTGAAGGCGCACCCATTGTCTATGGCTACGACGGCACATCAGTTCTTGCCAAGACCGTGAACGGCGAAGGTGCAAACTACCGCTGGAAACTCGTCACAGAAGAACAGATGATGGCTAATCTCGCACAAGCCACAGAAGAGACCCCTCTTGACGCTACATTCCTCATCAAGGACGCCAACTTCGGCCGCAACAACCGCTGGGGCGGAAGCCTGTCAAACGGTAACAATAATGCCGACCTTGGCTCCGCTTGGTCCTTTGAAGCAAGCAACAAAAATGTTAGCGGCGATGTAACGAACTACTGCGTAGAATCATTCCATGCAGTATTTACCATGGCACAGACGCTGGAGAACGTGCCAAACGGTGTCTACAGCATGACAGCACAGGGCTTCTATCGCGAAGATCAAGGTGCTACAGCTGACACTGCCGTGTTCTATGCCAACGATGCTATTGCTAAGTTCCCGGTGAAGACGGGCTCGGAAAACAGCATGACTGATGCTTCTGGCTCATTCTCCAATGGCAGTTACACCATTGATCCTCTCTTCTTCGAGGTCACCGACGGCACAATCACTCTTGGCGCACGCCTTGAACAGAGCACCAACCTCTGGTGTATCTGGGATAACTTCCGTCTCAAATACTATGGCGCTGAAGCTGACATTGCAGCACTGAAGTTCGGCGAACTCGTATCACAGCTGGCTGACGCCATCGCAGCCGCACAAGAAATCACCGAGGGAAGCGTGCCAGCAATAGCTTACCAGTACTTACAGCAGGAAATCGCAGATGCACAAAGTGCTCAGCCTGAAACAGCAGAAGACTACCAGCAGCTCATCGGCCATCTCGTGGAATTCACTGGCGAAGTAGAAGCCACACAGGCTCCATACGCCGAGCTGAAGGACATCGTGGCAAAGCTCACTGCCATAGCAGCCGTCTCCACCAGCAGCGGGGAGACTGACATCGCTGCCGTTGCCGCTCAGAAGCTGGCCGAATGCGACCAGAATGCCAAGTACAGTGCAGCAGCTGTGCAGGGCGTCGTGGACGAGCTTATAGCCGCAGCCAAGAACTATATTGCTACCATCACCTCACTCACTGAGGAAATCGACATCACGTTTGCAACCATTGCCAACGCCACTCCGACTGCCAACAGCGAAGGATGGACTATAGCTAAAAATGGTGGCGCAAACAATTATGATACTGGTAACAATGTAGGTGAGTTCTGGAGCAGCGCAGCTGCCACCATCAGCCAGACTGTGGCACTGCCCGCAGGTAGCTTCCAGCTCACTGCTATAGCACTGACACGCACCGACATGGAAGCCAAGCTCTTTGCCGGCGAGACCGACATGAACATCGCCACTGTGGGCTCTGGAGAGGTTAACAACACCACTCAGGCCAACGCATGGTTTAACGAGGGCAATGGCGTCAACGTGCTGCCATTTGAACTCAGCGAGGGTGGCGAAGTCAACATTGGACTGAAGGCAGACGAGACCACAGCCGACTACTGGATGGTATGGCGTAGCTTCCAGCTCTCCATGCTGCCCATCG
This sequence comes from uncultured Bacteroidaceae bacterium, assembly GCA_905233465.1. GTDB lineage: Bacteria > Bacteroidota > Bacteroidia > Bacteroidales > Bacteroidaceae > Physcousia. The sequence continues at coordinate 36,633 of CAJOEI010000015.1, read as the reverse complement.
TTGTTCCCACCTACCCCATCACCTTCGTTAGTGAACACGGCAGCATTGAGTTCATCAATGACGTAACCAATGGTGTAGCTGAAGGTGAGACTGTGCAGTTCTATCTGTATGGCGAAGAGGATTGGTATTCCTGGAGCTACGAAATCAAGTTTGGCGAAGAGTTTATCAATGACGATTTCGTTGATGGCGTTCACAGTTTCGTGATGCCCGCCGGTCCTGTCACCATCACACACATCACCAAGCAGAAGCACACCTACACCGTTGCTGAGACAGAGAACGGCACAGTGACTGCAACATCTGCAGGCACAGAACAGGGCTTCTCCCACGAGGGTCGCGAGGTGAACATCACCGTCACTCCGGATGACGGCTTCGAGCTCGATGCGCTCACCGTGGCTACAGCCGAAGGCGCTCCCGTTACAGTGACAGCAGGCGAAGCCGAGGGCACATACACCTTCACCATGCCTGATGCTGATGTCATCGTTACAGGTACCTTCAAGGCTCTGCCGCGTGACGACTACGAACGCGCATTGGCAGCCATCGAGAGTGGCACCAGCTACCGCATCTTCACCCAAGTAGGCCAGGACAAGTTCTATCTCAACGCCAGCGGTTATCTCGTCAGCGAGGCTAAGAAGGCTGGATGCTTCACCTTCACAGAAGTCAACGCAAGCGGCACACTCAAGCCCACTGGATGGAACCTCGGATGCAAGTTCACCAACCCGAGCCTGACAGGCGGTTCCACAGGCGATATTACACAGACCGGTCACATCAATGTCGGCAGCAACGACCGCAACGACTGGGAGCGTCAGGTGTTCTTCCTCAACGAAGAAGGCATGTACGCTGTACGCTCCACAAACGCCAACAGCGAGAACTGGGGTGCTAACACCTACTGGGATGTCATTGCAACAGATGCCACATTGCCCAATGCAGGCTACTCACTCCAGCCCTCATACGTCTGGCAGATTGAGCAGTACACCGACATGCGTCCCGCAGCATTCGCCAAGACACAGACATGGCCCGCTACACTGCAGAAGGCATTCGGTCTGGATGTGCAATGGACAACCAACGCTCAGGAATCCTCTGAAGGCGCAATTGCCAATATCAATGACGGCAATGTCGGCTCGTTCTTCCACAGCCAGTGGAGCGGAACAGGCCCCGATGAAGACCACTACATCCAGGCACAGCTGCCTGAGGCTGCACAGAAGTTCATCATCGCCTTCCACAAGCGCAATGACAACAACCGTCCGACAAGCATCAACGTCTCTGTCGGCGACGGTGCAGTGGCTCAGACCATCACCGAAGGCCTGCCAGCAACAGCATGGTATGGTACAGCTATCGACCTCGGCACTGCTGCTGACAACGTACGCTTCACGGTCACAAGCACCAATGCAGCCACTGGTACTGGCAAGAACAACGGTCACTACTTCTTCACATTCGGCGAGTTCTACATCATCGCCAGCAACGAGCTGACAGATGCTGCAGCTGCATTCCTCACAGCCGGTGACTACACCAACCTCAACGACGAGGATGTTGAATTAATCGATGCTCTTGATGAGCAGATTCAGGACATCCAGCTGCAGCTTGATATGGCTGAGGATATGGAATTGCTCAATAACCTTGTCAATAAGCTGAGGACACAGATCAATGCCACCGAGACTTATAATGGCGAAGATGCTTACACAACCGCTTCTAATGCTCTTGACGGACTAACAAGCGCTACCTACTCCAGCGTAGAAGCTGTACAGGCTGCACAGGCACAGGTCACAACAATTGCCCAAAACTTCTTCGGCGCTATCCAGGCCAAGGAGGCCATCGACATCACTGACTGGTACATTGTCAACCCGACACCCGTGGCACACAAGACCGTTGCTCCAGGTTGGGAAGGTGAGACCTTCGGCGATTCCTCCGATGGCGTAAGCGAATACTGGAACAAGTCTGGCGCAAGCTTCCACCAGACCATCAACCTGCCCGAGGGCAAGTTCCAGCTGTCTGCTCAGGCCATCACACGTACAAATATGATGGGTACGCTCTTTGCCGGCAACGACAATGTGAACATTGAGACTGTTTCAAACAACGATATCAACGACCGCGCAGCAGCTGGTAGATACTTCGATGCTGACAACGGCTGGAATGTTCTCACCTTCGTCAATGCCCCTGCTGGCGACGTGAATATCGGTATTAAGGCTGACGCCACCACTGGCGACCACTGGACAGTATGGCGCACCTTCAAGCTCGAGATGGTTGAGTACACAGCAGATGACCAGCACGACGCTGCAAAGCGCATGCTCGACGAAGCACTCATTGAACTGGCAACAACAGCTGATAGTTTCGACGGCCTGATGGGTGACAAGCCCTATCAGTTCCCCGAAGGCACTACTGCTGATGCACAAGGTGTTATCGAAACTGCCACCGCTGTCATGGTCAACGCAGAATCTACCACCGAGGCTCTTAATGAACAGACCAATATTGTGAAGGCTGCTACAGCAGACCTGGCTGATGCACGCATCAACGCTGGCGAGGGACGCTACATGATTGCACTGGCTGATACAGCGCTCTACATGTCACTCGCTGCCGAAGACCAGAAGGCTGCACTCGACGTAATGCCTCACGCTTTCTACTTCATCAACGAAGGCCTCAGCATCTACATCTCAACAGAGCCCGCTGGCGAGGATGGCAAGGTGCCCGCAACAGCCAACACGCTTGGCTATGTCGGATACAACACCAGCACTCTCTTTGCCAACAAGGCTGCACTGACGTTCACTGAGCAGCAAGACGGCTCCGTCATCATCTCTGAGGCTAATGGCCGCATGGGTGTCGATGCAAAAGAATCACAGGCTCACATCTTCAGCGACAAGACTACCGACGCAGCTGCTGCCAAGTGGATCATCGCTGAATACGAGAACGGAAGCGACATCGCTGACGAAATCACCATCACCAAGGATGACGAGGAAGTCGACGACGAGTCCACCATCAGCGCTGCACGCGCATCGGATGTCTTTGTCGAGGTGACACTGGCACTGGCCGATGACGACTTCGCAAACGACGAGCAGAAGAATCAGGTTGTGGTGCGTCTGCAAGGCACATACACCACTGCTGAGCTGCCGACAGGCAACGAACAGTCCTCAGCACCTCGCAGAGTAGTCACCAGCTCTCCCGTGCCCTTCACCATCTACAGCGATCCGGGCGAGACAAAGGTTAACCTGCGCGACGCACTGGGCGAGAACGAGAAGTTCGAATACCTGTATGAATACACCTTCAACGTCACCAACATTTCAGCTGGTCTGCGCGACTCTGGCACAGGCGACTTCACAGCAGTAGCCGAGAAGCCTCTCTCCACACCGCTCAGCATCAAGCTCATCGTGAATGACAAGACTGGCATCGACGCCGTGACAAGCGCTATCGCCGAAGGCGACATCTACGACCTCCAGGGTCGCAAGGTGCAGAACATGCGTCGCGGACAGATCTACGTCATCGCTGGCAAGAAGGTCACCGTGAAGTAATCACCACACTCAAGCCTCGCGGCAGCAAGAGGCCAACACCTCTAAACTGCCGCAAGGCAACATCGTCAAAATGGGGTTGTGTCATCGCAATGACACAACCCCATTTGCTTACTGCCGTTCATGTTCATCGTCATGTATGTACCTCCGGTCGATGCAGCATGGTTGTCCGCACGACCCAACTGCATTGACCGGTCGATGCAGCTGGGTCGTGCGGACGATGCTGTCATGCCCCAGAGATACATGCACAAAAAATCCGCAACAGTCCTCACGGAGTATTGCGGATACTTTTCTTTGCTTAAATTGTCCTTGAAAGGACACTTAGAGAGAATTATCTCACGATAACAACTCTAAAATTAACCTTAAATCTAATACCATGAAAAACACGGCACAAAAATAAGGTGAAATAGAAATAAAACGAAACGATTTACCTATTATCTGATTGTATTTCACATTATTTAACCAAAATCAGGCGTTTTAGGCATCATTAACCTTCAATGTGAGCTCTTTGTCGTCGTCTGACGTTGCCGAAACAAGCACTGTCTGGCCCATTGCGATGCTGCCGTCGAGGATGAGTTGGCAGAAGGGGTCTTCAACAGCCGTCTGCACCAGTCGCTTCAGCGGTCGTGCGCCAAACTGAACATCGTAACCTTTGTGTGCGAGCCACGAACGAGCCGTGTCGTCAAGCTGTAGCGAATAGCCCATCTGTGTGATGCGTTCGGCCAACGGACGCAGCTCGATGTCCACGATGCGCTTGATGCTGTCAGGAGTAAGCTGGTCGAAGAAGATGATGTCATCCAGTCTGTTAAGGAATTCCGGTGAGAACTGGCGTTGCAGCGTCTTCTGTATGATGCCGCGGGCATAGTCACGATTGGTGACGTCGCCGCCGCGTGCAAAACCGATGCCCTGGCCAAACTCCTTCAGCTGACGTGTGCCGCTGTTGGATGTCATGATAATCACGGTGTTGCGGAAGTCCACTGTGGTGCCGTTGCCGTCGGTCAGACGACCTTCATCCATGACTTGCAACAAGACGTTGAAGATATCCTGATGTGCCTTCTCTATCTCATCGAGCAGCACGATGCTGTACGGTTTGCGGCGCACACGGTCTGTGAGCTGACCGCCCTCTTCATATCCCACATATCCCGGAGGGGCACCCACCATGCGGCTCACAGTATGCTTCTCCATATACTCGGACATATCCACACGAATGAGTGCATCTTCCGAACCAAAGAGAGCCACGGCCAGACGTTTAGTGAGGTATGTCTTTCCAACTCCTGTCGGACCAAGGAACATGAATGTGCCTATGGGTTTGTTGGGGTCTTTGAGGCCAACGCGCGAACGCTGTATGGCTCGCACCAGTTTCTCCACCGCCTCGTCCTGTCCCACAACGGCATCTTTCAGTGTAGGAGCCAAGGCTCGCAGGCGTTCGTTCTCGCTCTCGCCCACCCTCTGCACGGGTATGCCAGTCATCATGGCCACGACATCAGCTATCTGTAGCTCATCGATGGGTTCGCGCTCCTTGGTCTGCTGACGTTCCCAGTCTATACGCATCTGCTCCAGCTCTTGCTGCTGAGCGGCCAGCTGGTCGCGATACTCAGCAGCCAACTCGAAGTTCTGGTGTTGCACGGCTGCATTCTTCAGCTCCGTCAGATGCTGACAAAACTGCTCCTTGGCCTCAATGTCCTGAGATATGGGTACGGTGATGAGATGTGCGCGCGAGCCGGCCTCGTCCATAGCATCTATAGCCTTATCTGGCAGGCAGCGGTCGGTCATGTAGCGGTCGGTGAGTCGAACACACGCCTCAAGAGCAGCATCGCTGTAGCGCACATTGTGATGTTCCTCATAGCGCTCTTTGATGTTCTGCAGGATCTGTATGGTCTCGTCAATTGTCGTGGGCTCGACCATCACCTTCTGGAAACGACGTTCCAGCGCGCCGTCTTTCTCGATGCTCTTCTTATACTCGTCGATGGTGGTGGCACCGATGCATTGCACCTCGCCGCGTGCCAGAGCTGGCTTGAGCATATTGGCGGCATCCATCGTTCCGGCTGCCGAGCCAGCACCGATGATGGTATGAATCTCGTCGATGAAGAGTATTATCTCCTTGTGAGCCTGCAGCTCATTGATGATGGCCTTGAGGCGTTCTTCGAACTGGCCTCTGTATTTCGTTCCAGCCACCACGCTTGCCAAGTCGAGCACAATGACGCGTTTGTTCTGCAGCAATGGCGGCACCTTGTGCGTGACGATGCGCAACGCCAGTCCTTCGACAATGGCACTCTTGCCCACACCAGGCAGGCCAATGAGGATGGGATTGTTCTTCTTGCGGCGCGTAAGTATCTGTGCCACGCGCTGTATCTCGCGTTCGCGTCCCACGACAGGATCCAGCAGTCCTTCCTCGGCAGCCTTGGTGAGGTCTGTACCGAAGGTGTCGAGTGCCGGAGTGCCGTTGTTGTCACGGCCTCCTGCTGACGAACGTTTGCGTCCTTTCTGTGCTACACCTGTGCCAGATAGGTTCTGTGGCCGGCCGGTGTTGTGCAGGTCGTCGTCTTCCTCTTCATCGTCGTCATCGTCGTCATCGTTGCCAAAACCGAAGCCTGCTTGCGGATCCTGCTTCTGTGTCAGCGCGGCATGCACAGCCTGATAGTCCACGCTCTGCTCTGCCAGCACACGTGCCGGTAGCCCGGCAGTGTCGCGCAGCAGCGCAAGCAACAGGTGCTCAGTGTCGGCGCACTGGGCATGCATCTGCCGGGCTTCGAGGAACATCAGCCGCAGTATGCGGTTGGCATCCTCACTCAAGCTGCTGTCAGTGCCCAACAACTGTGGGCGGACATCCTGCTCCAGCATCTGCTTCAACGCTGCGAAGTCCACTCCAAGCTGGCGTAGGATGGACATAGCAACACAATCCTCCTCACGCATCATTGCGAGCATGAGGTGGGACGGCTCAATCAGGCTCGAATGCAGCCTTGTGGCTTCATCGCGCCCGAATGTGAGTATTTGCGAAAGTTGGGGTGAAAACTTATTCTCCATGTTGTCTTCTCCAAGAGTGACTCCTATAGGATTCAAACCTATAACCTTCTGATCCGTAGTCAGATGCTCTATTCAGTTGAGCTAAGGAGCCTTACTCTTTCCTCAAAGGCATTGCAAAGGTAAGGCATTTCTGCCGCCTATGCAAGCATTTGAGGAAAAAGATTTATTAACGGTGTGTTCAAATCCACCTAAAGCATCTCCACTGAACGTTGCACGAAGTTGGTCAGTGCCTCACCGCGCAACAGGCCATTCTGCAGCAGAGCCAGATCGATGAGCTGATGCACACGGCGGTTGTCCTTAGCGTATGCACCAAGTACCTCCTTGCGTTTGGTCTCTTGAGCCTCGATGTCGGAGCGACACTGCTCCATGTCTTTGCGCTCGTCTTCGGTGATCTCGTCATACTTCTTCTTGTCCTGTTCGGCCTGAAGCACAGCCTTACGTGCGTTGAGCCCGCGCAGCTCGGCCTCGATGGGCTTGAGCTGTTCCTGCGTCTGTGCCTCACTGTCGGAGAGGATGTCGCGCACCAGAGGCGCATCGGTGTTGACAACCAGGTTGTACATATCCGGCATCTCACCATAGAAGCCCATGCCTGGCTGTATGCGTGCCATGTCCTTCATGCGGCGCATATACTCGCTCTGGGTGATGACCACGGGCATGGCATCTGCTCCCAGCGCCTGTGCCTCGACGTGATAGTTCACCTTGTCAGTGCGTGGCATCTGCGTCTCGAACACGGCTGCTAAGTTTGCAGCACGGCCAGGTTCGAGCTCTTCACGCGTGGTGTCGTCTTTCTGTATGAGGCGCTCCAGCACGTCGGCATCCACACGTGCGAAAGTTGTCTTCTCCAACTTGCGCTCCAGCAGCTGCACCAGCGGTGTGTCGAGCTGGCCGTCGAGCAGCAGGACGTTGTAGCCCTTCGCGCGCGCATTATTAATATAGGTGTATTGTGCTTCGCAGTCGGCGGCATACAGATAAACGAGTTGTCCGTCCTTGTTAGTCTGCTGATCCTTGATGAGTGCGGCATAGTCCTCAAGCGTGTAGTACTTCCCTTCGGTGTCCTTGAGCAGGAAGAACTGGCGTGCACGCTCGTAGAAGTCATCCTCGGTGAGCATACCATAGGAGATAAAGATCTTGATGTCATCCCACTTCTGCTCGAAATCACTGCGCTCGGTCTTGAAGATGCCCGACAGACGGTCGCTGACCTTCTTGGTGATATAGCCCGATATTTTCTTCACATTCTGGTCGCTCTGCAGATAGCTGCGGCTGACATTCAACGGGATATCCGGCGAATCGATGACACCGTGCAACAGAGTAAGGAAGTCAGGAACTATGCCTTCCACCTGATCGGTGACAAACACCTGATTGCAGTAGAGCTGGATCTTGTTGCGCTGCAAGTCGAGGTTGTTCTTGATCTTCGGGAAATACAATATACCTGTCAAGTTGAACGGGTAGTCCACGTTAAGGTGAATCCAGAACAACGGCTCGTCGGCCATTGGATAGAGCTGGCGGTAGAACTCGCGATAGTCCTCATCCTTAAGCTCGGCGGGCTTGCGTGTCCACAGCGGTGTGGTGTCGTTGACCTGATTATCCTCGTCGGTGTCCTGCATCTTGCCGTCCTTCCACTCCTGCTTCTTACCGAAGACCACGGGCACAGGCAGGAAACGGCAGTACTTGCGAAGCAAGCCCTCAAGCTTCTCACGCTCCAGGAACTCACGGCAGTCCTCAGACAGGTGCATGACGATGTCAGTACCGCGGTCGGCCTTATCTACCTCCTCGATGGTGAACTCCGGACTGCCGTCGCAGCTCCACTTCACTGCAGGAGCATCCTGATAGCTCTTCGTGATAATATCAACACGGTCGCTCACCATGAACGAGCTATAGAATCCCAGTCCAAAATGACCAATGATGGCATTGGCATCATCCTTGTACTTATCCAAGAAATCGTTGGCACCAGAGAATGCTATCTGGTTGATATACTTGTCTATCTCCTCAGCCGTCATACCAATGCCACGGTCGGACACGGTGATGGTGGCAGCCTCCTTGTCAATACTCACAAGCACCTTCAGCTCACCCATCTCACCCTTGAAGTCGCCTTTGCCAGCCAGCGTCTTCAGCTTCTGTGTGGCATCCACAGCGTTGCTGACTATCTCGCGGATGAAGATTTCATGATCTGAATAGAGAAACTTCTTGATGACAGGAAAAATGTTCTCTGTCGTCACTCCAATATTACCTTTTTGCATTGCTTGATTAATTTGTTGGTTACTTTTATAGCCACAGAAACAACAAATACAGTGCCAAACAGACCGTACGCGCAACCGAAAACACTTTTCATGTCACAACGTCACTTTTTCTGACACAGAACTTCACAACTGCATGATTTCTTTCAGGAATTGTCCTGTGTAGCTTTCCCGGCATGCTGCTACCTGTTCGGGTGTGCCAGCAGCAACAATGCGCCCTCCACCACGGCCACCCTCCGGACCCATATCGATAATATAGTCTGCACTTTTGATGACATCCAGATTATGCTCAATGACGATAACGGTGTTACCCTTATCCACCAGACGCTGAAGCACGCCCAACAGCACACGTATATCCTCGAAATGCAAACCCGTCGTGGGCTCATCGAGAATATAGAGCGTGCGACCAGTGTCGCGCTTGGCCAGTTCCGTAGCCAGCTTCACACGCTGGCTCTCGCCGCCGCTGAGTGTGGTGCACGACTGCCCCAACTTGATATACCCAAGACCGACATCCTGCAGCGTCTTGATTTTCTGCAGGATATTCTTTTGGTTCTCAAAGAACTCCACAGCACGGTTGACCGTCATGTCCAGCACATCGCCAATACTTTTACCCTTGAAGCGTACTTCCAGCGTCTCGCGGTTATAGCGGCGTCCACGACATTCCTCACATGGCACCGTCACGTCGGGCAGGAAGTTCATCACGATTGTCTTGTAGCCATTACCGCCACAAGCCTCGCAGCGGCCTCCCTTGACATTAAATGAGAAGCGGCCAGGCTTATAGCCGCGAATGCGAGCCTCGGGCAGCTCCACATACAATGTGCGGATGTCATTGAAGACACCCGTGTATGTCGCAGGGTTGGAACGCGGAGTGCGCCCCAATGGGCTTTGGTCGACATCCACTACTTTGTCAATGAGCTCTAATCCCTCGATGCTGTCATACTCCAATGGTTCACGCAGTGAACGATAGAAATGTTGCGACAGGATAGGCTGCAGGGTGTCGTTGATGAGGGTGCTCTTGCCCGAACCGCTAACACCAGTGACACAGATGAAAGTACCAAGTGGCAGCGAGACGTCCACAGCCTGCAAGTTATTGCCGCGTGCTCCATGCAGGCGCAACCATTGTCCGTCAGCAGCAGTACGACGCACAGCAGGAACATCTATCTTCAATGCGCCACGCAGGTAGCGCGATGTGAGAGATTCATCACGTTGTTGGGAACCGCAACGTATCATATCATCATAACTGCCCTGGAACATCACTTCCCCACCCTTGCGGCCAGCAGCGGGACCTATGTCCACAATGTAGTCGGACGAGCGCATCATCTCCTCGTCGTGTTCCACCACTATCACGGTGTTGCCTGTGTCGCGCAATTGCTTTAATGAATTAATGAGCCGACGGTTGTCGCGCTGATGCAGGCCTATACTTGGCTCATCAAGGATGTACAACACATTGACAAGCTTCGAGCCTATCTGTGTTGCCAGTCGTATGCGTTGGCTCTCACCACCGCTGAGGCTCATGCTGGAACGAGCCAGGCTGAGATAGTCCAACCCAACATCAACCAGAAACTGCAGGCGGGCTCGTATCTCCTTGAGAATCTCAGGTGCTATCTTGGCCTGTCGGGGCGTCAGACGCGTCTCAATGTCGGCCATCCACTGATGCAGTTGGCTGATATCCATCTCTACCAACTCAGCTATACCCTTGTCGGCAATGCGGTAGCTCAGCGCCTCACGGTTGAGCCGTTGTCCATGACACTCAGGGCATACGGCAGTCTTGGAGAACTGATCTGCCCATTTCTGTGCTGCAGCACCAGCGTCGCTGTCCTGCATCATGGAGATGTATTTCTCCAGTCCGTCGTAGTTGATATAGTAGTCGTTGGTTGTGCCCGTTCGCGCTGCCGGGATGCAGAGGCGTTCCGGGCTGCCGCTGAGTATCTCGTCGATAGCGGCATCAGGCACATTGGCAAGCGGCGTGTCGAGAGTGGCATCGTAGCGTGCTAAGATGGCCTCTATCTGCCAAAATATCATCTGGTTGCGGGCATGCCCCAAAGGTGCAATGCCGCCTTGGCGCACGCTGAGGCTACGGTCTGGCACCAGTTTGTCTACATCGATGAGATTGACGTAGCCTAATCCCTTGCAACGCGGGCACCAGCCCTGTGGCGAATTAAACGAAAAATTGTGAGGCGCAGGATCGGCATAACTCATGCCTGTTGTGGGACACATCAAGCGACGACTGTAGTAATGCACAGTGTCATCATCCATGTCCAGCACCATCATCATGCCCTCACCGAGCTTCATGCACAGTTCCACACTCTGACGAAGGCGAACAACCTCTCCATCATCAATTGTCAATTGTCCATTGTCAATTGCGCTCACGCGCATCCGGTCCACCACCACCTCTATGCTGTGGTTGCTGTAGCGGTCCACCTTCATGCCCTGCACCAGCTCCATCAGCTGTCCATCAACACGCACCCACAAGTAGCCCTTGCGACGCATGTTGTCAAAGAGCTCGCGATAATGACCTTTGCGGTTCCTGACCAACGGAGCCAGTAGCTGTATCTTGTGTCCGGCGTGCTGCTGACAGATGAGTTCCACAATCTTCTCCTCGGTATACTTCACCATCGGCTCGCCTGTCTGCCATGAATAGGCATCACCGGCACGAGCATACAGCAGACGCAGGAAGTCGTAAATCTCCGTTGTGGTGCCTACGGTGGAACGGGGATTCTTGTTCGTTGTCTTCTGCTCGATGCTGATTACTGGCGAGAGACCCGATATCTTGTCAACGTCCGGTCGTTGCAAGCCACCAAGGAAGTTGCGGGCGTATGCAGTGAAGGTCTCGATATAACGACGTTGGCCCTCGGCATATATGGTGTCAAAGGCCAATGACGACTTACCCGAACCCGACAGACCTGTTATCACCGTCAGGCTGTCGCGAGGTATGGTCACATCGATATTCTTCAGATTGTGTACACGCGCACCTATAACTTCCAAGTTATTCATTTCCAGAGAGTGATGCAAGATGTTTAAACTTTTGCATGAACAGGATTATACACGTCAACGTGACAACTGCAGCGAGTGCCAGCGACAATGTTTGGGACATCCCCAAGATAGTCGGTGACACAAAAAAGAAGTCCGTGACAACCATCGTCATGAATATGGCAGGGATGAGCGTCAGCCAATAGCATTTATGCTCACGGACGAAATAGACGGTGCACACCCACAATGTGACAGCAGCCATCAGCTGCGTACCCCATGCCACATATTGCCATACGGTGCTGAAGCCCGAAGGATTGCCTATCTGCCATGCCAGCAAAGCTATGCCGGCAGCAAATACTGGTATGCTCAGCAACAGACGCGAGCGTGCTGTGGTAGTCTGCAAGCCCAGAGCCTCAGTCAAAATCAGTCGTGCGCTGCGGAAACTGCTACCACCGGTGGTGATGGGCGCTGCCACCACACCCAACAGTGCCAGTATGCTACCAGTCAGGCCAAGCCAACTGGCACAAACAGTGGTGACAACTGTTGGAGCATCAAAGAACTGAATCAACGAACGGCCATCAGCATGACGCACGAGACCGTCTGCAGCAGCTTGGAATTGACTAACCACTTCTGGAGAGCACACCTCTCGCCAACCGTCGGCAAAGAAAAAGTAGCTTGATATGCTGGCCCAAACCAGCGCCACAAGGCCTTCAGTGACCATTGCGCCGTAGAAGATAGGACGTCCCTGACGCTCGCTCTTCATGCATCGTGCCATCATGGGCGACTGTGTGGCATGGAAGCCACTCACGGCTCCGCAGGCGATGGTCACGAATAAGGCCGGGAACAATGGCTGGTGAAGGCCCAGTCGCTGCTCTCCCCAACCCGACAAACCGTCCCACACCTCGGGCAGCACAGGATGCTTTATCGCGAGCACAACGCCAATGGCAATAACCATAAAGAGCATCGACAACGCAAAGACAGGATATACCTTGCCGATAACCTTGTCAATGGGCATTATCGTGGTGGCTATATAATATACAAATATGATGGCAACCCACACCATCTTGTCACCCCATATACCAGAAAGGATGATGGCAGGACAATAGACAAAGAATGCACCCACCAGAACCATCATCATCATAGTGAACAGAATCATGGCCTGACGCGCCAACGGACCGAGATAAAGTCCTGTGAGCTCAGCCTGTCCGCAACCGTCGTGGCGCATGGATAGCATGCCGCTGACATAGTCATGCACCGCACCACCGAAGATGCAACCAAAGACTATCCACAGATATGCCGCCGGACCAAACCACATACCCATGATAGCACCGAAGATGGGGCCAGTGCCAGCGATATTAAGAAACTGAATCATGAAGATGCGCCACGACGGCAGAACAATGTAGTCCATGCCATCGGCCTTGCGAATGGCTGGTGTGGGGCGGTCGTCGGGTCCAAACACGCGCTCGGCCACACGGCCATATAGAAGGTAGCCCACAAACAGAGCCACAACACTTAATGCAAATGTTATCACGTTGAGATGAAAAATTTATTTTTGGGTTGCAAATGTAATGACTTTTATCCTAACAAATGGATAATAAACGGAATTATTTCTACTTGTATCACTTTTTTGTGACGAATGCGATGTTGATTGCAAAGAATTGCCTATCTTTGCCCGCAAATATACATTTATACTGAGCATGTCGAAGTAGCTCAATTCACAATTCATGATTCTATGCAAGCAAAGCTAACAAGTTAGAGCGCATGTATCACCTGGTGAGACGCGCGTGTATCTCCAGTGATACTTGCGAGTATCACCGGTGATACTTGTGCGTCTCACCAGAGATACTCATGCATCTCACCAAGTGATACTGGTTCCAGCCTTGGCCGGAGGTCTTTAAACTATAAACCTTAAACTTTAAACTGCGGCGCAGCCGCGTATTACCGTCATAACCTACATGCTAACCTACATAGTAATATCTTACACATTCACAATGCATTAGATGCCGTTTATGTAGGCATGTAGGTTGATTTTGGCAAAAACACATAGAACGCGCGCGCGAGGAGACATAACCCACGATTAATTTAACTAACAGATATAACAACTATGAGAAATCCCACACGTATTCTAACCACACTTTGTTTGCTGGTTGTCTGCACGACAGCCTGGTCGGCCAATAAGTATTTGTCGGCCAAGGGTAGTCAGGTAGGTAGCATCACCAGTGGAAACTACTATGTCATCGCAGGACTGGCTCAAAACGGAGGCACCTATTATCTCTACGACAACGGCGGGAGCATGAAGGGCGTCACCACCTTGGAGACCGGCAGCGCCAATGCAAATAAGTTCGTGTGGCAGCTGACGGGCAACGGCACCGACGGTTACGTAATCACCAACTACGGCACAGGTAACAAGGTAAGCCTCGGCACGTCGAACGGCAGCGCAATCACACTGAGTGGCACAGCACAGAACTTGGCAGTGACTTTCGACGGCGACTATACAATGATTTATAACACAACATCCAACCAAGCCATTGACGTAGGATACGGAGGCACAAGCCCCACCACATGGTCTGCTGGCGGCACGACACCGACCGGCTCACGGCGACTTCAAATCTACGAGGCAGACATGGAATTCGAGAAATTCCTGTCAGTCGGCGAGATGGGAAGCACCATGACCCCTGCCACCTCCACCACTGATAATGACCGCTGGTATCTCGTGACTCAAATCAGAAATGGCGAGTCTGTTATGTATGATGCTGGTGCTGGAACTACCCTGAAGCGTGGTTCAACGGCACAGACAGCAGCGTCATTCAATGGCATGAATAAATCTGATGCTGACAACTACCTTGTACGCTTCCTTTCCACAGGCACATCTGGTGTATATAACATTCAATTTTCCAATGGGCGTTATATTACAAGCAGCCTGACCAGCGGCACAACACCTGGCGATTACTTATTCTATAATATAAATGGTACAGCCGGTCACTTCGGGTGGAACCTCACCACCGATGGCACGGCCTACGGAAGCAGAGTTGACAACAATGGAGCGGGCAACACGTTGGCCTTCTGGGGCAGCGGACAAGTAACCACAACGGGCGGCAACAACGACTGGTATATCTACCCCGTCACATTCGTTGCTCCCACCACTTACAATGTTGTCGTGACAGGTGCGCCGTCTGGTGGAGGATTGAGTTACGACGGAACCACTTACCAGAATGGTGAGGCACTGCAAGCCCCAACGGGTATCTCTGCTAATGCTTTCACTGCTGTTAGCATAATCGGATACGCAGGTGTAGTAAGCGTTAGCGGCACAACCATCACCGTCTCCTACTACGACAACTCAGGCTACAAGTGGTACAACATCAAAAACCACAACGGAGCATGGCTCAGCCTCAACAGCGACTACACGGATGGCAGCAACCTGAAACTAACTAACACCACACGTCCCACCGACCTGAAGGCGCTGTGGCGCGTAGAGGAACAGGGCGACGGCACAGTCCGCTTCTACAACTACACAACTGGCCCTGTGAAAGTGCTGGGAATGTCGGGCAGCGAAGCCTCGGCTCGCGCCACGATGGTGGATGCGTTACTCGCAGCAAACGATGCCACCTATACCACATACTTCTCGTTCTACGACGCTTCAAAATACCCAACGGGCGAAGCCTCCTACATCAGGCAAGGCAGTTCCGGCAACAAATACTGGAACAAGCGCGGCGACTATCTCGCGTTGTGGGAAAGCAGCGGTGCAGTGGGCGACAACGGTTCCACGTTCTTCTTCATAGAGGATGACCCAGGCGACTACGAAGAGGTTTCTTACCATGAGTACTATTCCGTGAATGGCGTGAGTAGCTTCACGGCTCCACACAACCTGACATTGTGGTACGACCAGCCCAGCTCAACGACGGGCGTTGCCAACGAGTGGATGGAATACGCCCTCCCAATCGGTAACGGTGAACTCGGAGCTACAGAGCAGGGCAAAGTCTATACCGACGAGATACAGTTCAACGAAAAGACACTCTGGAGCGGCACGAGTGCCGTCGGTGGCGACCACGGCTACTACCGCAACTTTGGTAGCGTCATGGTGCGCGACCTATCTGACACCTTCAGTCTCGACGATGACTCAGCACCCGTTCAGGACTATGTGCGCTGGCTCGACATTGAAGATGCCATTGCCGGCGTGGAATTCAAGAGCCCAGACCGCAACACCACATACCGTCGCGAGTATTTGTCGAGTGCTCCCGACAAGGTGATAGCCGCCCACTACACTGCCGAGGGTGGCAACAAGCTGAACTTGCGATTCAAGTACGAGCCAGGCAGCAGCATCAACGCTACGACACCGGTTTATTCCAATGGCACGGCCTCGTTCAGTGGCCAACTCAACACCGTCAGCTACAACGCCACGTTCAAGGTCATCACTGACGGCACTGTCAAAACCACTGGCACGAAGATTGTAGTTACAGATGCCACCGAGGTACTCCTGCTAATGGCCGCTGGCACCGACTACGACGACACGTCGGCCACACTCGTCAGCGGCACCGAGTCGCTCGCTACCACCATGGCCAACCGTATCGCAGCAGCCGAAGCCAAGGGATGGGCAACCTTGCGTGCTGACCACATCACCAACTTCCAGAACTACATGGGACGCGTCAATCTGCAACTGGGTAGTGCCGCTCCAAGCTCCACACGCACCACGAAGGCATTGGTGGACTACTACAAATCGGCCTCCGGCACAGACTCAGAAGCCCTGTTCCTCGAACAGCTCTACTTCCAGTACGGCCGCTATTTGGAGATTTGCAGCAACCGTGGCGTGAACGTACCCAACAACCTGCAGGGCATCTGGAACAATCTCGCTACCGCACCTTGGCATAGCGACATACACACCAATATCAACATCCAGATGAACTACTGGCCAGCTGAGCCCACTAACCTCTCTGAGCTTCATCTGCCATTCCTGAACTTCATCATCAATATGGCAAACTCCAACAGCTACAAGACAGCTGCAACCCAGTACGGCGGCGTCAACAACGGATGGACGGTGTTCACGGAGAGCAACATCTTCGGCGGTATGAGCACATGGGGCAGCAACTACTTTGTGGCCAATGCATGGTACTGCAGCCATCTGTGGCAACACTACCGCTACACTTGCGACAACACGTTCCTGGCACGCGCCTTCCCCGCTATGTGGAGTTGCGCTCAGTTCTGGATGGAACGCATGATTGAAGACCGCGGCTACAATAGTAGCACACAAAACTCGAGCTACGGTGGAACCGCCTACAGCTTCGAGCCCGACGGCACATACGTCGCGCCCAACGAATACTCGGCTGAGCAGAATGCCCACTCCAGTGAGGACGGCACAGCCCACGCCCAACAGCTAATCTACGCCGTGCTGAAAAGCGTGAAGGAAGCCCACGACATCCTCGGTCCGGCCGTGACGGGTCTCAGCGACGACGATGTAACGAAGCTCAACCTTTATCTTGAAAAAACCGACCGCGGTCTGCACACCGAGGAATACACCGCCAACAGCGCCCTCAACAGCGGTTGGACCAATCCACGCAACGGAGTCAGCCAAGGTGACATCATCTTGCGCGAATGGAAGTACTCACCTTACGACGTCAGCGACGACCCCAGCCACCGCCACATGAGCCACCTCATGGCACTCTATCCACTAAGCGACATCGCCCCGTCGAGCCCGTACTTTGAACCAGCTGTCAACAGCCTCAAACTGCGTGGCGACGAAGCCACGGGATGGTCAATGGGATGGAAAGTCAATCTCTGGGCACGAGCCCTTGACGGCGACCACGCCCACGTCATTCTCAGGAATGCCCTGAAACACAGCACAGCTTACGGCACCAACCAGTATGCCGGCGGCATATACTACAACCTCTTCGACTCACATGCTCCATTCCAGATTGACGGCAACTTTGGCGTTTGTGCCGGTATTGCCGAGATGCTTCTCCAGAGCCACACGGGTACACTGCAGCTTCTGCCTGCCCTTCCTGACGTTTGGGCCAGCGGTAGCATCAATGGCTTGAAGGCCGTGGGTGACTTCACTGTGGATCAGGCTTGGGAGAGCGGCAAACTCACCACAGCCACCATCACCAGCGGCAAGGGCCAGAAGTGCACTGTAGGCTATCCTGGCGTGGCAATGGCAACAGTGACATCAGGCGGCCAACGCATTGATGTTGAAGTGATTTCTGACGACGAGATTGCCTTTGACACACAAGAGGGTATAAGCTACGTCATCGATATGTCACACCCTCTGGTTCGTCTCGATGAGACATCAACGACAGCTCCAGTATCCACAACAGGCACAACGGATGTCTTCGTCCGCCGCACCATCAAGGCCGAGGAGTGGAATACCATCTGCCTGCCATTTGCCATGAGCGAGGCTCAGGCCAAAGCAGCCTTTGGCAACGATGTGCAGATTGCAGACTTCACCAGCTGTGATGTCACGCGCAACACAGCTAACGAAGTGACCGGCATCAAAGTCAACTTCACGAACGTCAGTGCTATGGAGGCCAACCACCCTTATATTATAAAGGTGCAAGACAAAGTGAGCTCCTTCTATGTCGATGGCACACAGTGTAATCCAGCTACCACGCCAAGTGTGGAGCATGACGGCAACTACTTCTACGGCACATATCAAGCAGAAACTATTGTCCCAAACGATGACCTCTTCATCAGTGGCAACAAATTCTACTATTCTGTTGGCCTGACAAAGATGAAGGCTTTCCGCGGCTATTTTCAACTCGCTGCCATACTACCACACAGCCAAACTAACAGCCAAGCCAACAATGTGAAGCTTGCCATCATCGACGGCAACACACCATCTACAGCTATCAACAGCCCAACAGTCCTGCCCCTCAATAGCGAGGAGATTATATACACTTTAGACGGCAGGCGCATAAGTACTGCACAGCTACGTCGAGGGGTGTATATCCGCAACGGGCAGAAAGTAGTGAATGTCGAATAATGAAATTGTCGAGACCTATGAAAAAGAATTATATATCACCAACACAACAGGTATATGCCACATCAACTGACGCATTGTTAGCTGGCAGCGTTTCATCCAACAACGGCATCGAATATGGAGGCGTAGATACAGACGGTTCACTCGATCCATCGGTCAAGGCAAACCCCTTCGGCGATTCGCTGTTTGACGAATGAGTAATATCCCCGCAGGCTCCCCTGTGGGGCAAAGCAGCAATGAGCAACTACACCTTAATAATATATTTACGCGCACGCGCGACAAAATTAAAGCTTTCCATGCAGAAATGTATGGAAAGCTTTACTGTTTTTTTAACCAATAACTGACAAATATGAAAAATTTGTATTTACTAACCCTGGCTTTCATGCTACCCTTGGTAGTGAATGCACAAAAAGTGATATTCCCGCAGGAGCAACAGGCTGGTGCGGCTACCTCATCTGTCAGCAACAACACATATACCCTGGCCAACGACCTGCTGACGGCGACCTTCATTCATGCCAATGGCAAACTGTCGTTTGTTGGCTGTGATGCGATGGGTCTAAAAGCCAACGAAGACTTGTTCAGCATCCGTCTGGGCAACGGTACAGAGATTGCGTCGTCGGCTATGACGCTGAACGGGGTCAACCTTGTCACTCTCACACCCGATGCCACTGCTGCCAAAGCATCATTGAAGCTACCCGGTAAAGCCATCGAAGCCACCTACACCAGCGGTGACCTACAATTGACGTGGCGTGCCGTGCTGCGTGACGGTTCACACTACCTGCGCACCGAGCTGGAACTGACAGCTGTGGCCGACGTAGCCATGAACGCCATCATCCCGATGCAATACACTGTGGACAACAGTAGCAGTGAGCAGGCACCTGCCGTGGTGGGCAACACACGCGGTGCTGTCATTGCCAGTGACAAGATATTTGCTGGTTTGGAGACCCCGATGGGCAAAAACAGCATCGTGGGAGCAATGAGCGCTGCGGCATTCGTCTACAATAGCTGGACAGGCTCGACATTCTCTTGGGAACCGGGTTTTGACACGCCTCAAGGTATCCTCAACCTCGGCCTGTCTGCTGGCGGCATCTTGGGCACACAAGGATATTTGGCCATCCTCGGAAGCGGCACACAGACTGTGACATTCCAATACACCAGCGGCAACCACCGTCTGGACATCGCCGGCGTGGACATTTTGGATCTCAGCGGCAATGTCGTGGCCAGCGACTATCACAAAGGCTACACGGGCGGCGCGAAATCCAACAACGTCTACACTCTCAACGTTCCAACACCAGGCTTCTATCTCGTGCGCTATTTCCGCGACAATGAGACAGAAACACAAAACAATCTGAACAGCAACGGCACCATCACATGGAGCTGCGACATCATCGCGCCGGAACTGGTCTTCGATGGCAACATGGATGCCAATGTCTTGCCGCAGATTGATGGCGAGGACGACACCAACCTGTCCGACACCTGGACGGCCAGCTCATGGAGTGCCGTTTCTGCAGTTCCAGATGGTGTTACATCCCTCAACAGCAGCTTCACGACATCCAATGTTGTGAAGAAGGAAAAGGCCGTGAACTTTGTTTCCGGCGGCATACTCAGCGCAACCCTCACCTACTCCAGCGGCAGCCATCGCCTGAACATCGTGGGCGTGGACCTGTTAGACGGCGAAGGCAGCGTTGTAGCCTCCGACTATCACATCGGCTACGCGGGCGGCGCACATAGCAACAACACCTATACTTTCTCAGTGCCCGCAGCAGGTAGCTACACCCTGCGCTATCTCTGCGAGACCAAGACTGAGAGCATCACCTCGTCAGGCAATATTGCCATCACATTTGCCACCGGATACCCGCTGCTGGCAGCTGGCGGCACACGCACCGACACATGGAACACCAGTTCATGGAGCGCACCGGCTTCTGTGCCATCGCGCATCAACGAGCTGGGATATGAATCAGAGCGCATCAAGATGATGACGAAGACCGTGCGCTTCAATCGCGCAGGTGGTACTTTCTCGGCGACATATGTCTATTCATCAGGCAATCACGGCCTCACCATCGCCGGTGTAGACCTGATTGACGGCGACGAGAATGTGGTGGAATCTGACTACCACCGCGGTTTCTCCGGCACAGCTAAGACAGACAATACCTACACATTCACGGTGCCAGCCGCTGGCAGCTACACCATCCGCTATTTCGCAGTGCTTAATCCCAACGGCTCTGACAATACATCCTCCGGCAACATCAACCTCACCTACGAGAAACACGACTACCTCCATCTCGCAGCACCAACAGAGACAACCTTCCGCGGCGAGTGGAGCCGCCAGACGACGCTGGCAGCAGGCAATACTTGGAAGGTAGGTGCTGTGGTGGGTCTCATCGCACCAGGTCAGGCACGTCGTTCCTTCCTCTGCTACAGCGAGCGCGAGCGTGCTGTGCCTTGGCGAGCCTTCCCGATGTACAACTCATGGTTCGAGCTGAACATCGACCGCAATAACGACCAAAACTACACTGGAAACTTCAACGAATCACAATGCGATGCTGTACTCACACAGTGGAAGACTCACCTCTTCGATCAGTACGGCGTGGGCATCGGCTCCTTCGTCTGGGACGACGGATGGGACATCTACGGCACGTGGGAGTTCAACAGCAACTTCCCCAACGGCTTCCAAAATCTCAGCGACAAAGCATGGAGCATGGACTCGCAAATTGGCGCTTGGCTCGGTCCTGTGGGCGGCTACGGTCAGAGCGGCAACTACCGCCGCAGCTACTGGAGCTCGCGTGGCGGAATGCAGCTGTCTAATCCGGACTACTACAACGTATTCTTTAACCGCACGAGCTATATGCTCAACACATATCACTTCAACTTCTTCAAGTTCGATGGCATCAGTGCACAGTTCAGTTCCGTTGGCCCCGATGCCGGAGCCACGGGCGAGGAGAATGCCGAAGGCATCATCAACATTGAGCAGGAGTTGCGCAAGGTAAAGCCCGATGTATTCCTCAACACAACAGTGGGCACCTGGGCATCACCCTTCTGGTTCCAGGTATCGGATGCCGTATGGCGTCAGGAGAATGACTGGGGCACAGCCGGCAACCAAGGCAACACACGTGAGCAGTGGATCACCTACCGCGACCGTCTCGTCTACCAGAACTTCGTGCAGAACTCACCCCTCTGCCCCATCAACACGCTGATGACCCACGGCTTCATTCTCTCGGAGTATGGCGGCGGCGTGGCCAACATGAGCAGGAACTACGACGACATCGTTCGCGAGATGCGCTGTGCCTTTGCCTGCGGTAGTGGTATGGTTGAGGTTTATGCCGACTTCTCGTTGATGAACAGCATCAACAATGGTGCCCTGTGGGGCGACCTTGCCGAGTGCATCAAGTGGCAGAAGGCACAGGAGGACGTTCTGCCAGACGTACACTGGGTGGGCGGTAACCCGTGGGACGGCAGCAAGGCCAACGTCTATGGCTGGGCAGCTTGGAACGGCGAGAAGGCCACGCTTGCCCTCCGCAACCCGTCGGCTTCGGCTCAGACCTTCACCACTACGCTGCGCGAGGCACTCGACATCCCAGCATATATCCACACCAGCATCACGCTGACCGATGCCTTCACACAGGGCGCCCTCAGCGGTCTCGCAACGGGCACACCTATCGATATCGACACACAGCTGACTCTCACACTCACAGCCTCGTCTGTGTATATATATAATGGTGTGGATGGCATACCCCTCACGCTATACGACAATCAGGACAACACCGAAGCAATCTCTGATGCCAACAGACAGCGCCGAACAGTCACACTCAACGGCCGCACACTCTACAAGGACGGCAACTGGAACACGCTGTGTCTCCCTTTTGACCTTGATGACTTCACAGGTACACCTCTCGAAGGCGCTACACTGATGGAGTTGGGTAATAGCAATGCATGTGCTACCGGTTTTGATGCTTCCACAGGCACTCTGACGCTGGACTTCGTTGAAGCCAACCAGATAGAAGCGGGACACGCCTACATCGTGAAGTGGGACAATGGCGAAAACATCAGCGACCCACTCTTCACGGGTGTCGTCATCAGTAATGAAGCTCCCACTGACCAAAAAGTAGTCAGCGGAGACGGCAAAGTGCAGTTCATTGGCACCTACGACCCTGAAGTGCTTGACATCAACGACCGCGGCTACCTGTACCTTGGCAGTGATAACACGCTGCACAGGCCAAAGACAGCAGGCTACACCATCAAGGCGTTCCGAGCATACTGCCATGTGACTGGTGACAATGAGGTAAAGACCTGCGTGCTGCACTTCGGCGATAGCCAGACTGGTATCGAATCAATTCACAATTCACAATTCATAATTCACAATTATTTCTATGACCTGCAAGGCCGTAGAATTGTAAATTATAATTCCGTAAATTGTAAATTGCCTAAAGGAGTATATATCAGCAACGGCAATAAGGTTATCATAAAGTAAAGGAGGAAACTGCAATGAGAAAAGAATATATTACCCCAGCGTGCAGCTTCGAACATGTCACGCCATACAACATGATAGCCGTGAGCATCACTTCTGTCAGCAGCAACGAAGGGTTTGTCCTGGGTGATGACAGCGATGAGGACGCCCGTGTGAAAGGATCCGACGGCGACTGGGACGGCTTATGGGATGAATGAATTGCTCCTTCCCTACTCCCCTCCCTTTATCTTATCCATCACAACAGCAATGGCTCCGTCACCGGTAACATTGCAGGCTGTGCCAAACGAATCCATAGCGATGTAAAGAGCTATCATCAGTGCCTGGTCATCGGGCGAGAAACCCAGAATAGTGGTGAGCAATCCCAATGCCGCCATGATTGCACCTCCGGGTACACCAGGCGAAGCAACCATCACAACACCAAGCATACAGACAAAGTGGAAGAAGGTTCCGAAATCATGCGGCAAACCCTGTAGCATACAGATGGTCAATGCACATGCTGTGATCTTCATTGCTGAGCCAGACATGTGAACTGTTGCACACAGGGGCACAGTGAAGCCAGCTACTTCATCAGAGACACCGTTTTTCTTCGTCTGCTCAAGCGTCACCGGGATAGTGGCAGCAGAGGATGACGTACCCAATGCTGTGGCGTATGCAGGAAGCATGCGCCACAGCATTTTAAATGGATTCTTCCTTGCCACTGCACCTGCTATGAGATATTCATACAGCAGAATCAGGATGTGCAACACAAATATGATGACAATAATCTTTGCAAACACAACCATGATACGATAGGCCTCACCGGTGACAGCCATCGTCAGGAATATGCCGAAGATGTAGAGTGGCAGCAAAGGAATGATAACCTTCTCTATAGTCTTCAGTACAATCTGGCGGAACTCAGCTGCTGCCGCCTTCAGCGTGTGCAGCGCAGAGATGTAGGCAATACCCAATCCGACGACAAACGAGAGCACAAGCGCCGACATGACATCAACAAGAACCGGTATCTGCACCGTGAAAAACGGCTCAACGCTTGTGGACTGCTCTACCTGTGCCGACTTCAGGGTTTGTTCTACTATGTCTGGGAAGAAAACAGAACCCGTTCCGTATGCCAACAGGCCCGCAATGGTGGTGTCAAGATATGCTATCAACACTGTCAGCAGCAACAGCCTACCAGCCTTAGTTCCCACATCACCTATGGCTGGTGTCACCAATCCGATGATGATAAGCGGTATGAGGAAATTCAGGAATTGACTAAAAACTGCATTGAATGTTGCAAACACGCGAATGGCAACAAGGGGCAGGAACTGTCCCAAAATAAGTCCCAAAACGATGGCAATAACGACTCGGGGCAACAGACCAAGCTTCGGCATGGAATAATTTACAATTTGACAATTTACGATTTATTTGCGATTTGGCAAATTTACGATTTTCTTTAACCGTGAAACTTTAAACATTAAACTGCGGCGCAGCCGCGTCTCAATGGTCAATGGTCAATGGTCAATGTTAAATGGCTGCGACCACTTCTATCTCCACCAATGCGCCTTTGGGCAATGTCTTGACGGCCACAGCTGAACGCGCTGGGTATGGCTCAGCAAAGAACTCCGCATACACGGCATTCATGTCAGCAAAGTCGTTCATGTCAGCCAAGAAGACTGTGGTCTTCACCACGCCCGTCATCGTCACTCCCGCTTCTGCAAGAATGGCCTTCACGTTGAGCAGCGACTGACGGGTTTGTTCCTTGATGCCGCCCACGACAATGGCACCTGTGGAAGGATCAATGGGTATCTGCCCCGATGTATAGATGAGATTACCTACTTGTATGGCCTGACTGTACGGCCCAATGGCAGCGGGTGCGTGTGTTGTACTGATTGTTTTCATAATTGACGCGGCTACGCCGCAGTTTAAAGTTTAAGGTTTAAAGATTGAAGTAAATCTGCAACAACGTAGCATGAGCCGCCGACAAAGACAACATCGTCGTCTGCGGCGGCAGCAAGTGCAGCCGAATATGCCTCAGCCACAGTGGGATATGGCTGTCCGTTGAGGCCGAGTTCTGCACCCTCAGCCGCCAGTGCTGCGGCATCGAAGGCTCGCTTACTGCTGGGTTGAGTGAAATAATATACTGCGTCAGTGGGCAACAGCGCCAGCGCACTGCGGTGGTCTTTGTCATCCACCATACCAAAGACGATGTGAAAGCAACCTCTCGACCGGGTTTGGCGGAGTGTGCTTAGCTGTTGGGCGACACATCTGATGCCTGCAACGTTGTGTCCTGCATCGCAGATGACAGTGGGATGCTCCTGCAGTCGCTGCCAACGACCACGCAAGCCTGTCATCTCGACTACATGCACGAAGCCGTGGTTCAATGCCTGTGGATGCGTGGCAAAGATATCGCGATAGTATGGCTGCTGAGCCAGTACATCAATGGCTGTGAGAATGGTGTTGGCATTGTACTGCTGATACAACCCGCCAAGGGCGAAATGGAATAGCCCCACCCCCGACCCCTCCCCTGTTAGGGAGGGGAGAAAGAGGTTGGGGGCTTTGAGGTCCATACCCCCGTCTGGTGTGGGATGTGCTGAGGTCACAATCGGATGCTCGTCGGCAAAACGAATGGGTGCCGGTGGGCAGAGACTCTCTGCCATGTGCAGAAAGACATCATGCACAGCAACATTACCCTCAGTCTGACCAACCACAACAGGTACACCGGCCTTGATGATGCCAGCTTTCTCAGCAGCAATCTGCGGCAATGTTGAGCCCAAGAGTTGCTGATGGTCGTAGCTGATGTTGGTTATCACGCACAGGTCTGGATGAATGATGTTGGTGCAGTCCAGGCGACCTCCAAGGCCCACCTCGACAACAGCCACATCAACTTGCTGCTCAGCGAAGTACTGGAACGCCAAAGCGGTGGTGAGTTCGAAGAACGACGGATGCAGCGGCTCAAAGAAAGCTCGCTCGCGGGTGACAAAGTCCACCACCCTACGACGCGGAATCATCTTGCCATTGACGCGGATGCGCTCCCGAAAGTCCACCAGATGCGGCGAGGTGTAAAGTCCCACACGCAGGCCTGCAGACTGCAACACGGCTGCCAGCGTCGACGAGACAGAACCCTTGCCATTGGTGCCGGCAACATGAATGGTGCGATAGCGACGGTGAGGACTGCCGAAGTGGCGGTCCAAAGCATGCGTCGTTTCCAGCCCTTCCTTGTATGCTCCTACTCCGATGTTCTGGAACGTCGGTGCCGCATGATAGAGATAATCAAGAACCTGCTCCCACTTCATCTCTCAACTTTCAACTCAATTGTGAATTATGAATTATGAATTGGACTCCACTCTCCACTCTTCCAGCTTGCACATCGAGCGTTCCTTGGTGTCAGAGGAGAAAATGAGATAAAGCGCATGTTTGCCTGTGAGCTCCGCCAGCTCAGGCACCTCAGCCGTGAGCACCGTCGAAGTCTGCTCCATATCTGCACGCAGGTTGATGCTACCGAGAACGCGGCCGCCTTGTGATGTCCAGGGGCGGTCTACCATGATGGTTATCGTGCCGTCCACACCTTCTGGCACAAGCCTCAACGCTAACTTCAGGTTCTTGCTGCCGTGAGTGAGCGTACAATTGAGATATTTATATCCCACTATCGAGCCATCGGTGTTCAGAACCACGCAATTGCTATTGTTGCGCCGTGCGTATGGTGCATCGATATTGTCGTCGGTGCCATAACCGGCCTCTACGTATGAGCCAAAATGTTTCTTGTTGGGCCATTCGTGGATGGCGGGTCGTGGACCTGTGTACCAGCATGCTATGCCGGCGGAATGCCATTCCAACGGGTCGAGGCCGTCAAGTGCAAAGCCCTCGGACGTGTACTCGCCCTCGCTGATGGCTACGCGTCCGCCGGGCCCCTCCTCCACGTCAACGGTGATGGGTGCCACCATTGCCTGACGTGCATATTCGTCTGTCCCCGTGTGGCGATGGTAGAAGACATACCACTGGTCACCCACCTGACAGATGCTGCCGTGGGTGTTGCCTGACACTGTTGCCGAAGCGATAGTGTCACCCTGCTCATTAATCTCACGGCCTCGGCCGTCGATGATAGTGCCGCCGTATGTCCACGGCCCCAGAGGATGGTCGCTGTAGGCGTATGCCAGTGTGTAGTTGGTCACAGGCAGACCAAACTCGCCGGGCTTCGTCCACCGACTGTATATGAATACGTACTTGTCTTTGATCTTGCGTATCGACGAAGCCTCGAAGAAACGGAACAGGCTATCCGTCACATCACCCGGCACCATATCCTCAACAATCTGAGTGCCCTCGAGCACTGTGCACATCGTTGCCGGATCCAGCTCTGCGGCAAAGCTCTTGCGGAAACCCCAATAGCCATATACGCGGCCGTCGTCGTCGACCAGCACAGCAGGATCAAACTGCATCACGCCCGTGGTGGCATTGGGATTATCCTCGCGCCAGTTGCACACCTCAAAGGGGCCATCTGGTCTGGAGCTGCGTGCCAGCAGTCCGTTGCGGCCGCCATGCTGGTCGTTGGGATAAAGCCAGTATGTGGGCCTCCCTTCCTCGTCAAGCGTCATTGCCACATCAGGAGCGTAGAGGATGTCAGCCAGCGAGTCGGCATTGATAGGCTCGTCGTTAGCATTACGATCCACAGACAGTATCACGCCATCATAGCGCCAACGGTTGAGGCTGTCCACAGGTGCGGACCACACCACTTGGTCGCGGCCGCAGTAGGCCGTACGCTCAATGTCGTGAGAGCCATAGATATACACACGCCATTTGCCGGGATTATCTGGATCCTCAAAGACATAAGGCTCGCCGTCGGGGATATGTTCCCACAGGGGGAGATATGGGTTACCCGGCGTGTTGGGCCATTCGGCATCAGCCACCACGCCCTGTCTGCCGCAGCCACACAAGGCCACAAGGCAAGACACGACAAAGAGAATTTGGAACTTCTTCATATTATTATTATCTATTGTCGATGCAAAGGTAATACTTTTTTTCTGTCGCAGATGCAAAAATTCAAAAATATATACCACATGTTTGACTATTAATACCTATATTTGCGCCCAAACAACATCTCGACACATGCTATCACAGATATATCCAACTCATGCTGCCGCTGTCACGCCCTCATCTGAGGTCTGCGTGCCCACTCGCGAAATCGGTTTCTCATTCGAGGTCCTGCCGCCCCTCAAGGGCACAGGCACAGAGACACTCTTCCGCACCATCGACGTTCTCGCCCCGTTCCATCCACGCCACATCAACATCACCACCCACCGTGCAGAATACGTCTACCGCGATGCTGGCAACGGCCTCGTGGAACGCACGCGTGTGCGCCGCCGCCCCGGCACCATTGCCATCGCCGCTGCCATACAACAGCGTTGGGGCATACCTGTCATACCACACATAGTATGTTCCGGCTCCACACGGTCCGACATCGAATACGCACTGCTCGACATGCAGTTTCTGGGCATCAGCGACGTATTCCTGCTGCGAGGCGACAAAGCCCGCGAAGAGAACTTCTACCAGCCCACTCCAGGCGGCTACACCCACGCCCTCGAACTCATTGACCAGGTCAACCGTTTCAACGAAGGATTCTTTGCCGACGACACACCGATGAAGGTCAAAGGCGTGCCATTTGAGTTCGGCGTGGCAGCATATCCCGAGAAACACGAGGAAGCTCCCAACATTGAAAGCGACATACACTACCTGCTGCTCAAGCAGCAACGTGGTGCCAAGGTGGCAATCACACAACTCTTCTACGACAACAACAAGTTCTATGATTTCATCGCTCGCGCACGGCAGGCCGGAGTGACCATTCCCATCATTCCCGGACTGAAGCCCCTGACCAAACTCTCGCAGCTCGCAACGGTGCCCAAGACCTTCCGCTGCGACCTGCCACAACCTCTCTACGCCGAACTGGCGCGATGCAAGAATGACGATGATGTCAGCCGCGTGGGAGTGGAATGGGCTGTGGAGCAGTGTCGCGACCTCATTGCGCATGGGGCACAGTCGTTGCACTTCTACACACTCAGCGCCACCGACAGCATCCGGCAGATAGCACAGCAGATTTATTAGAAGTCCACCGTCACACGGCCATTCAACTGGCGACCGGTGAGGTAGTTCGGTACAGCGTACTGCTGACGCTGTATGTCCGTGATCCACAGATAGGAAGACACATTGCTGATACCCAGCACATTGAAGCAGTCCAGCCCCAACCACACGTTGCGCAGGTTACGGCCGATGCCACGACGATGGTGGTCTTCGTTGTCCAACAGTCGGTACATCATGCCTATGTCTACGCGACGATAAGGCGTAGCACGGAAGACATGCCCCTCCAGACCCGTATGTGGTGCGCCGAATGGCAAGCCATCGGCAAATGCCATCTTCAGCGTCATGCGCCAGCGATCGGTGCCGGGGAAATAGTCGGTGAAGAACATATTTACACTCCATCGCTGGTCTGTAGGCTGCGGCAGCGTCTTGCCATGCAGCCGCATCTGTGTCTTCATCAGCGAGAACGAAATCCATGAGTCCGTGCCCGGCACAAATTCGCCGTACACCTTCAGGTCGAGGCCGGCAACATATCCATCGCCCTCATTGCGACCATAATAGACCACCTTCAGGTTGTCTACGTTGTATGGGTTCAGACGGCTTTGACCTTTGTAATATGCCTCAGCCGTAAACTTGAACGGACGTTTGGCGATGCGGAACTTGTATTCTGCACCTGCCACTATCTGCCACGAACGCTGGCTGCGAATGTCGCGGTTGAGAGCCACAATGGTGGCGCCGTCGACGGTCATAGTGTCGCGCAATTCCTTGTAGAACGGTGCCTGATAATATAGTCCGGTTGCCAGACGCAACGTCAGACGATCGTTGCCGGCCGGCACAAAGCCTATGCCGGCACGGGGCGAGAAGAGCGTCTCGCCATTCCACGACCAGTGGGAGAGACGCACGCCGCCATTCACCGACAGGATGCCAGCCCCCAGCTCGCGACGCCATGTGTCCTGGGCAAAGAGCTCCCAGCGACGCGTCGAGATGTCCTGCACGCTGTGAAGGTTGTATATCACCTCCAAGCGGTCGGGGTGGTGAGGCATGGAATAGCCTGCCGAGTCGCGGAACTCCCACTCACGAGTGTTCTCGCGTATCTGTTCGGCACGCCACAGCGCACCGGCTTCGACATGATGCAGCCCATAGCGGCCATCAAACAGCGCACGCACCGTTTGCGTGCTCGAATGCAGCATGTTGCGAGCATGTTCCATGTAGGTTCCCACGCCCAGCTGGTCACTGCTGTTGGTCTCTTGCAGCCAATACTGCCCCTGTATGTCGCGCGTCTCGCGTTCACGGGTAGTGAAGGCTGCAGCACCCAGCGTAAGACTGGAACGACGACCTATCGAGCGGCGCACCGACAACGAACCCCATGCTGTGCGGAAGAGGTCTTCCTCCTCGCCATCGAAATACACGCGGAAACTCTTCACATCCTCCATCGTGCCGAAATGTGTCTCGCGGTCGTGAGGCTTGAAACGATAGTTGTTGCGGCTCACATAGCCTATGGCATCAATGCTCCAGTGCTGCGACGGTGTCCACGACAAGTAGGCCTGATAGTCGAGAAACGAGGGATCGTATTCACCCGATGTCTCGAGCGAGCCCAGCAAATAGCGGTTGCTCTTGTAGCGCAGACCTTGACTGAGTGTGAAATTGCCAACACGCAAGCCATCGTAGACGCTCGCCCCGAGCAGGCTGGCGCTCACGCTGCCCTCGTGGCGGGTGGGTTTGCGATAGGTGATGTCGAGCACACTGGACATACGGTCGCCATATTTGGCCTCAAAGCCACCTGCCGAGAACTGGATGCGTTCCACCATATCTGAGTTGATGACCGACAAGCCTTCTTGCTGTCCCGAGCTTATGAGCATCGGACGATAGACCTCCACACCGTTGATATACACGCAGTTCTCGTCAAACGAACCACCGCGCACGTTGTACTGGCTGGACAGCTCATTGTGTGTCGACACACCGGCCTGAGTAGCCACCAACTCCTCAACGGCATTGCCGCTTGTCGACGGCAGGCGGTTGAGCGCTTCGAGATTCAGCTCCTGTGTCTGGCCCATCTGGCGACGCGTCTCAGACACCGTCACCTCACCCAGATCGCGGCCGGCGGAGTGCATAGTCACCTTCAGCGTCATACGGCCACGCGGACGCACCAGCTGACGGTGGCGAGGCTCATAGCCCATCATGGTGTAGACGATGACCACGGTGTCGGCCGTTTGGAAAGACAGCGAATAGCGTCCCTGCATGTCAGCCATAGTGCCTATACCCTGCCCTTTCACACGCACTGTGGCCAACGGCAGGCCGTGGCCGTCGTCGTCGAGCACCTGCCCTGTCAGGTGCACGCTCGCAGTGTCGCGGCTGACACTGTCGGCAGGCAACGCACAGACAGGCATGCCGACTCCCGCGACTGCAGCACGAGCGCTGATTCCGACAGCCGAAGACGCCCACATGAGCATCACTACTAAACACACAAGGACTTTATGATGTAACAATATGACTATTTTACTATTTTACAATTTACAATTTTACTATCAACTCTCCGTCTGTCGAACCACTTTAAACTTTAAACCTTAAACTTTAAACTTTATCTCGAACCACTTTCAACTCTCAACTTTCAACTGCGGCTACGCCGCCTCAATGTATTCCTCGCCTGTTGAGCGCCTGCTGATAGCGTCTGGCATTTGCCTGATGCTGGGCATAGTTGCTGGCAAAGTTGTGACGGCCAGAGAAGTCCTCGCGCGCGCACATATAAATAAAGTCATGCTTCGTGGCATTCAGCACGGCGTCTATACCAGCAATGGAAGCAATGCGAATGGGGCCGGGGGGCAAGCCCTCATGAAGATACGTGTTGTATGGGCTCTCCACCTGCAGATGTTGCGATGTGATGCGTCGCAGCGTCTCGTCGCCAACAGCAAACTTCACCGTTGGGTCGGCTTGCAGCGGCATATTACGACGCAGACGGTTGATGTACAGCCCTGCAACATCAGGCTTCTCATCGTTCACCGCTGTCTCCTCGTCCACGATACTTGCCAGCGTGTAGACCTCCTCTGGCGTCAGACCCAAGGCTGCAGCCTTGTCCATGCGGCCAGACGCTGCCCAGAAACGGTCGTGCTCACGCTGCAGACGCTCCATGAGGTCATCAACACTGATGTCCCAATACACCTCATAGGTGTTGGGAATGAACATAGAAGGCACCGAAGCAGCATCGTAGCCGTAGCAAGACATATACGCTGTATCAGCCAGCAGCTCAGCCACTTCCACCGAATCCATCATCAGTTTGCTCCCCAACGTGCCGGCCAGACGATGCAGGCCACGCACACTGGGCACCGTGAGACGCACCGGTTCCTGATGACCGCGTAGCAACTTACGGTATACGCCAAGCATCGACTCGCCAGGACTCACTGCATAGCGACCCGTGCGAGGCTGGTAGCTGCGCAAGGCACATAGGATATTCCAACCACGCAGATGACGGGCGTTCCCCACCTCGCAGAGCTGACGGCGCACGCTCGCAGCTGTGTCGTCAGGACGGACATAGACGTAGACGGTCTCACTGATCTGGAAGGGCGAGCCCAGCACAGAACGATACATCCACCAAATGGCGGACAATGCCACCAGCAACGTGACAGCAACGACAATCAATATGCTACGAAGACGAGTAGACATCATTCAATATGAACAAAAAAGAAAATTGAAACTCACTTTCGGCATCGATTAATACTTCAGCAAATCTCAATTTTCAATATTCTGGTTACATTAGAGCCGACACGGGGACTCGAACCCCGGACCCACGCATTACGAATGCGTTGCTCTACCAACTGAGCCATGTCGGCAGGATTTCTTTCGGAAATCGGCCGCAAAGATACAGCTTTTCGATGAAATGACAAACATTTTACACTTTTTTTTATTGGTGTCCGCTAAAAACCGCCTGAACCTCCATTACAACTCAGCCCCGAGCAGCGCCACAGATACCAAAATGCTGGCAAAAGTGACATCGGTGACACGCGATTGTGACACCAGTGTCACACGCAAGTGACACCGGAGACACACGCAAGTGACACCAGTGACACACGTGGGTGACACCAGTGTCACATGCGCCAGTGTCGAGCCCATGCTATTCAGATGTCCTATCATGTTAATAATCAGCCACTTGACCTTACCATCAAGCTCACTCGAAATGGCCGAGGTGCAGCCAAAGGTATCCAAGCCAAGCATGCCCCTGTCGGCACGTGTCAAATTTATAAAAAAATCTCCCAAATGGCAATTATGGCAAATAATTAGAAATATATTTTGCAACGTCACCAACTAATATTATATTTGCACTCGATTTTAATTAAATAAAGATGAGTGAAAGACCTCTTAATCGGCTTAAAGTTGTTCTTGTGGAGAACCAAAAGACGAGCAAATGGTTGGCAGAACAATTAGGTGTCTCTGCCGTAACAGTTAGTAAATGGTGTACCAACATGCACCAACCTGACTTGCAGACGTTGGCTAAAATTGCAGAATTAGTTGGATGTGAGAAACGTGAACTTATTACTGAATAGAAATGTTTCAAAACAAGCTATATGAATGGTTTTAAGAATATAACAATCAAGAATTTCAGAGGCATTGACCATCTGATGATTGATGATTTTGCGCGTGTCAATGTGTTCCTGGGACAGAACAATTCAGGGAAAAGTACGGTGCTAGAGGCTATTACCTTAGCATTGGGTATGTCCAATCCCGATATGCCGCAAGCCATCAATGCCGTTCGTGCTCGAAAGCCTTTCGGTAACTTTATAGACATCAAGTATTTCTTTCATAATCTGGATACAGCTATTCCACCGGAGATTATCATGGAACAAGCTGATGGCACATTCCGGCATTTAAAGTTGGCACTCACTTATGTCTTTGACGAGTTGGCCGAACCAAAGAATGAGCCGCTTCAGCAAACCGGAGCTGTGAAATATGTGAATACCTTGGAGATGGATTTCGACATCTCTTCAGGCACATCTACTCAAAACTATAAGAGCTGGTTACGAGTGAATCCTCAAGGCATGGTCGTAAAGACGGATATATTGAGCAGCTAAGAGGCTGGCTGATATCAGCAGATCTGATGTCTAACAATTTGGTTAACGATTTGACAGAATTGTTCAAGCGGAACCAGAAAGATGTTGTTCTGACATTACTAAAGTTGTTCGATTCACGAATAAATGGTATTGAGATATTAAACGACGACGTTTATATTGGATTCGATGGCGTATCCGAGATGCTTCCTTCGCGGATGACTGCTGATGGTTTGCGCCGCTATTTGAATATTGTTGCATGTGCAGCAAATTCCATGACGACGATTGTACTATTAGACGAGATAGACAATGGTTTGCACTATTCCGCTTACAAAAAGTTGTGGGAGGCAATCTTTGCTTTGGCAACAGCAACAAACAAGCAGATATTCGTGACGACTCATAGCAAGGAAACTCTTTATCAGCTCAATGAGATGTTGGAAGAGAAACCCGACTATCAGAAAGAATTGAGGTTATACACTATTGAGAAGACTTTAAAGAAGGGCCTTCAGGCATATAAACTTTCGTATGAGGGATTGAGAGGTGCTTGTGCTAATGATATTGAAATTCGGAGCATTGTACTATGATGAAGAGATTTCTTATAATTGTAGAAGGCAGTGCTGATAGTAAGTTCATTAAGGACTATTATCATCATCTCTTTCATGCGGCTGCACCAAAGAATAGTATTATCCACACAGGTGAACTGCTTAACAAAACTGGTGGATATAAAAAGTTGATTGAGGAAATCAATCTTAGCCAAATGCGCATGAATACTGACCAAGGTGGTGTAAATCTTGTCATCTTTGATGCGGATAAGGATTTTGAAGCCCGACAAAAAGAGCTGTTGTCGTATAAAGAGGAATATGGTGTGGATTTTGAATTGTTTCTATTCCCCAACAATAAGCACACAGGGGCATTAGAAGTTTTATTGGAAAATATCATCAATCCGAATAACCGACCAATTCTTGACTGTTGGGAGAATTACGAAAAAGAGCTTGTGCAACTTGACATCCCAGGTCGTACGCCACCACCTTTGACTACACCTGCCAAAAAAACAAAAATATACGGTTATCTTGAAGCTCTGCTTGGAGAGTCAAACAGTCAAAAGGAGTTAATAAAAGAGGTAAACCGCAATTACGAGAACACCCAGCATTGGAATCTGGATGCAGAGTATCTGAAGCCGCTAAAGGAGTTCTTGGAAAACAAGATTTCGGGTTAAGCGTATGAAGAAGGAAGAGATATTAGCACTATTCCAAGAATATGAGCAGGCCGCTTGCGAGGTGAACCAAGTGGAATGCTGGAGTGCAAGAGACTTACAGAAGTTGCTTGGCTACAGCCTTTGGCAGAACTTTACTAAGGTAATAGCCAAGGCTAAAGAAGCCTGCGACCATTTTATTGACGTCAATAAAAAGGTAGAGTTGGGCAGTGGGGCCATTCGTGAGGTAGATGACATCATGCTCACTCGCTATGCATGTTACCTTGTGGCACAAAATGGTGATCCCCGCAAACCGCAGATTGCCTTCGCTCAGACCTACTTCGCTGTGCAGACACGCCGTGCAGAACTCATAGAGCAGCGTTTGTTAGAAGTAGAGCGCGTCAAGGCTCGTGCCAAACTGCAAGAAACAGAGAAGAAATTGTCGGGCGTTCTATATGAACGTGGTGTCAATGATAAGAGCTTTGCTGTCATCCGTTCTAAAGGCGATCAGGCCCTCTTCCGTCTCAGTACCAATGTGATGAAAAGTAAGATGGGCGTTCCGGCTTCTCGTCCTTTGGCTGATTTTCTGCCAACCATCAGCATCAAGGCCAAGGACTTTGCTGCTGAGATGACCAGCGTTAACGTGCAGACCAAAGACCTGCAAGGTGAAATGCAAATCACCAAAGAGCATGTTGACAACAACGCAGCCGTTCGCCAAATGCTCGTCCAACGCGGCATCGTCCCCGAAGACCTACCACCTGCAGAGGATGTGAAAAAGGTAGAGCGTCGTTTGGCGAGTGAAAGCAAAAAGGCGTTAGGAAACAAAACGAAATGATATGGTCCAGAATCGTAATTACGAGAACACCCAGCACTGGGATCTGGATGCGGAGTATCTGGAGCCGATGAAGAATTTTTTGCTAAACAATATCTCAGAATGAATGTATGAATACAGACAAAGACATTAATAGATATACGGTCATTGATCTCTTTGCAGGAGCAGGAGGATTGTCACTCGGACTATATCTATCTGGGTGGCATGGTCTGTTTGCTATTGAGAAAAATCCTTTTGCTTTTGAAACACTGAAATACAATCTGATAGATAAAAAGAAACATTTCGACTGGCCCAAATGGTTACCCAAGACTAATCATGATATCAATGAGGTCTTGAAGAACTATTCAGAACAACTTGAAGCATTACAAGGTAAGGTG
>CAJOEI010000014.1:44746-56382 GCA_905233465.1 uncultured Bacteroidaceae bacterium | reverse complement strand
TCATGCGCTGTTCGATCTCGTTGAGGAGTTCCACAGCTTCTGGGGCGCTGTCTTTGATGTAGATTCTGGCAACTTTCTTGGCCTTATCTATCAGCATCTCGCGCAAACCCACTTTTTCTGAACTTGTGAGGTAGTCACTCTCCCAATCCAACTCCTTGATATAGTCGTAGTTGATGTCGAACGTGTGCACAAACAGCTCGAAGTTCTCCTTGTCCGTAGGCACCTGCCATTGCTTGAGGGTCATGAATATTTTGCCCTTCTTGCTCTTGTTGTCTTCCTCGAATTTGTGTAACAAGTCGAGTATGGCATCGCCGCGCTTGGACTTGGCCAAAGCCCAGAGTTTTTCTTCCTCTTCCTTTCTTTCCTTCTCCCAGCGTATGCTGTCTTCGTGATCTATACGCGCTTCTTCGGCTGCAAGTTGTGCCTCAGCAGCCTGACGTCTGTGCCATTCTGCTTGTTCGGTGGCTTCTGCTGCGCGGCGTTTTTCGCGCTCTTCTTCTTCGCTACTGAATAGTCCCATGATGATTAATTATGAATTGAGAATTATGAATTGTACATTGTTAGTGGCCGTTACACATTTGAACTAATCCATATAATACAAATACTACAACGAAGACCACCGCGATAAGAATAACCTGTTTAACTTCGCGTTTATTCTTCTCTCTCTCCTGTGTTAATTTCTGTTCCACTTCATCCAGCAGCTCCATTGTATCGTTGACTTTCCCCCTCAGATGAATTCGTTCCACCTTCTTGGCTTTCTCAACCAACATTTCGCGCAGGCCTACAGTGCCATCTTCCATTGTCGTATATTGCACCCAATCCAACTCCTTGAAATATTCGTAGTTGATATTGAACGTCTGCACAAACAGCTCGAAATTCTCCTTGTCAGTAGGCACCTGCCATTGCTTGATTGCGTTGGCTTCTTCGCCGTCCTTGCGCTTACCCTCCTCCTCGAATTTGTGTAACAAGTCAAGGATAGCATCGCCTCGGCCGGACTTGGTCATAGCCCTCAGTTGGGCTTTCTCTTCCCTGCGTTGCTCTTCCCAGCGTATGCTGTCTTCGTGTTCAAGCTGAGCCTCTACTTCCTTTAGTTTGGCCTCAGCTGCTTTGCGCCTGTGCAATGCTGCACTTTCGTCGGCTTCTGCTGCTAAGCGTTTTTCGCGCTCTTCTTCTTCGTTGTCAAAAAATCCCATGAAGTTTTAGTTTATTTGAATGAATAATGTTAGCAGATATTGTACAATCGACAGCGCGAAGTTAACGAAATGGTGCGAACAAAGCAAACGAAGTTCGGTTCAACGTGTTTCAAACATTGGTTCAAATTGGTTCAAATGCAATTTGCGTCTGAGAATCAGGGGGATTCGCAGACGCAAAAGGTGCTGTTGCAAAGCCGTCGTCAGTGGCGCAGTTGCTCGAGATAGTTGAGGTTGGAGAGGTCACATTCGGTGGCTACGCGCTGCCATACGAGGCGGGTGGAGTCGGATTCGTTGAGGTCGAGGCGGTAGATGCCGAGAAAGGTGTAGGTGGTGTCTGCCAACCCCTTCATGAAGGTTATGCGCAGCTCTCTGAAGGATGTAGCACGGAGGTAATTGTCGGCGTTGCGTGTGACCATAACCTTGAGCGAGGCTTCCGAGGTGTCGGCTGGTTGCCAGAACTCGGTGATGGTAGGCATAAGGCTGTCGGCATTGCCCTCGTTGTGCCAATTGGGGTGCTGGTACTCAGGTCCCCACACGATGATGCCCGTGTGGTGGGGCAGCGGCTGACTCCAAGGGTTGGCACTGTCGTTGATGCCGAAGAGCTGCAAGTAGGCGTCGTTGGTGGCAAATGTCTGACCAGAATGAAGGATGTAGGCTGACGACCCGCTGTTGCCGCTGAACAGGCGGGGCAGCACGAGAAAAGCTGCAACAATAAAGATGAGGGCGACCGCTCCCTGCAGGCCCAACCTCAATAACTCCGGACGTTTCTTTGCCGGTGAGGGGCTGGGCTCGGGCGTGGAGTCGTTGCAGAAATCGTCCCAGTCCTTGCAGCCTACAAACTGCGCCAGCACATCCAGGGTGCTGCGGCGAGGCATGCTTTCGCTATTGACGTATCCCCAAATGCGCTTGAGTGTGCTCGCGCTCACGCGTTGCCCCTGACGCTCCAATAGCAATTGCGACAGGAAGTCGAAGTCCTTGGGCGTGTGCATCTTGCACGAAGCCGCTGTCTCAACGGCTTCGCGTAAATGCTCAATATAATCTTTTTTCTCTACCAAGGTATGACAATTGTGAAGTGTGAATTGTGATGAGTTCAATGGAGTGTTTATATCCTTTGGAACTCAGGAATAGTGCGTAGGTCAAAATATGCCCTGCGCATCCATGTAAATTGAGTTGGCCAGCCGCAGATAGGCCGATTCGTGCCCTTTCGGGGACAAAGTTACACAATTATTATATTTATCATACAAAAAAACGTGTGAAATACATTTACCGCTTGTGATTTTTGGAGTCCTGCATAAAATAATCTGGGGATTGTTGCTATTATCTGCGGAGATTTGCATATCTTTGCCCAGTCGTTTAGCTTTGTCCACGAACGCGGACGATATTGTCCACGACCACGTACGAAATAGTCCACGACCGCGGACGATATTGTCCACGACCACGGACGAAATAGTCCACGAACGTGTACGAAATAGTCCACGACCATGGACGATATTGTCCACGAACGTGGACAAATAGAATCATCCGGTCGATACACAAGAAACCACTGGTGGAATTAGTTGAAACCAACGGAGAAACAACATCAAACAACTATAGCTATGGGAGTATACAGTATCAATTATGCAATGCAGCTCCGTCCGGAAACGGGACGTGAGAAGAAGAAACGTCAGGTGTATGCGCGTCCTGTCATCAAGGGCAAGTCGGGAAATGCTGATATTGCTGAGGCTCTGGTGCGGTCGACGACGCTGACGCGCGCCGACATCGAGGCGGTGTTGACGGGATTGGGCGAGCAGCTTGTGGACTGCTTGCGGCGTGGGGAGCTGGTGACGCTCGACGGCATCGGCTCGTTCAGCGTGCGCATCAAGAGCGAGCAGACAACAGATAGCAAGGGCAAGGTGAAGCTTGATGACCTGCATGTGAGCGGGGTGCTCTTCAAGCCGTCACGCGACTTCCTGAACAAAGTGCAGGAAGTCAGTTTCAAGCCCACGGCGGGTCCGGTAGTGACGATGCCGTCGGACGAGGAGGTGGCGCTGAAGATGGACGCGCATTTCGAGTCGCCTCCGGATGGACGCCCACGGCGGCGTAGACGTGGGGGAAACGCGCCGCCAGATCCACCGCCGCGCGGGACGAGGGCAGGTTGCAGCGTCGGGGGCATGGCCCCACGACGCACTATATTCGTCCTGCCTGATACTGACGCAGACTCTCGACGTAGGCGTCGATGCGCTGCAGCTCCTTGGGGATGCGGATTTGTTGCGGGCAGTGGGAGGTGCATTGGTTGCATCCTATGCAGTGGCTGGCCTGGCGCAGGCGCGGCACGCTGCGGTCGTAGCCGACGAGGAAGGCTCGTCGCGCCTCAGCGTAGTGCGGGTCTCGCTCAGACTGGCTGACGTATCCCTCCTTGATGCAGCGGTTGTAGTGTGCGAAGATGCCGGGTATGTCTATGCCGTAGGGGCAGGGCATGCAGTATTCGCATCCGGTGCATGGCACCTCTTTGAGACCGAAGATCTCCTCGGCGATGTGCATGAGGAACTCGTGGTCTTCTTCGGTGATGGGTTGCAGGGGGGAGTATGTCTGTACGTTCTCCACAAGGTGCTCCATGTATGTCATGCCGCTGAGCACGGTGAGCACCCCTGTCGGCGAGCCTGCGAAGCGGAAGGCCCACGAGGCTATTGTGGCATCGGGGTCGCGTTGCTTGAGTTCGGCTGCCACGTTGTCGCTGACGCTGGCGAGGCGTCCGCCCAGCAGAGGCTCCATGATGACCGCAGGTATGCCTCGTTTCTCCAGCTCGCCGTAGAGCTTGACGGCATCGACGTTGGCGCCGTTGATCTCGTTGGCGTAGAACCAGTCGAGGTAGTTGAGCTCTATTTGCACGAAGTCCCAGTGGTAGCGTCCCTCGTCGTGCAGGCGCAGCAGCAGTTCGAAGGCGCGGTAGTCGCCGTGCCATGAGAAGCCCAGATTGCGTATGCGGCCTTTCTGCTTCTGCTCTACGAGCCAGTCAGTGAGGCCGTTGTCAATGAATCGTCGCTGGCAGACGTCGAGTCCGCTGAGCTGCTCACCTGTCTCGGGGTCACGCCCTCCGCCGCCAGTGCTGTGGAGCAGCAGGTAGTCGATGTAGTCTGTCTGGAGTTCGTGCAGGGAGTTTTCGAACATCTTCTGTGAAGCTTCGAGGCCCCACAGGCTGTTGTCGAAGTTCGAGAGCTTGGTGGCGATGAAGTATTTGTCGCGCGGGTGGCGCTTCAGCGCTATGCCCGTGCATCGCTCCGACAGGCCCCGGCAGTAGACGGGGCTGGTGTCGAAGTAGTTCACGCCGTGCTCGATGGCATAGTCCACCTGGCGGTTGATCATCTCCTGGTCAAATGGTCCTGTCTCGGGGTCTTCGGGTGTGCCCTCGGGCAGCTGTGGCAGACGCATCATGCCATATCCGAGCAGCGAGACGTTGTCGCCGGTGTTGGGGTTGTGGCGCATGGTCATGGCTTTGGCGCTATTGCCGGTGGGCGAAACGCCGGCCGCACCCTTGGCGGATGGGTTGCAGGCTGTGAGGAGTGCAGCGCTGGGTGCTACGGCTGCTGTGCCGGCGGCCATGTATTTCAGGAAGTTGCGGCGAGAAAGAGGCTTATTCATAATATCGTCTTCGTTATCGTTATTGTTAATATCTTAAGTGAACCACAGATTACACGGATTACACGGATTGATGCCTTGGAAATCTGTGAAATTTATATTGAAATTACACAGATAAGAGGCTGAAGGGAATCTGCTTAATCTGCGTAATCTGCGTAATCTGTGGTGCTGGGCCCTTACACCGTCTTGTGGACTTCGTGTCCTTCGACGTAGATGGCGCTGAAGGGTCGTGCGGGGCAAAGGTTCTCGCATGCTCCGCAGCCTATGCAGCGGCTCTCGTTGACGGCCGGTATCATCGGGCTCCCTTCTTTGTCGGGCTCGGCGGGCACCATCGTTATGGCTCCTACGGGGCAATGGCGTGCGCAGTTGCCGCAGGCTACGCCGTCGGTGAGGGGTATGCAGTTGTCGCGCACCCACACGGCGTGGCCGATTTGTATGCTGGACTTGTCGTCGCGTCCGATGGGTCGTATGGCTCCTGTGGGGCATACGCTGCTGCAGCGTGTGCATTCGGGTCGGCAGTAGCCGCGCTCGTAGCTCATCGTGGGTTGCATCAGCGTGAGCAGTCCTGTGGACGGTCGCAGTACGTCGTTGGGGCATTGTGCCACGCAGAGCTGGCAGCCCGTGCAGTGCTGAGCGAAATGGCGTGCTGAGAGTGAGCCCGGCGGGGTGATGGGTGTCTGGCGTTTGGGCGCAACTTTGTCTTCTATCTCTGCCAAGCCGCCGTCCATCTTCACCTTGACATCGGCCAGTGCCGCTGTGGAGGCGGCGAGGGCTGTGCCGATGAGGAAGGCGCGGCGCTCTTCTGAGGCGGGTGGGGTATTGCCGGCGGGCAAACCGCCGGCCACACTGCCTGCGGCGGGTGGGGTGGCTGTTGCGAGTTTGTGGAGGCGGGGGATGTCGTATTTCAGGGCATCGAAGCTGCACTGGTCCAGACAGTTGCCGCAGAGCACACAACGGGAGGCGTCGACAGTGTGGTTCTTGTAGTCGATGCATGAGGCCTTGCATGCGCGAGCACATTTGCTGCACGAGCGGCACTTGTCGGCATCGAAGTTGATGCGCAGCAACGAGAAGCGCGACAGCGCACCCAGCACCGTGCCTACGGGACAGATGGTGTTGCAATATGTGCGTCCGCCTCGCCACGCCAGCACAGCAATAATAATAAAGGTGACAGCGGCGATGATGAAGGTTGGCAGGCTGCGCATCCAAATGTCAACGGCATAGTGGTCGTAGTTGCCGCTCTGCTCGGAGAAGGATGCAAGCCAGTTGTTGCCCGTCAGCCAAATGGGTTGCAGCAGGTTGGATGCCATGCGGCCGTAGCTGCTGTAGGGCGCGAGCAGTGCAACGAATGAGCCTATGCCGGCCACCAATGCCACGACGAACAGCACCAGCACGGTCCATCGCAGCCAGCGGCGTTCGGGTGAGAAGGTGTAGCGGCCTGCCT
The DNA here is from genome assembly GCA_905233465.1 of uncultured Bacteroidaceae bacterium. Taxonomy (GTDB): domain Bacteria; phylum Bacteroidota; class Bacteroidia; order Bacteroidales; family Bacteroidaceae; genus Physcousia. Next base: position 50,133 of record CAJOEI010000014.1, on the reverse strand, counting down.
TGTTCTTGCCGCGCGGGTGCAGGTGGGCTATGATGTCCTGCATCACGCCCAATGGACATATCACGGAGCAGTAGATGCGTCCGACGATGAGGGTGAGCAGCACCAGTGCCACCACCACGGCGAGGTTCAGCGCCAGCACAGCCGGCAGCAGTTGTAACTTGGCCAGCCAGCCGGCGTAGTGTGCGGCTGTGCCTGTGAAGTCCACAAAGAGCCATGTGATGGCTACGAAGCAGACCAATGCCAGGGGAATGCGGATCTTGCGTAGTATCATGCGGATTAGTGTTTGTCACGGACGGTGTCCGTGGTGTTATATTCTGTGTTTAAGGGTGGGTTTACTCTTCACTCATGTCGTGGAGCATCTTACGATAGAGTGCGAAAACGTTGCTGCGTCGTATGAAGCCGATGAAGATGCCGCTGTCGTCCACCACGGGCAGTGTCCACGCCCCAGTGCGGTCGAATGACGACATCACCACGTCCATCGGGTCGTGAGTGGTGAGCCTGTCGCGGCATTGCGACATGAGGTCGCGCACGTGCAGCTGATGGTACAGCTCTGTGCGGAACATGACGTGCCGGACGCGGTCGAGCACGAGCACGGCCAGCAGTTTGCCGCCCTCGTCCACCACGGGGAAGACGTCGCGGTTGGATGCTGCCAGCTGGCGCACCACCTCGCGCAGGTCGTCGTCGGGGTGCAGATGTTCCTCATATCGCTCAATGACGGAGTCCATCGACATCAGTGTTAGTATGGCCTTGTCGCGGTTGTGTGTAACGAGTTCGCCCTTGCGTGCCAGTCGCATGGTGTAGATGCTGTGTGGCTCGAAGATGACGATGGTGAGGTATGACGACACGGCGACAATCATCAACGGCAGAAAGAGGCCATAGCCACCCGTGAGTTCTGCGATGAGGAAGATGCCCGTCAGCGGGGCGTGCATCACGCCGCTCATGAGTCCCGCCATGCCCAGCAGCGAGAAGTTGTTCTCGGGCACGAGGATGCCTTGGCCCGGGATGAGGTTCCACATCGATGCGAAGACGAAGCCCGAAACGCATCCCACGAAGAGGCTTGGCGCGAACGTTCCGCCGCAGCCGCCGCCGCTGTTGGTGGCTGTGGTGGCGAAGACCTTGAAGGCAATGATGCCGGCGAGGTAGAGCAGCAGCAGATGTGGTGAGCCGTAGAAGAGGGAGCCTTCGAGAGCCTCTTGCCACTCGGCCTGGTTGTTGCCGTTGAGCAGGATGTGTATGAGCTCGTAGCCCTCACCGTAGAGCGAGGGGAAGAGGAAGATGAGCACGCTGAGTATGGGTGCTGCCACCAACAGGCGGCGCATCGGCGTGCGCAGTCGCCGGAACTGGTCTTCGAGCCAGTTCATCACCCGTGTGAAGTAGAGTGAGACGAGTCCGCAGAAGATGCCCAGCAACAGATATGCCGGCAGGCGCTCTACGCGGAAGGCATTGGTGAGGTGAAACTCGAAGATGGTGTTTGTACCTGTGGCCATGAAAGAGACGGCAGCGGCTGTCACGCATGACACCAGCAGCGGCAGCAGGCTGCCGAGGGTGAAGTCTATCATCAGCACCTCGAGGACGAACACCAGTCCCGCGATGGGTGCCTTGAAGATGCCAGACACAGCACCGGCGGCACCGCAGCCCACGAGGAGCATCATCTTCTTGGAGTCGAGGTGGAACATGCGTCCGAGGTTGCTGCCTATGGCCGAACCCGTCAGCACTATAGGTGCCTCTGCTCCCACCGAGCCGCCGAAGCCGATGGTGATGCCTGATGCCACGACGCTGGACCATGTGTTGTGCGACTTGATGTAGCTCTTCTTGCGGGCTATGGCATAGAGAATCTTGGTTATGCCGTGGCCGATGTCGTCACGTACTACATAGCGAACGAACAGTCCGGTGAGCGTGATGCCTACTACGGGGTAGACAAGATATAGCCAGTTGGCGTCGGTGACGGAGAACTGTTTGGTGAGCACATGCTCTATGACGTGAATGAGCCACTTGAGCAGCAGCCCGGCCAACGCTGTGAGCACACCGATGACCAGCGCCAGCAGCAACATGAACTTGCTGCCGCCAGCGCTCAGTCGCGCAGAGAGTTGTTGGAAGTGTTCTTTCAACGTTTTAGTATTTTACGTCCTTGTCGCACGACGATGCCTTTGTGGGGCTGGTCCTCGCTGATGGCGCGGCCGTCGACGGAGTACGATGGAACGGGGATAGCCTCGTCAGCGGTCTCGGTGATGGCAGTGGGAATCTGAGATGCGCTGAGCCAATAGTGGTCTATGGCTGGTATGCTGGCTGAGGTGGTGACCTGTAGCCAAGGAGTGGCAGCATCTTGCATGGTGTCGTTGTTCACACGGCGGAATATCAGCGCATTGGCATTGTTGGGATGTGGTTGCAGCTGGTAGAACACCACGCTGGTGCTGTTGCTTGTCAGCTTCTGTGTGACGAGGTCGCCACGCAGATATGTGCGGAGCACGTTGGCAGCGCTCTTTGTAGAGGGCCTGAATGCCACCGTCTGTCCGGCTGTGCCGTTGATGACGACGGCTGCGTTGGCCGGTATCGTGGCTCCGGCAGCGAGGGCTGTCAGCTTCAGGGTGTGGGTGGTGGCGTTGACGCCCGTGACGCTATAGGCCGTCACACCTGCCGGTACACTGACAGGATAGGGCGCGTAGAACGCCGTCCATCCTCCGGCTGGAATAGTGAGCTGACGGGTGTATTCGTGAATGAGGTCGCAGGAGAGATGCGGCGGCTGGTTGTAGCAGTCGTTCTGGCTGATGAGCTGTGCACGGTAGGCATAGTCATCCATGAGGTGGGGCACGAGGTAGTCCGTCTCATGGCTGGTGGCGTTGATGACGAGGCGATAGTCACTGCCCGACTGATCCCATGTGACAATCTCCTCGCGCCAGTCGCCGAGCAGGTCGCCAGATACGCATGGGTTCTGCTTGGAGCTGTTGTTGTAGTTGCCATAGACATAGTTGCCGCCATTGATCTGCAAACGCCAGAAGGCATTATTGTCGGCGTTCCAGTATTCAAGAATGTTTTTGCCATAAAAGTCGTCGGCCAGGTCGCCGTTCCAGAAGACGCGGAAGCTCAGTCCGGCTCCACCTCCGTGGGTGACATCTGATGCGATGACGTTGCCGCTGGTGTCGTAGAGGTTGTTGTCGGCTGAGTGCTGCCAGTAGGCATCGTCAGCCTCGGGATTGAAGTGTGCCATGATGCCGCGGCCTGTGTCGGCGCCGGCTGTCTTGCGCATCAGGATGCTTCCAGTGGCGGCATCGCGGAGGTCGGAACCGTAGTTGCCGTTGCTCGACTTCTCCTCGTGGACCATGAACAGCTCCAGTCCCGGGCGTGAGGGTATGAAGTCGCTCAGGTGCATGGCATCGCCATGGCCGAGGCCGGTGCGATAGAGCGTGGTGCCGTCGGGCTTCAGCGCTCCGGAGCCGTAGTGTATCTCCTGACGGCCGTCGCCGGTGACGTCGCCGATGCTGATCCAGTGGCAGCCCTCGCCATAGACTCTTCACCGAGCCGTTGGCGTAGGTGACGGTGCCGCTATTGGCACCCGTGCCACGATGTAGCCAGCGCAAAGTGAGCTCGCTGCCGTCCCAGTCGTAGGCTCCTATCTTGCAGCCGTTGTAGTATCCGCGTGCGAAGATGCCCGAGGGGTTGGCATCCTCGCCGTCGAGCCAGGCGATGGCGCCGAGGTAGCGCTCGGAGCGGTTCTGGTTGCTGTCGCCCCAGAAGCTTGAGGTCTCGTCAGCGAAGGCCGTGTGGTATTTGATGGTCTTCAGCTCGGCACCTGTCGTGCCGTCGAAGACGGTGATGTATTCGCCGCCGGAGGTCTGCTTGCCCTTGCCGCCTTTGTAGTTGGCCGTGGGGTCGTCGCCATCCATGATGACGTAGTTGCCCTCGCCGTCGATGGCACCGGGAGCTGTCTTCACCATGAACTCGCCATAGCCGTCACCGTCGAAGTCCCATGCCACGAAGGGCGTGGTGTGGGCCGAGTTGAACATATTGTGGCCGGTGTGGAGCATCCACAGGCGCGTGCCGTCCAACTTGTAGCAGCCGTAGAAGGCTGGAGATGTGGTGCCGCTGCTGGCGGCATCTTTCTCGTTGCTGGGAGCCCACTTGAGGATGATGTCATATTCGCCGTCGCCGTCCATATCGCAGAATGATGCGTCATTGGGCGTGTAGGTGGCGCCTGCTGATGTGGGGTCGGTGGGTGCACCGCCTTGCAGGGTGATGTACTTCACTTGGTCGTTCCAGGGCTTGACGCCTTCCTGCGTCTCGATGACGTTGCCGCTGGCATCGAGCACTTCGAGCTTATAGGTCGAGGAGGTAGTGCCGCTGGTGTCAAGCCAGTTGGTGCGGGAGGTGATGGTGCCGTCGAGTGTAGCGGTGTTCTTGATGAGTGTGGAGCCTCGATACAGACGGAAGCGTGTGCCGGCGGGATCGCTCTTGCGACTGCGCCAGCTGACGAGGACTCCGTTGCTGAGTTTCACGGCCATGAGGCCTCGGTTGAGCGGCTTGGCTGCAGGCTTGGGCTGGACATAGCTGACCACAAAACGCACGGTGACGGAGAACACTGTCTGTCCGTTTTCCTTTGCCTCGATGGTGCACACCTTATTATTATATGTGATTGTAGCCGTGTAGCCTGCAGCCGGTGTTACACTGAAGTTGGTGGGGTCGCCATAAAGCTTGTCTGGCCAGGTGGCTGTGCCGCCATTGTGCAGCGAGCTGATGAGCGTCATCAGGTTGCCGGCCGAACAGGTGGCAGCGCTGAAGTAGTGGCTCGCATCGTAGATGGGCTCGTCGGTCTGGCCGCCGATGGTGACGTTGCGGAAACCTATTGACTTGGGATTCTCGTTGTCAACGCCGTTGAGGTTGTAGATGTATAGCGTCAGTTGGAAGGCTTTGCCACTCTCCACAAGGATGTCCGACAGCGGCCAAGTGTGCTGGCTGTAGCCGTTGGGGTTGCCTGACGTGACCTTGTTGCGCAGAGGTGCTACGGCCGTGGCGACGGCTGTCTCTGCACCTGTGCCGTTCTTGATGTACACATCAAAGTTGCCGCCATCGGTGCCGAACTTGGCCGCATCAAAGCTGATGGTAGTGGGCTTGAAGGTGTGGCCTGCCTTGGGCGTGATGGTGAAGGTCACGCAGTGGCCGGCTGTCTTGCCGCTCTGACGGGTTGTGGGTATCAGCGCGACGAAAGTCGGGTCATAAGGTGTGACGGTGTATCCTTGATCGGCGTTGGGTGCAGTCTGTGTCTGTGTGTTGCCGATGCCGTTGCCAAGGGTGAAGCCTGTGGTGAGGTATGTGTCACCTCCCTGCGTCATGGCGCTGGTGGCAAGGGCGTCCTTGTTGCTCATAGGCCACTTGACGTCTATGTGGTCGGCCGA
>CAJOEI010000014.1:0-44680 GCA_905233465.1 uncultured Bacteroidaceae bacterium | reverse complement strand
AATGTGGTTGTTATTTTACGAGTGTGATGTCCATATAGTCGATGTCCGGCATCCATGCGTCTGCATTGTAGAGGCGAATGGTGTTCTGACCTTTGCGCAGCTTGACGGTCGTCGTAGCTGTGGCGGCCACAGACCAGTCTGTGCTGTTGGTTTCGATGGTTACCGCGGGATTGGAGTTGACATCCACCTGCATTTGACGTGCCTCGCCACAATAGTACTTCAGGGTCAGCTGGTATGTGCCTGCGCGGTCTACCCAAACGTTGCGCCAGATGATGTCGTTCCAGGCGTCGTTGCCGAGCCAGCGTGCCACGTAGCCGCCGGATGCGCCGTCGCGTGCCTCATAGATGCCGCTGATGGCTTGCTGATTGTTGCGCAGCTCCTGATACTGGCTCATGAAGGCTGTCTCGGCCTCGTAGTGTGTGCGTTGCTGGCGGCGACCCTTGATGGTGAAGATGCGCGTCTCGTGGGGTTGCAACTCCAATGTTGCCGTCTCGCGAAGACCGTCAATGGCTTCGTGGCTGAAGCAGTCATACACTGTCTGCACCTCGCTCATGTCGACAGTGCCCCAAGGCATGTTGATGTGCTGCACCTCGTCGCTGGGATTGTAGAATGCCACAGCGCGTTCAGGGCCCTGCAGACGCTTGATGTCCTTGACGAGCACATAGACCTCACCGCTCTTGGCGGCAACGTATGCCTGCAGATGCAGCGGGTCCTGGTTGAGCGCGATGAGGTCTTTGTTGCACAACAACTCCAGCGCTTCGGGACGGATGGTGGACATATCGCAGCCGATGAGCAGGGGCGATGCCATGATGCACCACATGCCGAAGTGTGTGCGGTCTTCGATGGCGGTCATCGAGCGGCCTACCTCAAGCATATCCATGTCGTTGTAGTGACCGTTGTTGCAATAGGCGCTCAAGTAGAGGTTCTCGGCCAGGATGCCTTTCACGCTGGGCCAGGCGTTGTAGATGTCGCCCGTGGTGCGCCACGAGTCGGCCACGCCTGCTGCCCATGTGCCAGGGAAGGCCCAGCGGCAGATGTTGTACACGATGTCCTGCTTCTTGCATGATTTGATGGCGGCACCAATCTTGGAGTATTGCTCGCGTTCGTCGAGCCCCATGTGTGCGCCGCCGCAGTAGTCCACCTTGATGAAGTCGAAGTCCCAGTCGTCGAAATACAGGCGGCAGTCCTCTTCCTCGTGGCCGGCGAAGCCCACGCCGCGTCCCCACGCATGCTTCTCGCCGCTGCCACAGGTGTTGTCGCCGGCGTCGCTGTAGATGCCTGCTTTCAGCCCAAGAGAGTGGATATAGTCCACCAGCGGACGCATGCCCATCGGGAACAGCTCCTCGTTCAGGCGCAGATGTCCCCGTTCGTCACGGCCATTCCAGTAGCCGTCGTCAATGTTGACGTATTTGTAGCCAGCTGCCTGCAGGCCGCTTGTGTGCATGGCATCGGCTTGCTGGCGTATAAGCTGTTCATTGATGTTCAGTGCAAAGGTGTTCCACGAACTCCATCCCATTGTGGGTGTGCGTTGGGCCATGACAGTGACCGCTACGGCCAGTGCCATGATGGTGCTATATACTCTCATGATTGAAGTTGGTATTTATAGATTGTAAGAAAAGACGGTCTTATGCGACTTTCTCCAGCTTCTTGAGGATGGAGAAGATGAAGACAGCGCTAATGAGGCATATGCCTGCGAGCACAAGCCAGATGTAGGTGAGCTGCACATTGGCTCCCCATAGCAGACCTGGGATTTGGACGAGGAAGTTGCCAATGGCTGTGCTGGCAAACCAGAGGCCCATCATCAGTCCTGCGTACTTCGGTGGAGCCACCTTAGAGACGAAGGATATGCCGATGGGGGAGAGTAGGAGCTCGGCAAAGGTCAGGACGAGATATGTGCTCACGAGCCAGTTGGCCGAGACGCGTGTCACATCGCCACCGGCTTCGATGGCTGCTGCCTGTGCCTCGGGGGCAAGCAGTCCCAGGCTGGCACCAATCATGATGAAGAAACCGCAGGCGGCCACCAACATGCCCAGACCAATCTTCTTAGGGCTGCTGGGCTCAAGATTCTTCTTTGCCAACCAGCTGAATACGCCGACGCTGACTGGTGTGAGCATCACGACAAAACAGGGGTTGAACTGCTGGAAGATGGGAGCAAACACTTGCACCTCGCCGCTGAGACGAGAGTATTGCCATGCGAGATAGGCCGCTGCTGCTGCCACGAGCACTGTGGATAAACCCTTGCCCTTGGCCGTCTTGCTCTGGAAGAAGCCAAACAAACCATAGACGATGAAGATGCATGCAACAAGATTTGTGACGTCGAACATCATGCTCTGCACGCCTGTGCTGGATGTCTGCGTGTAGTCGCGAGCAAAGAAGGTCAGCGTCAGACCGTTCTGATGGAATGCCATCCAGAAGAAGATAACGACGGCAAACACCAGACATAGGCAGATGATGCGCTCCCTGGTCTCGGCGGGTGTCAGGTTGTCTGCCACAGCTGCCTTGTCGGCCTTCTTGCCTTCGCCGGCAAGCACATGTATGAACCAGCTGCGGAAGGCGTAGTAGATGGCTATGCTGACGATGAGCGATGCGCAGGCCACTCCGAAGGCGAAGTGGTAGGAGTCAGCTTCGCTCACACCCAGCGATGTCTGTGCCCAGTTCATGATTGCTATGGCCGCTGTGGGAGCAAACATGGCTCCGATGTTGATAGCCATGTAGAAGAGCGAGAAACCCGCATCACGTCGGTTGGCGAACTGCGCCTCGTCGTAGAGGCGTCCCACCATCACCTGCAGGTTGCCCTTGAACAGACCTGTGCCAAGGCTCACCAGCACCAATGCGATGCCCATAACGGCTATGGCAATCCAGTCGCTGCCAAGGGGAATGGAGAGCAGCAGATAGCCGATGAACATAATCAGTATGCCCGTTGTCACCATGCGGCCGAAGCCCCAGCGGTCGGCAGCGATGCCGCCGATGACAGGTAGGAAGTAAACGAGCATGAGGAATGTGGAGTAGATGGTGCTTGCCGTGCCTGTGGCGAAGCCGAAGTTGGCTTGCAGGAACAAGGCGAAGACGGCGAGCATGGTGTAGTAGCCGAAGCGCTCGCCTGTGTTGGCCAGGGCCAGAGCCCATAGACCCTTGGGTTGATTCTCAAACATGATTTGATTAGATATTTAATGATTTAGGATTTCTCGATTTGGGGGCAAAGATATAAATAATTATTTGTTCGCGTGCATGTTGTGGGCAAAAAGTGTCCAAATAATTTTTGTAATCTGTTTATGTTCGTAAACGCGACAGCGGGCGAACGGTGAGGTTCGCCCGCTGTCGCAGGGTGTGAAGAGCCTTATTGGGCTGGTACAAGCTTAAGGCTTACTCGGCATCTGCCGTGTACTGTGGCTTCTTGTAGTTAACATAGATGTGTGTGCCGATGCCAGCGATGATGCACAGCACTGCCAATCCCTGTACGAAGTTGTAGTCTACCAGGCCAGTGAAGTAGCTGAGGACAAGGAGCAGAGCTCCCACGATGGCGAGGATGATTCCGGAATAGAGTTTCATTGTGTTATTGTTGTTTTGAGTACATTTTCTTTGCAAAGTAAAATATTTTTGTCCAATCACGGAAATGTTTGAAGGAAAAAGTTCATGTGACGACCATATTTTTAAGTTTTTTTGAAGAAAATATGACATAAAGCCTTGTCGGTTGGCAGAAAAAAGCTACCTTTGCACCGCATTTTTGCGAAATAACATTTATTTATTCACTTAACACATTATGAATCAGTACGAAACCGTTTTCATCCTAACTCCCGTTTTGTCTGACGAACAGACAAAGGAAGCGGTCGCCAAGTTCAAGGGTATTCTCACCGATGGTGGTGCCGAGATCCTGAACGAGGAAGAGTGGGGTCTGAAGAAGCTCGCTTACCCCATCCAGAAGAAGAGCACTGGCTTCTATGCCATGTTGGAGTTCAAGGCCGATCCTCAGCTCATCAGCAAGCTGGAGGTCAACTACCGTCGCGACGAGCGCGTCCTGCGCTACATCACTGTCAAGAACGAGAAGTATGCAGCCGAATATGCTGAGAAGCGTAGAAACAAATTAGCAAAGAAGGAGGATTAACATCATGGCACAGTCTGAAATACGTTATCTGACACCACCTACTGTCGACACCAAGAAGAAGAAATACTGCCGCTTCAAGAAGAGTGGAATCAAGTATATCGACTACAAGGATCCCGAGTTCCTCAAGAAGTTCCTCAACGAGCAGGGCAAGATTCTGCCCCGTCGCATCACAGGCACTTCGCTGAAGTATCAGCGCCGCGTGGCACAGGCCGTAAAGCGTGCACGCCATCTGGCTTTGCTGCCCTTCGTAACCGACATGATGAAATAATTAACAAAGGAGGAATAAGAATATGGAAATCATTCTGAAAGAAGACGTTATCGGCTTGGGTTACAAGCACGATATAGTAGAGGTGAAGTCCGGCTATGGCCGCAACTACCTTATTCCCACCGGTAAGGGCGTTATTGCATCCGAGAGCGCCAAGAAGCAGCTGGCTGAAGAGCTCAAGCAGAAGGCAAAGAAGCTGGAGAAGCAGAAGGCTGATGCCCAGAGCTTGGCCGACAAGCTGGCACAGGTGAAGATTGTCATCGCAGCTAAGGTGAGCCGCAACGGCACCATCTATGGTAGCGTGAATAATGTCATGGTTGCCGACGAGCTCGCAAAGCAGGGCTTTGAGATTGACCGTCGCCTCATCACTGCACGTGACATCAAGAGCGTGGGCGACCACGTGGTCACAGTGCGTGTGCACAAGGAGGTTACTGTAGAGATTCCTGTGACTGTGATTGCCGAGAATGTTCCCGAACCCGAAGAGGCTCCCGTAGCTCCCGCTGAGGCTGTGGCCGAGGTCGAGGAGGAAGCTCCCGTTGAAGAGGAAGTGGGGGAGCTCGACGAGACTCCTGCTGAGGAAGCATAATTCAGATATCCTTTCTGATAACCGCAAGGGGCTGTGTCGCATCCGACACAGCCCCTTTTTTATGTGGCACTTTGGTGCTTAACAGCGAGAGAGGGAACTCTCAATCGAGCTCCCTCTCCCTTTAATTCGTGTGCTGATGTTCGTCAGCGCATGAAATGGTCTTTCGCTTATTCAGCAACGACCTCAGCAGCCTCAACGACTACGCTGTCAGCCTCGGCAGCAACGCTGTCAGCTACCTCCTCAACGACCTCAACGGCCTCGTCGATAGCGGCGTCCAGAGAATCTACTGCATCAGTAGCAGCGGTCTTGTTGCCAGTGCATGCTGCGAAAGACATTGCCATAGCGGCAACGAACATAAATGCAACCTTTTTCATTTTCTTTTTTAGGATTAATTAATTCTGTAAAACAATCATTTGCTTCTTAAACTGGCGCAAAGGTACACACTTTTTATGATATGAGAATAACTTTTAGCAACTTTTTTTTAATTTTTTTTTGCATCATTTGCATAAACCGTTAGTAATCAAATGTATAAGAAATGTTAAAAAACTAATACAATTCCCACTTGCTCCAAATAAATGGCTAACTTTGCATCCCGAATGGAACAAACAGGACTTTTCGAAGGTCGCACGGCAGCCTACTATACGCTGGGCTGCAAACTGAATTTTGCCGAGACTGCCACCATCGCCCGCCGCTTGGAGGATGCTGGTGTGCGTCGTGTCGGTGAGAAGGAGTGTGCTGATATCTGCATCGTCAACACATGCAGTGTCACGGAGGTCGCTGATCACAAATGCCGTCAGGCCATACATCGGCTGGTGCGTCGCCATCCTGGAGCTCTGGTCATCGTCACAGGCTGCTATGCTCAGTTGCAGCCCGAGCGTGTGGCCGCCATCGAGGGTGTTGACCTTGTGCTTGGACAAAACGAGAAGGGCGACATCATGCGATATATAGCTGAGCGGCTGCCGATGGGCAGTGATGAGCGGCTGCTTGTGGCACACGAACACTATGCCGCCACGCGGACAAAGGATATCACTCGCTTTGTTCCGTCGTGCTCGCGCGGTGAGCGTACTCGTTTCTTCCTGAAGGTGCAGGACGGATGCGACTATTATTGCACCTATTGCACCATACCCTTTGCTCGCGGCCGCAGTCGCAACGGCAGCATAGCCCAACTTGTGGATGCAGCCCGCACGGCAGCCGCAGAAGGCGGCAAGGAGATTGTCATCACGGGTGTTAATATCGGCGACTATGGCCACACTACTGGTGAAAGCTTCATCGACTTGCTGCGTGCCCTGGATGCTGTGGATGGCATAGAGCGATATCGCATATCGAGCCTTGAACCAAATCTGTTGACGGATGAGGTGTTGGAGTTCTGTGCTGCGAGCCGTGCCTTTATGCCGCATTTCCACATCCCGTTGCAGTCTGGTTCGGACGCTGTGCTGAAACTGATGCACCGTCGCTACGACACTGCATTATTTTATAATAAGATCGCGCGCGTGCGCGAGCTGATGCCAGATGCCTTTATCGGCATTGATGTCATTGTAGGCACACGAGGCGAGACCGAGGACTACTTTGCGGAGACGGAATGTTTCCTTGAGGCGTTGCCCTGTTCGCAGCTTCATGTCTTCAGCTACAGCGAGCGACCCGGTACGGCCGCTTTGCGCATACCCCATGCTGTAGCACCCGAAGAGAAGCACGAACGCAGTCAGCGTCTGTTGGCCCTAAGCGACAGGAAACTGCATGACTTTTACAGCCGATACATCGGCACACAACGTCCCGTGTTACTGGAGCACTCGCGCAAGGCGGGCTGCTACAGCGGCTTCACGGACAACTACATCAAGATAGAACTGGAGAATGCCGCGGCGGGTCTGGACAACAAGATAATGGACTTGCGTCTTGGCCAATGGAACGCCGATGGCACAGCGTTGAAAATAGAACAATAGAATGATAGCAATCGTCATATTGAATTGGAATGGCGTCGCGATGTTGCGGCGTTTCCTGCCCAGCGTGATAGCATCATCACCCGCATCGCTGGCAAAGGTCATCGTGGCAGACAATGGTTCTACCGACGATAGCCTCACGGTGCTCGCCAATGAGTTCCCTGATGTGGAAGTGGTGGCTATGGAGCGCAACTACGGCTTTGCCGAGGGCTACAATCAGGCTCTGCATCGGCTCACCGGCAGCTATGAGTACTATCTGCTGCTGAATTCGGATGTAGAGACACCTTCGGGTTGGCTGTTGCCTATGCTCAAGTATATGGATGCCCATCCCGAAGTGGCCGCGTGCCAGCCCAAGCTGTTGGCGGAGCACAGCCGTGACCACTTCGAATATGCCGGTGCTGCAGGCGGATATATTGATTCGCTGGGTTATCCTTTCTGTCGAGGACGTATCTTCGACAGCGTGGAGGCCGATGCCGGTCAGTATGACAGCGTGCGTGATGTCTTCTGGGCCACGGGAGCGGCATTGCTCATACGTTCTAAGGTGTACTGGGATGTGGGCGGATTGGACGGACGTTTCTTTGCGCATCAGGAGGAGATAGACCTCTGCTGGCGTCTGCGTTCACGTGGATGGCGGTTGGTGTGCGTGCCTGACAGTGTGGTGTATCATGTCGGTGGCGGCACGCTGCCAAAGGAGAATCCGCGCAAGACATTCCTCAATTTCCGCAACAATCTGTTGCTGCTCTACAAGAACCTGCCGGCTTCGAGGCTGCGCCGGGTGTTCTTCATCCGCTTCTGGCTTGATGCCCTTGCCTCGTTGGTCTTCCTGCTTAAGGGTGAGGTGGCCAGCTGTGCAGCCGTATGGCGTGCGCGCCGTGAGTTCCGGCGCATGCGCCCTGACTTCGAGGCCGATCGCACAGCCAACCTCAATGCAACCGTTGTTGATCCAATTCCCGAACAGTTGTCGTCCAGCCTTTTGGCGGATTACTATCTACGTCGCCGCAAAACGTTTGATACACTTGCTTTCTAAAATTTTACGCAACGAATTATTCTAATTTTACGAATTTATAAGCACTTGATAAATCGCGTTACAATATTCGTATTATTCGTATAATTCGTTGAGGAAGAGAAATGAGGCTGTGCCAATGATTTTTGACACAGCCTCTCAAGGATAAATTATATGCAAATGTTATAATGCCATGTGCAGATCTCTGTTGGCAGCCATGCGGCGGAGGTTGAGCACAGCATATCGCATGCGACCCAGTGCCGTGTTGATGCTGCAGCCTTTGAGCTCGGCGATCTGTTTGAAAGGCATGTTGTCGTAAATTCTTAGCCTTACGATTTCTTGCTGCGGTTGCGGCAACAGTGTTATGAGTTGCTCAATCTCAGCGAGTGTCTGCTCCTTGACGATTGATTCTTCGATGCTGTCGTCAGAGTGATGAATATTGTTTCTGAGTTCGCTGCCCTGCTCTTCGGTGCGCACCATCGGGAATGTCTGTTGGTGGCGGAAGAGGTCAATCATCATGTTGTGTGCCATGCGCATGAGCCACTGCAGGAAGCGTCCCTTGTCCACATACTTGTGTGAACGGATATGCGTTATGGCTTTGATAAAGACTTCCTGGAAAATGTCATTGGCTATATCCTCGTCGCGCACATAGGAGAGGATATAGGAATATAATTTCTGCTGGTAACGAGCTAAAAGCTGGTCAAAAGCTGCATCATTGCCTTGCTCATAGAGACTGACGAGTTGCTCGTCTGTCGCTTGCGATAAGTTTTGCATTACTGTCCGAATAATGTTGGTTTAGGAGTAATGTCTGTCGATAGGCAATGAATATTGATGAATAATATGTTAAAAAGTTGTCGGCAAAGGTATGCGTTTTTTTCAGGAATATTGTATTATGGTGTCATAAAAGTACTTCTATGGCGTTGTTTTTAACATTGATTAACCATTCCCGTTGTGCTTCACCCTCATTACTGGGTGTTTCAATGAGTTTTGCCCCTTCAAGATGTGCGCCTCGCACGAAGTCGGCTGCTGCCATGCGCCTTTTTCCAGCCAACTGTATGTCAGTCAGCGCGATAGCTGTTGCGCTGCCCGAGATGTCGACGGTTGAAGCATAGACCTTGAGCTGAGTGGCGCGGCCGTCGGCCGTCTGCAGTGTTGTCCATGCTCCGGGATAAGGCGACAATCCGCGGATGAAGTTGTATGCCGTCTGTGGGGTGTGGCTGCTCCAGCGTATCTCTGTGTTCTCGCGAAATAGCTTCGGGGCCGCGTGCAGTGTTGCGGCAGGTGCGAATGCAGCCTGATCCACAGCCTCGGCTCGGCCAGCCTCGATGTCGCGCACGGTCTGCAGCACAAGGTCGGCGCCTATGACCATCAGGCGGTCGTGCACCGTGCCGGCATCATCGGTGGGGCTTATGGGCTCTTCCACGCGGTGGATGATGCGTCCGGTGTCTATGTCGTGGTCAAGGAAGAATGTTGTCACGCCTGTCTTGGTCTCGCCGCAGATGATGGCCCAGTTGATGGGTGCTGCGCCACGATAGTCGGGCAGCAGCGCTGCGTGCAAGTTGAAAGTACCTTCCGGGGGCATGGCCCATACCACCTCTGGCAGCATGCGGAAGGCCACTACGACCTGCAGGTCGGCCTTGTAGCTGCGCAGCTGTTCCAGAAAAGCTTCATCCTTTAGTCGCTCTGGCTGCAGTACGGGTATGTCGTGCTCTGTGGCATATCGTTTTACGGGTGAGGGCTGCAATGTGTCGTGATGGCGCCCAATGGCTTTGTCGGGCATTGTCACTACGGCCACGACGTCGCATCCTGCTTCAACAAGTCGTTGCAGCGATGCCACGGCGAAGTCCGGTGTGCCCATGAATATTATTCGCATGTAAAATAGAGAGTTAGTAGTTAAGAATATAGTGGTGGCGGGTGCTCATGCGGGTGGTTGGCATGCAGTCTTCGGCACCAGCAGTATGCTGACTTCATATAGCAGCCATATTGGCAGCGCTACGACAGACAGCGTAATCATATCTGTTGTGGGGGTGATGACGGCCGCCACAATGAGTATAGCAACAATCGCGTGGCGACGATAGCGACTCATCCATTCGGATTTCAGTAGTCCGAAATGGCCCATAAGCCAAGCCACGACAGGCATCTCAAATACCATCCCGAAGGCCAGGCTCATCACCAGCAACGTGTCGATGTATCCCGACAGCGTGAGCATCGGCATCACCTCGGCACTGACGCGGTATGACCCGAGGAAGCGCACCGTCAGTGGAAAGACAATCAGGTAGTTGACAGCCATTCCCGTGCATGACGCCAAATATGATGCAGCTATCAGGCGCTTGGACACACGCAGCTCGTTCTCGTACAACGCTGGCGCAACGAAGCTGAACAATGCATACACCAGATATGGTGATGCCGCCACCACGCCAGCCACAAATGCCACCTTGATGTGGGCCATGAACTGCTCTGTAAGCTGCGTGTTGATGAGTTGCAGCGGAATGGCCTCGATGTCCAGCGCGCGATATGTCGGGAAGTCATCGTGCAGGGGCCACAGCACGAAACCGAAGAGCCAGTCCTTGAGGCAGAAAGCGGCCACGGCCAGCACCGTTGCCGCAGCAAGCATCTTCAGCAGGGTGAGGCGCAAAGCCTCCAGATGGCCCCAGAATGTATCCTGTTCTGCCATGACTTGGGTGATGATGCCGGGTTATTCCTTCGTAGCGTCTTTGGCAGATGATGCCGTTTCGTCATCGATGCCTTTCATGCCATCTTTGAAGCTCTTCACGCCGCGGCCCAGTCCCTTCATGAGTTCGGGAATCTTTTTTCCGCCAAAGAGCAACAGCACTACGATGGCAATAAGGATAATTTCAGGTGTTCCAATCATTGCTTAAAAGTGTTTGTCGCGACAAAAATAGGCAATAATTCGTACATTGATGCACAAAATGATGTTTTTTTGTGCCGGATTGTGTAAAAAACATATATCTTTGCAATCGAAATGACAAAAATGTTCAAATAAAAACCCTACATCATGAAACTTTCATCACTCATCACACTCTCTGCTGTCGCACTTTTCGCCATCAGTTCAGAGTGTTTGGCCCAAGAGCCTATTGTGGTAGAACCCCACACACAGCGCACCACCACCTCCTCCGAACCCGCGCAGCCTGCTGCTGCACGCCAGCCGGAGCAGCATTACTACCACCACTACTACAGTTCGTATGACGACCGTGCCAACCACTGGGCTGTGGGCGTCAACTTCAACACCGGCACGAACGACCCCGTGGTGGCCTTCGGCATCGGCGCCAACTTGCAGTTCTTTGCCACTGACGACTTCCGCATCGAGGCCGCCTACAATGGTTATCTGCGACGCAAGAACTGGGCTGCTTGGGATATCAACCTCAACCTGCACTATCTCATTGAGGTGGCCGAGCGGCTGGAAATCTATCCCCTCTTGGGTGGCACCTTCAGCCATGCGCAGTTCAAGGCCGACAAACCCTATCCCGCTGGCACCGACGGCTCACAGAAGGAGGGTGCCTTTGGTCTGAACATCGGTGCAGGTATTCAATACAGTTTCAACGACCATCTCTTTGCCAAGGCAGAGGGCTACTGGAAGTACACCACAACAAAAGAACTCGACACCAAGTACACAGATCACGGATATAGTGGTGAACTGGGTCCTCGTGTCGTGGCTGTCGTTGGCGTCGGATATCGATTTTGACCATTGAGCATTGACCATTGACCATTGACCATTGAGCATTCTCAATTATCAACTTTCAACTTTCAACTGTTTTCCTGGGTCACTCGTGGGATGTTATAAGCATAAAGAGAAAAAATGCTACCTTGTCTCTTCCATTCTGTAACCGGTTTAGATTGCCCCATGTGTGGTGGGCAGCGCATGGTGCTCGCTCTGCTGCACGGGCATGTGGCAGAGGCATTCTGGCTCAATCCCTTTCTCTTCGTGTGTGCCCCGTTGCTTGCCCTGTGGTGCTGGTGGCAAGGAGGCCTTTCGCCGCGTGCCGCTGCCGTGCTCTTCTGTCTATTGGTGGCTTGGGGCGTGGTGAGGAATCTGCACTTATTTTAATTCAAAATTTATAATTAACAATTCATTTTCCCTGTTATGAAAAAACTATTCATCGGAGACATCGTCTCTCGTTCATGGGACTTGGCCGTCAAGCACTGGCCCGTGTTTCTCATCCTTTCACTAATCAGTGGTGTAATCAGCAGCTTCAGCGGTGGCGATCCCACGGCCCTGAGCTCGCTGGGTCAGAACCCCGATCCCCAAGAGGTCTTTGAAGCTATCTCCAACTCATTCAGTCCTCTGATGATGATTATCGTGCTGTTTGTGACCACATACATCGGCTTCATCACCTATCGGATGCTTGTCAACGTCATGGTCAAAGGCCGCCCCTACGAAGAGGGTAACTTGGGTGAGGCGCTGAAGGTGGATCTCACCAAGTTCGGTCTCTTCCTCGGTGTGGAGATTGTTCTGGGCTTTGCACTTGTCTTTGGCTATACCCTGTGCATCATTCCAGGTCTCTTCCTGACCATTCGCTGGTGGTTCACTCCGCTTATTGCAGCCACAGAGGATGTGACCTTCGCTGAGGCCTTCGGTCGTTCTTGGGACATCACCCGCGGTCATTTCTGGGAACTCTTCCTGCTTGGCCTGACAGCCGTAGGTATTGCCATCGTCGGCCTATGTGCCTGCTGCGTCGGTCTCTTCTTTGCAGAGGTAATCATAAACTTCATGTCTGTTGTCGCCTACTTCATCCTGGCTGACAAGGAGGCCGAAGTCATCGAATAATAGAGCACCTTTCTACTTTCAAACAGCGGCTGCATCTTTGTGGATGCAGCCGCTGTCGTCTTTCCGTTCGACCTTGGTCGCTTGCCTATAAAGAACCTTAAACATTATGCATATCTGTTCTTACATTATATTTTTGATTTTTTAGGATTTGGGTCGCGTAGCAACATCCAGAGGTTAGGACTACAACATCCACAAGTTGGCACGAAAACATCCGGAGGTTAGCGGAAAATGATCCTGGAAGATTTACGTGAAAGTCCCGGATGTTAAAGTGCAAACTTCCTGGATCATCAACCGCTAACCCCCGGGCCTTTTACTGCTAATTTGTTAAAATATGTAACAGGCTGATTTGCAACGTGTTTAGGTAGCGTTGCTGCAGTTTGAAGTTTAAATGGGAGGTAGTTAAATGGAGTTATAGTCGATGCAGCAAGGTTGTCCGCACGACCCAGCTGCGTTGACCGGTCGGTGCAACTGGGTCGTGCGGACGATGTATGGCTGCTATCAATTGCCTTGTGCTGTTGCGTGCAGTGCGTCTATTTTACAACCTTATGCTTGCCAATGATGTAGATACCGCATGGTAATTTACGATTTGACGATTTACGATTTACAATTTGTCCGGCGAGGTTGTAGACAAGCCCACTGTGGTCCCCCAAGGGGGACAGTTCTTGTTCATTGAGCTCCTTGATGCCGACTGTGGTGTCTTTGTTGGCCAGCAGGCGGAGGGCGTCGACATAGAGGCGGGTGTTGTTGGCAGCACCTTGTGCCTGCGAGGTCTGTAGTCCGAGACGGAAGGTGACTTCCGTTGTCTCGGACAGATCAAAAGGGATGACGAGTTCCTCCCATGTGTTGGCTGCTGATGGATAGGCATAGGATGTGTTGCTGCCGTAGGCTACGCCACAGAGCGAGGTGTTGACATTGCCGCCGGAGGTGTTTATGACGTCGACGGAAGGGCGCCCGTTCTCGTTGGGGCAGACGTACTGCACAAGCATCTTGGCGCGGTACTGTCCCTTGGGCAGTGTGGCTCGCTGGGAGATGGCGTTCTTGCCTGATGTCCATGAGTTGAGGATGCTCAGGCAGCGCTCTGCGGCGATGTCGGCATAGCGTGCGGGGAAGCTCATGATGCTGGCGCTGTTGCCGATATTGGATGGCGAGACGCAATACTGTGTCTCGCTGTATGGCATGGAATACATCACGGCAAATTTGGATGCCGTGCCGAGGGTGTTCTCTGCCGTCCAGCCTTGAACGGGCAGCACCTGTGGGAAGTCGGCCGAGGCAGCTGCCACGCTCTGTGTGTAGCAAGGGTTGTAGGTCACTCCGCCCAGGGTGATGTTGCCTGTGGTGCCCCATGTCTGGTCGAGTTCGAAGCCCGGGTTCTGCAGGTAGCGTGAGGTGATGTCGCGCCACACGTTGTCCTCTGATGGCTCGTCGTCCTGCCGCTGTGCTCCGAGCTGATTGTTGTCTAACGTGATGAGATATGTGCCGTTGGGCTCCACGGTGAGCTGCTTGCTCACGGTTTGGGTAGCGGAGATGCGCGCGTGCAGGGTGATGTTCTGTGTCTGGTTGCCGCGGGTACGTATCGTGGCCAGCGTGGGGTCGGTCTGCGGGGAAATGAGGCGTGCTATCACTTCGGCATCGCCGCTAACGGTGAGCGTCAGGGGCTGCAGCAGCGAGTGGTCGCGGTCGAGGATGAGCGTAGCCTCGCTCTGTCCGTTGTGGATGATGGTCTCTTCGGTGAGCACCGGTGCTCCGTCTGCTGTGGCGAGTCCGCTGATATGTGCGCGCCCTGTGCCTCCGAGGTTGGCAGCCAGCAGATAGGGCGTGCCGTCGGCGTCGGCAAAGCGTATGGCGTTCCAGCCGTCAGGCAGCTGCTGAACGAGGCTCTCAGCCTTGGCCTGCAGTGCCTGTGTCTCTGTGCTGCTGACGCGGCTGTAGTAGATCACAGCCGAGCGGTCGATGTTGGCGCCTGCTGCGAAAGCCTCGCTGCCGGTGGAATAGATGGGGTATAGCTTGGCGGCCATGATGCTGTTGGAATTGGCGCGCTCGCCAAATGCCATGCGTCCTGTGCCGCCCAAAGTGATGATGCCGAGGTGGTTGTCTATGTTGGCCCAAGGTGAGGCAATGGTTTGTGTGGATGCGCCGTCGGATGTCATCTGTCCTGCAGCGCTGTAGATGGTTCGTTGCGTGGCCGTGAGCTCGTCGACGCTGATGGCCAGCATGCCAGCGCGTCGGCCTGTCACTGTGGCGGCTGATGCTGCGCGGACGTTGTTCATATAGACCACGGCGTTGCCCTTAGTCGCTGCGATGACGAAGCTGTTTTCCAGGGTGTTGTCGTTGGTCTTCAGGCGGCCGTTCATAGTGAAGGCATTGTCGTCGAGGGCATATACGCCCTTGACCTCGGCAGTGGCATTGGTGCTCTTGCCGCTGACATCGTACCAGCCTATCAGGTTGCCAGTGTTGTTGGCCTTGTAGGGGATGACGATTTTGTTCTTGTCGGGGGTGTTGTCGGCAAAATAGCCGGTATAGCTCTTTAGGCCGTCGCTCCATGAGAAGCACACAAAGCGGTCGTTGGACATAGTGCGGACTATGTTTTGTGCGGGGAAGACGTATGCCTGCTGATGCTGTGCACAGAAGTCATTCCATGTGGTGGGCTGCATATTGGCTGTTGATGCCTGCAGGTGCATGAGATAGGTCATCATCACGCGGTGGCCTTCAACGCCCATGCGTCGCGGCCCGATGTCTGAGCGCAGCAGCCATGAGCCGTCGCCAGTGGTCTGCTGGCGGGCCTTGATGTACTTATAGGCCATGTTCTCAAGCATCAGGGCATTCTTGTCGCGCAGGAAGCATGCGGCAGTGGAGTAGCTGGTGATCTGGTCGTAGAGGAACATGCTCCAGTCGTTGCCGTTAGGCATCGCCAGTTCGCCGTCGCTCAGCGCCAGACGGCACAGCACCTCGTCCATCACCTGCTGCTGGTTGTGCATCAGCGCACGGGTCTGCCACTTTGGCGACGTGCTTCCCTGGAACAGCAGCATGGCCAGATGTGCCTCGCCCAACTCCTGCATCACCACGTTCTGGTAGGAGGTGTGGAAGTAGTTGTGGTTCTGCAGGGTGTAGTCGTCATAGAGGTTGGCGCCCTTGTATAGCTGTGCCACTGTCTTGCTGTCGTAGGTGGGGTCGATGACCGTGTTGTTGGATGCATCCGAGCTGTGGGAATAGCTGTTGATAGCGAACTCGCGCAGCCGTGCGAACCACTGTGGTGCCAGAGTGTCGTCGGGATACAGGCCGAGGGCACAAGCCAGCACGTCAGCTTCCCAGCCGTTTTCCTCGGCCTTGGTGTCGCCGGAGTAGCCTGTGGGTATGCTTCTGTTGAGCTCGTAGTTGCATTCGGCTTTCACCATATTATATATACGCGCGCGTTGGGCATAGGTGAGTTCGTCATTGAGGAACCATGCTGCGTAGGCCAATGACATAGTCCACAGGGAGCTTTCCCACACGGCATCGTTGGTGGCAGTGCTGCCCCAATATTTGTTGTCGGCCGTGACTTTCAGCTTGTTGGCCTTATGTGTGGAGTAACCGAACACAAGTGCGTCCTTGGCCATATGGTGTATGTCGGTCCACGAGACGCCTGCCGGCAGGCCCACCTTGCCCTGAGCGTATTTGCATAGGAAGGCGCATATCATCGCGAAATCAGCGTTGGTGCGCACGCCGTCTTCGTTGCTCTGGCCTGCGCTGTTGCCCTTGAAGTAGCCGCAGGTCTCGCCTTCGCTGTTGGGGGCGACGCACTGGAACCAGATGTTCTTGGCATAGCGCGTGGAGTTAGCCAGCATCTGCAGCAGGTCTTGCATCATCTCGGCCTCGCCCACGAAGTCGTGGGTGATCTTGCCCTCGCTGACGCCGCTCTGCGGAGTGAGGTCCACGATAGGTGTGTCATCGGGCAAGGTCTGTAGGTGTATGTTGTCGAGAGCCAGCTGGCTGCCGCCGCTCACCCAGTCGATGTTTACTGCAATGGTCAGTGTCGCTGAGGTTGTGACCTCAAACTGCACTGTGGCCTCTTGCCAAGCTCCGCTCATGCAGCCAGCGCTGCCGGCAGCAAAGGTGAGTGTGGCTGCACCCAGCGTCTGCGAACCCTGCTTCACACTCAGCTTGGCCGATGATGTGGCGCTGTTGGCGTAGAAGGCCTTGTAGGCAGCCGTGAGCTGGTATTTGCCCTTTGGCACGGCAGCCGTTGTGGTCTGTGTGATGGATGATGACGAGTTGTTCCATCCCTCGCGCTGGAACAGGGCGTATGTGCCATCGGCTATCTGTGTCTTGCCAAAGCCGTTGTCGGTGGAGCAGTCGGCGGTGATGAGCAGCTGTTTGGACGGACGTGTGGTCTGCCAGGCGGTGATGGAGGCCACGTTCCATCCGCGCAAGCCCTCGGAGCCTTCGCTCACACGCACGCCATCGGTGCATGCCGCAGCATCAGCCTCGAAACTGGGATTCATCAGATAGGTGGATGTGACATCGTTCTGTGCCACTGCTGCTATGGCCGCCATGAGCAGCGTTGTTAGCATTGTAGTTCGCATAGTTAGTAGAGTTTATGTGGTCTTTGCGGTGCAAAGTTAGTTTTTTTTGTCTATAGACTTCGGTCGTCAGATGTTAAAAACCTTTAACTTAGCCCCTGCGATACAAAACTTTCATCTGCTAACTGTCAATAATCCACTTTTTTGTCGTACCTTTGCGCCCGCTTTCATCAAAAGCACACGCCGGGGAGAATTGAAAATGGACAATGGACAATTCACAATTCACAATGGACAATGGACAATTGAGAATTGAAAATTGAAATTGACAATTAGACTGGCCAGTGTGATGGCGAATGAAGCAGAATAAACTTCATTTATAGTAACACAAAAACAAAAAAATCACAATGAAGACAATCGAAATCAAGGGCACTGCCCGTTCCGAGAGTGGCAAGAAGGCAGCTAAGCAGCTGCGTGCACAGGGCCTCATTCCCTGCAACATCTATGGCGAGAAGCGTGGCGAGAACGGTCTGCCCGTGGCTCAGTCGTTTACTGTTGCTGCCGATGAGTTGCGCAAGCTCATCTACACTCCTGACATTTACACCGTGCTGCTTACCATCGACGGCCGTCAGTGCAAGGCTGTGATGAAGGAAGCTCAGTTCCACCCCGTGAAGGACAACGTGCTGCATGTTGATTTCTACGAGATTACCGACGAGAAGCCCATCGTCATGGAAGTGCCTATCCGCCTCAATGGTCTGGCAGAGGGCGTGCGTGCCGGTGGTAAGCTCTCCGCCAGCGTGCGTAAGCTCAAGGTTAAGGCTGTGCATACTGCTATTCCCGAGCGTCTGGACATCGACGTCACCAAGCTCCAGCTTGGCAAGACCATCAAGGTCGGTGAGCTGAGCTTCGAGGGACTCGAACTCGTCACATCACCCAGCGTCGTGGTATGTCAGGTGAAGATGACTCGTAACGCTCGCAGCGCTGCAAGTGCTGAGGAGGCTGAGGCATAATGCAGTTGAAAGTTGAAAGTTGAAAATTCACGACTGACAACTGACAATTGAGAATTCACTATTGACAATTCACATTACAAAATTGGGAATTATCACAAGACTGACAGATTGGCTGCGCGGACGCACTGCGCAGCCAATTTCTTCTATCCCTATGGAAAAGTTTCTCATCGTGGGGCTTGGCAACATCGGCCCTGACTATGAAGGCACACGTCACAACGCAGGCTTCCGCGTCGTGGAAGCTATGGCCAAGGAGCAGGGTGTGGCGTGGGAGGACCGTCGCTATGGCTTTGTCGCACGCACCAGTGTGAAGGGGCGTCAGCTGATTCTGCTCAAGCCCTCCACCTTCATGAACCTCAGTGGCAATGCCGTGCGCTATTGGATGCAGCAGGAGAAGATCGAATTGTCGCATCTGCTGGTTGTCGTAGACGATTTGGCGCTGCCTGTGGGCACGATGCGCATGAAGCCGGGCGGCAGCGATGCGGGGCATAACGGCTTGAAGCATATAGCCCAGATTCTGGGCACACAGGCCTTCTACCGCTTGCGCGTGGGCATAGGCAATGATTTTCCTCGTGGCGCACAGGTTGACTTTGTGCTTGGACGTTTCTCACCCGAGGATGCTGAGGCTATTGATGCACGCATACCTGACGTCATCGGTGCCATCAAGACTTTTTGCCTCGCCGGGCCGCAATTTGCGATGAATGAACTGAATAAGAAAACGGCGGCCGTTGAACATTGAGCATTGACCATTGATCATTGGAGGTTGACCATTGACTATTGAACATTGAACGAGAACGGAAACGGCGGGACTGTTGCCCGCATTGACAAATGGCTGTGGGCAGCACGCATCTACAAGACGCGCACTATGGCTGCTGCGGCGTGCAAGAAGGGGCAAATTAGCCTCGGCGGCGTGCCGCTGAAGCCATCGCGCAGCGTCAAGGCTGGCGACATCATTGATGTGCGCAAGCCGCCTGTGACGTATAGCTTTCGCATCCTTCAAGCCATAGAACGCCGCGTGGGGGCGCGTCTATTGCCTGAGATTCTCGAGAATGTTACAGCGCCCGAGCAGTTGGAACTGCTGGAAATCAACCGTATAAGCGGTTTTATCGGTCGTGCCCGCGGCACAGGACGACCCACGAAAAAGGAGCGCCGTGCCCTCGACGACTTTCGCGACGAGGCTGTGGACGCTCCGATGTTCTTTGCCGATTTCGACTTTGATATGGACGACGACGAGCAATGAAGCCCTAAGTCAGAAGTGGCTGCTGCCGTCGAAACAATGTGTGCAGACTTGATCCTTAGGAAGTCCTATGGACTTGATGAGGATTTCCAATGTATTGAATCTCAGTGAGGTGAGCCCAAGCCTGCGGCCTATCTCCTCGACCATGGCGCGATAGCGTGGTGAGTCGGTGCGGGCATATTCCTGCAGGATGTCGCTGGGTGTGGTGGCTTCGGCACCCATGCCGCCTGTGGATGTGTCGTGTTCGCCCTCCAGGTCACGGATCACTTGTCTGGTGATAAGCTCGAGGTCGGATTTCGATGCCGAGAAGTTCAGGAAGGGGCATCCGTAGATGAGTGGCGGGCAGGCGATGCGCATGTGCACTTCTTTTGCTCCGAGGTCGAAGAGTCCTCGCACGTTGTCGCGCAACTGTGTGCCTCGCACAATGCTGTCGTCGCAGAAAAGGCATCGTTTGCCCTCCAAGGCATCCTTGTTGGGAATGAGCTTCATCTTGGCCACGAGGTTGCGTGTGAGCTGGTTGCCCGGCATGAAGCTACGCGGCCATGTGGGTGTGTATTTGGAGATTGCACGGCGATATGGCACACCCATGCCTTCGGCATAGCCTGTCGCCATACCTACGCCGGAGTCTGGGATGCCGCTAACGGTGTCTACCTGAGTGTCGTCATGCTGACCCATGTGGTAGCCGCACGAGTGGCGCATGGCCTCGACATTGCGGCCTTCGTATGTCGACGTTGGGAAGCCATAGTAGACCCACAGGAACGAACACACCTGCATATCCTGCCCCGGTGCCTGCATTTGTTCGACGCCGTCGGCGGTGATGCGGACTATCTCACCCGGGCCCAGGAAACGGTCTATATCATAGTCCAGATTGGGGAACGCCGTGCTCTCGCTGGTGGCAGCCCAAGCTCCGTCTTTGTGTCCGAGCACTATCGGCGTGCGGCCCAGACGGTCGCGTGCGGCAATGATGCCGTTCTCAGTGAGAATCAGCATGGAGCATGAGCCCTGTATGCGGTTGAAGACGTTGTTTATGCCTTCGGTGAAGCTCTTGCCCTGTGTTATCAGTATGGTGATGAGCTCTGTTGGGTTTGTCTTGCCCGATGACATCTCGGAGAAATGTTCACCCTGAGCCAGCAGCTCTGCCGTGAGTTCCTGCAGGTTGTTTATCCTGGCCACAGTGACGATGGCCATCTTGCCCAGATGTGAATTGACCATGATGGGTTGCGGGTCAGTGTCGGAGATGACGCCTATGCCGCTGTTGCCCTTGAAGTGGGTCAGTTCGCTCTCGAAGCGTGTACGGAAGTAGTTGCTTTCGAGGTTGTGTATGCTGCGGAAGAAGCCTTTCTCTTCTGAATATGTCGCTAAGCCACCACGCTTGGTCCCAAGGTGGGAGTTGTAGTCTGTGCCGTAGAAGAGGTCCGTGATACACGGCCGTGTGCTGATGGTTCCGAAAAAGCCGCCCATGAGTGAAAGTTGTTTATATGTAAGTGGTCGCTATGCGAGGGTGATATGAATTTAGTGTCCCTGCCAGAATGATGGCGTGAAGATGACGACAACGCTGAGAATCTCCAGACGGCCCATAAGCATGAGCAGCGAGAGCATCCATTTGACGATGTCGGGCAGTATGGCCCACGACATTGTCGGACCAATCTCAAGCCCCAGTGTGGGTCCAACGTTGCTGGCGCAGCTAAGAGCTATGGTGATGGAGTTTGTGCTGTCGACTCCGGTTATGATCATAATGAAATATGTGACAAGGCACAGGAGCAGGTATAGGGCAAAGTAACCCATTAATGCGGATTGTGATGTAAAGGGAACTGTAGTGTTGTTGACTCTGACAGGCAATACTGCGCGCGGATGTATGACGCGTCTAAGTTCGTTGCGTATGATCTCAAGCACCATCACGCCGCGGATGCACTTAAACCCACCTGCTGTGCTGCCCGAACAACCGCCGAAGAACATCAGCACGGAGAGTATGACCCAAGTGATATGCGGCCATTGTCCGGCATCGTCGTTGAAGACGCCTGTGGTGGTGATGAATGATACCACTTGGAACAACCCCGAGCGCAGAGCATCGGCAAAGCTGTATTGGCACGAGAAGATGAGTATGACCATAATCATCAAAGTCGCGCTGGCGATGAGCAACAGGAACAGTCGCAGCTCGGCATTACGCAAGAATTCGCGCATGCGTCCACGGAAAGCAGTGAGATACAGCAGCGAGAAGCTAATGCCCGAGAGAAACATGAAGACTATTGCAGTATAGTCAATGTATGGATTATGGAAGAACCCCGTGCTGGAGTTGTGTGTGGCAAAACCGCCAGTGGCGGTGACAGTCATGGCATAGTTGATGCTGTCGAAAACGCTCATCCCCTCAATCCAGAAAAGGAAAGCACATGCCACCGTCAGGAACAGGTAGATGCCCCATATCCATTTGGCCTGTGTGCCTAAGCGTGGATGCAGCTTACTGCGTATAGGACCTGTGGCCTCGGCAGAGAAGACTTTGATGTCACCTCCGATGAGCGATGGTATGATGGCAATGGTGAAGAAGACGATGCCCAGACCGCCTATCCACTGTGTTGTGGAGCGCCAGAAGAGCAATGCATGTGGCAGGCTCTCTACATCGTCGATGAGTGATGCGCCAGTGGTGGTGAAGCCTGACATCGTTTCGAAGTAGGCATCAGTGGGGCTCGTCAGATAGCCGCTGGCCACGAAGGGTATGGCTCCGAAGAAACTGAAGACAATCCACGACAATGTCACCACGAGATATGCATCGCGACGATTGAGATTGTTGGTAGTCCTCAGACCGAGATACTGCAGCAAGCATGCTACGATGGATGTCACCACCACAGCCAGTCCGAAAGCCGAAGCATCGGATTCGTGATAGCACAGCGACATCACGATGCAGACTGACATAACTGCAGCTTCGAGGAAGAGCAACTTGCCAAGTATCTTAAATATGAGTTTCCAGTCAATCATTCCGGTTAACCTCAAACGTCAAGTGCAAATGTTCGCTGTCATTTTTCATTCAGCACTTCCTTTGCTCTCTCAAGAGCGGCGTTGATATGCGGCTGAATATTGTCTTCGCCCACTATGCTGCCGAAGTCGTTATGCATGAGCACCTCACGCACCTTGGGCTGCACGCCTGAGAGGATGATATGTATGCCTTGTGAGCGAGACATAGCAATGAGGTTCTCCAGATTGTGCATGCCGGTGCTGTCCACAAAGGGCACCTTACGCATGCGTATGATGCGCACCTTGGGTCGGCGATGTGCACGACCCATGATTTCCTCAAAGCGGTTGGCGATGCCGAAGAAGAAGGGACCGTTGATTTCATAAACCTCGCATCCGTCTGGAATGCGGAAGTGTTCCAGGTTGGTGGCCTCGAAGTCCACTTCCGTAGCCGGGTCTATCTCGTCGGTGAGCACGCTGACCTGCGTTGTCTCTGCCATGCGGCGCATACAGAGCAAGCATGCCAACATCAGTCCTACCTCAATGGCCACTGTGAGGTCGAAGATTACGGTGAGCAGGAACGTGATGAGCAGCACTGAGATATCCGACTTGGGATTCTTCATCAGCTGCTTGAATGTGCGCCAGCCGCTCATGTTGTAGCTGACGATGACCAGCACACCAGCCAGACACGCCATGGGTATGTATTGTGCCAAGGGCATGAGTAGCAAGAAGATGAGTAGCAGCACCACGGCGTGTACGATGCCAGAAATAGGTGTCTGACCGCCGTTGTTTATGTTGGTCATCGTGCGTGCTATGGCTCCCGTGGCAGGTATGCCGCCGAAGATGGGCGAAACGATGTTGGCCACACCCTGTGCGATGAGTTCCTGGTTGCTGTCGTGGCGGTCACCGATGACACCGTCAGCCACAGTGGCCGACAACAACGATTCTATAGCTCCCAGCACGGCTATGGTCAGGGCGGGAGCAAAGAGCGAGCGCACTACTTCCCACGACAGCGCCGGCACGGCGGGTGCTGGCAGCGAGGCGTTGATGGTGAATCGGTCACCTATCGTGTCCACGCTGGTGGCCAGACCGTGGGCCTTGAGGATGAGTACTGCAATCGTCATCACTATGATAGCCACCAGAGAGCCGGGAATCTTGTTGAGCGACGACAACCGGCCGCCGACATAGCGCACACGATTCAGCATAGGCCACATGGCTATGATGACCACAGAGCCGATGCCCACGATGGCGCTCCAAACATCGATGCTGGTGATGTTCTGTGCGTAGCACACCCATTTGCTGATGAAGTCGGCGGGCACAGAACCGTTTATTGTCAACCCCAGCAAATCCTGCACCTGAGTGGTGAAGATGGTGAGGGCAATACCGCTGGTGAAACCCACGACAATGGGGTAGGGTATGTATTTGATGATGGTGCCGAGCCGCAATGCTCCCAGCAGAATCAACAGACAGCCCGCCAGCACTGTGGCCACCATCAGGCCTTGGATGCCGTATTGGGCGATGATGCCCGCAATGATTACGATGAAAGCTCCTGTCGGACCGCCGATTTGCACCTTTGAGCCACCGAGCAGTGAGATTACGAATCCCGCTACGATGGCGGTGATGATACCTTGTTCTGGCGTCACGCCCGAAGCTATACCAAATGCTATAGCCAGCGGCAGCGCCACTATGCCGACGATGATGCCCGCAAGAAGGTCTTTGATGAATGTTTCGCGATTGTAATGCTTTAAGCTGCTTAGGATAATGGGTCTCATAGTAGCCAATGATAATTGGTATGTCCTCACGTGAACCTACCATTTGTGAAACATGGTGCAAAGGTACTCTTTCTTAAGTTTACGGCCCAATGATAGTAGGACAAAGCACAGCAGACCCCATATTTCTTGACATACTTTAAGAGCTGTAAACTGCCGCGAAAACGGTCTTGCTAATGAATGCCATGCTTCTTGAGCGTTATCACCTGTGTACACTTGTCAACCACTGCGGGCCTGTGTGTGATGAAGATGAGTGTTGGCTTCACAGCGAGTCGGTCATTGTGCTGTAGGAGGTTGTCTATCAGGCGGTGTTCTGTTTGTTGATCCAGCGCACTCGTGGCTTCGTCAAGAAGCAGGATATTGCCTTGTCGCAGCAGCGCGCGAGCTATAGCAATGCGCTGTGCCTGACCTTCTGAGAGTCCTGCCCCACCTTCTCCCACGTATGTGTCCAAACCCTGTGGCAACTGTTGGATGAAGTCGGCGCAGGCAACCTGCAGAGCCTGATGTAGCTCTTCGTCGGTAGCGTCGGGCTTGCCCATTAGCAGATTCCATCGCACTGTGCCGCTGAAGAGTGAGTTGCCCTGAGGCACATAGACGAGGTTGCAGCGTGTGCGTGCGCTGACTTCCATGCTGTGGCCGGCATCATAAATCTCCACATGGCCGCTGTCGGGGTGCAGCAGCGCCAGGATGAGGCGTATGAGCGTTGTCTTGCCGGCACCTGTCTCACCCAGCACGGCTGTGCTGGTGCCTGGCGCAAAGTCTATGTTAAGGTGTTCGAGCACAAGGCGGCTGTTGGCATCATAGGCGTAGCTTACGTCTGTGACGCGTATGCCAGCCTCTGAGGTGAAGCGCAGCGGCTGACCGTCGGCTTCTTCTGGTACTTCTTCCAGCTCAATCAGTCGTTCTGCTGCAGTGAAGCTGCCTATGATGGTGGGGATGAAACGTGTGAGCTCACGGAACGGACCTTGTATCTGTCCGCATAGCTGGATGAAGGCAGTCATCATGCCGAAGGTGATGGTGTCGTCGCTCAGGCGGTAGACGCTCCACAGGAAAGTCAGCAGATATGCACTGCCGAAACCCATGTTCAGCACGAGGTTTGATGTTGACGAGAACACAGTGCGGCGACGCACCAGCATTCGCAAATTAGCTTGCTGCTTGGCAAGTACATCTGCCATAGTGGGCATGCGCTCCAGCGTCTTTAGCACTAACCTGTGCTGTATTCCCTCTTGCAGTGTTGACTGTATCTGGCTGTCTGTGCGTCGCACCTCGCGTGTGAGGGCACGCATACGATTAATATACAACCTGCTCAGGAGGATGAAGATGGGTAGTATCAGCGTCACTCCCACTGCCAGCATAGCGTCCATCGAATAGAGGAAGAAGAATGCCGCTATGAGGCGTACCGTCACCGCTAGAGCCTGCGGCAGCGTGTCGGTCATCACGCTGACCACGGTGGTGTTGTCGCTGACAAGGCGGTTGAGCACGTCGCCGCTGTGTCGCACCTCACGGCCTCGCCATTCGCTGCGCAGCAGATGCTCAAAGAGGCGACGCTGCATGCGGTTTTGTGCCTCTACACCCAACAAGGCAGCTATCCAGCGGCCTGCATAACCCAGTGACATCTGCAGGAGCATGATGACAACAAGCAGTATGCCTGCTTCGGATAGAGTTGTTAGATGGAAACTGAATGTTGAAAGCTGGTCACTGGCCACTGGCTGTGAACTGTGTGTGGCAATGTCGATGGCTTGCTTGGTAGCCCAGATGAATGCGAAGTCCAACGCCACACGCACCACACCGCTCATCATGTTGATGAACGACTGCAAGCGCACTGACCACAGGATGTGTCCAAACCAGGTCAGCAGCTCACGTGTACTATATTTAGAATCGATAAGCAACTTTCAACTTTCATTTTTCAACTGTCAATTCCTCACGTCCTGTCCCCACATCAGCTTGTGTCGCAAGGTGTGGAAGAAGGTTTGGCCCGGACGCTTCAGCACCTTAATATAATATGGTGCGCGCCGTATGGTGAGGCATACGTCCTCATAGCACTTCTCACTGCGTCCATCGAGAGAGACGAGGAACTGATGGTTGCGTGACTTCACCCGCAAGGATATGACGGCATCATCTGTGAGTGTCACGGGCCTCACTGTGAGTGAATGTGGCGCCACGGCCACAAGGCCCATTGTGTGGCTGCCGGGTTGCATAATAGGTCCGCCAACGCTCAGAGCATAGCCTGTGGAGCCTGTTGGCGTGTTGATGATGATACCGTCGGCCTGATATGTTGTCAGGTATTCACCGTTGATGCTCACCTGTATGCTCAGCATGGCTGAGACGTCACGTTTGAGCACAGCCACCTCGTTCAGCGCATAGGGATAGCCTTCTGGCGAACCGTGGTCATACTCAAGTTGCAGCACACAGCGTTCTTCGGTCTGGAAGTCGCCGCAAAGGATAGCATCGAGTGCATCGGCAAGCTCTGCTGGCGTGAAGTCGGCAAGGAATCCCATCCTCCCTATGTTCACACCAAGTATTGGCATGGGCTTGGCTCCCACGCGGCGTGCCGTCTCCAGAAATGTGCCGTCGCCACCTACACTAAGTGCCACATCTGCCACAAAGTCATCGCCGTCAATGGTGCTTACGCCATCGGGAACACGGATGTGAAGGTCGTCGCGCACGAAGTGCAAGAACTTCTCATCTAACGCCAGATCCACGCCACGCTGCTGCAGCAAATCCAGTATCTGCTGCACGGCAGCGGCCTTCTTGGCCTGATAGATGTTGCCGAAAAGGGCAAAACGAAGCCTTGACATAAGTAATAGGTGTTGGTTTCGGGCGCAAAGATAGGTAAAAATGTCAGGAATCTTCAAACTTTGAGAGCTAAACATTAAACAATAAACTATTTTTCCATATCTTTGCCCCGCAAATGCGATACAAACCGGCTATATAACATGACAAAACTCAGCGTAAATATCAATAAGGTTGCCACTTTACGCAATGCGCGCGGAGGCAACAATCCCGATGTGCTGCGTGTGGCACAGGACTGCGAGCGCTTTGGCGCCGACGGCATCACAGTACATCCCCGTCCCGACGAGCGGCACATCCGCCGTGCCGACGTACGCCAGCTGCGGCCGCTGCTGACAACGGAGTTCAACATCGAGGGCAATCCCATTTCGGAATTCATCAGCCTTGTCTTGGATGTGCGACCCACGCAGGTGACACTTGTTCCAGATGGCCACGACCAGATTACTTCCAACCACGGTTGGGACACACGCACGCACCTCAACTTCCTAACTGACGTGACCCATCGTTTCCGCGAGGCGGGCATACGCGTCAGCATCTTCGTCGGGGCTGACCCGGAGATGGTTGAATACGCTGCTCGTGCCGGTGCCGACCGCGTGGAGCTGTATACCGAGCCCTATGCTGCTGCCTATGCCGCCGACCGTGAGGCGGCAATAGCACCATTTGTACGTGCTGCCGAGGCTGCACGCGTTTTGGGCCTCGGACTGAATGCCGGCCACGACTTAAGTCTGCAGAATCTGGCATACTACAGACAGCGTATACCTTGGACTGACGAGGTCAGCATAGGCCACGCCCTCATTTGCGACGCATTGTACTTGGGCCTTGAAGAGACCATACGCAGATACAAAGCCTGTCTGATGCCATAGTACTGATAGATGAGACTATTCGCGACCATAGCATTGCTTGTCGTCTCTTTCTCATGTCATGCGAGCTTCAGCGCAGACATGATAATCTCCCTCGGACTGCCGACATTGTTCATAGAGACGGTGGGCGGCGAGGAACCTACTTGTGACTATGTCTATCCTCCCGAAGGAGCTTTTGGCAAAAGTATAAACAATGCCACAAAAGTTCCTGGCAGGGTATATATCGTCCATCTTGGCGACACGTTGTATGACAGCGGACGTTATGCTGATGGCATCAGCGGAATGACCATCAAGATTCGGGGCAACACCAGTGCTTATTCCGACAAAAAGCCTTTCAAGATAAGGCTGGAGAAAGCCTCTGACATGCTCTCAAGAGGTGACCATCGCTATGATGACAGGCACTGGGCACTCATACGTGACGGCAACAGTTCCCTCAAGACCATGATTGGCAACAAGGTCAACCAGCTTATCGGCATGGCATATACGCCCGCTTATGAGTATGTGAACGTCTTCTTCAATGGCGACTACCGTGGGATATACATGCTCACCGAGACCATCAGACGGAATCCGCGATGCCGCATTAACGTAGCCAAAAGTGGCTTCATCCTGGAGTGTGACCCATATTGGTGGAACGAGGACAGGTATCTGCGTACACCAGATGGCAAGTACTTCACGTTCAAATATCCCGATGACAAAGATGTCGTCGTTCCGCAGCTGACATATATTGCCAGTGTTGTGAAATATGTTGAGAACGCCATCACGGACGGCACATATATGTCATGCATCGACGTGCGCTCATTTGCCCGATGGCTCCTCGCACACGACATCCTTGGCAGCAAGGACGGTGCCGGGTCGAACATATTCATCACCAAGTACGATGACAGCGACACCACGCTCGTCTCAATGTCAACGCTATGGGATTTCGATTCCATAATGAAACTCTCCACAGACGAATGGTCGCGTGCGCACAATGATACATTCTTCTATTTCAAGGTATTAACCAATAATGTCAATACTGGTTTCCTTGATGAATACCGTCGCCTTTGGCAAGAAATCGGACCGCATCTGTTTGACGACCTGATAGGTTATCTCGAGGACTTCCGCACCTCGCCCACAGCCCTCAGCCTGCAAGCTTCGCGCCCCTACGAGTTTGAGCGATGGAACTATGTCAGTTCCTCTGTGGATGACAACATCAACGATGCCATTAGCTGGCTAAGGCAGCATGAGGCGTGGCTCCATCAAGCTATGATGACGGACGATGTCGTGGCAGCGGAGCTGTCCGGCATGCCACAGACGCATGATGCTATATACACACTAAACGGCTTCCGTCTCACGAGTCCTTCATCAATATCTGAGTTACGTAGGGGTGTGTACGTAAGAAAAGGCAAGAAATACCTAAAATAACTTTAAACATTAAACATTAAACTTTCAACTACGGCCGCAGGCCGTGCCCAAAACTATGGTTTATCTTTTTTTTGCAACAGGCACCGAGGAAATAGAAGCCCTCGGCACAGCCGACATCCTGCGTCGCGCAGGTATTGAACTCAAGATCGTATCCATCACCAATCAGCGTACCGTGGTTGGCGCCCACGGCATTCGTGTGGAAGCTGATACCACCATCAATGAAGTCAACTTTGCCACGGCAGAGATGCTCATACTGCCCGGTGGCATGCCCGGTGCTACGAACATGGCCGACTCCGCAACGCTCGTAGAGCGCGTGCGCGACCATGCCTATATCGGCCGGCCCATAGCTGCCATCTGTGCTGCACCACTGGTGCTTGGCCGTCTGGGACTGCTCAGCGGCAAGCGTGCCACCTGCTACCCTGGCTTCGAGGGCGAACTGCAAGGTGCTACATGCACCGGTGCATTGGTCGAGGCTGATGGGCAGTTTATCACCGGCAAAGGCCCGGCCGCAGTATTTGAGTTTGGATACGCTATCGTAGAACGTCTGCGCGACAAGGCTTGTGCCGACCAGTTGCGCGCCGGCATGCTCTGGAATGAAGTGCGATAACTTTGCCATCATCGTTGCCGGCGGACGCGGCACACGCATGGGAGGCGACACGCCCAAGCAGTTCATGCTGCTGGGCGGTCGCCCCGTGCTGATGCATACATTGGAGGTTTTCCGCCGCGCCATTCCTGACATCGGATTGGTGGTGGTATTGCCCGCGGCACAGCTGCAGACCTGGGATGAGTTGTGTCGTGCACATGCTTTCACCCTACAGCACACCGTTGTTACTGGCGGGGAGACGCGTTTCCACAGCGTCAGCAACGGCCTGCGAGCCATCACCGCCGAGGCCGGATATGTTGGTGTGCACGATGGCGTGCGACCCTTTGTGAGTGTGGATGTGATACGGCGTTGCTATGAGGCGGCACGCACACAGCAGGCCGTAGTGCCAGTGGTGCCCGTGGTGGAGACTCTGCGCGAACTCTTGCCCGAGCCAGCCGAAGGGCTCGGTCGCTCCGTCACACGCGACCGTTCACGCTACTGCCTCGTGCAGACACCGCAGGTCTTTGACATTGAGTTGCTTAGGTTGGCATACCGCCAACCCTATCGCGACACCTTCACCGACGATGCCAGCGTGGTGGAGGCAGCGGGGCAAAACATAGGTCTTGTTGAAGGCAATCGTGAGAACATCAAGCTCACTACTCCCTTCGATGTCATAGTAGCCGAAGCTCTTGTCTCAACTCTCTAACTATACCAGATTGAGGTATTGCTTGAGTTCTCGTAATAACGGTCGTCATCTTCGTTGAGGTAGTTGTCGAGCTCGTACTCCTCTTGGTTGAACATAAGTTTAGGGCGTTTCATGACAGTTCGGTTTAAGAGGTTAACAAATGAGGGACTATTCCCAGTTATACGATGCAAAGATATAATGTGTCACCAAGAGAAACAAGAGAATCCTATGAAAAAAGTGCTAAAATGTTGATTTTTTAGCCTTTGACCGTGTACTTTTAACACTCCATTTCACATTTTACATTCTCCTTCCTTTCCTTCTCCCCTCCCTTGGGGAGGGGTAGGGGATGGGCTCATAACTTTATGAAATATTACTCCAGTCAATTGCCTCTTTGCCCAGACTTGCGAGGTGTTGCCACATCATTGCGTTCTGTGGCAGGTTTTGGTTGGGGTCGGCATCAAGAATTTCGTTGGCGGTGTCACGTGCCAGCTGCACCAGCTGTCCGTCGCGTGCGATGTTAGCTATGTGAAGGTCAAAGGCAGTGCCACTTTGTTGTGTGCCTTCGATGTCGCCAGGGCCGCGCAGTCGCAGGTCGGCTTCTGCAATTTCGAAACCATCATTGGTCTGGCACATGATGTCGATGCGTTGGCGTGTTTCCTTTGCCAGTTCGTATTTTGTCACAAGGATGCAATAGCTCTGTTCGGCACCTCTGCCCACACGCCCGCGCAGCTGATGCAGCTGTGCCAAGCCGAAGCGCTCGGCATTCTGTATGACCATCACCGATGCATTAGGCACATTGACCCCGACCTCGATGACCGTTGTGGCAACCAGGATTTGTGTCTCACCGCTGACAAAGCCGGACATCTGCCGTTCCTTTTCCTGACTCGTCATGCGGCCGTGCACACAGGCGATGCGTAACTCGGGAAACCTGTTGCACCACTCTTCGTAGCCCGCTTCTAAGTCCTGCAGGTCAATCTTTTCGCTTTCTTTGATGAGCGGGTAGACGACATACACCTGTCTGCCGCAGGCTATCTCGGCCGCCACTCCGCGATAGAGTGTTTCCTTCTGCTCTTGCCACAGATGCCGCGTGGCGATGGGCTTGCGACCCGGCGGCAGTTCGTCGATGATGCTCACGTCGAGGTCGCCGTAGAGTGTCATGGCCAGCGTGCGGGGTATGGGCGTTGCCGTCATCACGAGCACATGAGGCGGCGTGTCGTTCTTCTGCCACAGGCGTGCACGCTGTGCTACGCCAAAGCGATGTTGCTCATCGATAACCACCAGCCCCAGTTGGGCGAAAGCCACATTCTCCTCCAATACAGCGTGCGTGCCGATGAGAATATTCACCTGCCCCGATTGTGTGCCCTCGAGGATTGGAGTGCGGCGGCGCTTGCCTTTCACGGCACCCGTGAGCAGCTCCACCCGCACATCCACACCGCTGAGCATGTCGCGGAACGTGGCATAATGCTGCTCGGCCAGAATCTCGGTCGGAGCCATCAGGCAAGCCTGACAGCCGTTGTCCACCGCTATCAGCATCGTCATCAGGGCCACCAGCGTCTTGCCAGAACCCACGTCGCCCTGCAGCAGGCGGTTCATCTGATGGCCGGAGCACATGTCTGCATGCATCTGGCGTATGACACGTTTCTGGGCATTGGTCAGCATGAAGGGCAAGTGATTGTGGTAGAAGTCGTTGAACACCGGTCCCACACGATTGAATATCCGTCCGTGCACCACCTGCTGGCGCGTGCGCGTCAGCCGAAGTATGTTAAGTTGGATGAAGAGTAGTTCTTCGAACTTCTGGCGATAGGTGGCGCGACGCAGTTCGTCGGCGCTCTCGGGATAATGCAATGCACGTAGCGACTGACCTAATGGCATAAGCGATAGCCGCTCTATCAACCATTGTGGAAGATAGTCCTTTGGCCATTGACCATTGTTCATTTTTTCTGAGGAAAGCGTCCCTTCGGGCCGAGCGGTCAATTGTCCATTCTCCTCCCCCTTGGGGGAGGCAGGATGGGGGCTCAGCAGCGTCCTCGTCAGCCTCTCTATGGCACGGCTGTTGAGGCCGGCACGCTTCATGCGATCCGTGGTGTGGTAGTATGGCTGCAGCCCCATCTTACCCAGTTGTAACATCTCGGCGGGATCAAGGTCGGGATGTGCTATGTTCAGTCGATGGCCAAAGACATTTGGACGGCCAAAGGCTATGAAGAGTTTGCCCACAGGATAGCTGCGGCGTATCCATCCGAAAGTGGCAGGATGAAACCACACCAGGTCGATGATGCTCTGTCCGTCGGTGAAGTGTGCTATCAAGCGACGTTTGCGACCCTCACCGCTCTCCTCGTAGCTCAGTATCTCGCCTCGCACCTGCACAAATGGCATGTCGGCCGTCAGCTCGTGAATATAGTACAGCCGTGAGCGGTCGATATGCTTGTATGGGAAATAATGCAGCAGGTCGTCGAACGTACGGATGTGCAGTTCGTCGTTCAACAATTTGGCGCGTGCGGGCCCCACGCCAGGCAAATAGGTTATGGGGGTAGAGAGGTCCAATGCCCTTTACTCAAGCGGTATCTCCGGGTGCTGTACGGCCAGGGGTAAGTCCTTCTGCGAGAGGTAGAACATATAGAGTATGACGTCCTTTGTGCCGCGGTTCTCGCCGTGGTGTACGGTGCCTACCATCTCCACAACGGCCTCACCCTCGTGCACCACCTTCGTCTGACCGTCCAGACCGATGATGGTCAGTTCGCCCTGCGTCAGCACGCCGTAGTTCATTGCCACATGGTGGTGCCAACCCAGCTTCTTACCAGCGGGGAAGACATACTTCACGGCCACCAGTTCGGGGCGGCCCTGGAAGTAGTCCGGCAGTTCCACACCGTCCCAGCTCTGAGAGGTGCGGATGAGTTCTGTACTCACCACCTCTGTATTCGCCACGCAGTCTGCCAGTGTCTTCTCGCAAGCAGGCAGTTCACAGGGCTCGGCACAGCCGCATCCGTCCGACTTGGCACTCACACCATAGCAATAACCAGCTATCGCAACGCCGCAAATTATCAGGATGGCGGCAAGCATCCATAGAACTTTTTTATTCATAATAGTTTTCTTAATAGGTCTTCGCGTCTGCAAAAATACACAAATTCGTTTTCGTTCACGTCTACGTTCACGTTTTTTAGCATTTTTTTATTCCTGCTCCATATCACACTTCCAAACTTTATTCTTAGCTTTGCAGCCGACAATACATTAGCTATTTATCATTTACCATTTACCGTTGTCCACTAATAATTTACTTTTTTCGTTTGCATTTTTGTTTTCATGCCTCCGAACCAGCCCAGTTGCTGCACAGGTGCAAGAGCGACCGCGACCCGCAGAATGGGAAAAACTCGTTGTCGGCGGACGACACATGGACCGCTTCACCACAATGCCACAAAGTCGTCTGTCGAGAGCTAACTGGGGAACAGAAAGTGTGCGTATGCGCTACATCGACAATGGCATCGAGAACGACAGCATCAGCTTCTGGGGAGGCAACATTCTGCAGCATAACGACGGACTATATCACATGTATGTCTGCGGATGGCCGGAGAACAGCCCTCGGGGACACATGTTCTGGGCCAACTCCACAGTCTTTCATGCCACCAGCACCAACCTCAGCGGACCGTACAAGATTCAAAACAGTATTGGCAAGGGGCACAACCCTGAAGCATATATGCTCGACGACGGTCGCATCGTCGTGTACACCATTGACGGCTACTACATAGCCAACAATCCACAAGGACCGTGGATGTTCGGACGATTCCAGTTCGATCCACGAGGATACAAAATTATCGAAGGGCTGAGTAATCTCACATTTTGCCGCAGAGACGACGGTTCCAGACTCATGGTGTGCCGAGGCGGAGGCGTGTGGATAAGTCGCGACGGTCTACAGAGGTGGCAGCAGATAACCTCACAGCGCATCTACCCGCCAGTGCAGGGCGAATTCGAAGATCCCGTGGTGTGGAAAGATGAACTGCAGTACCACCTTGTCGTCAACGACTGGCTGGGACGCATCGCATGGTACCAACGCTCATTAGACGGACTACACTGGATAGTGGAACCTGGTGAAGCATATACATACGCGTTTTCGCGACATGCCGACGGCACCACCGAGCCATGGTTCAAATACGAACGCCCAAAAGTCTTTCAAGACCAGCATGGACGAGTGCTGCAAATGAACTTCGCCGTTATAGACACCCTCAAGAACGAAGACCAACCCAACGACACACACAGCTCGAAGAACATCTGCATCGCCATGAACAAAGGGTTGCTGCTTGAAGTGCTTAACCGAAATCCCATCAATCACAAGACCAAGACGATAGAACTGCGCATCAAAGGCGAAAAGGACTTCACGCCAACCGACGAGGTCGACGTAAAGAGCCTAATCTTCGGGAGTTACAAGGAAGTGAACTTCGGACGTGGAGCACGAGCTGTGAGAACACGCGTCGAAGGCAACGACCTCATTGTTACCTTCGCGGCCAAAGGCTGTGGCATTGACGAACAAGAGTGGGCCCCCAAGCTCATCGGACGCACCAAGCAGGGCAAACTACTATGGGGCTATGCCAAACTGCCATACATCAACTACCAGCCCGCCGTGCTTTCTGCTTCCGCACCAGTCGAGAAAGACGGCAAGCGATATGTCGATGTAGGTAACTTCGGACTTACTACATCCACACCGCAGCAGATGACCATCACAGACAGCAATGGACAGGAATGGACTATCTCCGTGCCAGCCCTGCAACCATACGAGCAGCAGCAAATCAGTTTTTAGATATGATAAATCGCGAACTACTATATCCACAAAGCATCGTCGTCATCGGTGGCTCCAACAACATCCACAAGCCTGGTGGTGCCGTCGTGCGCAACATCTTGCAAGGAGGCTACCAGGGCACCATGCGCGTGGTGAATCCCAAGGAGGATGAGGTGCAGGGCATCAAGGTGTTTCATGATGTCCGCGAGCTACCGCCAACAGAACTGGCCATCCTCGTCATACCCGCCAAACTGTGCCCCGACACAGTCCAGATACTTGCGAGCGAGAAAGGCACCAAGGCCTTTATCATCATCTCCGCGGGTTTCGGCGAGGAGACACAGGCAGGTGCCGAGATGGAACAGCGCATCCTCGACACCTGCGCCGAATTCGGTGCCTCACTCATCGGGCCCAACTGCATCGGACTGCTCACACGCCACCACCACTCGGTGTTCACCAAACCCATCCCGACGCTGAACCCCAAAGGTGTAGATTTCATCAGCGGCTCAGGCGCCACTGCGGTGTTCATCCTCGAGAGCGCGGTCATTAAAGGCTTGCAGTTCAACAGCGTATGGTCGATCGGCAACGGCAAGCAGATAGGCATCGAGGACGTGCTGCAATACATGGACGAGCATTTTAATGCAGAAACCGATTCACACGTCAAGCTACTTTATATCGAGAACATCGCTAACCCCGACAAGCTGCTCTTCCACGCCAGTTCGCTCATCCGCAAAGGTTGTCGCATAGCCGCCATCAAGGCAGGTTCCAGCGAGAGCGGCAGCCGCGCAGCATCGAGCCACACAGGGGCCATAGCCAGCAGCGACGCTGCCGTGGAGGCGCTGTTCCGAAAGGCCGGCATAGTGCGATGCTTTAGCCGCGAGGAGCTGACCACGGCAGGATGCATATTCATGGTGACGGCCCACTATAAACTTTCAACTTTCAATTTTCAGCTCTCAACTCTCAACATCGCCATCGTCACACATGCCGGGGGGCCTGGAGTGATGCTCACCGATGCCCTCTCAAAAGGCGGACTGAATGTGCCGAAGATAGAGGGGCCGCTGGCCGAGGAGTTGAAGGAGAAACTCTTGCCCGGTTCCGCCGTATCCAACCCCATCGACATCCTGGCCACGGGAGGTGCTCAGCAGCTTGGCATGGCCATAGACTATTGCGAAAACAAGTTTGACAACGTCGACGCCATCGCCGTCATCTATGGCACACCTGGTCTGACAACGCTCTACGAGGCCTACGAAACCTTGCACCAGAAGATCCTCTCGTGCCGCAAGCCTATATTCCCCGTACTGCCCAGCCAGCACACTGCAGGCCCCGAGGTGGCAGAGTTTCTGCAGAAAGGGCACGTCAATTTCTCAGACGAGGTGACGTTGGCCACGGCACTCTCGCAAATTATGCACACGCCGCAGCCCGCACCGCCCGAGGTGCAGCTCTACGGCATCGACATACCCCGACTGCACAAGGTCATCTCTACCATTGACAGAAATGGCTATTTGCCGCCACAGACTGTGCGTGAAATCCTCTCATGTGCCGGCATACCTATGGTGCCCGAGATGGTCTCTGACGACAAGGATGCACTCGTGGCCTTTGCAGAGCGTATAGGCTACCCCGTCGTGGCTAAGGTCGTGGGACCTATCCACAAGAGCGACGTCGGAGGCGTAGCACTCAACATACGAACGCCCGAACACCTCACGCTGGAGTTCCAGCGCATGATGCAGATAGATGGTGCCACAGGTGTCATGGTGCAGAAGATGCTTGGCGGAACTGAACTGTTTATTGGAGCCAAATATGAGGAGCGTTTCGGCCATGTGGTGCTGTGCGGCCTCGGGGGTATCTTCGTCGAAGTGCTGAAGGACGTACGCTCCGGCTTGGCACCGCTCAGCTACGGCGAGGCCTACTCCATGATACACTCGCTGCGCGGTTATAAAATCCTTCAAGGCACTCGCGGGCAGGCTGGCATCAACGAACAGAAATACGTCGACATCATCGTGCGCCTTTCCACCCTGCTCCGCTTCGCAACCGAAATCAAGGAGATGGACATCAATCCCCTGCTGGCAGATGGTGACGACATCGTGGCCGTCGATGCACGCATACTCATAGAGAATTGAAAGTTGAAAATTGAAAATTGAAAATTGGAACTTGAAACTTTAAAACTGAAACATTAAACCTTAAACTTTAAACTATAAACTAATGGTTAACAGATTTATCCTTAACGAAGTGTCTTACTTCGGACCCGGCGCTCGCAAGGAGCTGCCCGGCGTAGTGGCCCGTCTGGGCTTCAAGAAAGCATTGGTGGTGACCGACAAGGGCTTGATGCAGTTTGGCGTGGCCAAAATGGTGCTCGACGTGATGGACGAGGCCGATATCAAGTATGAAATCTTCGACGACGTGAAGCCTAATCCCACAGTGACAAACGTGAAGAACGGCATTGAGGCATGCAAGCGGGCTGGGGCTGACTTCATCGTTGCCATCGGCGGTGGCTCGAGCATGGACACCGCCAAGGGAATCGGCATCGTGGTGAACAACCCCGAGTTCAGCGACATCATCTCGTTG
The DNA here is from genome assembly GCA_905233465.1 of uncultured Bacteroidaceae bacterium. Taxonomy (GTDB): domain Bacteria; phylum Bacteroidota; class Bacteroidia; order Bacteroidales; family Bacteroidaceae; genus Physcousia. Next base: position 6,909 of record CAJOEI010000014.1, on the reverse strand, counting down.
GAGGGCGTGGCCGACACCAAGAAGAAGTCGCTGCCCATCATCGCACTGCCAACCACTGCCGGAACGGCAGCCGAGACAACCATCAACTACGTCATCATCGACGAGACCCGCCAAGCCAAGATGGTGTGCGTGGACCCCAACGACATACCTTGTGTGGCCATCGTGGATGCCGAGCTGATGTATTCGCTGCCCAAGGGCCTGACTGCCGCCACGGGCATGGACGCCATGACCCACGCCATCGAGGGCCTCATCACCAAGGCCGCATGGGAGCTCAGCGATATGTTCGAAATCAAGGCCATAGAGATGATCTACCGCAACCTGCCCATCGCCGTTGAGGACCCCAAGAACCCTGTCGGACGTGATGGTATGGCCGTTGCTCAGTACGTAGCGGGCATGGCATTCTCCAACGTCGGACTCGGTGTGGATCATGGCATGGCACATCCGCTTTCAGCTCTCTTTGATGTCCCCCACGGCGTAGCCTGCGCCATGCTTCTGCCAACCGTGATGCGTTTCAATATGCCTGCTGCCAAAGCCAAGTACGTGGATATCGCCAAGGCATGTGGCGTATATGAGGCCGGCATGAGTGTCGACGAGGCTGCCGAGGCCGCATGCAAGGCCATTGAAGACCTTAGCGCACGCGTTGGAACCAACAAGCGTCTGACAGACCTGGGTATTAAGGAGAGCGACATTGCTGCACTCGCTGACCAAGCCTTCAACGATGTCTGCACTCCGGGCAACCCGCGTCCAGTGACCAAGCAGGACATCATAGACCTATATCACCAAATCCTTTAATAGATTATGAAAAAGTTTTTTGCACTATCAGTAATTGCTGCCGCAATCATTTGCGCATGCACATCCGAGAAGCCCACGGAGACTTATATTCCTAAGAACACCGTAGAGTTTGCAGGCAACGCATTCTCAGCATTCAGTCTCGGTGCAGACGTCAAGCTCTACACTGTTCAGAACCCCGAGAACAGCTCTGAGTGGACCATTCAGGCTGTCGTACCAATCCGCAAGGAGGTCAATGCTTCGTTCGATGACCTCTCCATCGACATCGTACCATTGGATGACAAGGGCATACGCCTGCGCGACGGTCTTATCCTCTCTGCCGAGGACCTTCCCAACCTGCTTCCTGTGTTCAACGCCGGCGACAACGTGGAGCGCCTCATCGTGTTCTCAATCATGGACGCGGACAAGAAATATATGTCCGCCAAAGATGCTACTCAGCTGTTGGAGAACACCAAGGGCGTACGCATGGACTTCAACTCAACCCTGCTCTCCACCACAACAGAGGGTGATGCTGGGACTGAGTCGCAGGCAACGGTAGACCAGACATCCACCATACAGGCCAGCACAGAGTCCACAGGATCCACTGCCGCAAGCACTCCCAAGCAATATCCGATGACCCTTGACGGCCTCTGCCAGAAGTATGGCATTTACGGTCTGTTGGCCCAGTACGACAGAGCCTTGCGCAACGACAACGGCAAGAGGGCCAAGCAAATCGAGGACCAGTTGTGGGGCATCGAGAAGCGCGTCAAGAATGACAGCTCAATACCCAAATCTCTGCGCGAGCGGTTTGTGGACTATATTGAGGACAAGGAAGACGAAATCGAAGACCGCTACTGAAAACAAAAGGAGCATCCGAGGTCATCGGGTGCTCCTATCTGTATAAAGACGCTTGCCGTCTAATAAGTTAAGAGAGTTCTTCGAGCACGAGCCGATACATGTCCACGTATTGCACGGGGGCAAGGAGAGTATCTTTGACCTTATCATGATGAACGGGGCACTAGCTGAGATACGTGTACGCGAGAAGCACGGTGCCGAGCCACTGGGACGAGGATTGGAGTAACTAATAATCATTAAAAAATCATCGTATTTTAAGCACAGAATGACGAATTTCCGTATCTTTGTGCACTAAAATATCCTCATTATGCGTAGATTTGTTTCTTCCTTCTTAATCCTGCTTTGTACGTCTCTCTTCCTGCTCCCGGCAGCGGCGCAGCCCACGTTCAATTTCTCCACCGCGCAGCGTGGTCCCATCATCGGTCCGCTGCACTATGGCATCTTCTACGAGGAGATCAACCATGCGGGCGACGGCGGGCTCTATGCCGAGCTCATCCGCAACGGTTCCATGGAAGAGAATAGTGGAAATCCCGACTACTGGTGGACCATTGGCGACGCCACCTTCAGCATCTCGTCGCAGAACCTGCTCAGCGCCGCACAGAAACGTGCCATGCATCTCAACCTCACCAAGGCTGGCGACGGCACACGCAACATTGGTTTCTGGGGGATTAACATCGTCCGCGGTCAGAACTACCGTGCCTCCTTCTGGGTACGGACGGCCAACAACTGGACGGGCGATGTCACGCTGACGCTCGAGAGCTATGAGGGTGCCGACCTCGGGCACACCTCGGTGCACGTCAGTGAGGCTGGACAATGGAAGAAATACACCGCCGACATCACGGCCACAGGCAGCTACCAGCTCGGCTGGTTCGCCATTCGTGGCAGCAAGGCCGGAACCATTTATCTGGATTGCGTGAGCCTGATGCCTCCGACGTTCAAGAATCGCGAGAACGGTATGCGCCGTGACCTGGCTGAGAAGCTGGCAGCGCTCCACCCGCGCTTCATGCGTTTCCCCGGTGGATGCTACATCGAGGGCGGCAACCGCTATCAGTGGCGTCACACCGTAGGACCCGTCGAGGAACGCTTGGGAATCTACAACAGCCATTGGGGTTATCCCGTCTCCAACGGCATGGGATACCACGAGTTCTTGCAATTGGCTGAAGACCTGGGCGCGGAGCCTTTGTTCGTGGTCAACGTGGGCATGGGACACGGATGGTTCCAGGACTATCAGCACATCGAAGGCTTCATTCAGGAGGCGCTGGACGCCATCGAATATGCCAACGGCGATGTCAACACCTACTGGGGTGCCAAGCGTGCCGCGGCAGGTCATCCCGAACCCTTCAACCTGCGACTGCTGGAAATCGGCAACGAGAACTACAACTACACCTCCACCGACAACCGCGACCAGAGCGACCACTATGCCGAGCGTTACTATAAGTTCTACCAAGCCATTAAGGCACGCTATCCCGAGATGACCCTTATAGGCAACAGCGACTGGGGTTCCGACTATCCCACTTGGCGCAATCCTTACCCCTTGGAGGTCATCGACGAGCACTTCTACCGCTCGCCCGACTGGTTCGCATCCATGTATCATAAGTACGATAACTACAGCCGTTCGAGCAACAAAGTCTATAACGGAGAGTACGCCGTCACCCAGGACTATGGCGTGAACGGCACCCTGAAGGCTGCCCTCGGCGAAGCCATCTACATGGCCGGCATGGAGCGCAACAGCGACGTCTGCGTGATGACTTCCTATGCACCCATTTTCATGAATGAAAACGAGGCACAATGGCGGCCCGATATGATCCATTACAACGCCCATTCCTCCTTCGGCACCCCGTCTTACTGGGCGCAGCAGATGATGTCGTCGAATGTCGGTCATCAGAACATCACGTGGACGGAGACCGGCAACAGCGTCAACCTCGCACAAGGCACACGGTTCGGACTCGGCTCATGGGGCACCGACGTCACCTACACCAACATCCGCGTCACCGCCGCCGACGGCCGTGTGCTTGACGGTTTCCCTGTCGGGTCCTTCAACTCCCCCGCCTCCACCCGCGGCACATCGCGCATCTTCGATGTCATCACCGACAACTGCACCATCGAGCTGGATGCCGTCAAGAACAGCGGTGACGAGGGCTTCATCGTATGCTTCGCCTATGCCGACGGCAATAACTACGCCTGGTGGAACCTCGGCGGGTGGGGCAACACACGCCACGGCATCGAACAAGCCATCGGCGGCACCAAGACTACCCTCGCCACGACCGGCGGCACCATTGAGACAGGCCAGACCTATCACCTCAAGATTGTGCGCAGTGGACTCACAGCACGCTGTTACATCGATGACGAGCTTGTGCATACAGTCACCCTCTCTGCCGCTGGCGGACAGAGCCTCTATCTCTGTGCTGCCCTCAACGAGACCGAAGATGCCGCCATCGTCAAGGTCATCAACTACAATGGCGCCGACATACCTGCCACTTTCCGCTTCAGCGATGCCTCGATCAGCGGTCAGGCAAAGGTGCGTGTGATGAGCAACCACGACAACTATGCCGAGAACTCGATGGACAACCCCATGAAGGTCAGCCCAAAGGATCGCACCCTCACGGCTTCCAACGGCCAGCTCGCATACACCGTTCCGGCCTACTCCCTCTCGGTGATGACCATACCCCTCTCTGGCGTCAGCGCCGATGTCAGTCAGACCACCGTCGCTCCTCCCTCGGCAGCCATCAGCTATAGCTTCGATGCCGGACAACCGGCCGACGATGTAGCAACCTTCAGCGGTTCGTTGAAGGGCGGCGCTGCCATCATGCAGCTCGATGACAGCGGCACAGCACTTTACACTGGAACAGCCGCCGAGTCAGAGGGCTACTTTGACCTTGGCCACGACGCAGCAGAAGCCATCTGCAACATCATTAACGGCGAGGCTTACAGTGTCAGTATCAACATCATGCCTGCGGCACCGGGCCATCTGAACGACTACTGCTGGGCGTGGAACGTCAACAACGGCACATCGAGCTACGTCGGAATCATCAATCAGGGCGGCAACAGCAATTGGTACTTCGAGAAGGTGCGCTCTGGCACATGCAAGGCCGGATCCGCTGCCGGTCTCAGCCAAGGACAGTGGCACAACATCACCGTCAGTGCCGACGCCGCAGCCGTACGCCTCTTTATCGACGGACAGCTGCGTGGCACTGCCGCTCCTAACGCTTCGCCGCTTACACTCGTGAGCACGACCAAGGCGTGGTTGGGACGCAGTCCCTTTGCTGCCGATGCCCGCATGTCCGATGTCTTCTTTGATGATTTGCGCTTCTACGATAGCGCGCTGACGCCAGAGCATGCACGCGCTCTCTATGCCGAGGCTGCCGCCAAGGGCACACAATGCCAAGCCCTGCAACCCGTGCCCGACACAGAACCCAGTGCTGATGCCGTCGCCCTCATCGGAGGCGGCACCGAGGTGGATATCACTGCGCTGCTACGGAATCCTGATTTCGCCGATGGCGGCACAGGATGGGAAGGAACGCCCTTCAGCGCAGCGCCCGGCACCGTGGCTGAGCATTACTACCAGATATTCGACACCTACCAGGTGCTGAAGAATATGCCCGCCGGACACTATCGGTTGGAATGGCAGGGCTTCTATCGCAACGGTAATATTCAGAATGCATGGCTGCGCCACACGATGGGCACGGAGGAGTTGGCAGAAGTCTATGCCGCAGACGCTGCCACATCCATGTTGTCGCTGTTCGATGCCGGCGTGCCTTACACCTACAATCCTTACACCTACCCCGATAACGTCGCTACTGCGAACAAGGCATTCACGGACGGCCACTATTCCCAGCATCTCGACTTTGTACTCTCCGAGACAGGCGATCTGCGCATTGGCTTGCGCCATTTTGCACCTTCGGTGTACGACTGGACTTGCTTCGACAACTTCCGCCTCATCTACGTAGGCGATGTCGATGGCGTCGAAAAGGTGAAAGGGGTAGATGCGAAACAGGCATCTGACGACGTCTATGATCTTAGCGGGCGTAGGTTGAGCCGTGCTGCTAAAGGCATCTATATAAGAAACGGTCAGAAATTACTCGTGAAATAAGCCTTTTTTTTGACAGAAAAGGATGGTATGTTGCCAATTCTTTGTACCCTTGCGGCGCAATCATCTAAAAAAAGGAAAGAATGAAAGTACAACTGACAGCCCTGCTGATTGCACTCTGTGCGACAGGACTGCAGGCGCAGAACGTGCATCGTCGACTGCTACGTGACCAACGAGGAGAACCCGACCGAGGCACAGATGGTCAAAATGCCCGTCACGGTGACGCAGGAAGCCGAGAGCGACTTCACCATCGGCATGCCTCAGCTCTACGTCGGCGTCCGGTGCAACATCGTAGAAATAGGCTCCGACGGACGTGAGAACACGAAGGGCGACGTCATCGACGACGAGATAGCAAAAACGCCCCATCTGAAACACACCTATGTGTGTTGGCCTACACACATAGGGCCATTGGCTTACACACATAGGGTCGTTGGCCTACATACATAGGGTCATAGGCCTATACACATAGGCTCGTAAACAAAGTCAGCCGGGTGACTGAAAGAGGTCACCCGGCTGACTTCTTCAACATGATGCCCGTAAAGATACGACCGCTGTGGATGCCGAGGCGGCGGGCAGAAAAGAAGCGAGCGTGAAGCGTGTAGGTGCAGAGGGCTGACGTGTAGACTGAGGAGGCGGGGACACCGGCTGCGACGAGGTCATAGGCGTTGGCCTTCCAGAGATCGATGTGCCAGCGCAGAACGGGGGCTGATGCGCCATGACGATCCGCCGGACAAGCCTGCACAGCAGATGACGAGCAGGGAGACACAGAAGGCACCACGTCCGACGGCTGTGGATGCAAGGGCGGAGCCTGAAAGGCAATGTCCGACATCGGGAAGCGGGCCGAGGAAAAGGCGTCGCACACCTCGTCGCCGACCTCAAAAGCTGAAGGTCCGATGCTCGGACCGATGACGGCCCGGAGGTCTGCAGGACGAGTGCCGAAGCGTTCGTTCATGGCAGCCACCGTGAGCGAGGCGATGCGCGCCACCGTGCCACGCCAACCGGCATGGACGGCGGCCACGGCCGAGGTGCGCATATCGTAGAGAAGGATGGGGACACAGTCGGCCGTAGAGATTCCAATGCATGTATTGGGCAGTCGGGTGATGAGGGCATCGACACCGTCGAGCGCCGAGGAACCGTCATGCAACAGATCGTCCGTGACGGTAGCGATGCGTGTGCCGTGGACCTGACGGGGCAGCACG
>CAJOEI010000013.1:37570-86401 GCA_905233465.1 uncultured Bacteroidaceae bacterium | reverse complement strand
TCACCCAAGTACTCTTCGCTGGTGCAGCTGACGAGGGTCATGCCTGCGAGAGCTGCGAGAAATAAAAATTTTGTTTTCATAATTGTTAAAAAAGGGTTTGGTTAATAAAATAGTTAATTGTTTGTTTTCTTTTCAGTTTTGTGATTGGGGTTTTGTTTGATGTTTCTGTTTTTATTACTGTTTTTGGTTGTTATTTCTTGATATCATCGCTAAGCGAGTCAACGTCTGTTGCCCAATAGATAAAGATGTTTGTGTCAAGCAGATAGCGTGTCATAACATGAAATGTGGATCATAAACGATGAAAGAACCCTGGTGTTTCAAGGCTGCTTCCATGTATTTGTTTTGTGGAACAATGGACGATTTCCTGACCCCATTCTCATTAGGAGTGAGTTTTCTCCTCCTTCTTGTCGCCTTTTTGGTAACATCCTTTGTTGTCGTTTCCATATTGTTATACTTTTTCGTTTTTACATATCAATCTCGTATGTGAGTGAGTCGGGTTCTACCACCACGGCATTGAAGCCGCTACCGCCTCGGCGGTTGGGCAGGGGCACGGTGTCCATGTCGAGTTCCACGGTGATAACGCCGCCCTTGTAGCGTCTGCGTACCTGGTCTGTGACGTCGAAGACGAGGGTGCTGTCCATACCGTTGTTGAACTGCATGTTGACATCCAGGTAGTGGCGGTGTTCGTCTGTGACATGCTCGGCACGGCTGATGCGGTTGGGGCGCTGGCTGCACATGCCGAAGGTCAGCAGGCGTCCGCCCACGACATCCACCACCTCTGTCATTGCAGGTGCCGGTCCGTTGGTCTCGCCGAGACCCGTCGACCACTTGGCCCCGTCGGGACCATAGTATGGTACGTCGTTCTTGAGTCGTGTGTTGTAGTAGACGGTGATGGGTTCCTCGCCTGCACGGCCGGTGTTGAGGTTAGTGCTTCGTGCCATACCCGAGAGGTTGGCGTTGCCGTCGGTGGACACCACGCGGCCGTAGTTGTGATGTATGATGACCTGTGTGAGGTAGATGTACGTTATCGGTTCGAGCAGCATGTTGAGTGTGCGCGTGTAGACCTGGCGTTCCTCATCGAAGGTGAAGTCCTTGAGGTCGGTGTTGATGTCGATGGCCTGGTCGTAGGCTGCGAAGAGGGGTTCAGGACTCCAGAAGGAATGCGTGTAGCGCGGGGCATTGTAGCGTGCGACGTTCATACTCTGGTTGGTGTATGCCGTGACGCTGTCCAGCGTTGTCTCTTCGTCGAAGATGAGGCTGTGCACGCCGTTGAGGGTGTAGATCTGGTTCCATACGAGGATATCCCAGAAGCCCCAGTCGAATCGTCCCTGGAAGTGTGTGCCTTCGATGGTGTTACGCAGCACTGAGGTATGTGGTGCGTAGGGCACATCGCCGGTGTAGTAGCGGCGGATGTTGAATGTGGTGGGCTCGGTGTAGCCTATCTCGCCCCATACGCGGCGGTCCTCGTTGTCCCATCCGTAGTACCACTCAGCGCGCCAGTCGTAGTCTATGCCGAAGGCGAGCTCATAGTCCCAGTAAACTTGTAGGTCGAGGTCGATGACGGGAAGCCTGAAGTCGGAGTCTACCGCGTCATAGAGGTGGAGCGGCGGCTCCGGCATGCATGAGAAGAAGGCTGACAGCGAGAAGATGACAGTGAAGAGCATACCATTCCATAGCCCACGCGTGGCGCGGCTCCTTCCGGCGATGGAGGAGGGCAGGGCTTTGCGGATTATGGTATGTAGTGCTCTCATTGATTTACGGATTCTTTGTTACGGAAGCTGACGCCGTTTTTTGTGTTGCGACGATAAAGTATATCGTAGGTGAGCGTTACGCCGATGCGTGTCGGGCCGAGCCATGTATAGCGGTACTGCCTCTTGCGGAAGTCGGCGGGTTTGCCTTTCCACCTATAATAGTATAGGTTGTCGTGGTAGTCAGGGTTGATGAGGTTCTCGTACTGGTAGTGGTCGAAGCGGCAACGGAAGAATCCGGCCTGCAGACCGAACTCCAGCCGCCAGTGGCCGTAGGCGGCCGACTTGCCGCGCTGCGAGGGACGTGAGAGCTGCAGCACATAGCCCGCACCGATGCCTGCACCGCCGCCTTCACCCACCCAGCCGTGGTCGGCGTCGAAGCAGATGCCGAAGCGTCCCGTGTGGACGTAGCCCTGCAGGTAAGCACCGCGGAATGCCGCTCCCTCGCCGAGAGGACGGTTGTCGATGTCGCCGGAGCGGAAGTAGTAGCGTGCCTCGAACTGGTAGTTGCGCAGCTGGAAGTACTTGTGAGCGTCGTAGTCCTGCCACCAGGGCATGTCGAACGAGAAGCCGTAGGTGAAGTGTCCGTGCAGCGGGCGGGAAGTATTCTATTGCCACGTTGGGTATCGAGCACCAGCGGTTGTAGCCGCCAGGCATGTAGATGCCGTACATGAGTAGGTTGGTCTTGATGGCGAGCAGTTCGCGGCGCGGGATGTAGAGCGGCACCTCGGCTGCCGTAGTGTCGATGGGCGATAGTGCATCTTCTCCGTTGCCGATGGCCGTCGTTGTCTCTGTGATGTCGTCAGCCTGTGCGGGCTGTGCCGCCTTGCGGATGTAGAGTATGATGCGTGCTGCGCGCAGCTGCGGGAAGTAGTCGCTCAGCAGCCTCTGCCATAGGCGGCCGCCGTTGGCGCGCTGCAGCTCCTGCTTCAGACGTCCGTAGCGTGGCTGGTTGACATATTTCTGGCAGATGTCGCGCACGAGTTTGTAGTCTGGGTCGGCGGCGCGCTCCATCATCAAGCAGAGCAGCGCGTAGTCCTCGGCTTCGATGCGCACGGCGGCGAGGCTGTCGGCCGCAGGCTGTGCCATCTGGCTGCATACGTAGTCGTAAAGCGCCTGTGCGCGTGCGGCAGCCAGACGTGCGTTGTTGTCGTGCGGGCCCTCGGGCGACGCCCCGCCACGGAAAATCATGCGCAGCAGCTGCAGGCTGTCGCGGTTCATGGCGGGTATGACGTCGTGTGTGAGCTGACGCAGTGTGGCGTCGTCCTGTGGCAGGTCGTGGCGGTTCGTAGGGAAGATGATCCTGGCAGCCATGTCAAGAAACTCCTCGTCGGTGAGGGTGTCGGGCAGCTGTCCGTCTTCCACGAAGCGGACGTAGGTGTAGCGGTTCCAGAAAGCTGTGTCGGCTGCCGAGGGCTGTGTGGGTTCTGCCACGGGCTCGGCCCATGTAATAACGGGTAACAGTATAGCGACAACGACGGCCGTCAACCAACGACCCATCCTGCCCATTGAGAGGCAGCGTGTCAGCATTATGTCAACCTTGTTACCCATGAATGTTATGTACTCTTGTTATCTTGAAATTGTCTACGCTTCTCTCTCGTGCGTGCGTGCGCAGCGCCCGAGTGCGTATTATTAAAAAGTGTGCAAAGGTACAGGTTCTTTACGAATTATGTTACCAAAAAGCTCAAATACACATATTATTTAACCTTTTTTTTGCATTTGATGTATTCTTTCGCGCGTGCGCGCATTCTAATATGATTTTCCCGAAATCAACCTACATGCCTACACAAACACCATCTAACACGTTGTGGATGTGAAGGATATAACCATGTAGGCAATCACAATTCATAATACACAATGCACAATGCACAATTCATAATTCATAATTCATAATGCACAATTCATAATGCACAATGCACAATTCATAATTCACAAACCTGTTGGAAGAATTAATTGTAAGCCACCGTAGACGATGCCGTGGGCATCAGATAATGGTAGCCAGCCATTTTAATGGCTGGTATTGTGGTGTATATAGAATAGCGTGCCGTAGGTACGCGATATGGATTTGGTGTCGCGTACCTAAAGGCACGCATTCCTTTTGGCACATCATACCAGCCATTGAAATGGCTGGCTACCCTTATCTCACCCCTACGGGGCTGTTCTTTGCTAACCCAATTGGTAACCACTCCATCCCTTAAAAGGATGGTGAGGGAGAGTCTTGTAAATCAACCTGTTACATTTTTTAACGTTTTAGCGGTAAAAGGCCCGGGGGTTAGCGGTTGATGATCCAGGGGGTTTACACTTTAACATCCGGGGCTTTCATGTAAATCTTCCAGGATCATTTTCCGCCAACCTCCGGATGTTTTGGTCCTAACTTGTGGATGTTGTAGTGCAAACATGCTGGGGAAAGCGTCCCTTCGGGCCGAGCGAGGGAGGGGGGGTAAAGATGGTGCCAGACTGCCGGGGGTGAAGTCTGCGTCGGACAGGAAAAATTTACAAAATCGGTGGAAAAATTTACAAAAACGGTGCGGTTTTTTTACAAAAATGGTGATGAATTATACAAAAAATCCTCTTTGATTTATGTTCTTCTGCTGGTATTTGATTAAAAAGACTATCTTTGCGGGCAAATATTTTTTGCGTTATGTATGAACAATATGGTCTTTCGGACCCGTTTTTCCTGATGCTCTACGGTGGGGCAGCAATGTTGGCGCTGACCTCGTGCTGCTATATGCTGATGGCTGTCAGAAGTATATTTGCACCTCATGTCGTACTATCGAGAGGATTGCGCCGTTGGACGGCCGCATTTTTCGCGGCTGTGGCAGCAAGTCATCTGTGGTGGGTGTTGTTTGGAATAGTGTGGCTGAAAGACGACAGGCTGACACGTGATATTATAACCATCACCCTCGATTTTATAACCCTTGTTCCGCTTATCATGGCTGTTCTGCTGAGAATGTTGCAAGACAGGAAGCGGAAGTTGTGGCCTTTCTTCGTTGCCCACATTCCTATCATTGGGATGGCTATTTACGGTTTGATGGTGCATAGTCCTGAGGCAAAGGTATATATGTACTATTATCAGATGGTCATCATCGTTGTCTTTATCATATATACTATTCGCTCGTTGATGCAGTATAGCCGATGGCTGCGTGAGAACTATGCAGACTTGGAATACAAAGAAGTGTGGCAAAGTCTACTACTCCTGGCAGGTGTTTTGGTTTTCTATTACGCTTATACCTCAAATAAGGGCAAATCCCCGAACGGGTCTCACCGTCAGGGGCGTCGACATCCGCGGCAACGTCTTCGGCGGCGGCAACAAGGCTGCCGTCACAGGCAACACCAACGTGAATATCGGTAGGCCGGAAACGGTGACGACACCTTAACTTCTTTAACTTCTTTAACTTCTTAACTTCTTTAACTTCTTAACTTCTTTAACTCCCCAACAATGTCCGAACTTGAACTGAAATACGGTTGCAACCCCAACCAGAAGCCGTCGCGCATCTTCATGGCCGACGGCAGTGAGCTGCCCATCAGCGTGCTGAGCGGCCGCCCCGGATATATCAACTTCCTTGACGCGCTGAACGCCTGGCAGCTGGTCAGCGAACTGCGTGCCGCCACAGGGCTGCCTGCCGCAGCCAGCTTCAAGCACGTGTCGCCTGCCGGCGCTGCCGTGGGACTGCCCATGAGCGAGACGCTGCGCAAGATCTACTGGGTGGACGACGTCGACTTTGAGCTCACACCCATCGCCACGGCCTATGCCCGCGCACGCGGTGCCGACCGCATGAGCAGCTACGGCGACTTCATTGCGCTGAGCGACACCTGCGACCGCGCCACGGCACTGCTCATCAAACGCGAGGTGAGCGACGGAGTCATAGCGCCCGCCTACGACGACGATGCGCTGGAGATACTGCGTGCCAAGCGCAACGGCACATACAACGTCCTGCAGATAGACACCGCCTACCGCCCCGCGCCCATCGAGCGTAAGCAGGTGTTCGGCATCACCTTCGAGCAAGGACGCAACGAGGTGCGCCTCGACGACCCCGCGCTCTTCGACAACGTGCCCACAGCAGCCAAGGACTTCCCCGACTGGGCGCGGCGCGACCTAATGATAGCTCTCATCACACTGAAATACACCCAGAGCAACAGCGTCTGCTATGCCAAGGACGGTCAGGCCATAGGCATCGGTGCCGGACAGCAGAGCCGCATCCATTGCACACGTCTGGCAGGGCAGAAGGCCGATATATGGTGGCTGCGCCAGCATCCCCAGGTGATGGCCCTGCCCTTTGTGCCCGGCATACGGCGCGCCGACCGCGACAACACCATCGACATCTATATCAGCGATGACCACGACGACGTGCTGGCCGACGGCCGCTGGCAGCAGTTCTTCACCGAGCAGCCAGCTGTGCTCACCCGCGAGCAGAAGGCTCAGTGGCTCGCTCAGCTCACCGACGTGTGTCTGGGTTCCGATGCCTTCTTCCCCTTTGGCGACAACATCGAGCGTGCTCACCGCAGCGGCGTGCGCTATGTGGCTCAGGCAGGAGGCAGCGTGCGCGACGACCATGTCATCCAGACCTGCGACCGCTACGGCATCGCAATGGCCTTCACGGGCATCAGACTGTTCCACCATTAATCGACCCTCAGCAGCATGGACACACTGGAACTGGCTATACAGTCGGGCCTGACATTCCGCAAGGCTCCCAAAAGCAAGCCCGCCGACGAAGGACGCGTGCGCACCAAGGCCAAGAAAAAAGGCTATGTCACCGGTGCCCACGGCTCGGCATCGGCAATGAAGAAGGCCGACATAAGACGCAAGCGCGCCAACAGACACAAATAGCAGAAACATAATCATAGCACGAAACGCAAAAAAAGGTCATGACCGATTTTTCAATTTTCGTGACCGTTTTTTGAATTTCGTGACCGTTTTTGGGAACAGTGTTCCTCTCCCTTGGGGAGGGGTTAGGGGTGGGCCTCCTCTCCCTCTTCATCTTCCTCCTCCTCGTAATCATCTATATCCTCGATGTCGTCGAAGTCGATGATTTCGAGGTCTTCGCCTTCGGCGGTGAGCTCTTCGGGCAGGGTTGCGAGGTCTTTGTCGCGGTGGACGATGGCATCGGTGGTGGAGGGGAGGGCTGGTGCGTCGTCTGTGGCGAGGATATCGCTGTCTGTATGGGTGTTGGCGGCTGTGAGGGCCTGCCAGAGCATGTCCTTGAGTTCGGGGATGTTGTGTCCTGTGACTGCGGAGATGAAAATCGTGGGTATGTCCGTGGGCAGGGTGGGGGAGAGGAGGTCAATGAGCTCCTGGTCTATGATGTCCGATTTTGTGACAGCGAGCAGGCGCTGCTTGGCAAGCATGTCGGGGTTGTATGTGCGTAGCTCGTTGAGCAGCACTTCGTAGTCATGGCGTATGTCGTCGGCGTCGGCTGGTATCATAAAGAGTAACACTGAGTTACGCTCTATGTGGCGCAGGAAGCGAAGACCCAGTCCGCGTCCCTCGCTGGCACCCTCTATGATGCCCGGTATGTCGGCGATGACAAAGCTGCGATTGTCTCGATATTTGACAACGCCCACAGATGGTTCGAGGGTGGTGAAGGGGTAGCCTGCCACCTTGGGCCGTGCGCTGGATACGGCTCCCACGAGGGTGCTCTTGCCGGCGTTGGGGAAGCCCACGAGGCCCACGTCGGCCAGCATCTTCAGCTCCATGATGACGGTGAGCTCCTGCATGGGTTCGCCGGGTTGGGCGTAGCGTGGTGCCTGATTGGTGGAGGTGCGGAAGTTCCAGTTGCCGAGGCCTCCGCGTCCGCCCTTGAGCAGTAGCACTACTTGTCCGTCAGTGGTGACGTCGCAGATGTATCTGCCCGTCTCGGCGTTGTAGACCACTGTGCCGCAGGGCACGTCGATGTATCGGTCCTCGCCGTCGGAGCCGTGGCTGCGGTTCTTGCTGCCGTGGCCGCCGTGGCCGGCGAAGATGTGGCGGTCGTAGCGCAGGTGGAGCAGCGTCCAGTAGTTGCGGTTGCCGCGCAGATAGATGTTGCCGCCACGGCCGCCGTCGCCGCCGTCGGGGCCGCCATTGGGGTTGTATTTGGCGCGGTGCATGTGGGCCGAGCCGCGGCCGCCCTTGCCCGAGCGACAGAGGATCTTGACGTAGTCTATGAAGTTTGTTTCCATTTGATTCTTTTTTTTCTAGGCGGCAAAACCGCCCGACACACTTACGATGGGAGTGCTTTTATCTGCTTGAATGCTTCTGGCAGGTGGTTGATGATGTCGGAGGCGGTGAGGCATTCTTCGGTGAGGGCGGTGGCAGCGAGGTCGCCGGCGAGGCCGTGGATATAGGGGCCTATGATGGCGGCTTCGGCGGGGAGATAGCCTTGTGCGAGGAGGGCTGTGATGATGCCTGTGAGGACATCGCCGCTGCCTGCTGTGGCCATGCCGGGGTTGCCGGTGGGGTTGAAGAAGACGTCGCCGGCGGGGGTGCATACCATGCTGTAGTGGCCCTTCACGATGACGAAGGAGCGGAGTGATATTGCCAGGTTGCGCGCGCGGTTCATGCGGTCGTAGTGTGTCGCACTATGCCCCACGAGGCGGTCGAGTTCGGCGGGATGTGGTGTGAGGATGCTGTCGGCGGGTATGTCTGTGAGCCATGCCTTGTTCTGGCTGATGATGTTCAGCGCGTCGGCATCGATGACCATCGGTCCCACCTGCTGCTGGAGGTAGGCGTGGAGCGCTGCTGCCGTGTGGCGGCTCTGTGTGATGCCCGGTCCTATGCCCATGGCCTGGTAGACGGATGCGTCGATGGCCGCGGTGATGTGGTCGGAATCGACATCCATCTGCACTATGGCTTCGGGCACGGTGGTCTGCAGGATGTCGATGTTGGAGAGCGGCGTGTGTACGCTGAGCTTGCCCACTCCCGAGCGCATGGCAGCGCGTGCGGCGAGGATGGCGGCTCCGGCCATGCCGCGCGAGCCCGCCACGAGCAGTGCGTGGCCCATCGTGCCCTTGTGGGCAAAGAGGGGTCGCGGGCGAAGCATGGCGCGCACCTCGGCCTGCTCGGTGATCCAAAGATATGTCTTGAGCTGCTGCAGTCCTTCATGGCTCAGACCGATGTCGATGAGCTGGACTGTACCGACAAAGCGTTGATTCTCAGGGAAGAGATATGCCAGTTTGAGCAGCTGAATGGACAGCGTGACGGTGGCTCGCACGATGGTGCTGCTGTCGTTGTAGGTGTTGTCCTCGCACATCAGTCCCGATGGCACGTCGATGCTCACCACGGTGGCGCTGCAGCGGTTGATGCTTCTGGCCACGAGAGCGAAGCCGCCGTCGAGGGGTTTGCTCAGTCCTGTGCCGAAGAGCGCGTCGATGACGATGTCCGTGGGGCGCAGTTCGGGGAAGGTGAACTCCGCCTTGATCTCGGTGAGCACGTCGGGTGCGGTGTCGAGCAGGCGCTGGCGGTTGGTGTCGCAGTCGGGGTTGATATGTGCGGTGACGTTGAAGAGATAGGCTGTGACGTCGCGGCCGGCCTCGTGCAGCATGCGCGCCATAGCCAGACCGTCGCCGCCGTTGCCGCCAGGGCCGGCGAAGACGATGATGCGACGTTGGGCGTCAAAGTGTGAGAGGATGTAGTCTGCCATAGCACGGCTGGCACGCTCCATGAGGTCGATGGAGGCTATGGGCTCGTGCTCTATAGTGTAGCGATCCAGCTCGCGGAATTGCCCTCCTGTGATGATCTTCATACGCTAAAAACTCCCTTTTAACATAATTTTGGCGCAAAATTACGGCAAACGTTGCAAAATACAAAATAAAAACCTAAATTTGCACGCAAAAAGCACGAAGTATGGATATATTGACTGTTAAGGACAAACGCTTCGCCGTGAGCATACCCGAAGCCGAGATCAAGAAGCATGTGAGCCGCGTGGCGGCAGAGATAACACGTGATATGGACGGCAAGAAGCCGATGTTCCTGCCTGTGCTCAACGGCGCTTTTGTGTTTGCTGCCGACCTGCTGCGCGAGATTCCCATAGAGTGTGAGGTGAGCTTCATCAAACTCGCCAGCTACCAGGGCACCAACTCCACGGGGCAGATACGCGAGGTGATTGGCCTGGCCACGGACATCACCGGCCGACATGTGGTGATTGTCGAAGACATCATCGACTCGGGCCTGACGATGGCACACATGATTGACACGCTGCGCAAGCACAACCCCGCCAGCATCAGCGTGTGCGCACTGCTGCTCAAGCCCGACGCTATGAAGGTGCAGGTGCCTGTGGACTACTGCTGTCTGCGCATACCCAACGACTTCATCATCGGCTATGGTCTGGACTACGACGGGCTGGCCCGCAACACAAGGGATATCTATACGCTGGTGAAGGAGTGAATAATATAAGTTTCAGGAGATATAAAGTGAAGCTCGCTTTGCTTGCAAAGAACTCCACATCATAACTTCTGAAAAAAGAAGAATAATATAACATCACAATGAAGAACATTATCATCTTTGGTGCGCCCGGTTCGGGCAAAGGCACCTACAGCGCTGCCATAGTGGAGCGCTTCGGCATGGGACACATCTCCACGGGCGATGTGCTGCGCGGCGAGATCAAGCAGGGCACAGAGCTCGGCAAGATAGCCAAGGACTATATCGACAAGGGTCAGCTCATCCCCGACCAGCTGATGATAGACATCCTGGCACTGCACTACGACAGCCATCCCACGGAGAAGGGAGTTATCTTTGACGGCTTCCCGCGCACCATACCGCAGGCCGAGGCCCTGAAGCAGATGCTGGCACAACGCGGTCACGACCTGGGCATGATGATAGAGCTCGTCGTGGATCAGGACACGCTGATGAAGCGCCTGCTGCGCCGCGCTGTGGAGGAAGGTCGTGCCGACGACAACGAGGAGACCATCCGCAAGCGCTTTGAGGTGTACCACTCGCAGACCGAACCCCTCTCGCTGTGGTTCGCAGCACAGGGCATACGCCACACCTTCGACTGGAGCATCTGCAAGACCAAGGAAGGCATGATCGAGGCCATCTTCCGCGAGATAGAGCGGGAGAACGGGATAAAGAGCTGAATGTTGCACAACAAAGCTTGTAAGCTACAGTGAAGAAGATTCTATTACGGGCTGCGTTGTTGGCGGCCGTGTGTGGTGCGCCGGCAGCGGCACAGACCGAGGTGGGCAGCTTCCGTCCGGGCGTGACGGTGGATGGCGTCAACTATTTCCTGCCACGCACGCGGCTGTGCATCGTCGTCGAGGCTGACAAAGCCGTGACTCAGCCGGGCGAATACGCTCAGTATGCCAACCGCTATCTGCGGCTGACTGACGTGCCGCAGACAGAAAGCACAACATGGACCATCGCCAACGTGGAGCTGCGGGCATACGGCGTGCCAGACAGCACCAAGGCTTATTCCATACGCCTGAAGGCCAAGACCTCGGCACCATTAGTGAGCCTCACACAGGACGGACTGCTGCTGGGCGTGAACACCACAGTGGAGCCCGAAGCAGAGGCACCGCTGCCCAAGAGCGTGCCGGCACCAGCACCCCTGAACCCGCGCGACTATATGACGCAGACCATCCTCGCGGCAGGCAGCACGGCCAAGATGGCACAGCTCACCGCCGAGGAGATATATGACATACGCGACAGCCGCAACGCCCTCGTGCGCGGCGAGGCCGATAACACTCCCAAGGACGGCGTGCAGCTGAAGCTGATGCTCGACAACCTCTACACTCAGCTCGCGGCATTAGAGTCGATGTTCAAGGGACGGACGCTCACCAGCCGCGAGGTGCAGACCATAACCTACGACCCCACGCCTGCCGACCTGCAGGCCGAAAGGGTGATGGTGGCGCGCTTCTCACGCCGTCTGGGACTGGTGGACACGGACGACCTCAGTGGCGAACCCGTGTGGATGAGCATGAAGCTCATGGGCAACCTGCCGGCTGCAGAGAGCAATGTCGATGCCGACCGCAAGAAGGCTAAGATGGAGCAAGGGCTGCGCGTGAACCAACCTGCACGCGTGCAGCTCACCCTCTTCACCGCCGAACGCCAGCTGCTGGCCACAGAGGTGGCCATGCCGCAGATGGGCACGGTGGAGATCCTTTCGGATGCCCTCTTCAACAAGAAGATGGACACGCAGGTCGTCATGCACCAGCACGCAGGTAGCGTGCGTGAGGTGCGTGCCGCAGCACCGGCCGAGTAGTAGGCGGCATGACCGCGCAACATCATACGGGCGAAACCAATCCGCTGACAGGCTTGGTTTCGCCCGTTGTGTGTACCCTCGCCCAAAAAGCACACTATTTAGGTCAAAAAACGCAAGCGGGCAATGGACGAAACAGATTACCTTTGTGGCCGAAATAAGTAACTAACTAAAGTTCTGCAAATATGCAAATGCGCAGCCAACAGCCCCGTAGGGGCTTGATAGGGGTAGCCAGCCATTTCAATGGCTGGTATCAAATGGCAATTAACAAGCGTGCCTTTAGGTACGCGACAACAAGTCCCTATCGCGTACCTACGGCACGCCGTCTATTTGCAATCATGTTACCAGCCATTGAAATGGCTGGCTACCATTATCTGATGCCTACGGCATCGGTCTTGCAGAGCTTGCGTAACCTGAATAGCTAATAATTACTTTAATAATTTGTCACAATGAAAGAAGAACTCATCCGCAAATCCTACGAGATTGCACGCGAACGCTATGCCGCCATCGGCGTGGACACAGACAAAGCCATTGCACAACTGGAGCAGACACCCATCAGCCTACACTGCTGGCAGGCCGACGACGTGGTGGGATTTGAGCGCAACGACGCCCTCAGCGGAGGCATACAGACCACAGGTAACTATCCCGGACGCGCACGCAATATCGACGAGGTGCGCGCCGATGTCAGCTTTGCCAAAAGCCTGCTGGCCGGCAACCACAGACTGAACTTGCACGAGATATACGGCGACTTTGGTGGCACCTTCGTGGACCGCGACCAGGTGGAGCCACACCATTTCGACAGCTGGATTGAGTGGGCCCAGGAACAGGGCCTGAAGCTGGACTTCAACAGCACCAGCTTCTCGCACCCGAAGAGCGGAAGCCTCAGCCTGAGCAACCCCGACCCCGCAATACGTGAGTTCTGGATTGAGCACACCAAGCGCTGCCGTCGCATCGCCGACTACATGGGACGTGCGCAGGGAGACCCCGCAATCATGAACATCTGGGTGCACGACGGCTCGAAGGATCAGACAGTGGAGCGCAAGCGCTACCGCGAGATCTTCGCACAGAGCCTTGACGAGATTCTCGCTGAGGAGCTGCCGGGCATGAAGACTTGCCTCGAGGCTAAGCTCTTCGGCATCGGACTGGAGAGCTACACCGTGGGTTCGCACGACTTCGTGGCCGGATACTGCGCAACGCGTAAGCTGATGTACACCCTCGACACGGGCCACTACGAGCAGACGGAGAATGTTGCCGACATGGTGGCATCGCTGCTGCTCTTCGTGCCGGAGCTGATGCTCCACGTCTCGAGACCCATACGCTGGGACAGCGACCACGTCACCATAATGAACGACCAGACGCTGGACCTCTTCAAGGAGCTCGTGCGTGCCGAAGCCCTCGACCGTGCACACATCGGCCTCGACTACTTCGATGCCAGCATCAACCGCATCGGAGCATATATCATCGGTACGCGCGCCACGCAGAAGTGCCTGCTCCAGGCACTGCTCGAACCCCTCGCACAGCTGCGCCAGTATGAGGATGCAGGCCAGAACTTCGAGCGTCTCGCCCTCCTTGAGGAAGCCAAGTCCCTGCCCTTCGGTGCCGTCTTCGACTACTTCAACCTCAAGAACAATGTGCCCGTCGGTGAGGAGTTCATTCCTGTGATACAGGAGTATGAAAGGAAGGTGACCAGTAAAAGATAAAAAGACCCACCCCCCGCCCTCCCTGTGAGGGAGGGAGTGGTCACCAATCAACAGATACCCACTGTCCTCCATATGAGGGAACGAGCGTTCACCGTTCAACAAATGTCATCATTGATAGTCATTGTGCTTTGCCCATGCTCCATTGTTGAATGATGCCCCATCGAGGAACTCCATCTTGGAATGATGCCATTGGGGGTGTTGCTTCATCTTGGAATAATGCCCCATCGGGGGCATGATAGGGGTAGCCAGCCATTTCAATGGCTGGTTAAGAGGCAGAAGAGAAAGCGTGCAATGGCTGGCTACCCCTATCTGATGCCTATGGCATCGGCTACGGCTCACAATTAATCCTTCCAATAGGAATAGTAAACATTATTATAATAATCTAATGAATAAAACTTCTTCATCTCTTAAAAGTACCCTTGCCGTCTCTCTCAACAATTATCTTGATGCGGGAGCCATTGTGGCGGGTGCCAGCGGCATTACGCTGTGGCAGAACTATTTAGGACTGAGCGAGATGCATCTGGGATGGCTCAACGCTATCAGCGCCAATGCGCTGGGGGCCGCCATAGGCGCCATCATAGGTGGCTTCTTGGCAGACCGCTTCGGACGCAAATTCATCTTCACCTACAACCTGCTGGTGTATATGCTGGGCGTGCTGGTGGTGATGCTCAGCGTGAACTTCCCCATGCTGCTGTGTGGCTTCCTCATCACGGGTATCAGCGTCGGTGTGGGCGTGCCGGCATCGTGGACATATATCTCCGAGAGCTCGGAGGTGCACAACCGTGGGCGCAACATCTGCATCTCGCAGATGTCGTGGGGCGTGGGGCCGATGGTCATCCTGCTCTTCGGCATGCTGTTTGCTCCTGGCGGTTACCTGTATAGTATTGTGGAAACGATAGCGCACGCCGTCGTCGGTGCTGATGCTGCCACGACTGCCGTCGAGGTGTTCTCGTCGCGCGTCGTCTTCTTCACTCTCTTTGTCGTAGCCTTTGTTGCCTGGAATCTGCAGCGGCAGCTGGAAGAGAGCAAGGAATTCGAAGCAATGAAAAACCAAGACCCACTCCCCGCCCTCCCTGTGAGGGAGGGAGCAGAATCCTCTGAGCAGGCATCAGCGTCACAAGGGTCAATGGTAACCACTCCCTCCCTCACAGGGAGGGCTGGGGGTGGGTCCGTTGCCGAGAATATTAAGCTGCTCTTTACCAACCGCATTGCTGTTCGCACTGTGGCCTACCTTGCTATCATCTATCTGACATGGAACCTCGTGGCATCGGTGATGGGCTTCTTCCTGCCGCATATCTATGAGACGGCTGGCGGCGTGAGCAACGAGCAAGCCAACTGGCTGAGCTGTGTGCTATGGGCGTGCACCGTGGGCACAACGGCCATACTCTCGCGATTCATAGACCGCATCTCCCATAAGTTTGTATATGTCCTGGGACTGCTTGTGGCCATCTCGCCATGGGCAATGGTCGTCACCACGGGCATCGGCAGCACGGCCTCGCTGTGGGCATTCGCCATACTGTGGGGCATAGAGGGTGGCCTGAGCGTGCAGATCTTCTATGCGTTGTGGGGCAGCGAGCTCTTCCCCGCCAAGTTCCGTGCCGGCGCACAGGGCCTGATGTTCTTCCTCGTGCGTGGCCTCTCGGCCGTGTGGGGCCTGGTCTTCACGTATATCTACGGTGAGAACGGTGAGGGCTTCACGCTGGCAGCATGGTGCATGATTGCGTTGCTTATCATCAGCCTTGTCATAGGAGTGATTGGAGCACCCAACACTCGCGGCAAGTCGCTGGCACAGATTACGCGCGAACGCTACGGGGAGGAATATAATTGAGAATTGAGAATTGAGAATTGAAAATTAAAGCAATATTATGAATAGTATTCTTGAGAATCGCGAAGCGCTGGCGAAGGTGGTCGGCGACGTCGCAGAAGTGGCTGGCTATCTTTGGCAAAAAGGATGGGCCGAGCGCAACGGAGGTAATATCACAATAAACATCACCGAGCACATTGACGATGCCATACGTCAGCTGCCGGCTATATCGCCCGTTTACCAGATTGGCGCTACGCTGCCGCACCTGCGTGGTTGCTACTTCTACTGCAAGGGCACCAACATGCGTATGCGCGACCTGGCACGCTGGCCTATGGACAACGGCAGCGTGATACGCATCCTCGACGACTGTGCGAGCTATGTCATCATCGCCGACAAACCCGTGAAGCCCACAAGCGAGCTGCCGTCGCACCTCGCCGTACACAACTATCTGCTGGCCAAGGGTTCGCCATATCGTGCCAGCGTGCACACACATCCCATCGAGCTTGTGGCGATGACCCACAACAAGAAGTTCATGGAGAAGGACGTAGCCACGCGGATGCTATGGTCTATGATTCCCGAGACGAAGGCCTTCTGTCCGCGCGGATTGGGTATGGTGCCGTATATGCTGCCCAGCAGTGTGGAGCTGGCTGACGCCACCATCAAGGCGCTGGACGACGACTATGACGTGGTGATGTGGGAGAAACATGGTGTCTTTGCCGTGGATGTCGACGTCATGGCGGCCTTTGACCAGATAGACGTGCTCAACAAGTCAGCTCTCATCTACATCGCAGCTAAGAACATGGGCTTCGAACCCGACGGCATGACGGATGCACAGATGAAGGAGCTCAGCGATGTCTTCGGTTTGCCGAAATAGTTGCCGTACAATCTAATAAGTAGGTATTCAGAATTATTTTGCGTCTTTTTCCCAGTAGGTGTGTATTTCATGTCTTTTATCATCTCTTTGGCGCATCTTTCCCTCCTTATCTCAGTCACATAGCCCGCTATGCTCCTTCGACAAGAAGGAAAATCTGCATCCAAATAGAAGACAAAATACATAAAACTAATTTTGAATACCTACTTAAAATTCGTTATTTCTGTACTTTTTTGCGAATAACTGACGGAGTGTCGGATTTTATCACTACCTTTGCACGCATTTTCTGAACATGTGATGTCAAAGGTTACGGTTTCCATAGTCATGCCCATGCACAATTCCTCGCACTACGTCGGGGAATCGGTGGAGAGCGTGCTGGCCCAGACCTACAAGGACTGGGAACTGTTGGTGGTCGACGACGCGTCGACCGATGACTCCGTAGCCCTCGTGGAGCACTATGCCGCCATTGATCCGCGCGTGAGGCTGTTGCGCAACGACCATCCCTCGGGCAATCCCGCATCGCCGCGCAATGTCGGTGTGCGTGAGGCACGCGGACGCTTCATTGCCTTCTTGGACAGCGACGACATATGGCTGCCGCACAAGCTGGAAAGCCAGTTGCCGTTTTTCGACCGCGATGACACGGTGATAGTATATTCCGACTATGAGAAGATGACCGACAGCGGCCGACGTAGCAACCGCATCGTGCATGCACCGGCCCGTGTGGACTACGCACAGTTGCTCAAGGGCAACGTTATCGGCAACCTCACTGGCATCTACGACACGCAGAAAGTGGGTAAGTTCTATTTTCAGGTCATACACCACGAGGACTATCCCATGTGGTTGGACATACTGAAAACCTCTGGCTTGTTCGCCCGCAATGCAGGTTGCGTGACGGCGGTATATAGAGTGCGCGAGCAGTCGGTGTCGGCGCGCAAGCTGGACATTCTCCACTGGCAGTGGGACATATATCGCCAAATCGAGCATTTAGGCGTATTGCGGTCGGCATATCTGTATGTCAATTATGCCATACGTGCTTTCTACAAGAGCCTGATATAAAACGTCAAAGCCCTGCCTGCTGGCAGGGCTTTGACGTTTATATGGGGTTCCGGTGTGGACTACTTTGCGAAGCTCACGGCGCGTGTCTCGCGTATTACGGTGATCTTAACCTGACCGGGATAGGTCATCTCGTTCTGGATCTTCGTGGCGATGTCCGAGCTGAGGACTTCAATCTGCTTGTCGTCGATCTTGTCGGCACCGACGATGACACGCAGCTCACGGCCTGCTTGTATGGCGTAGGTCTTGGTGACTCCGGGATAGGACATGGCGATGTTCTCGAGGTCCTTCAGGCGCTTGATGTAGGCCTCGGCAATCTCGCGGCGTGCGCCGGGACGTGCACCGCTGATGGCGTCGCAGACCTGCACGATGGGCGAGATGAGGCTTGTCATCTCCATCTCTTCGTGGTGCGCACCGATGGCGTTGCAGATGTCGGGCTTCTCCTTGTACTTCTCAGCAAGCTTGGCGCCGTAGAGTGCGTGCGGCAGTTCGGGCTCTTCGTCGGGCACCTTGCCGATGTCGTGGAGCAAGCCTGCACGCTTGGCTTTCTTGGCGTTGAGGCCGAGTTCCGATGCCATCACGGCGCAGAGATTGGCGGTCTCGCGGGCATGCTGCAGCAGGTTCTGGCCGTAGCTGGAACGGTATTTCATCTTACCGATGATGCGAATGAGTTCGGGGTGCAGGCCGTGCACGCCAAGGTCTATGGCCGTACGCTTGCCGACTTCCATAATCTCTTCGTCAATCTGCTTCTTCACCTTGGCCACAACCTCTTCGATGCGTGCAGGGTGGATGCGGCCGTCGGCCACCAATTGGTGGAGCGCCAGACGGCATATCTCGCGGCGCACAGGGTCGAAGGCTGAGATGACGATGGCCTCAGGAGTGTCGTCCACGACAATCTCCACGCCGGCAGCGGCTTCGAGGGCACGGATGTTGCGGCCTTCACGGCCGATGATGCGGCCCTTGACGTCGTCGTTCTCGATGTGGAACACGGTGACGCTATTCTCGACAGCTGTCTCTGTTGCCACACGCTGTATGGTCTGTATGATGATGCGCTTGGCCTCCTTGTTAGCGGTCATCTTGGCATCGTCCATGATGTCGTTGATGTAGCTGGCGGCGGCGGTCTTGGCTTCGTCCTTCAGCGTCTCGACGAGGCGCTCCTTGGCTTCCTCGGCACTCAGGCCGCTGATCTTCTCCAGTTGTGAACGCTCTTGCTCGATGAGCCCTTCGAGGCGCTGCTCCAGCTCCTCCTCGCGCTTCTGCAGCAGCGAGGTCTGCTGGTCCAGACGCTTGCGCTCGGCTTCTTGTTCGTTCTTGCGGCGTCCGAGCTCGTCCTGTCGCTGGTTCAGGCTCAGCTCGCGCTGCTTCAGGCGGTTCTCGCTCTGCTGTATCTGCTGGTTGCGCTGCTGCACTTCTTTCTCCAGCTCTGCCTTCTTGTTGAGGAACTTCTCCTTAACTTCCAACAGTTTCTTTTGTTTTATCACTTCGGCATCCTTCTGGGCTGCCTCTTGCAGTGCTCGCATGCGTGCCGGACGCGTATGGCGATACCATATCAGCTGGTATATGCACACAGCCACAGCTATCAGTGCCGATGCGATGGTGATTATCAGTCCGATTGTTGTCATTGAGTTTTAGTTATTGTATTTGTTTATTATTACCCCGGAACGGGGCGATGTTGCTACATTAATATATATAACGACGTACCATACCTGTTGCTCCCCATTGTTGGGGCACAAGAATGGTGCGTCGTTGTCTGTCGTGGCTTGGCGCCTTGGGGCGTGGGCGTGTGGAATGCTATTTCAAGCTGTCCTCCACTTCGTTGATGAGCCCGTTGAGCGTGGCCATGATGGGTTGCAGATTCCCTTTTGTCTCCGCCACTTGCAGCCTCACGGCAATCTCGATGGTAGCCATCATGAGATATGTCTCGCTGGTCTGATGTGGAAACTGATTGGCATAGAAGCTATAACGTTGGTTGATGAGCTTCTCGGCATCACGGTAGAGCACCTCGTCGGCGCGCCGTATGGTGATGGGGAATGTGGTGCTGCCCAGTTTCAGTTTTATCTTGAAGGTATCGCTTACTTCCATCGTGGTCTTGTGATGATGTTTTCTGTATTGCTTGTCGGTCGGGCGCTGTGCCTATGCCATTGCTATGGTGTCGGCGGGCGCCATGCCCTTGAGCAGGGCGATACACTTGTCTACGTCTCGCACCAATCTGGCTACGCGTGCCTTGGCTTCGGCAATGTCGTTGTCGCCCAGGCTTATCATGCGTGCCATTTTCAGGTTTGCGTATTCGGTCTCAAGGCTTTTGTTGCGTTCACGCACGTTTTTGAGGTCTTTCTCCCGCGCGCTAAGTTCCTCTCGCAGTTCGGCGTTCTCTTCCTTGAGTTGCTGGAATCTCAGGATGAGTTGCCTTGTGCGGGTCTGGAGTAGTCGCACGGTTTTGTCCTCTTCGGCGGTCATGTGTCTATAGGCCTTTGTTCACGAATTATGGCGCGAAGGTAGCGCATTATTTTGATATGTGCAAGTTTAGCGCGTTATTTTTGCTTGTCGTCGTCGATATTTGCACGTTTTTCTTTCTTGGCGAGCGTCACCAGTGCCTGTGCGTACTCCGTAATCCATGCCTCGCTGAAGCCCAGCGTCTGCTGGTAGCGGCGCACCTGTACTGCCACACGGCGGCTATTGTCGTCCTTCCAGCTGTCCTTGGTAAGGATGTCGTGGACGGTCTTGGCCGTCATCTCGCGGATGGCCTTCTGCATGAACGACGGCACGCGCAGCTTCCACTGCATCAAGTTGCCTATGAGCATCATCAGGTCCTGCGTGAAGCCTTGGAATTGAATCATATACGGCTGCACGTCCTGCAGGCGTCGGCAGCGTTTCTTTACGCTGGCATCAATCTCTTGTGTAAGGCCGTCGCTGACGTGATACACCTCGCTGAGGATGGCGGCGCAGCGCTTCTTCTCGCCCAGGCCGAGCTTGTTGTTCAGTGTCGGCACCTTCAGTGTCTGCTTGAACACACGCAGCTCGGGCAGCGCGGCCAGGTTTGTGATGCCCACTTGGGCAGCTATTGTGGCCTCGAAGTAGACGCGCACGAGCGTCATAAAGTCCTCAATGCCACCGGTCTTAGTCTCTGGTTCGGCTGCCTTGCGGCCGAACAGACGTGATAGGAAACCCATGATGATTTACTATTTTGCGATTATTGTTTACTATGTTAAATAAATATAGTTGCTATAGTGCCTATAGAAGCTATAGAGGCTATAGAGCCTATAGAGTCTATAGCTATGGCGTCTATATCTCTGCAATCACCGGCTCCTCAATGACCTTCAGCAGATACTGTCCATACTGGTTTTTGAGCATGGGCTGTGCGATGCGACGCATGTCGTCGGCGGTGATCCAGCCGTTGCGATAGGCTATGCCTTCTAGACATGCCACCTTCAGGCCTTGGCGCTTCTCGATGACCTCGATGAATGTTGATGCCTCGCTGAGGCTGTCGTGGGTGCCCGTGTCGAGCCATGCAAAGCCGCGGCCCAGCGTCTGCACCTTCAGTTCTCCGGCCTGCAGATAATGCTGGTTTACGGTGGTAATCTCCAGCTCCCCGCGTGCCGAGGGACGTATGCCGCGTGCCACGTTGACCACGCTGTTGGGGTAGAAGTACAGTCCCACCACGGCATAGTTGGACTTGGGCTGTGCAGGCTTCTCCTCAATGCTCAGGCAGTTGCCGTCGTGGTCAAACTCGGCCACACCATAGCGTTCGGGGTCGTTGACCCAGTAGCCGAAGACGGTGGCCTTGCGCTCCACCTCGGCTGTGCGCACAGCTTCGCGCAACATGGCCGTGAGGCCTGCGCCGTGGAAGATGTTGTCGCCCAACACCAGACACACATCGTCATCGCCAACAAAGTCGGCACCGATGATAAAGGCCTGCGCCAAACCATCGGGCGAGGGCTGCTCGGCATATTCAAAGTGTACGCCGAAGTCAGAGCCGTCGCCCAACAGCCGCCGGAAGGCAGGCAGGTCGAAGGGCGTGGATATAATGAGGATGTCGCGGATGCCTGCAAGCATCAGCACGGAGATCGGATAATAGATCATGGGCTTGTCAAAAATAGGAAGCATCTGCTTAGACACGCCCTTGGTGATGGGGTACAAACGTGTGCCCGAACCGCCTGCAAGTACTATTCCTTTCATGGTTTTGAGGGTGAAAATGCGTGGCAAAGGTAAGCCTTTTCCACGAAACCACCTAATTAATAATAATATTTCGTCAAAAAGCTTTCGACATTTCAAACATTATGTATAACTTTGCACCCGCTAATAGATATAATTAAAATAATATGGCAGATTACGTCGAAAACAAACAAGTCGAAGAGGAGGAGTCCTCTGGCATAGACTTCCGCAAGGTGTGGTCTATCATCGTGCTGAATTGGTATTGGATCATCTTCTCCACGCTGCTATGTGTCAGCCTGGCGTATGTGTATCTCCGGTATCAGCATCCTGTCTACCAGTCGTCCACAAAGGTTCTCATCAAGGATGAGGGCGCCAGTCGCGGTGGCAATGGCAAGGCGATGGACCAGTTGGGTATCATCACCAACAC
Organism: uncultured Bacteroidaceae bacterium; assembly: GCA_905233465.1. Classification (GTDB taxonomy): domain Bacteria; phylum Bacteroidota; class Bacteroidia; order Bacteroidales; family Bacteroidaceae; genus Physcousia. Next base: position 64,474 of record CAJOEI010000013.1, on the reverse strand, counting down.
TAACGGCTTTGAGAATGAGCTGGAAATTCTCACTTCCACAGCAGTAGCCACGCGCGCCGTGAAGGCGTTGAAGCTGTATGTCACCTACACCATGCAGGGACGTGTCAGCGAGGCAGAGCTCTACAAAACCAGCCCCATCGTGGTGGACCTTGAGGACACACGTCAGGAACTGTTGCAGAAACCTATACCTATCGTGATTAACAAACACGGTGAGGGCGTGCGCGTGGACGTCACGCTGCCCAGCCGCGTGAATCCTGAAGGTGAGACTATCACACGTGATATCACCGTCTTCCCCGCATCAATCACCACCAAGGTGGGAAAGATTCTGTTCACACGCAACCCCGGCTACGACCTGCCCGAGCGCCAGCTGAACGTGGTCATCTATCCGCCTGTGATGATGGGTCGCATGTATGCACACAAGCTCAGCGTCAGCCCCACGTCCAAGATGACCACCGTGGCTGTGCTGTCATTGCGCGACACACAGTGGGAGCGTGCCAACGACTATCTGCAACAACTTGTGGAGTCCTACAACGAGGATGCCAATGAAGACAAGAACGAGGTGGCACGCAAGACCGAGGCCTTCATCAACGAGCGCATAGAAATTATTCAGGGCGAGCTGGATACCACCGAGGGCGACCTCGAGGGCTTCAAGCGCAGCAACCAGCTCATCAACCTGCCCACCGATGCAAGCCAGGCTCTGAACCAGAGCACTGACTTTCAGAAGCAGCAGGTGGACATCCAGACACAGATGGCACTCGTGCAGGGACTGCTGGACTATGTTCACAACCCCAACAACGACAAGGAACTCATCCCTGCCAATCTGGGCATCACTGATGCTGGCACCAACAGCATGATCAAGGAGTATAACGACAAGTTGCTGGTGCGCAACCGTCTGGCTGCCAGTTCCAGCGAGGAGGCTCCCGCCGTGCAGCAGCTCAATGCTGAGGTTAGCGCGCTGTGGTCGGCTGTGGAGCAACAGCTTCGTGGTATCTATCGCGACCTGCAGGTGCGTAAGAACAGCATCGACTCGCAGCTCGCACACTTCTCGTCGAAGGTCAGCAACACGCCCACACAGGAACGCGTGCTGAATAACATCGGACGCCAGCAGGAGATCAAGGCTAACCTATATCTCACACTGCTCAACAAGCGCGAGGAGAACTACATATCACTTGCCTCTACAGCCAACAAGGCACGTATCATCGACATGCCGCAGCTCGGCGGCAAGGTGAGCCCCAAGTCGCAGATTATCATGCTTGGAGCGTTCCTCTTTGGTCTGTTCTTCCCACTGGCGCTGTTCTATCTGCTTGAGCTGTTGCGCTTCCGCATCAATGGCCGCGAGGACATCGAGAAGCTCACCAATATCTCTGTGCTGGCTGACATACCGTTGACCACCGATCTGGCTGAGGGCGAGCGTGCCATCGTGGTAAAGGAGAACACCAACAACATGATGGAGGAGGCCTTCCGCGGACTGCGCACCAACCTGCGCTTTGTCATGACGCCGTCGGAGAAGGTGCTGTGTTGCACCAGCTGCGTGCCGGGCGAGGGCAAGACCTTCGTGGCCACCAATTTGGCCATGTCGCTCGCGCTGCTTGGCAAGCGTGTGATTATCATCGGTCTTGATGTGCGCAAGCCACGACTCGTCAAGCTCTTCGGCCTTCCCAAGAGCGAGAAGGGTCTCACGACATTCCTGCGCGCCGACAAGGCTGACTTCACGTTGCTTGAGGATCAGATTATGCGTGGCGTGGTGAACAAGAATCTCGACGTGCTGCCTGCTGGTGTCATACCTCCTAACCCGGGCGAGCTCATCACGCGCAACATACTCGATGAGGGCATCGAATACCTCAAGACAAAGTATGACTACATCATCCTCGACACGCCGCCTGTGGCTCTCGTGAGCGATACATACGCTCTGTCGCGCCTCGTCGATGTGACATTCTTTGTAGTGCGTGTGGGCATCACTACCAAGGCCGACTTCGAGCTCATCAACCGCACCAGCAAGGAAGGCAAGCTGCCGAAGGTTAACATCGTGCTTAATGGCATAGACCTCACCAAGCGCTCCAATGGCTTCTACTATGGCTACGGCAAGTATGGCCGCTACTCGCGCTATGGTACATACTACGGCCGCTATGGTCACTATGGCACATACGGCAACTATGGCGACAAGGGCATGCATGTAGAGAAATAGGCCATCGCCACTTCGCGTGGCTGTGTACATAATCCATCGGAGGCACAGAGCAAACGCTCTGTGCCTCCGATGGTTTTTGTTTGCGTGTCCCGCTGTCGCGGTCGGCGCTATTAGCTCTCCTGCTTAACTTTCCTCAAACAGCTCCTTGTAGATGTAGCGCATGCGCGCAGGCACGTCCCATGAATAGAATGCGTGATCCAGCCATGCATAGATATAGACAAGTGCTACAAAGGCGAGCCAGCCGAGGAGATAATACATGGAGAATGATGTTGAGAGGGGGCTATATAGCCTAGGAAGTCCTAGGAAGTCCTAGGATGTCCTAGGAGGAACCTAGGAGGCCCTAGGAAACCCTAGGAAACCCTAGGAAGTCCTAGGCAAACCTATGAAAGCTTTTTACTTTGTGATAGCAATGACCAATGCCGTGAGGCTGGAGATGAAGCCCAGGATGGTGGCACCTGCCTGGAGGTATGTCGGGAATGCCGAGCTCTTCACGTTCTGGCTCTTGTTGGGCTGGATGTAGATGAGGTCGTTCTGCTGTACATAGAATGCGGGGCTGTTGAAGATGTCGGCCTGTGTGAGGTCGAGCTCATACATCACTCGCTTACCGTTGTCCTCGCGGAAGAGCTTCACATGCTGGCGCAGACCTTGGTCGCTGACATCGCCGCATTGTGCGAGCACGTCAAGGATGGTGTTGCGTTCGGATGTCAGGCTCACCACATGGGGGCTCTTCACGGCACCCAGCACCGACACGCGGGCATTGAGCATGCGCACTGTGACCTCCGGGTCCTTGATCATCTTCAGACTCTTGATCTGGTCCTCAATCACTCTTGCGGCCTCGTCACAGGTCATGTTGGCAACATATATGCGGCCCAGACGGGGTAGGGTGAGATAACCTTGATTGTCAACTGTGTAGCCATAGACATTACCCAGTGAACCGGTTGTGCCATAGTTCATAGTACCTGTGCGCATACCGGAACCCATTGTGACGTCAAAGTTGAACACCTCAAGCAGCTCGGGCTGGTCGCACGTGACCTTGATGAGCACCTGGTCGGCAGGCTTGATGTGCATTTCGTACTTCTGGAGTATCTCCTGCGGATCCTGGAACATATATTCCGAGCCCTGGAAATACTTGATCTTGGATGTGCTCACGCATGAGCTGAGGCACACTGCTGCTACTGCTGCAATGGCCAGTGATGTCAGTTTGTTCAGTTTCATATTATTCTGTTTTCAAGTTTTGCTGTCGGATGGAGTGCCGCATGCCGCAGATACAACACTGCGCACTGTGCATTCTTGGCCGCAAAGTTACAATGTTTCGCGTGATTGGCCAAAGAAATGAACCTAAAAATGCAAAAAGCTCTCGTTATGGCCTCGCACATCCTGCAGTGCAGACAAAACATGCGCGCGTACCTATTATAGATACGCGCGCACGCGAGTGTGTTATGTGTTTCTTTTTACTTCACGAGCACCTTGCGGACGCTGCCGTCGCTCATGCGCACGATGTTCAGGCCGCTGCGCAGGCTGCCCTGCTGACGACCGTCGATGGCAAACACGGCCACGGTCTTGGCGGTAGCACCGTCGCTGACGCTGTTCACGCCGACATATTCCTCAGGTATCTCCTGACCGTAGTAGGTCAGTGTCCAGTTGGTGAAGATGGTCCAGTTGTTGATTAAGTTGATGTCCTTGCGTGCACCGATGGTCACGTTCTGACCGTCCTCAGCGATCTGGAATACAATCACGTTGGTGTACATCTTGGCATCCTCTTCCTCGCCCCATGTCAGGTATGCGTATGCTGCGCCCGGCATGTTGGGAATCCAGTAGCTGGCGATATTGCCTTCGGCATCCTTCAGCTCTACTTCAACCTCGTCTGTGCCGGTGAGCTGGCCGCCACCCTCTTCGTCCTTCAGCTGTGCACCGTCGAAGATGCTGTGGAAGGGCTGGAAGGCGCTGTCGTTGGTCACAACATACATCTTGGCGTTGCGGGCATCGATGCTGTCGCGCTGAGCCTGAGCTGCATCGGCGAAGCCGCCGGCGCGGTAGAAGCCGTCCACGGTGACGCGGTAGTAACCAGCCTTGAGGCTCTTGAGCTCCTGATAGATGTTGAAGTTGGTGTTGAAGTACTCAATCTGGTCGCCTACGAGGCCAGCACCCGGCTCGGATGTCCAGCCTGTGGTCTGGTTAGTGCCGTTGAGCATGTAATCGTTGTTGTAGATGATGGGGGTCACGTCGATGGGGTTCTCGGCGCTGGCACCGGCGGCGTCAGCCATGATGTAGCTGGCCCAGCCGTTCTCCAGCTGCTCACGCCAAGCCTTGAGCTGAGCGTTGTCGGGCACGCTGGCGGGGTTCTCCAGAGCGTCGCTCACTGTGGTGAGCAGAGTCGGATACTCGGTGTCGCTGCTGGGATACTCCTGCATGCGGCTGTCGTAGAAGGCCACGGCGTCGATGAGTTCTGTTGACAGGTCTGTGCCCTTGTTGATGTATGCTACAGCATCAGACAGCTCTGTTACGAAAGCCATGCACTCGTCGGCATCGGAGTTGCCCTTCACGGTCTCAGCCTTGGCGGGCAGAGTCTCGATCAGACGCTGTGCCTCAGCGGTGAGGAAGGTGTTGACGTTCTCGCCCAGAGCCTGCAGCTCATTCACGAGGCGGTCGATCTCGTTGAAGTAGATGGCGGCGTTCTCGTAGCCGGCGTATGTCAGGGTGAAGTTGTCCCAGAGGTTCCAGTCCTCAGCGCTGGCGGTCTTCACACCGAAGGTGAGGTCGCCGGTCTCGGTGAGCAGCACTGTCACCTCGCGACGATAGTGGCCAGCCTGGAACATGCGCTGTGCGCCGTCCATGTCGTTGGGCACGTAGCGAACCTGAGTGTTGCCCTGCTCGTCGAGATACTCGTAGCTGAAGTCATAGCCGTTGGCATCAGTGCTGTAGTCATAGTTGAGGTCAATCTCGCCTGTCTCCTCGTCAATCGGGCCCTTCAGCGGGGTCTCGTGGCCGTCGTCCTGGATGCGCATGATGGGCACCTCAGATGCACCACCGTAGAGGTAGAAGCGGCTCGGGGTGTCGTCGCCGTCGCGGAATGCCATACGGTTGCCGCCGGGTTGTACGCGGGTGAAGGCGTTCAGGCCAATAGTGTAGGCACCTTTAGGCATGTTCTTCAGGGTCTGGCTCAAGTCAAAGACTGCCATGTAGCACTCGGCCTCGTTGTAGTTCACTGCGGGTTTTGCACCAGTTACTGTCCAACCATCGACGCTGCTGTCGAAGTCGGGGTTCACGATGAGCAGGGTCAGGTCGTCGCCGGCCTTCACCTTCTCTGGATCGGAGATGTAGTCGCGAATCTTCTGCTGGATGCCTTCCTCGATGCCGGCAACCTCGTCATTGGACAGGGTGCCGCTCTGGAACTTCTCCTCCAGGTCCTCAGCCCAGGTGTAGAGGTCCTCGCTCAGGTCGGGCCACTGGCTCTCCACCCTGGATGCCATGTTCTTGATCTTCTCAATCAGCTCGCCCACCTTCTGGTAGTCGCTGATGGACTGGCGCATAGCATTGAGAGCTTCCTTCAGGGCTGTGTTGGCTGCGGACAGAGCCTCAGCGTCTGTGGGGCTGTTGGCCAGAGCTGCCTTTGCAGCATCCAGAGCCTGGGTAAAGGCGGACTTGGCCTCGGCGGAAGCCATGGTCACCGTGACATCAATCTCTTCAGCCTCTCTAATGGTGTTCTCCAGCACGAGGTATTCGGCAATCTGGTTGGTGGTGCCGTAGTACCACAGACGGAAGTTGTCGGCCGAAATCCAGTTGGCGGTGGTGTTCTCAACTTTCAGACCGAAGGTCAGCCATGGGCTGCCGTCGTTCACGAAGACCACGCTCCAGTGCTTAGGCTGGTAGTCGGGAGCCTTGATGGGCTCGCGTGTCTCGTTGTTGGCACCTTCGATGAAGATGTATGCGCCGGTCACAGCTTCTTCAGGGCTGGGAGATCCGCCCTGCAGGGTGGCCATAGCGTCGCACTCGAGCATGTACTTGCCCTTGGGCAGACCATAGACGGTCTGCGATATGGTGCCGTCGCGCAGAGCGCCGGAAGAAGGTGTCCAAGCCTCGATGAAACCGCTGATCTGCACCCAGTTCTTGCTCTCGTCAACGGTGCCGTCGGTGCGGCCCTGATACTGCAGGTTCTGGCCGCCGACTGTGATGGTCCAGCCGTCGATGTTGCCGTCGAAGTTGGGGTTGGTCAGCACCTGGTCGGTGACGTCAATGGGCTGGTCCTCGCTGGCACCCGAGAAGTCGTACTCAGCAGCCTTGATGGCAGCACGCAGCTCGGCAGCGGCATTCTTCACCTCTTCAACAGTAGCGTTGGGGTTGTTGTACACGGCAGCGGCAGCGTCGGTGTTCACGCCGGCTTCCTCAGCCTCTTGCAGCGCAAGCAGCAGGTCGCTCTTTGCCTTGTAACCCTCAAGAGCTGCCTCGTAGGCGGGAAGCTCATTCGCAAGGAAAGCAGCGTAGGGGCCTTCGATGTATTCCTGAACAGCCTCATACTGGCTTGCATCGATGAACTGCCACTCGACAAAGTAGTTACCTACTGCGGGAGCATCAGTCCATGTGTAGGAGTATGTGTTTGTCATGTTGGTGGAGTGCACACCCAACAGAGCTTCGTATGAGCCGCCCTCTTCGGGGAAAATGGGCTCATTCAGGGGAACAAGGTAGTAGGCACCGTTGTTCTCACGAATCTCCCAGTAACCGTTGTTGTCAGCCTCAACGCGATTGTTGTCGGCGTTTGTCCAACCGTCAACCCAAGCTGAATTGTCCTCATGTACGAGGTAGTTGCCTGTATCGGCCTTGTCGGTGTTCTGACAACGGATGTAGAAGAAATCAGCTACCCAAAGGGGATCTGTGGGAGTAGCCGATTCGATAGTGAAGGGGAGGATGTGACTGTTGTTGGTGGCGAGGCTCGTGCGAGCGCCATCAAGAGTCACCATGCCCTGAGTTGTCGTCACAGCACGTGTGCCCCATTCCTGACCAGCACCGAGGAACTGGCCTGCACCAACATTGAGGATGTAGTACGTGTTACCACTTGTTGGTGTAGCAAACCCGCCCGTGAAAGCGGGAGCTGCAGGTCGGGTAGGCGGCACGGGCTCATCCCATGCGCCAGCACTCGTGCTCACAAACATTGCGCATGTCAGCGCAAGGAGAGAGAGTAAATAGTGTTTCATAAAAATTGTTGTTTGTTGTTTGATAAAGGTTTGATATGTAGTTGCTTGTAGATAAACGCAGTAATGACAATGAACTGCTGGGCGTGGTGAAACACGCATTATCAGTGGCAAAAATACACTTTTCTTTTCACTCGCCACATCTTTTAATAAAGAATGTTCCCGCGTTAATGTTTTTTAACTGGACAGAAACATCCGCATGTTTGCACTACAACATCCACAACTTAGGACCAAAACATCCGGATGTTGGCGGGAAATGATCCTGGAAGATTTACATGAAAGTCCCGGATGTTTTAGTGCAAACCTCCTGGATCATCAACCGCTAACCCCCGGGCCTTTTACCGCTAATTTGTTAAAATATGTAACAGGTTAATTTGTAGGATGTTACCAATAATATAAAGTATGCGCGCGTACCTCTATAGAGATACGCGCGCATGTGCGTGTGTGATACTATTTAATGTGTATCGCTTGTCTTACTTGACGAGGACCTTGCGCACGGTGCCGTCGCTCATGCGAACGATGTTGATACCGCGGTTGAAGGTGCTCTGCTGGCGGCCGTCGATGCCGAAGATGGCAGCTGCGCCAGCGTTCTGCTTAGCAGCGATGTCGCTGACAGCATCGGGAGCCTCGGTGCCGAGGTACTCGAGCTTGAAGTTGTCGAACGGGCACCAGTTGTTCTTGTCAGCTTCCTTGATGACGATACCGATGGTAATTTCCTCGCCAGCAGTTGGGTAGCCGAAGTCAACCACATTGTGGTAGCGGCCCTGCTCGTAGAAGGTGATGAAGTTGCCACGTGTGTTAGGAGCGATGAACTGCTGGAGGTCACCCTCTTCCTCGCTGCCACTGAGCACGTAGGTCGGACCCTGAACAGATGCAAAGAGTTCAGCATTCTCTTCGTTGTCCATGATAGCGCCATTCTCGAGGTCGCTCCACTGCACAACCTGAACCTCCTTGTAGAAGTTCGGATAGCGCACATAGAGGAACATTGTGTTGTCCTCGATGGGAGTGCCTTCCTTGACCATGTTGGCCTCGCCACTGCCGTCGCCGGTGGTGCGGAAGAGAGCATCCGCACTCAGACGCCAGTAGCCGTCCTTGAGCATCTTGACGTTCTGCTTGACCTCCACGGGGCCTGCGTTCCAGAACTCAGCCACTTCATCGGCCCATGTGCCGCCATACTCAGGAGACTTGGTAGCATCGGCCGGGTTGACGATGGTCCAGCCGTCCTTGCTGTTGGTGTCGAATGTAGCGTTGGTGATGATAGCGTCGGTCATGTCAACGGGGTTCTCAAGGCTTGCTGTGGGCAGAGCCTCGTTGCTCCAGAGGTATTCAGCCCAACCTTCGGTCATGGTAGCAATCCACTCTTCCATCTGAGCGTTGGTGTCGGCTGCGGACTCGGGATCGAGGTCGATGTCGATAGCAACAACCTGGTCAACGACTGTAGGAACGGTGGTGTTGGAGAACGACCAGCCCTTCTCTTCGAATTCAGTGATGGAAGCGGCGCGCTTGTCAGCCAGCTCCTTCATCTTGGTGTAGAGCACTTCGCCCTGCTTAACGTAGTTGATAGCCTCGTTGAGCTGTACGATGGCAGCTGACTTGGCAGCGGTGTCGTCGTTGTCGATAGCTGTGCGGCCAGCTTGGATGGCAGCCTCGAGCTTAGCCTGAGCGTCCTTAGCATAGAATGCATCGAGCTCCTCGGCCTGAGCAATCAGATCCTGGATAGCTTCGCCCAGCATAGAGGGATCCTCGCCCCAGTAGAACAGACGCCAGTCGTACCAGATGGTCCAGTGGTTGCCCTGCAGGTTGTCTGTACCAACAACGCCCACGCTCAGTGAGCCGCCGTCCTCGGCCACGATACCAGCGACCTCAACGACGCACTTCTCAGCGAGTTCAGCATACTGCTCCTCGGTGAAGATCTGGTAAGCGGACTGCTGGTTGTTGGGAACCATCAGGCCCTGCTCCTCGTCAACGGTGACGGGGCTGGGATATGACACGTCTGTAGAAGCAATCTCAGCTACGTTGATGATAGCCTGCTTGCGACCGTTGGCATAGATGTAAGCGTAGTCCTCGTTCTCGTAGTCATACAGACCATCGAGATAGTTGGGATAGTTGGCGTCGTTAGCCTCAACACGGTGGAATGCCATTGTCTGGATGGTGTACTTACCCTTCGGCAGGTTGGTGAACACGCGGTTGATGTTGAACGGACGGTTGTTCCAAACCTCAGCGGTGCTGTAGTTGGTCTTGAAGTTGTCTTCACCCTTGGGGTTGCCAGCATCGTCGACAGGAATCCATACGGGGTTCTCAGCGGGATAGCCGTTGGCAAATGCAGTCTGTGTGGTGCCGTAAGCATAGCTCATGTCGCTGAACATGCTTGTGATTTCAAAGCCCTCGGTGAGGGGCTGGCCGGCAGCCACGATGTCGGCGAAGATCTCCTTGACGAGAGCCTCAATAGCTGCATCATAACCGTTGATGATCTCATTGATCTCTTCGGTGGAGAGAGTGCGGTTGTCCTTGCCCTCTTCCAGCTTATCGATATACTCGCCAATCTTGTTGGTGAGCTTCTGGTATACGTCGTTGTTGGCGTACTTGGCTTCGTCAGCAGAGAGCTTAACAAGGAAAGCGTCGATCTTGGCGTAAGCCTCAACGCTGGCAGCGACAGCAGCACGTGCCTGCTCCAGCTTGGTGAAGGCAGCCTGATACTGTGCGTCCTTAGCCTCGTCTGCACCACCGGCGGTAAGGCCCTTAGCCTCTTGGATGGCAGCTTTCAGAGCGTCGATAACAGCATTCTGTGCCAGAGGATCGGTGGCAAGGTAGTTCTCGCAAGAGGTGATTTCACCCAGCAGTGCGGTGAAGGAGGGCAGGCTCTGGGGGCTGCCAGCGAACTTCAGGACGAAGTTGTCGGCACCCATCCAGTTGAGGTTAGTGGCCTCGGCCATCAGACCGATCATCACGGTGTCGGATGTGGTGCTGAGGTCGAACTCATATACGAAGTGAGCCGGATGCCATACGTTGTAGAAGTCGCCTGTTTCCTCGTTCTCTTTCGACTCGCGGTCGCTGGCCAGTGCATCGCCGTGCATGGTGATGGTGCCGTCGCTGTAGTAGAGATACACACCGGTGTAGTCTTCCTTATCAACGTATTCGTCAGGATTATTGGTCTCGTCGGTCTGGTTCAGAGCCATGGCGTCGCACTCCAGGATGTAGTGACCGTTGGGCAGGCCGCCAACCTTCTGATAGATCTTGCCGTCAGAGAGATGGTTGGGAGCGGGTACCCAGCTCTCGATGAAGCCCTTGATGGTGTACTGCTCATCCAGGCTGGTGTAGGAAGCACCCTGATACTGGTAGTTGCCGCTAGCGCCTTCGGGACGCTCGATGATCCAACCGTTGATGTTGCCCTCGCTGAAGTCAGCATTGTAGAGCACATAAGGCATCTCGGCGGGATTGGCAGCTGTGCCGTTGGCTGTTGCGTAAGCAATCACAGCGGCGGGCATCAGCGCGAGCAGCTCAACGCGAGCAGCGTCGATCTCTTCAGCTGTAGCAGCAGAGTTGTTGTAGACAACACCAGCTGCGTCGGTGTTAGCACCATACTTCACAGCATCGAGATAGAGGTTGTAGAGCTTCACGCGAGCCTCGTAGGCCTTCATGTCAGCGCTGTACTTCTCCAGTGCATTGAGGTCAACGCCCTCGGAGTTGATGAACTGCCACTCAGACATAGCGTCGTTGTTGCTGCCGTTCATCAGACAGGCCTGACCTGGGCCCTGAGCCACGACATACTGGTCGCCGTCGTTGTTGAAGCCGCCCATGGTGGGAGCAGACTGGATGTAGTAGTTGCCATCGTTGCTGGAAGGAATGATGTTCCAATACCAGCAGGCCTGTGCATTGTGGTCAACGAAACCGCTCTCCTCGCCGTCGCGGAAGAGATAGCAGTTGCCCACGTCGCGGCCGCCTTCATAACCATTGCCGCCATAGAACCTAAAGGTGCCGTTGACCTTAATCTTTACGGCATCGGGATAGGTGTCGTCGCCGCATTCCTCGATGACGACCTTCATCAGGGGTGCTCCGTCGGAGCTCACACTGATCTGGGTAGCCCAGCTGTTGGCACCCATCAGATACTGTCCGCATCCCACGTTCTTGATGTAGTAGGATGTCTCTCCGTCAGCCACCCATTCCACGGGTGTACCATCGGCTGGAGCTGTGGGAGCCACGGGCTCGGTCCAAGTCTGAGCCATGCCTGCCATTGTCAGGGAGGCAAAAGCCAGAACAGAAAGTAAACGCTGTTTCATGTTACTTTTGGATTTTGTTAATTGGTTAATAATAAATGTTGGTTATTTGGGTTGTTTACTGAGTTCCAAATAGGGTAGCATATACCATATTTTCCGCGCAAAGATAACTTAAAAAGGCCAATACGCGCGTAGATAATGTAAACGGAATTAAAGCTGTTAAGGTTTTTTAACCGAAAATCTGCCACCAGCGGCGCTTGGGGCGGTAGGCATAGGCCTCTTCACGCCCTTCGTCGGTGAGAATTTGTTCCAGAGTCTTGTGCTCGGTGATGATGCGGTAGATTGTGCCCCAGTCTGGCAGTCCGCCAACGTTGCGGTCGTCTATCCACATGTCCACCTTCAGCTTGCGGGTGAAGTTCTCGTTGCGCGTGATATCCTCCTCGGGGTAGTCGCGGTTGATGGCATAGAACTCCAGACCGCGCTTGCGGCACCACTCCACGGCGTCGTCGAGGAGCTGGCCCTCGCGCACGCTCCACAATATGAGGCGGTGGCGGTCCTGCTGGAGCAATTTCAGGGTCTCGACGGCGAAGGGTATCTCTTCGCCGATGTCAGGATAGCGGTGACGCACTATGGTGCCGTCAAAGTCTACTGCTATGGTCATGGATGAAATGGTGTTAAGAATATATGCTGTCGTCAGGACTTACTTGATGTATGGCTGTATAAAGCCGAATGCAGCGGGCCTGTAAGCCGGGTTCTGTGCCCGCACGAGGCGGGTGCCTGTCATTTATCTACGACGTGGCTCGCGCCACGCCTGCTGCCGCGCGGCACGATGTGCGCACGGATCCTATCGTTCTACCCTCCGGCTCGGACGGGCCGCCCTCTCTCCTGCCGGCTGCGGTTCCCCATGACGGGGCCTGCTGCCACGGCGGGCGTTGCCGGTATACGCGAACTTTCAACCTCCGGTGTGCACAGCACGCATGTCGCCATGCGTCTGGTGGGCTCTTACCCCACCTTCTCACCCTTGCCTGAGCCCCGGGGCCATCGGCGGTTGTTCTCTTCTGCACGTGCTAACCCTCGCGGGCTACTATCGGTTAGGTAGCGGAGTGCCCTGTGTTGCCCGGACTTTCCTCTGACGCAGCCAGAGCGCGCCAGCGGCAGGCCGTCCCGCTGCATTCGGCGGGGCAAATGTACGCCAAAATGTCGGAACAGCCAAAAAAAGAAATGTAAAAATGTCAGTCCGGGTGCTTAACCGCTGTTAAGTAACGGGCACAAGGTGTTAAAAGAAAGGAAAAACGCTGACAAAATGATTGCATGGAATAAACTTTTGCACTACTTTTGCATCCGATTGACTGAAGTTGATATTCGCGAACGGGAATAATCTCTATTTGGAGTGAACCATAGCTTATCGAAATAATAAGAAAAAGAAAACAACATGACACAAAAGACAAAGAATTGGCTCGGGGCCATAGCATTGGTGCTGAGCAGTAGCATCCTCACGGGCGCCGCCATGCGTCCCGCCATGAACCGTTATGCCGCAGTTGATGCGGATCCGTCGTCACCCTTTGGCACACAGCCTGCTGCCATGACGATGCCCAATGCAGCTCCGGCTGCTGCAGTGGCTGGCCTTGTAGACCTGACAACGGCCGCCGAGCGTAGCGTGAACAGCGTGGTGTATATCAAGGTGACACAGAATGCCAAGCGTCAGATGGTCACCGTGCGCGACCCCTTTGAGGACTTCTTCGGCGAGTTCTTCGGCTACGGCAACCGCGGACAGCGACGCCAGCAGGAGGTGGAGACGCAGCCCAAGCGTCAGGGTGCCGGTTCGGGCGTCATCATCTCGGCGGACGGCTATATCGTGACCAACAACCATGTCGTGGCAGGTGCCGACGAGATTCTGGTGAAGCTCAATGACAACACGGAGTACAAGGGTCGCATCATCGGTCTGGACGAGACTACTGACCTGGCACTGGTCAAGGTCGAGGCCAAGGGCCTGCCGGCCATCACCATCGGCAACAGCGATGACCTGCGCATCGGCGAGTGGGTGCTGGCTGTGGGCAATCCGTTCAACCTCACGTCGACCGTCACGGCAGGCATCGTCTCGGCCAAGGCACGCTCGCTGGGTGCCAACGGCGTGGAGAGCTTCATCCAGACCGATGCCGCCATCAATGCCGGCAACTCGGGCGGAGCACTCGTCAACGAACGTGGCGAGCTTGTGGGCATCAACGCCATGCTTTACAGCCAGACGGGTTCGTACAGTGGTTACGGTTTTGCCATACCCACGACCATCATGAACAAGGTTGTGGCCGACCTCAAGGAGTTCGGCATCGTGCAGCGTGCTATCCTCGGTGTGCGCGGCATGGACGTGACCAACTACATCGACAGCGAGAAGGCCAAGGATAAAGAGGTTGACCTGGGTGTGCAGCAGGGCGTGTACATTGACGACGTCGAGGCTAAGTCCACAGCTGCCGAGCTGGGTCTGCAGAAAGGCGACGTCATCACTGCCATCGACGGCAAGGAGGTGACCAAGATGGCCGAGCTGCAGGAAGCACTCTCACAGCGTCGTCCTGGCGAGCAGGTGAAGGTGACTTTCGTACGCAACAAGAAGACTCGCACCGAGACCGCTACGCTGCGCAACGCACAGGGCGGGACCGAGGTGATGGAGGAAGTGGACATCGACCTCTTTGGAGCACAGCTCAAGCCGCTGAGTGACGAGGCCAAGCGCGAACTGGCGCTGAGCTACGGTCTTGAGGTCACGGCTCTGAAGAAGGGCAAGATGCAGGAAGCCGGCATCACCAAGGGCATGATTCTGCTGCAGGTCAACGACCGCGAGATGCGTGCCGTGGAAGACTTCGAGGAGGCAGTGAAGGCCGCCAACCAGTCGAGCGAGCGCACTCTGTGGATACGTGCCGTGACGCAGAGCGGTCGCCGCGTGGCCACCGCCATCGACCTTAACGACAAGAAATAGGCCTCTTGCAAAAAGCAGGCCAAAGCGACACGAATTGTCCACGGACGCCAAGAAAGTGAAAACTTTGTGTCCGTGGATGATTTTTTCATTCAAAAGTTAGAATTTTTTTTGCGCGCGAACTATATTTAGTGTACTTTTGCACGATTTTTTTTACATATATTCCGCACATGAGACAGCTAAAGATTACCAAAAGCATCACCAACCGCGAGAGTGCGTCGTTAGACAAGTATCTTCAGGAAATAGGCCGTGAGGACCTCATCACAGTGGAGGAGGAGGTTGAGCTGGCACAGCGCATACGCAAGGGCGACCGTGCTGCACTGGAGAAACTCACACGTGCCAATCTGCGTTTCGTGGTCAGTGTGGCCAAGCAGTATCAGAACCAGGGCTTGTCGCTGCCCGACCTCATCAATGAAGGTAACCTCGGACTTATCAAGGCTGCCGAAAAGTTTGACGAGACGCGTGGCTTCAAGTTCATATCATATGCCGTGTGGTGGATACGACAGAGCATACTCCAGGCTCTGGCTGAGCAAAGCCGTATTGTGCGTCTGCCGCTGAATCAGGTGGGCTCGTTAAACAAGATCTCGAAGGCCCTGTCCAAGTTTGAACAGGAGAACGAGCGCCGTCCCAGTCCCGACGAGCTGGCCGAGGAGCTGGACATTCCTGTGGACAAGATCTCGGATACGTTGAAGGTCAGTGGCCGACATATCTCGGTGGATGCTCCGTTTGTCGAAGGCGAAGACAACACTCTGCTGGACGTCATCGTCAACGACGACAGCCCCATGGCGGACAAGAGTCTGGTCAACGAGAGCCTTTCGCGCGAGATTGACCGCGCACTGTCTACGCTCAGCGACCGCGAGAAGCAGATTGTCGAGATGTTCTTCGGCATCAATCATCAGGAGATGACGCTGGAGGAGATAGGCGACCGTTTCAACCTCACTCGAGAACGTGTGCGTCAAATCAAGGAGAAGGCCATACGTCGCCTGCGCAACAACTCGAAGAGCAAAATCCTTAAAGGCTATCTGGGCTAACTGCCGGCATGAAGAAGTTCATTATCATACTGTTGGCAGCGCTGCTGGCCGTGACAGCATCGGCACGCACCAAGAAGGAGCCCGTGATGAAGCCTGTGTATATGTTCGGCTTTGCGGCCTCGCTGCTGGATTCCACAGCCTACCAGACCACGGTGCAGCGCATCGACAGCGCATGGCTTGACCCGCATGGGCTGCTCGTCGACCGCTCGCTCTATAGCTTGCAGCTGCAGTACCACGTCGAGCTTGAGGAAGGACGTCACAACTCCACATGCACTGTGTTCTTCAACACCAGTCAACGCAAGCTGCAGCGAGCCTACAACCGTGTTCGGAAGCGCTACCAGAAGGCCGAGGGCATACGCCTGCTGCCGCTATCTGCAGACCGTTTCCGTTTCAAGGCCGAGGAATACAGGCCTATCATTATGGAAGAGGACACCACGGCCGCGGCACCTAAACCCAAAGGCTCTGTGCCGCCGCCTCCACCGAAAAAGAAGAAGTAAATGAAGCACAACCGCTATAAGGTTGCGGGCCATCTTTTTGAGGTGGTTTGCACTCAGGATCAACTTGATACAACACAATTGATACCCTCCTTCTCGCCTTTCGTAAGCGATGAGGAGGGTGAACTGCTTTTCAGCATGGACGTGAGTGAAGGGCCGGCGCCGGACTTCTCCCAGCAGGACGAGATAGGCCAGTTTGACTGCGGTGGTGCCAACCACGGAGTCTATGCCACCAGTGACGGGGGCTATGCTTTCGAGATCAGCTTGCCCGATGTCTTCGGTGGTGGGCTGAGTTGCAGCATGGAGGCGCACGACGACTTCCGCCATTGCCGTGCCACGCTGACTTCTCATGACCTGCATCGTCAGCAGTTCGGGCTCAACAATGCGCTGATGATGGCCTTTGCCTTTGCTGCTGCCACACAACAGACGCTGCTCGTCCACGCCTCGGTGATTCGCAACGCGGGCTATGGCTACCTCTTCACCGCACCCAGCGGCACAGGCAAGAGCACCCATACACATCTGTGGTACAAACACATACCAGGTTCCGACTTGATGAACGACGACAATCCCGTGGTGCGTATCATTGGTGACGAGGCACGCATCTATGGTTCACCGTGGAGCGGCAAGACGCCTTGCTATCGCAATATCAGTGCACCCATCGGTGCCATCACTCGCATCGAGCAGCGCCCGTACAACGAGATGCGTCGCTTCTCGCCTGTTGAGGCTTTTGCTGCGTTGTTGCCTGCCGTGAGCTCGATGAAGTGGGATCGTCGCGTCTACAACGGTATCTCTGGGTGCATCGCACGTCTCATTGGCATCGTGCCCGTATACTGGCTGGGCTGTCTGCCCGACGAGGCCGCTGCACAGCTGAGCTATTCCACAATTGCTGTGAAGAAAAGTCCGGAACAAACTCCGTCATGACGCTGAAGTCCCTAATCATCAAGTGCTCGCGTCTGCTGGCTACGCCCCTGCGTCGTCGGCAACAGCGCCGTTATGCCGACAACGAGACGACTGGCATGCCGCGGTTAGAGCTGCCCAACGACAAGCTGTTGCCGCTGGTGTGTGAGGCTGTGGCGCGCGGAGAGCGAGCCATCATCTCCGTCAAAGGCTACAGCATGCGTCCTTTCCTCGAGCATTTGCGCGACCGTGTGTTGCTGGCACCGTGGACAGATCTGGCTGTTGGCGACGCTGTGCTGGCTGAGATAGCTCCAGGCCATTTCGTGCTGCATCGCATCATACGGCGTCAGGGCGACGAGCTAACGCTGATGGGTGACGGCAACATCCGCGGCACCGAAGCGTGTCGTGTGACCGATGTGTGTGGCGTGGTGGAGAAATACATCCGTCCTGGCGGGCACGAACTTCTGGCTTCCGACCCTGCGCTGCGTCGGCGCATCCGCTTGTGGCGCCGCCTGTTGCCTGTGCGCCGCCTGCTGTTGTTTGTGTACAAATTGACGGTGTGAGAAGTCAATAACCTGTAAATCCTAAATTACTTCCCTATATTTATGCGTATAAAAGACGGTTTTGAGCTCATTGTTGTCTGCGGCGAGGCCGTAGTCGTGGCTCATGGCAGAGAGTTGATAGACTATTCCAAGCTTATTAATCTCAACGAGAGCGCTGCCTATCTCTGGAGAAATGTTGTCGGCACAGACTTTGATGCCGAACGCCTTGCCCAGTTGTTGTGTGAGGAATACGAAGTGGACTACGACCGCGCATTGGCAGATGCCCGCACGGTGGTGCGCGAGTGGACCGATGCTGGTCTGTTAGAAGTGTAATTACGACGGTGGTTTAGAACCACTTAAAGCAATAGTCGCCAGCTGCGGCTATTGCTGTTTAGATGCTTCCTTGCCGTAGTCGGGGCTGACCTTGATGAATGCCGTCACGATAAATGTGACGACACAGCATGCCACGACCCACACGAAGAAGCCTGTGTATCCAAGCCTGTCGGCCATCCATCCGGCTATCATGCCCGGCAACATCATGCCCAGGGCCTGCATGGCCGTGCAGATGCTGAAGACAGACGTACTGCGTTCGCCTTGTGAGAAGTAGACGAGGTAGAGCATATATGCCGTGAAACCGAAGCCGTAGCCGAACTGCTCAATGAAGACGCAGGTGGAGATAATGGGGAGTTGAGAGCTTGCAGCAGTGAGTTCTGGTGCGGCCCATGCCAGATAGACGTATACGAGGTCGGGCAGTGATATGCTGAGCACCATGGGCCACAGCCAGCGTCGCAGGCCGTGGCGCGAGACGCACCAGCCACCAAGCAGGCCTCCTGCCAGCAGGCCTATCACGCCCAGTGTGCCGTAGATGAAGCCTATGTTGGTGTCCGTCAGGCCCAGTCCGCCATTAGCGGGGTCGTCGAGCAGGAAGGGACTGGCAATCTTTACCAACTGTCCTTCGGGAAAGCGGAAGAGCAACATGAATAGCAATGCCGCGACGATGCCGGGTTTGGAGAAGAACACGCGCAAGGTAGATGAGAAAGCTGTTGCGATAGAGTCCTTTTCCTGTCCATCGTTGTCGGTGTGGGGCAGGGTGGTGGCGCTTTCCACCTTAGGCAGCGCGCGCCAATGCCAGAGGTAGAGCGCAATCATCACGCCAGCCACGACGAGGAAGGCTGCATACCACGCCCATTCGAATGTCCAGCCGCGGCTCTCGTGCAGAAAGCCCACGAGCACGGGCAGTGCACCTTGTCCAGCCAACATGCCTATGCGGTAGAATGTGGAGCGTATGCCCACGTACAGGCTTTGCTGGTGTGTGTCCAACCCGAGAATGTAGAGCCCATCGGCTGCTATGTCATGGGTTGAGCTGGCGAAAGCCATCACCCACAGTGCTGCCAGCGAGCCTTGTAGCCAGAAGGGTGTGGGCAGTGTGAAGGCCAGTGCCGCCATGCCGCACGAGATGAGCAGTTGCATGGACAGCACCCACCAGCGCTTGGTGCGCACGCTGTCCACAAAGGGGCTCCATAGCGGCTTGATGACCCACGGCAGGTAGAGCCACGAGGTGTAGAATGCCAGCTCGGTGTTGGAGAGGCCGAAGTTCTGATACAAGATGGTGCTTATGGTCATCACTACCACGTATGGCAGTGCTTCAGCAAGATACAATGATGGTACCCAGGCGTATGGTTTCTTACTTATTGCACTCATTGATACTTAAGATTGTTTTATTACCTGCATATGCGGCTATCAGCGCCGGCAGGATGAGTATGCTATTGATGGCGAAAAATGTTTTGAAGTCCATGTTCTGTGCGAGCCAGCCCGAGACTGCCATCGGTAGGAGCATCGCGAGCGCGATGACAGGGATGTAGAGGTAGTTCGTGGCTGTGCGATAGCGTAGACCCGACACGATGCGTACGTATGGCTGGCAGGCATTGAGGCCGCAACCGAAGAGCATCTGTGCTACAGCCGTGGCTACGCAAAGCACTGGCAGCGATGCAGGCTGTGTATGCGCCATGAGCCAGTAGACAAGCGGCGAGAGCGGCAGCATGATTGACATAATTCTAACGGCCTTGCCCTGTGACAGCAGGCGTCGTCCAAGCATCAGGCCGACAGAGAAGGCTATTACGCCCACGGTGCCCTGTGCCAGACCTATCCATTGCAGTGTAGCGCCGAGGCCACCATCAACACGCGGCGCGATGAAGAACAACACTCGAGTGTGGAACATCAGTGCCTGTGGTAGCAGCATCAGTGTCAGGCAGACCACGGCCGCCCATGTGCTTGTCTTGCGCCAGTGTGCTAATGCTGCCGGACGTGCTTCATGCTGCGCTCCGGTGTGGTGTGCTCCGTTGCGTATTGCTTCATACTGGCTGCGTGTCGATGAGGGCAGCACCAGCAGGTTGTAGATCACCAGCAGCAGATATACTCCTGCCAGGACGTAAACAGCTGTGCTCCATGACAGCGTCACGGCATCGCGGCGGTTGTGATAGAACACTTCGAGGAAACCCACTCCAGCAAGCATGATGCCGTATGTCACCACTGCCACGAGCTGTGAGTAGAACAGTTTGGTGCCGTCATAGAGACGTTGCACCGCAGGTCGCAGCAGGTGTTCGTAGTGAATGCGTGCCGCCACCTCATGCCATGAGCACAGTATGCTGATGGCCATTAGCAGGCCATAGACGTGCCACATGACGGCTTCGCTGCCGACGAAACAGAAAGCCAGTGCCACCAGTGCACCGAAGAGTAGCATCTCCACGATGCGCAGCTGCAGGGCGATGTGTCCCCAATGCCGTATGTGTGTGGTGACAAGGGTCTTAGCCGCCCACGGCAGCGCCAGCAGGCTGGCCAGCAGAGTCGATGTGCCCCAGTCCTGCCCCAGCTGCAACAGCATCAGCAGTGCCACGAACGTTGTCATGGCACTGGGAATGGCTTCTGCCGCAAAAAGGGAGGCTATCCAGGGCAAGTTAGTATGCTCTTGCGATTAGTACGCGATATTTGGCGGGCTTGCCGCTGACCATGTCGGTGCCGGGCGTCTGCTCGTAGGCAAAGGGCACGCAGCGGATTGTGGCCTGCGTCTCTTCCTTGATGCGTGCCTCGGTCTCGGGCGTGCCGTCCCAATGGCAGAGGAAGAAGCCTCCGTCCTTGATGCGGCGCTTGAACTCCTCGTAGTCGTCGCACTCATAGATGCGTGCATCGCGTGCGGCGCGTGCCTTCTCGAAGATGTTGCGCTGGATGTCGTCAAGCAGGTCGCGGACGTAGGCTGCGATGCCCTCTTGCGAGCGCTCTTCCTTCTCCAGCGTGTCGCGGCGCATGACCTCAATGGTGTCTTGCTCCAGGTCGCGTCCACCCATGACTAAACGCACGGGCACGCCCTTGAGCTCGTAGTCGGCAAACTTGAAACCAGGTCGTTTCTGGTCGTTGTCGTCCAACTTCACGCTGATGCCCATGCCGCGCAGCTCGTCGGCAATGGCAGCGAGGCGTTCGCGGATAGCCGCCAGCTGCTCGTCGGTCTTGTAGATGGGTATAAGCACCACCTGCGTGGGTGCCAGTGCAGGTGGCAGTACGAGGCCGTTGTCGTCGGAGTGGGTCATGATGAGAGCACCCATCAGTCGTGTGCTCACGCCCCACGATGTTGCCCATGCGTATTCGGGTTGGTTGTCCTTGTTGAGGAACTGCACCTCGAAAGCCTTGCCGAAGTTCTGGCCCAGGAAGTGGCTGGTGCCGCTCTGCAGCGCCTTGCCGTCCTGCATCATGGCCTCGATGGTGTAGGTGTCCAATGCTCCGGCAAAGCGCTCCGTCTCGCTCTTTACGCCCTGCAGCACGGGCACGGCCATCACGCGTTCGGCGAAGTCGGCATAGACCTTCAGCATTTGCTGTGCGCGAGCCTCTGCCTCCTCGCGTGTGGCGTGGGCGGTATGGCCCTCCTGCCACAGGAACTCGGACGTGCGCAGGAAGAGTCGTGTGCGCATCTCCCATCTCATAACGTTGCACCACTGATTGACCAGCAGTGGCAGGTCACGCCACGAGTGAATCCAGTTCTTGAATGTGTTCCAGATGATGGTCTCGCTGGTGGGGCGCACGATGAGTTCTTCTTCCAGCCGTGCCTCGGGGTCCACGACAACACCGTCATGTGTCTCGTTGGTTTTCAAGCGGTAGTGTGTCACCACGGCACACTCCTTGGCGAAGCCCTCCACGTGTTCGGCCTCGCGCGAGAGGAAGCTCTTGGGAATGAGCAGTGGGAAGTATGCGTTCTGCACGCCTGTCTCTTTGAACATGTCGTCGAGCTTGCGCTGCATCTTCTCCCAGATGGCGTAGCCATAGGGTTTGATGACCATACATCCGCGGACGTCGCTCTGCTCAGCCAGGTCGGCTTTCACGACCAGTTCGTTGTACCACTGCGAGTAGTTCTCGCTGCGTTTGGTGAGGTTTTTCAGTTCTTTTGCCATTGTTGTATTATATTATTGTCTCAATTTGGGCGCAAAGTTACGAAATCTCGTCAACAAAATGCAGAAAAAAACTCTTTTTGAATGCATATAATATATAAAATATGTATATTTGCGACCGAAAAACGTCAAACAACCATTTATTAACATTTTAAAACTCACAACATGAAAGGACTGAAGTATTATGCTCTCATGCTCGTGGCTGCGCTTGTGCTCAACGCATGCAGCAACGGCGGAATGACCAACACCGCCAAGGGCGGCCTCATCGGTGGTAGCGGCGGCGCAGCACTGGGTGCTGCTCTGGGCGCACTCATCGCCAAGAGCGGCAACAAGGGCAAGTGGGCCGGCATCGCCGGTGCAGCTGGTGCCGTAGCAGGTACAACCGTGGGTGTCATTATCGGCAACCGCATGGACAAGGCTAAGAAGGCTGCTGAGCAGGTGGCCAATGCACAGGTCGATGAGGCCATCGACCAGAACGGCTATCAGGCTGTGCGCGTGACTTTCGACAGCGGCATCCTCTTCCCCCTGAGCGGCAGCGCACTCAGCGCCACAGCACAAAGCTCGCTCAACAAGTTTGCCACAGATGTGCTCAAGCCCAATGCAGACATGAGCGTCGGCATCGTGGGCTACACCGACAACACACCGTGGAAGAACAGCACCGCCGAGCAGAGCGTGACCAAGAACCAGCAGCTGTCACTGCAGCGTGCCAACGCCGTGGCCAACTTCTTCACCAATCAGGGCATTGCCAGTGGCCAGATCAAGGAAGTGGCCGGACTGGGCGAGAGCAATCCTGTTGCTGACAACAGCACCGCTGCCGGCAAGGCTCAGAACCGCCGCGTGGAGGTTTATCTCTATGCTTCGCAGGAGATGATCGAAGCAGCTAAGGCTCAGGCCAATCAGCAGCAATAAGTATTAGGCTCATATAGAAAATCATTGCGCAGCCACATGTGGTTGCGCAATGATTTTTTTATTTCTCTGTTGGTAGCAGGTCGATGTGTTTCATCTGCCGCATGATCCACGTCTGGCGCCGTAGCATGTATGCCGAGGGATGGCTGCTGTCGTAGCGCAACGGGTTGGGCAGTGTGGCGGCAATGAGTGCACACTGCTGGCGCGTGAGTCCCGCTGCGTTGGTGTTGAAATGCCATTGTGCCACGGCTTCGGCACCATAGATGCCGTCGCCCATTTCGATGCTGTTGAGGTAGACCTCCATGATGCGCTGCTTGCTCCAGCATAGCTCGATGAGCGCCGTGAAGTATGCTTCCAGTCCCTTTCGCACCCACGACTGTCGCGGCCACAGGAAGACGTTTTTGGCCGTCTGTTGGCTGATGGTGCTGCCGCCGCGACGCCGTTTGCCGTTCTGCTGTTCCTTGATGGCCTGGCCTATGGCGTCGAAGTCGAAGCCGTGGTGCTGCATGAAGCGCTGGTCCTCAGACGCAATGACAGCCACGGGCATGTATTTCGACATCTCCGTGAGCGGCACCCAGTGGTGGCGCAGGCGTATTGTCTCGCCGCGCGAGGCCTGCTGCCAGCATCGTATGAACATCAGCGGCGTGACATACACGGGCAACCAACGATAGGCCACCACCGACAATATAGTGGAGGCAAAGAAGAATATCACTAATCGCTGCAATAACTTTTGCAGCCTACGCAGCAGTTTCTTCATCAATCTGTCATGCGGATTACACGCACACCAATCTGCGAGGAGTGCTCCTGCATATACTGGTATAATGTCTTGGGTTCCAGTACGACACGCTTGTGTATCTGGCTGGCGTTGAGCAGGTGTAGCTTGCCGTCGTTGCCCCATACAGCGAAGCCCAGATGCGAGATGTCAAGGCCAGGTTTGTTGGTCACGATAGCCAGAATGTCGCCGTCCTGAATGCCTAAGTCCTTCTTGCTGCGGCCCAGCAGCCGCTTGGGGATGTAGCGAGGTGTCAGTCCTGTGAGGAATTCCTCCATGTAGCGTATCTCGTCCACCAGCTCGGGATGTGCCTTCAGCTGCGGATACTGGCTCTGGTGTGTGGTCATGTAGTTGATTTTCAGCACTTGTTTGTTGACAAAGGGGTAGTATGCTCCACGTTTGTCATTGGCATCGCCGCACACTTCCTTCAGTTTGTTGGGCGATTCGTTGGTCATAATCCATGTGCTGAAATAGTGGTTGCGCTTGGCATACTCCACGCGTCCGCCCTGATAACGCAGGTGGCTAAGCTGATAGGCAAAGTGTTCATACGTAGTGCCACGCTCGCGTGCTGTTAATGCCAGCGCCATGACATATTCCACGAATGTGGTGCAGTCCATGCCGTTGAGGTTGACTACCAGCTCCTCGCGGTCGGGTGTCTGGTCCAGCGTCTTGGCCACGTAGGGTTTACCCAAGAATTGCCGTGCAAAAAAGAGCACCAGATTGCTGTCAGCCGGCAGGTCGCATCCCTGCTCCAGCAGCGTCTCCACGTAGGCTTGTTCTGCCGTGCGTGTGCGCACCACCGGATGGCGTATGGGCCGCTCGCCGCCGTCGATGGGCAGCACGTCCGGCAGCGGTGACTGCTGGATGACTGATGACGGATTGAACAGTGATGCGAGCAGAATGAAGCAGGATGAATAAAGGATGGATAGTATGCGCATATCGTTGAACTTTTTGAACTATTTGAACTTCTTGATGGTGTTACGGCCACAAAAGTAGGGCAAAATTCGTTATTGACGAAATAAAAGTACTATTTTTGCGCCATGAAATGCAAATATTTGATTCTGACGTTGGCTTGCTGCTGCGGCCTCGGGCGTGCTGCAGCGCAGCACACACGCAGCTTGAGCGAGAATATCCACACTGTGCGCCTGGTCGTTGACAATGACCCGCTGTTGCCTCCCGTGACGCGCATGGGCGGCAGCGTGAATATCTCCTTCGACGACCTCACGCATGAGTACGAGCGATACATATATAAGGTGCAGCTGTGCAACGCCGATTGGAGCGTCAACGAGGACCTCTTTGAGAGCGACTGGCTCGAGGGCTTCAACGGTCGGCCAATTGAGGACTACGAGACCAGTCTCAACACCTCAGTGCTCTACACCCACTACCGCCTCTTGCTGCCCAATGACGATGTGCGGCTGCTTGTGCCGGGTAACTACCGCGTGCTTATCTGCCCTGAGGACAATGATGATGAGCCCGTGTGCGAGGCATCCTTCTCGCTACTCAGCCCGGAGATGGGCATCGCTGCCGAGGTGCTTACCAACACCGATGTCCTTGATAAGAGTCTGAGTACTCTCATTAAGACCTACGATGTCAAGATACTTTCTGGCAAGTTCGTTTGCTTTGACTTCTTTGCAAAACCGCCGCCGCGACAACGCCGTGCTCGACCTGCAGCCCAACATCCGCCATAGCAGCGGAGCTGAATGGACACACCGCCGCGAGCTCATATTCGACGCCGGGGCCGAGTTCCACAAGTTCGAAATTCTCGATGTGCGGCGCGAGGGCATGGGCGTAGACCGCATGGTGTGGCAGGACCCCATCTACCATGCCGTGCTCTTTGCTGCCACGCCGCCTCGCAGCTATACCTACGTGCCCGATGCCAACGGAGCCTACGTGGTGCGACGCTCAGGCACTGACGCTGCCGACACCGAGGCTGAGTATGTCGTGGCGCATTTCTCTCTCCATACGCCGCGGCTGCCAGGTGGCGATGTCTATGTCACCGGCCTGTGGGACAACGGCTTCCCCGACCCGCGCTGCCGAATGGAGTATGACGAGCGCCAGCACTGCTACGAGGCTGGCGTGATGCTCAAGCAGGGCTATTACAATTTCCAGTTTCTGCAGCTACAGGACGACGGTCGTGGCCTCACGGCTGCCACGATGGGTGACTTCTACGAGACGCGCAACGAGTATATCATCCTCGTCTACCACCGTCCGCAAGGGGCTCGTTATGACGCACTTGTGGGCTACCAGCGCATCAGCGAGGAGCAGTGACGAACTGTGTTGTGCGGGCTGAAACACAGCCCCCTTCCCTAACAGGGGAGGGGTAGGGGGAGGGGCTGTAAAAACATCCGCATGTTAGGACTAAAACATCCACAAGTTGGCATGAAAACATCCGGATGTTGGCGGGAAATGATCCTGGAAGATTTACATGAAAGTCCCGGATGTTTTAGTGCAACCCCCCTGGATCATCAACCGCTAACCCCCGGGCCTTTTGCTGCTTTTCTAAAGCTATAATAATCAGTCTGTTATCTTCACTTCTTTGCCGTCATATTCCACTGTGCGGCCGCCTGCCATGGGTTGGTCGCCACGGCTGCTGTTCTCGTCGACGATGACGATGCGGAAGCGGCGCTGCTGCAGCATGCCCGGGAACGAGCCCCGGCGTGCGCCGATGGTCAGGCAGCGTGCGGCGTCGTCCCAGCTGAAGTCTATCTCACTGTAGATGCCGCGCTCGTAGTTGTAGCTGTCGCCTTCGTCCTCATACAGCGTGAAGCGTCCGTCGGCACCGGGATAGACACGTACCTCGAGGTCCGTCCAGGGTTGCTCGGCCGAGTATTGCACGGCTGGGCCGAAGGGCAGAATGCTGCCGGCGCGCACATAGACAGGCATCTCGGTGATGGGTGTCGGGCGCAGGATGGTCTTGCCTCCCTCGCTGATCTTATTGGTATAGAAGTCATACCACTTGCCCTTCACGGCCTCGCCGCCAACGGTCTGCATGGGCAGGTATACGCTGACGGGTGCCGATGCCGCGCGCACGTCGGGATAGATCTGGTGGCCGTGG
Organism: uncultured Bacteroidaceae bacterium; assembly: GCA_905233465.1. Lineage (GTDB taxonomy): Bacteria > Bacteroidota > Bacteroidia > Bacteroidales > Bacteroidaceae > Physcousia. The sequence continues at coordinate 37,797 of CAJOEI010000013.1, read as the reverse complement.
TGCTGGTCTTCGCGCCAGGTGTAGAGCGGATCTGTAACAGGCTTGACCAGCAGTTGGCGCCCGAACATGTACTCGTCGCCCATGCGGCAGGCCTTGGCATCGCCGGGGAAGTCCATCACCAGTGCACGCATCATAGAGCCGCTGCGCAGCACGCAGTCAGCCGACGTGGAGTAGATGTATGGCAGCAGACGATAGCGCAGGCGCACGGCATCCACCTGCACGTCGTA
>CAJOEI010000013.1:0-37500 GCA_905233465.1 uncultured Bacteroidaceae bacterium | reverse complement strand
CAGCGGCATGAAGGTGCCCCACTGCATCCAGCGTGTGTGCAGCTCCTGCAGCGCCGGGTTGCGCGGATCGTTCCAGTAGTCCCAGTAGAAGAAGCCGCCGATGTCGGTGTTCCAGAACGGTATGCCGCAGAGAGAGTAGTTGAGGCCGCTGGGCACCTGACGCTTCATCACCTGCCACGAGGCTGTGATGTCGCCGCTCCACGAGAAGGTGCCGTAGTGCTGCAGACCGAAGGTGCCGCTGCGCGTCATCTGCACCGAGCGCTTGCCCTTGTAGTTCTTCACCTTCTTTATCTTCTGCTTCTCGGCGGCACGCTGGTGTTCGTAGATGCCGCGGTTGGTCATTAGTGCGAAGGCGTTCTTCACGCTTATCCACGGGCCGTCGTGCGTCTGGTAGTTGTCAGTCTCGTCGGTCTCGTTGAAGTGGTCGGGCTCTGTGGAGTCGGTCCACCATGCATCGAAGCCCATGTCGTAGAGGTGGCTCAGATAGCGCCAGTAGATGTCGCGCGCCTTGGGGTTGAAGGCGTCGTAGGGCTGCACGCCTTTCTCTCTTGGCCAGGTGTCGAAGGGCAGCAGCCCGCCAATCTTCTTCAGCTCGCGGTATGGCTGTGTCCAGGGTCCGAAGCTGGCCCAGATGCTGATCATCAGGTGTGCGTTGTTGCTGTGGACATAGTCCACCATCTGCTGCGGGCTCTTAAGCCGCGGCTCGCGGCCGGCGGCTGTGTACTCTGCTGCCAGCTGGCGCAGGTCGTCGGGCAGGTACTTTGCCCAGGCGGGATCCGACACCTTATTAATATAATATGGGTTCTCAAATCGCATGGCGTTCCAGTTGCTGTCGCAGCCCCAGTACTGCCAGTCCTGCACGATGCCGTCGAGGGGTATGCCCAGCTCGCGGTAGCGATCCAGCACTGCGGCCAGCTCGTCGCTGGTCTTGTAGCGCTCGCGGCACTGCCAGTGGCCCATGGTCCACAGCGGAAACATTGTGGCCTGGCCTGTGAGCTGGCGTATGCAATCGATGACGCCGTCCTGACTGCCGTCGCGATACATCACATAGTAGTCTATGCATGAGCTGTACTCCGATGTGAACTCCACCTGCTGTCGGCCCTGCTGTGCCTTGCTGCTGAAATGGCTCTTACCGGCGTTGTCCCAGTAGAGGCCGAAGCCGCGCTGACTGGTGATGTATGGTATGGCAATGTATCCGTTGCTGTTCCACAGCTGCTTCTCCCGGCCGCGCCAGCTCATGGCATCGTCGCCCAGCTGTCCCAGACCGTAAATCTCTTCTTCGGCTCCAATCTCCCATGTCTGGCTGATGCGCCAGGCATCGCCTTGGGGACGCAGGGCGAAACCGCCATCGCCGCTCTCGCGCAGCAGCACCGTGCCGGCAGCATCGGTGAAGGTCACGCGGCCCGTGGACTCATCGACGCTGCACAGCAGTGTGGGTGCCTTGGCCTCTGTGGGCTGCATGATGACGGAGTAGCTCTTTTTCTGCGGCATGGCAGCGCCTTTGTATTTAACCACGCGCACAATGCCGTCGCCGTAGGTGGTGATGCTCACTGTGGTGCCGTCGGCGGTGTGCACCTCTTTGGCAGCGACGTTGGCGGGGCGCGCAGCCTGCATTCCAATGCATGTCAGCAGACATGCCAGCAATGTGATACAGATTTTCTTCATAGGTCTATATGATTATGTTTAGCTATTTACAAATCTATCCTCATTTGGACATGCAAAGATATGGAAATAATATAGTCATCGGGCCGCCATGAGCCTCTGTAGCATCGTTTTTACGTTTTATTAACTACCTTATGCTGCATCGGTAGTGCGGAAATAATTAAATTTGCCCCCGAAACAACGTAAACTCCTTGCAAGATGAGAACAACCAGCAGCATCATGCGCCGCCTCGGCGCCCTCATAGCATTGGTATCATTTCTGGCAGTGCCAGCCATCGGCTTCGCTCAGACTGAGCAATATGCCTTCCGCCTCAAGAATGCCCTGCCCACCGACCGCAACGGTGAGACCGTGGAGGTCAGCGTGCCATCAAGTGTCAACCTCGCAGCGTGTGCGCTGCAGACCGAGGGCGGCAGCACGGTGCCCTTTGAGGTCACGGCCGACGGCCGCGCACGCTTTCAAGCCAGTGTGGGTCGCGGCCAGACGGCAGGCTACCGTTTTGTCAGCGGCACGCCCACAACGCCCGCCACACTCACGTACTCGGCCGTGAAGATGCCGTCGTCGCGAGCTGACATAGCTTGGGAAAACGACCTTTGTGCCTACCGTATGTACTCGTCGGTGCTGCTAAGTTCCGAACCCAATACCGCGCAGGGCGTGGATGTGTGGCAGAAGAAACAGGCTGCACCCATCATCGACGCCATGTATGGCCTGTCGAACTACCACAACGAGAGCCAATATGGCGTTGATGCTTATTCCGTCAACGGCAAGCGCCTGGGCTGCGGCGGCACGGCAGCCGTGGTAGGTGGACAGCTGTTGATGCACAACCCCTACAACACATGCGACTTCGACGACCAGGGAGCACTCGCACAAAGCTTTACGCTGACATACAACAACGTCGTCATCGACGGAGCCACATATACCAAGACCGTGCAGGTGCAGACCTCTGCCGGAGCACTGCTCAACCGCGCCACGGTGCGTCTCGACGGGCCTCAGAAGAACATACGTCTGGCCATAGCAATCTACCAGCATACAGACATGGGCACAAACGTGGCGGGCAACGATTTCATGGATGTGCCCGGCCTCATCGGACGTGCCGAGAACAAGAGCGAGGGCAGCGTCAACAACTCCTCGTCGCGCTTCTATCAAGGAGCCTACGTGCCCGGTGATGGCGTGACGACACAGGTCATCGGCAACCACCTGTGTCTCGTCGTGGACTACACGCCCGGCACGGATCTGACTTACTACTTTGGTGCAGGCTGGAACCAGTTCCCTGTTGGTCGCTATGGCAGCGATGAGGATTGGTTTGCAGCCCTCGAAGCATTCAAGGCCAGTGTGGACAAGCCGCTCACTGTCACCACGATGACCACTATCCCGACCAAGAACGATGTGCTCGCTGTGCTCAACACCGTCAATGAGACGTGGCAGACGCGCAACCCGTCGCATGGCGACTACTTCTGGAACCGCGCCGTATACCATATCGGTAACATGGCGGCATACGTGGCCACGGGCGACGAGTCTTATCGCGACTTCTCCACGGCATGGTCGCAGCGCAACAACTGGTGGGGAGCCACAGGCACCGACAAGTCGCAATGGCAATACAAGACCTACGGCGAGGGCGCCAACTGGGTGCTCTTCGGCGACAATCAGGTGTGCTTCCAGGTCTATCAGGACCTCTACCGTCTCGACCCGAACCACGAGGCCAAGAAGATTGAGCGGGCATTGGAGGTGATGAACTACGAGATCAGCACGTCGGCAGTTGACTACCTCTGGTGGGTCGACGGACTGTTTATGGTCATGCCCATCATGACGAAGATGTACGCCATCACTGGCAATCAGACATATCTTGATAAGATGTATGCCTATTGGCGATGGGCTACCGACCTAATGTGCGACGAGAGTGGAGCCGATGCCACGGGGCTATACTTCCGTGATGCCAAATACATCTACCCGAGCCACAAGACCACGGCCGGCAAGAAGGACTTCTGGGCACGCGGCGACGGATGGATATTCGCGTGCTTTGCCACTGTGCTCAGCGAGCTGCCTGTCACAGACAGCCATCGCGACGAGTACATCAGCTACTACCGACGCATGGCCCAGAGCATCAAGGCCTGTCAGCAGGCAGAAGGCTACTGGACACGCTCGATGCTCGACCCGAGCTATGCCCCCGGGCGTGAGACCAGCGGCACGGCACTATTTGCTTATGGTTACGCATGGGGCATCAACAACGGCATCCTCAGCGAGGCCGACTATGGCGGAACTACCTCACCACCGTGGCCCTGCAGCCCGACGGCACCGTGGGATACATACAACCTATCGGCGAGAAGGCCGACCCCAACCAGACGCTCAGCGCAACAAGTTACTACGACTTTGGCGTGGGAGCCTATCTGCTGGCAGCGGCCGAGATGAGCCGGCTGGCCACGGGCGAGGCCGAGCTGCCCAAGCTGCGCATGACAGGTGTGGCGATGGGCGAGGCCAATGAGATTGTCGTTAGCTTCAACACTGCACCCAACGCATCTGATGCAACCAGTGCTTACAACTACAGTCTGGACGGACAGAGCATCAATGCTACATCCATTGCCCTCACAGGCGAGAGACAGGTGACCATAACCCTCAGCAAACCCCTGGACTATGGTCGATATGTGTTGAGTGCCAGCAATATACGCTCAGCTGATGGTGGCGACATGGCGCAGAACCAGCAACGCACGCTGTTGCTCACAGTGCCTCTTACAGCCATGCCGGATGGCGTCACCGTGACGGCCATTGGCGCACAGAGCGGCAACCCCGCATCCAATGCCGTGGACAACAACCTCAGCACGCGATGGAGCCAGCAAGGCAACGGACAGTGGCTGCAGCTCGACTTTGGTAGCCAGCAGACAGTGGAGGCTGTCGACTTAGCATTCTATCAGGGCACGGCACGTGTGGCATACTTTGACATACAGACCTCGGTCAACGGCACGACGTTTGCCAACGCCCTGACCAATCAGCAGAGCAGTGGACTGACCGACGAAATGGAGCGCTATCGCATCACGCCAACTCAGGCTCGATATGTGCGCATCGTGTGCAACGGCACCAGTGCCAGCGACTGGAACAGCATCACCGAGGTGCGCGTCCGTGTGCAGGATAGCGGTCTCGACGACATCGTGGTGCCCAGCGAGATATATGCTGATATCCTGTTGCCGGCAACCACTCCTGGAGGTAGCACCATCATCTGGACAAGCTCCAATGCTGACGTCCTCACGGGTTCGGGCCTGGCAACACCTGTCGGCTACGACCGTGATGTGCAGCTCACTGCCACGTCGGGTGGCACGTCGCGCAACTTCGATGTCACAGTGAAAGCCCGCCAGCCCAAGGCGACGCTGCAGCTGCACTACGCCTTTGATGACGGTGACAGCTACACCAGTGGTAGCAAGACGTATATCAAGGACCACAGCACCCACGGCCGCGATGCCCAGCTCATGGGCACCAAGGGCAACATGGTGGGCGGCCTGCTCGACCTGACACAGAACACCGCAACAGGCTTCAGCAGCAACAGCTACCTGTTGGCACCCTCACATCTGCTGGATTCACTGCGCTCCTACACCGTGGTGCTCATCGCTACGCCAACATCGTTGGCCAAGCAGCCCCGTCTCTACGACTTCGGTTCTGCATCGGGCAACAGCGTCTTCCTGCGCGCCAACACCTTGGCTGCTGGCTTGAAGTACAATGGCGGCACCACAGCTCTGGCAACGGCCTCGCAGCAGCTGACGACACAGCTGCAGGCATTGGTGGCCGTGACATACGATGCCAAGAGCAACACCACAAAGGTATATGTCAACGGCACACTGGTGGCAACGTCAACATCAATCAATCGTGAACCATACGAGCTCACGCGAGTAGCCACAGACAGCCGCAACTACATCGGTCGCACACAGTGGTGGAGCGGCACAGAGGCCTCCAACAACGTCGACTTCCAAGGCACATACGATGACTTCCGTCTATATGCTATGGCCCTGACAGCAGACGAGATAGAAACGTTGTTCCAGAAGATTACGACTGACATTGCAGAGCGCACCGCGGCAGGCACCAAGGACAAGGACGACAAGTGGTATGACCTCAGTGGACGACGTGTGGACGGTCGAGCCGCAACACGCCATGGTATCTACATCGTGGGCGGCAGGAAAGTGGCTAAGTAAGTCCTCAGTCCTCGGCCTTCATCTTGGGCATCTCCCATTTGTATTTCACTGCCAGCATGCGTATGACAATGACTACCACGCTGGAGATGAGGGCGCATGCCTCGATGCGCCAACCGGCGCTGTGGCAGAAAACATAGACCACGCCGCCAGCGATGCAGGCCAGAGCATAGATCTCTTTGCGGAAGATGAGGGGCACCTCGTTCATCAGCACGTCGCGCAGCACGCCGCCGCCTGCACCGGTCACACAGCCCATGCATATCGCTGCCCAGTAGGGCAGGCCCAGACCCAGAGTCTTCTCTATGCCAATAGCGTTGAACAGTGCCAGGCCGATGCAGTCGTAGATGAACCACATGTTGTTCTGTTTCACCAAATAACGGCGGAAGACGATAACCCACACCAGGCCGAACAAACAGCAGCACAGGTATATGGGGTTGGTCATCCAGAATGGCGTCAGCCCCAGAATGAGGTCGCGGATGGTACCGCCACCAACGGCCGTGGCTGTACCCACGATGAGTGCGCCGAAAAGGTCAAACTGCTTGGCTGCCGACAGACGGCAACCCGACACGGCACCGGCAAGGGTACCGATGCACTCCAACACTACAAACGAGGCAGGGATGCGTAGCGCCTCGCCCATCTCCTGAAAAATGGAATAGATATAACTCACTAGTAGTTTAAAGTTTAGAGTTTAAAGTTTAAAGGGATTGGAAGATTGCTTTAATTTTACAATTTGGGGCGCCATCATTTATCGATTCCTTGTAGCCATGTTTCGGCCAGTCGTGGCCAGATAAGGCCCACGCCGCTGCGCATGCCATAGCCGTGGCCGCCACGTGTGAGATAGTGCAGCTCCACAGGCGCATTCACTCGACGCATGGCATCGGTGATGGTGATGCATGAGGGACCGCTGTAGCGGACATCATCTTCTGTGCCGAAGACAAAGAGAGCAGGTGTCTCACGTGACACCGACAGTTCGGGCGTCAGCGTTCCACCCTCGCCCTCATCGAGGTAAGCGGGATAGATAAGCAGGGCGAAGTCCGGACGGCATGAGAGGCGGTCGGCCTCGTCCTGAGGCTTGTAGGCGGGGGCGTGCCAGCGTGTGGCCGTGCGGCACGACAGGCTGGCTCCGGCCGAGAAGCCCATGATGCCCACCTTATCAAAACCCTTGGCACGCACCAGTCGCACGGCGCGTTGTGCATCCTGCAAGGCTCCGGGCCGGTTATTGGGCACACGATATGCCAGCACATAGGCCGTGTAGCCCTGACCTGCCAGCCAGCGTGCTATCTCCTGACCCTCTTTGTCGTAGGCCAGGACTGAGTAAGCGCCTCCCGGACAGACGATGACGGCGCGTCCGTTGGCCGTCGCCGTAGGTTCATAGACTTCCAGCGTGGGGTTCGTCACCTTGTCTATATAAGCGGCATCGCGTCCGGCGCGCGTGACGGGAGCTGCCTTGGCCTCCGTCTGGCCGGGCACGTCGGCAGGCCACAAGTCGATAGTGGGATTTTGGTACTGGGCTATCATCGTGGTGCCCATCATGGTGGCCACGGCACATGCTAATATACGTTTCATAAACTTATTGTTTGATATTTTACAATGAACAATTTGGCGCAAAGGTACATATTTTTTGTTTCCCATTGACATGTTGTCCAAAACTTTTCATAATTTTGTGCCGAAACTATAAACACATAACCCAACAGACATCATGAAACACATTGGACGTGTGCTTGCTTTTCTTGCAGCTACTATGCTGATGCCCCTATGCATCTCGGCACAAACCATCCAGCCACAAGTGGTGCCGCAACTGGAGTTTGTGATGCAGTTGCGCGTGACCATCGGCCAGGCCTACAGTGTTGGCGAGACTGCACATGGGCGGCGCGTGGTCATACCCATCACGGGCGGCGCGTTTGAGGGACCGCGTCTGCGAGGCAGTGTCGTCAGTGGCGGAGCCGACTATCAACTTGTGCGGCAAGACATGCAGCGCACCGAGCTGGAAGCCATATACGACATCCGCACCGACGACGGCACACATATTCATGTCCGCAACCGTGGCTTGATAAGTGATGGTGGCAGCTACTTCCGCACGGCACCGCATTTCGAGACCGATGCCAAGGGGCCATACGCATGGCTGAATAATGCCATCTTCGTGTGTGCACCGGACTTCTCCACGCCGTTCTCCGCCACGCCCGAGGGCAAGGATGGCAGCAATGGTGTCATCCTTAATGTGTGGATGGTGAAGTAGGGCGTTGTTACTTTTATTACCTTCTTAGAAAGTCACCTTCTTTCCCCCAACGATGTATATACCCTTGCCGGGAGCATGCATGATGTCCACGGCAGAGTGGCGTATGGGGCGTCCGCTGAGGTCATAGATTGTCCCGTTCTGTTTCTTGTTGTTGGCCTCTCCCTTCTCAACCTCACGAATGCCGTCGTAGGGATTCTTTGCCGTGAGTTGGATATAGTCGATGTCTGGCATCCAGCCGCTGGCGTTGGAGAGGCGTATGGTGTTGCGGCCAGGCTGCAATGTAATGGTCATTTTCGAGGTGGCTACTTGTTGCCATCCGCCCGAACTGACATTGATGGTCTTCACGCGATCGCCATTGACATTTACCGTGATGCCACGCCGCTCGCCAGAGACATAGGCAATGGTCAGCGTGTATTCGCCACCGCGGGCGGAGTAGACATCGTTCCATTGCAGGGCGTTCTGTTCGCTATAGCCCAGCCAACCGGCCTTGAGGCCTGCCGAGCAATAGTCGGCATACTCATAGATGCCTGTCTTCTCCACCTGATGGTTCTTTGTCTCCTGATAGGCGCTGATGTAGCCCGTCTCAGCCTCGTAGCGAGAGCGCTCCAGACGAACTTCGGCCTCGGCCACATAAATACGTGTGCCGTGTGCAGGCACGCTGACCTCATATTGTTCATCAAAAGTGCCTACATCGCGCTTCGTGAAGACATCATGCAGCAGCACAGCTCCCGCAAGGTCGATGTCGGCAAAGCGCAGGCACACGGTCTTAGCCTCGTCGTTAGGGTTGTAGATGGCCAGCGCGCGACGTGTGGTACCCAGCTCCTCGATGTCCTTCACCAGGATGTAGCAGCCGTTCTCGAGGCCGGCCACATATGCCTGCAGATGAAGCGGGTCTTGGTTGAGGGCTATGAGTTCCTTGTTCTTCAACAGGGTGAGCGTGGTGCTTTTGATGTTTGTAAGGTCGCAGCCGATGAGTAGCGGTGAGGCCATGATGCACCACATGCCATAGTGTGTCTTGTCTTCTTCGAGAGTCAGGGAGCGGCCCACCTCCAGCATATCCATGTCGTTGTAGTGCCCGTCGTGGCAATAAGCTGACATGTAGAGGTTTTCAGAAATGATGTTCCTAATTGACTCCCATGAGTCGTTGATGTCACCTGTTGTACGCCATGAGAAGGCCACATCGCTGACCCATGTTCCCGGATATGCCCAGCGACACACATTGAGACGCACGTCGCTGCGACCGGTTGCTTCTATGGCCTGACTGATGGCTGTGTATCGCTCTTGTGGATCGAGTGACACGTGGTCGGTGTTGTGTATAGGATCACCGCCGCAGAAGTCCACCTTGATGAAGTCGAAGCCGCACTCCTTGAAATAGAAGTTAATGTCGTGCTGGTCGTAGTTGTAGAGGCCGACATTGACGCTCAGCGTGTCGCCGTTGTGGTAATTGCCACAGGTATTGGCACCTGCGTCGCTATAGATGCCAGCCTTAAGGCCCTTGGAGTGGATATAGTCTGCCACGGGCTTGAGGCCGTGGGGAAAACGCTTTGGATTTATGAGCAGCTCACCCGTCTCTTCGTTACGCCCGCCAAAGAAGCCGTCGTCGATGTTGATGTGGTCAAATCCAACTTTCTTCAGGCCCTTGCTGACCATAGCATCGGCCTGACTCTTAATCAGACCTTCATTGATGTTCACGAGGTAGGTGTTCCATGAACTCCATCCCATTGTCGGCCCCTCTTGTGCTTCCAGTGGAAGAATGGTGAGCAGGAACGATGCTATAAGCAATAAAATGTGCTTGTTTGCCATCACTATATTGATTATGATGAGAGTCGTTCAGCGTTTACGCCCGAAAAGGTAGTGGCGTAGGCGGCCGAAGGCCTTGAGTGAGCGCTTGAGGTCGGAAGGATCCTTGAGGCCCATCCACAGGCGGTGGAGCATATAGGAGGGGCGCAAATAATACTTGCGCCGTGCCATGTCGCAGAAAGCCACCATCTCCTCGGCCGAGAGGTGGGGCATGGAGAGCACGGTGTTGTGCGTGCCGTCCTCGCGGCAATACTTGTCGTAGTCCAGCTCGATGTAGCCGTTGCGGCGTGCCCATTCAAAAGCCTCTGTGCCGGGGTAGGGTATAAGTGGGAAGAACTGTGCCGTATCGGTGTTGAGGCGCAAGGCCAGCTCCAGCGTCTGCTGCATAGTTTCGCGTGTCTCGCCCTCATTGCCCACCATGTAGCAGGCGTGGATGAGTAGTCCTGCGCGGCGGGCATTGTCGACATACTTCTGGAACTGTTCCACGCGTGTACCTTTCTTTATGTTATCGAGTATCTGTTGTGAGCCGCTTTCGATGCCTGGGATGATGAGGCGGCATCCGGCAGCTTTCATCGCATGCATGGTTTCCAGGTCGAGATTCACGCGGGCGTTGCACAGCCACCGCAGGCGGCGTTGCAGATTGTGCTCGCGCAGAAGGTTGCAGAACGTCAGCAACTGCTGTTTGTTCACAGTGAAGGTGTCGTCCTCAATGACCACTTCCTTCACGTCGGGAAAATGGTCGGCAATGTACTGGAACTCGGCCACTACGCTCTGTGCCGAGCGTGCACGGAAGCGATGGCCATGCATGGTCTGGGGATAGACGCAGAAGTTGCAGTGGCATGGGCAGCCGCGGCCAGTGAAGATTTGTATGGACGGGAAAGTGGCTGCCGCAAAGAAATAATCGTGTACATCAAGCCGCTTGTAGATGAATTCGGCAGCAAAAGGTAGCTCGTCGAGGTTGGACATGAATGGCATCGTGCCCGTGCGCACAAAGTCCTCGCCGCGGCGCAGGCACAGCCCCGGCACCTTGTCCACTGGGGTGCCGGCATCCAGAGCATTGGCCAGCTGAAGCACAATCTCATCAAACTCGCCGATGGCCACGCCGTCGATGGCGGCATTGTAGGAGAGTGTCTCCTCGGCACAGGCCGACGGATGTGTTCCCACAAGCAGCACAAAGGCATGCGGATAGAGCTCCTTCAGCCGTGCACCGAAAGCAACATCGCTCTTGATAGATGGCGTGCTGGTGTCTATCACAAAGAGCAACGGCCCTTGGCCCAAAGGCTTCTCGGTGATGATGTCCAACGTGGCTTGTTCGTTCAACCGCTTCACCGGAGCATCGATAAAATCGACATGGTGTCCCTTCTTCTCGGCGTAGGCTGCGGCATAAATGAGCCACAGCGGATAGTACACGGCTCCGCTCTTGGTGATGGCCGGGCTGCGCGACTCGCGAGAGAACTTACCGAACTCGGCCTTGAAGGGAGGGTTGACGAAATATATATTCATTTTTGGGTATGCTTCTGAATTTGGCGTGCAAAGGTAGTCAAAAGCTGAGATTCACGCAACAAAAAGTGCATTTACTTTGGTTTGGCATAGTGAATTCGCTTCAGGGCATCAAGGCCGAAACAGCGAATGAACACTCGTTTGACTGCATCAAAGCTCCAGAACCACGCATAGCATAGATTGGCCTGCAGCGTGCTGCCCCCTTGGTTGATTACGATATGGCGGATGTCGTATTTTTTGTCGTGGATGGAAGCCACACTCACACCGCCAAGACGGAACTCAGCAACATCGTAGTCCACGCGCTTGAAGCGTGCACCGCCCTGATAGCAGCGGGCCAGGAAGTCGTGATCCATCATGTAGCGGAAATTAATGTCGTAGTTGCCGAATCGTTCGTAGCATGCCTTGGTGACGAAGGTGCCCTGATGGTCGACATTGACGAAGAAGGGCATCAGCGGGAACCGCATGGATGGCGTGTCGCGTCCCACGAAGCCGGTTTCCTTATTGCGTATGATGACGTTGCAGCGGTATATGTCAGTGTCTGGGTCATAGGCTTCGGCCACGGCACGCATGGCTCCTGGCAGCAACACATCGTCGCTGTTAATGATGACGATGACATCACCGCTTGCTGCTGCCACACCCTTGTTGAAGGCATCGCTGATGCCGCGGTCGGGCTCGCTGACGAAGTAGCCCAGCTGTTGGCGGTAGCGCGAGATGATGTCCAGCGTGCCGTCGGTGCTGCCTCCGTCGATGATGACATAGTCGATGAGCTTAGGCGGATAGTCCTGGCCCAGCACGCTCTGTATGGTTTCTTCGATAGTGGCTGCGCTGTTGTAGCAGATGGTGACGACCGATATGACTATTTCAGGATTCATAATATGCAATTCATTATTCTCAGAACAATCCGAGCATCACGGCTATCTTATATGACCTCGCTATGGCAGCATCGGCGGGGTCGTAGGCCTTGTCGCTGAGCATGCGCCAGCGTGCCCGCCAACTGGTGGTAGCCTGTGCTGCCGTCTCTGCAAGACTGCGGTTGGCCGCTGGCATGGCATCGGCATAGCCCGCGAGCAGCTCACTGGCTATGCGCGAGCGTATATGCCGCTCGTGTTGCAGGCGCTCCATGCGTGCCCGCCAGCGAAACAACCACGAATCTGCCTGCCCCACGGCATTGCTGTCGTGCTGGCGGTAGAGAATGTGTGGGGTGGGGTCGAAGACCACGTGTCCGCCCAGCGCCAGCGCCACATCGTAGATCCAGATGTCGTGCATGCGCAGGTAGGTGGGTTCGTAGCGTAGCAGATGTTGTCTTAGGGCGTGGTTGAAGACCATAGTGTTGCCTCCCACAAACTGATAAACGAGAGCTTCGCCAAATGTCAGGCGCGGGTTGATGACAACATTGGGCAGCGGTTGCAAGTCGGCATCCACGAGCTGAGTCTGGCTGAAATAGAGTGCAGCCTCTTCCCCATCGTCACCCTTCTCACATTTTGTTGCGTGTGCCGCTGTATCACAGCGGCTCAGCTTAGCCACAGCTGCTGCAAGCTTATCAGGCAGCCACACGTCGTCCTGGTCGGCAAAGGCATAGTACTCAGCTTCGGGAGCCTGCTGCAGGAGATGCATGAAGCTGCGTGCGGGACGCAGGTTCTGTCCTTCGTACCACTGCAACCGTCCTGCAGCCTGTTCAGCATCCAACAACTCGTGCAGCTCCGTGCAGCCAGAGCCGTCGTCGCGAACGAGCAACCGCACGTCCACATCCTGCTGGGCGTAGATGCTGCTCAGCTGCTGGGCGAGATAGTCGGTGCCGTTGTAAACCGACATCAGCACTTGCACGGAAGGACGCGAGGAAGCGATGATGGATAATCGGGATTTATAGGCCGCATCAATATTGCAGTCCTCTAATATTATAACGCTAAGAGTGTGCTTTTATTGTTTGTCAGAAGCAACTAAATGAGCTTTTGGCAAGATATAATCATAGAAGTCAAGAACGTTTGCCACGTATGCCTCGTTGGTATATAGTGCATTCACGGTGTTGAAGGCGTTGAGCCTCATCTCGTTATAGCTCCCAGATTGTGCTGTGGCCACTTCGTTCATGCGTGCTGCCAGCTGTGCGGTGTCCTCGTAGCGCAGGGCTATCTCGTGTCCGCACATCTCAAGACCGTTGTCCATCTGCTCCTTTGTGCCGCCAGTGTTGCGGCCTATGACCAGTGTGCCTGAGAACATTGCCTCGGCAGTGCAGCGGCCGAAGCCCTCCGATGGCGACGGCACAATGAGAGCTGCTGCATCGCGCATGAGCTCTGGCACGTCACTGCGGTTGCCCAGAAAGATGACCTTGTCTGCAAGGCTGTGAGCCTTTAGCTTCGCTGTCAGCGTGCCAAACAATTCAGGATCAGCAGCATGCCCCACCACCTTCAGAGGCAGGCAGCGTTGTGTCGAGGTGGCATATCGCACGTATGCTTCCACAAGCTGGTCAATGCCCTTGGCGTGCGTCAACGGCCCCACGAAAAGGAAATAATCGCCTGCTGATGACGATGGCATAGCATCCATGCGCGGACAGATGCCGTTGTATATCATACGTGCCGACGGCAGGTCCTCGAGATGATGATGGCGCAGCAGGTCGCGCGTGATGCAGATGGTATATGCCCCCGGCTGTCGCAGCCTGTGGTCGAAGGCGCTCTTCGACGGGAAGGGCCTGATACCGAAGTCCTCTTTGCCATACTCGCGGACGTGATACACATGCGGCACTCCCAACCGCCGTGCCAGCGTGTAGCCCACGCCCAGCACGCTGACGTTGGTGTGCACCAGGTCAATGCCTTTGCCCCGGAAGTGGCGATACAGCTGCCAACCGGCGACGGCATTGACGATGCCTCGTGCAATGAGACGTGGCACAAACAGCAGCTTCTGGCTCGCTGTACCACTGTGGGGCCAAGCATGGTCGCGGTAGGTCAGCGCCAGCACAGGAATGCCCATCTTGCGTAGCTCGTCTTCATAGTCCTGTCCCTTGGGAATGACCAAGCTGGGTTGCACGCCATGTTGCATCAGGCCCCGCAGCAGTACGCTGAACGACTTGAACGACCCAGATAGTCGCAATGTGGGATTGAGGACATAGACAACCTTCATGTGGCTGCAGTTGATGGTTCAGATGACTTGAGCGGAGGTGGCAGATAGTTTGAGAAAGCCACGCAGAAGAAAGGAATATAGTAGTTGTACCACATCAGGTAGCCTCGTGCCAGGAATGCGAGCAGCGCAATGAACATCACAGCCGCCCATGCCCTGCGGTCGGGCGCTGCCCACATGGAAAGCAAATAGAACGTCCACAGCAGAATGAGCCCCACAAAGCCGTTGTCGTAGATAAAGACTTGATAGCCCGAGTTGCCCGAGATGTCGTAGTCCATCTCGCGGCCAAACAGGATGTCATCCGACTCCAGAAAGCTGTCGAACTCCGACTGGAAGTCCTCCGTGACGCGGTTGTTGCCGGCCAGCTCGCCGTCATCGACCTCTAAACGCAGCAGGATGAGGTCGTGGAGCATGTTGTCGCCGTCGCGATAGACAAACGAGCCTGCTATGATGATGCCAAATAGCGCAGCCACGGCCAACAGCTTGCCGATGAAGTTCTTGCGCTGCACCCACAGGTTCATGATGATGATGGCCGTCAACAGCACATAAGCCGAGAGGGAGAAGGTGATTAGCGTGGCCACGATGAGCACGATGTTGTACCAGCGGCGCCATTTGCCGGACTGCGTGAATAGTAGGAACGATGTCGCGGTGCCCAAATGTCCGGGTTCGAGGAATACGCCTTGGAAGCGTGGTATTATCCAACTGAGCGAGCGGTCGTCAAGGAGGAAGAAGAAATAGTTGGAGAACGTATAGAAGCCGTCGCGGAACTGTGCGTTGACAGATGGCAGGGGGAAGCCCAGAACATACAGCAGGAAGAACGCCATCGACACCAGCAGCAGCCAACCCATAGCCTTGGATATGAAATCGCTCACCGAAGGCAGCTGTGTTGTAGACACCCTGAACAGGGTGTAGTATATCGCGATATGGAAGAGGTTGATGATGTAGTTCTTTGGCGACTCGGCGTTGACAACAATGATATAGAACGACAACAGGATGTAGAGCAGCATAGGTATCAGGAAGTCCTGCCGGTTGAAGAAGCCGTACTGCTCGTGGCGGTCAATGACCATCGCAGAGACAAACATTGCCGCTCCTATGGCGAGGTAGAAGCCGCCAAGGGGCCAGAAGAACCAAGGGAACAGACTGCCAAGATATATCACAAGCATGCCCACCAGAAACAGTGTGCGCACAAGCTGCTGCTTGTTGATGAGGTATATCTTTGGCACTCGCAGTATCATCTCTTTGTGATTTTATGTGCCAGCGATGTGACGTATGCGCGCTCGTCGGCAGTGAGGGTGAGACACCACATGAGGCCGCAGCCCACCAGCATCGTTACGGGCAACGTGACGAAGACGCGTATGGGTGTGGCCGGCATGAGAGTGCATGCCCAGCCTATGAGCGTCAGCGCCGCAATCAGAAGCAGCGCCGGCAAGATGGAGTGGCGAACGAAGTCGCCGACATGCAGGCCGCCGATGCTGCGCAGCAAAGGCAGGCGCACCAAGGCCATGATGAGTTCTATGATGATGTAAGCCACCATAGTGCCTTCCACGCTGCCTGTGAGCTTCAGTATCACCCACGCCACGAACAACGTCAGCAGCTTGGGGGTATACATCACGAGGGTATAGGTGCGCAGGCGACCTATGGCCTGGCATGCGGTGTTCAGCCCCAGTGTGAGCAGGTCGAAGAGGAACGACACGAGCATATAGCGGCAGAACAAGGCCGTGTATGCCGGCACCTCCTTCAGCCACAGCGACAGTAGCTGTGGCATCTCGTATATGACGGGAATGGCCACAATGCTCATCAGCGCCACGGCGAACTTCGACTCGCGGCCGGCCATCATCAGCATCCAGTCTCTGCGGCCCTCGCCCTCAGCACGCATAATCTGCGGATTCATGGCGTTGAAGATGGATGTCGAGACGATAGACAGTGCTATATATATCTGGAAGGCAATGCCGTAGGCCGCATTGATGGCTGTGCCGAAGAAGATGTTCAGCAGCACTGCAATGCCCTGACCGCGCAGCGTAACGGCTCCCATGCCGTAGGTAGTCCATCCGGCAAATGACAGCAGTCCGCGCATGTCGCGGCGGTTTAGCTCGGAGGTGTGCCAGCGCACCGTACACTCGGGATATTGCCACAGGGCGTAGCCCCAGAAGGCCAGCAGGTTGAATACCTGAACTGCAGCCAGGGCGATGGCATAGAAAAACAGTCTGTCGATGGTCAGATAGGCCAGCGACAGGGCGATGCACAGCTTGATGACCGAGTCCACGACCTCCACGACAGCAATGAAAGTAATGTTCTCGCGGGCAATGAAAAGTGCCTTCAGTGGAGCCGACACAATTGTCACCACGAGCACAAAGGCCGCGATGACATATACCTCGGCTGCAGTGGCAACGCGTTCGGGTTGGATGTTGAGAATGTCGAAGAGCCAGGGTTTGACGGCCATCAGCAAGACAAACAGCACAGCCGCGATGAGCCAGTGCATGACGGTGCTGTTGACATAGAAACGCCGCACGACAGAGATGTCGCCTTGTCCGTGAGAGAGCGAGACATAGCGCTGTGTGGTGACGATGAGCGAGTTGGTGATGAAGCCCAGCAGTGCCACCACTCCGCCGACGAGGACATAAATACCATAATCCGACTCTGTCAGGGCATCGAGTACGATGCGCGTGGAGTACAGAGCCAGAATGGTGGTTATTACGGCCTTGACATACTGTACGGCCGTATTGACAATGATGCGTGTGGAGGCTGTCATTGGCATACTACCGTCGTTCTCAGGCTATTGGAAGTATTTGGCAATCTCGTCGCGGAGGATGTATAGTGCTGTGCCGAAGGTGGCCAGCAGCAGCATTGCGGCGATGAAGATCATGCGCTTGGGGCTATTGGGCTTCACCGGCACCGATGCACCTTGCAGGATGGTGAAGGCCGGAGTGCGTTCCTGCACTCGAGCCTTGGCTGCTTCCAGCTGCGTGTTCATGGCGTTGTATGTAGTGAACTTCATCTGGGCATCGCTCTCCAGGCGTTCGCTCTGCGTGCGCACTGCCTGCAGCTGTGCATCGCGGTGTGCATCGCTGAATTCGCTGAACTTGCGTAAAGCCTCCTCGTATGCCTGCCGCGATTCTTCTACCAACTCGGCATAGTGCTCGGCGTCGATGCGTGCCTTGCTGGTGCGATAGGCTGTGATGCGATCCTGCAGACGCTGGCACACAGAGTCGGCCAGACAAGCTGCGATGTATGGATCCTGATCGTTGACGGTGATGGTGATGACGTCGGTCTTCTTGTCGATGGAGCAGACGATGAGGCTCTCCATGCCCTTGACGAGCTTGGCCTGTTCCTCGGAGAGGAAGAACGGGTCTATCTTGCCGTCTTCGCCTGCGCCGTAGGTCTCGGGCTTGGGCAGCAGCGACTTGAGCAGCTTCATCAGCGCCTTGAAGGGTACCTTGTAGAAGGTTTTCTTCTGGTGCTCAGTGAGATAGGTGTAGTAGTCGGTGTTGATTTTGCCATCGATGCTCCGCACGGGTATGCTCCAAAGGCCGACGATGAAGTCATTGGACGACATGAGATCGGGGTAGAGCATGGGATAGAGGGCGTCGCTGCTCATCATGGCACCCATGTTGAAGCCAAAGGACGAGGCCAGCGAACCCAGCGCACCGCCCGATGTGGGGTTCTCTGTTTCGGGTGCGAGCATCACTTCGGCCTTGTAGGTGCGCGGCACAGGCAGTATCCACGCACACGCTGCCACGAATGTCACTCCCCACACCTTCAGGAACAGGCGTTTGTGGCTGCGCAGCTGTTTCCAGACGTCACGCAGGTCTATGTAGTGGTTGGTGTCCATGTCACTTGAGGTTGTTGATAAGCGAGATAATCATCGAGGAGATACTGATCATGCTCGTACCGAGAATCATGATTTCTGCCGTCGAGAGGCCTTCGTGACGTGGCTTCGTCGGCACCACTATTTCGCAGCCAGGCTCGATGTGCTTGCCGCTGTCGTATCGGCCCAACTGCTCCACGGCGCCGTTCATGTAGATGGCGTATGCCAGCTTCTTGCCGGCCTTATTGCTGTAGCCGCCGGCACGCTTGATGTAGTAGGAGAGTGGAGCGCCCTTCTTGTAGTTCATCGAGATGGGGTACATCACCTCGCCGGATATCTTGATGGTGTTGGAGTACTGTGGCACGATGATTTGGTCGTTGGCACGCAGGATGACGTCGTGTATGCTGCCGGGCTGTGCCAGGGCCTCGTCAAGGTTGATGGCCACGTTGTAGAAGTTGCCGAGGTTCATCTTCATGTCCAGAATGGTGTCGGCGCGTGCCAGGTTATAGCTCTTGTCCAACTCCAAGCTCTGCTCGAAGAGGGCAATCTGCGACGACTTCATGGCGGCCTCGCGCTGGTCGCGCTCCTCCACTGTCATCTCGCGTATGAGGCGTGCGCCCTTGGAGTAGGCCAGTTCCGACAGGCCTCCGGCCATCTTGATGAGGTCTGAGAGGCGGAACTCCTTGCTTGTCAGGGCATACTCACCCTCGAAGTTCACCGAGCCGGTGATGGTCACGTTCTGCTGTTCGTTGTGAGCGGGACTCTTGCGCACCTGCACCTCGTCAAAAGGTTGCAGCGTGAAGGCTGTGTCCTCGAGGACGAAACCGTTGCGCAGGTCAAATGAGAAGTGCTCGGCCAGTCGGGATGTAGCTTCGTTAGCCTGCGGGTCAAAGACTCGGCGGAAGACGTCCACCTTCGCCATCGATGCGTCGCGCGTCAGGCCTCCGGCCATAAGGATGAGGTCACGCACAGTGGTATTCTCGGCATACTGGTACTCGCCGGGGTAGTTGACCTCGCCGTTGATGCGCAGCGTCAGCTCGCCCTGCATCTCCACAGTGCTGGGCACAAAGAGCACGTCGCCACGTTTCAGAGCGATGTCCGACACGCGGCCATCGATGATGCCTTGTATGTCCACCGACACCATCTCAAGCTGCAGGTCGTCTTTCTGGCGATGCATCACAGCACGCTCGCGGAAGGCATCTTCGCGCAGGCCGTCGGCGGCGCGCACGAGGTCGCGCACGCTCTGTATGCTGCCGTCCATCTGGTATTGTCCGGGATGCATCACGGCTCCCTTCACCTCGACCATATTGCGATAGCGAGGCACCACGCTGTCCACGAAGAGCGAGTCGCCGTCAGCCAGCGTGAAGCCGTTCATATCAAACTCCTTGATGGTGTATATCGAGTATTCGCGTCCCTGCTTGCGTGAGAGCATCACCTGCTCTGTGTAGGCATCGCCGGTGAATCCGCCTGCCAGCTGCAGCAGACGCGCCACGCTCTCGGTGCTCTTCATCTCGTAAAACATCGGGCGTTTCACCTTGCCGCGCACTTCAACGAGGCAGTCGTACGGCCCCACGATGATGAGGTCGTTGTCCTGCAGGCGCACGTCGCCGCCGGTGTTGCCGCGCATGAGATACTCGTATACGTCGATGCGTGCCAGCACGCGTCCTCCACGATAGACCTTGATGTCGCGCAAGGTACCCACGTCGCTGATGCCGCCTGCGGCATACAGTGCGTTGAAGGCCGAGGCCAGACTGGTCAGGGTGTATGTGCCTGGCATGCGAACCTCACCCAGCACCTGAACCACGATGCTGCGCACCTCGCCAATCGAGAGGCTCACCTGGCAGTCGCTGTAGTACTGCCCCAGCCGCTGCCGCAGCCGTGATGTGGCCTCGCTCACAGACAGTCCGCCCACTTTTACGGGACCAACGCCGGTGATGGTCACGGTGCCGTCGGGCGACACCGTCTCCTCGAAGGTCTCCTGCGAGCCGCCCCACACGTCGATGATGAGCACGTCGCCAGCTCCGATGCGGTAGTTCGATGGCGTGGCCATATTCATGTTGGGCTCAAAGGTGAGGTTCTCCTGATTGAAGATGTTGCGGCCCCACACCTGTTGATCCTTGGGGATTAGGCTGGAGTAGTATTCCAGCGAGTCGAGGTCGAAGATATCCGTCACCTCCTCCATGTCCTCCATGCGCTGCTGGCGTGTCTTGTGCAGCTCCTCGCGTTCCTCGCGTGTGCTGCGCACCATGTGGTTACGCTTCTTCTGCACTTCGTCAAGGTCGCGCTCGCGCTGTGTGCGCAGACGGTTGGTGCCGCCAGGTTGTTGCTTGGTCTGGCCAGTGAGGTCCACGGCGCCCATGCGCTTCTGTTCCTCTTCCACCTTCTTGCGCACGCGTCGCAGCTGTTCGCTCGTCACGCCGCGCTGCATCAGAGTGCGGATGATGACAGACTGTTCTGTTCCCTTTTCCTTCTCCTGCAGGACATAACGCACCAACTGGTCGTCAGTCATTGTTTGCGCGCGCGTATGCGTAGGAATAATGAACAAGGAACAAACTAAAGCTAATACAAATATAATACGACTATATGATTTCACAATTTTACGATTTTACGATTTTACGATTTGCCATTCCATTATCCATTATGAATTATGAATTATGAATTGTGAATTGTCAGAATTTCTTTCCGAAGATGATGTATTCGGCAGTGGTGAAAATAATCTTCAAGTCAAGCAGCAGGGACCTTTTTTGCAGGTAGTCCAAGTCCATTTGCAGACGTATGAGCATCTTCTCCATCGTGTCGGTATAGCCGTTGTAGATGGTTGCGAGCGAGGTGGTGCCGGGCCGCATGAGATAGATGTATTCGTAGTCGGGGTTGCGCTCCATGATTTTCTCGATAAAGAAGCGTCTTTCGGGGCGTGGTCCCACAAAACTCATGTCGCCCTTGAGCACGTTGACCAGCTGTGGCAGCTCGTCGAGATGGTGCTCACGCAGGAACTTGCCTACGGGCGTGAGGCGGTCGTCGCTTTTCTGTGCCAGCTGTGGAATGCCTTCGTCCTCGGAGTCTATCACCATAGTGCGGAACTTGAGGATGTAGAAAGGCTTGCCGCCATATCCTATGCGTTCCTGACGGAAGATGACGGGTCCGTCGGCCTGACGGCGCAGCAGGATGAAGACAAGCAGGAAGACCGGTGACAAGATCACCAGCCCCACCAATGCTCCTGTGAAGTCGAATGCTCGCTTCACAGCGCGCTCCATAGCATTCATCCCGTCTGTTATTGTTATATCCAATGTGGCTTGCTGTATCATTAAAGTTTTAGGTTTCAAGTTCCAAGTTTCTGCTGCGGCTACGCCGCGCGTTTATATTCTAAACTCAAAAAAGCCATATTTATTGTGAAGAAACCTAAATTTTTCTCTTCTCAACCATCAATTTTCAACTTTCAACTTTAATTTTTCAACTTTCGACTTTCAACTTTCAACTTTTCTCCCTACCTTTGCGCCGCATTCCGCTTGGGGCTGACATGGATTTGACAGCAGGACGAGATGGTGTGTAAGCACGCAGAGAGTCGCTGATCGCTCTCTTTAATCTCTGGTCTTCAAACAATTATCTGGCGAAACACAGTACGCTCTCGCTGCTTAATCGAAGCATAGTAGATTAGCATCATCGCCGCACAAGGTGCAGCGACGGGACATCACTCAGAGACCACACGCCCCCGGGCGCTCTGGCAAAGTGGTGCAGCAAAACGGGGGATAGTCCGAGGCAGCCTCGTGCCGAGGATGAAGCTCATAGAGGATAAGGTTGCGGCCAGGCGGCTCAGGTCATGTCGCGACACGAAAACCAAAACTGAGATAAGCGTGTAGAAAGCACATGGTTTCCCTGTTTGGACGAGGGTTCAATTCCCTCCAGCTCCACAAACCAAAGAAACAATCCGCTGAATTTCAGAGGATTGTTTCTTTGGTTTGTGGAGCTGGGAATTGCCCCCTTCCGCTTTTCTTTTTGGCAACATTCCATGTTGCTGGCCCACCCTCCGAAGTCACGGTGAGCGCTAACATGAATGTACAAATCAGTTCTTCATGTTCTGATTATTCATTCGTTTACATATCAATTCCCTATCCAAGTTTTGACATGAATTTTTCTTTATCTACTATGAATCTTAGGTGTGTACCTTCACCTATAAGTGTGTCACCAGAATAGGCCGTCACCTTAAATTCAATCTTTTTCCCATCTACCTTCGTCACTTCAGCTTCGGCTCTGACAACATCACCGACTTTCGAAGGCTTTAGGTGTGACGATTCAATATGACCGCCAACGGTAGTACACCCTTCTGGCAGTTCCTCTTTGATGGCGAGCATGGCGGCATTTTCCATCAAAGCCATCATCATAGGGGTCGCAAGAACTGGCATATCCCCAGAACCAACCACGATTGCAGTGACGGAATCAGTTACCTGCAGTTCACTTGTATGTTTCAGTCTAATCATAATCATCTTACTGGATTTCGGCACAAAAATACAAATAAATGGGCTAATTCTGTCTTTTAGTGAGTGAAAGAATGTTTTTGGACTATTTTCTATAGAAAATTGAGTATTTTTGTGCCCAAATAAATACAATAGGGTATTCTCTTTGCCTGTGATCACCCATATTTTTTCTGTTCCATCTAACCCCAAATTGGTAACGTAAAGTTTCACGTGGCTTCGGTCGAAGACAGATCGCTGTATTGTAGGAGAACCAAAGGTGAGAACGAGGGATGGAATAAAGAAAGGAAATCCCCGCTGTCAGATATCGCGATCTGAGGGCGGGGATCATTTTCACAGCCGCTGCTTCTTTGCAGTGCTCGAAGTAAAAGGACGATTAGGAATAGGGTGCGTTCTCGCTGTCATTGCAACGAACGGTCATCAGGGATTAAACCTTCAGTTCCTCTGGCACCACGGGCATGGCGCCGTTTTGTGTGCAGACGAAGGCGCTGACACGGACGGCGGTGCTGTGGGCTTCGGACACGGACTTGCCATTGAGTATGCTGCCAACAAAGGAGCCGGTGAAAGAGTCACCAGCGCCTACGGTGTCGGCTACGGTGACCTTCGGCGTTTCCTGGAACGATACGTTACCGGGGGTGAAGACGTAGGAGCCGTTGGTGCCGCAGGTGAGCACAAGCATGTCCAGGTTGTACTTGCCGAGGATGAGCCAGCACTTGTTCTCGATATCAAGGCCGGGATAGCCGAACATACGACCGATGAGCACGAGTTCCTCATCGTTGATCTTTAGGATATTGCAGCGCCGGATGCTCTCTTGGATGATCTCCTTGGTGTAGAACTGTTGTCGCAGGTTGATGTCGAAAATCTTGAGGCAGTCGTCGGGCGTAGCATCGAGGAACTTCTGTATGGTGGTACGGCTGACGATATTGCGCTGTGCGAGCGAGCCGAAGCAGACAGCGCGGCATGAGCGGGCTATGGCTGCGATATCATCGTCGAACGGGATATTGTCCCAAGCTACGTTCTCCTTGATGTCATAGGTGGGAATGCCGCCCTCGGCCAGGGTGACCTGTACGGTGCCGGTGGGGTAGGGCACGCGTGGCAGCAGATCGTTGAGGTTGTGCTGGCGCAGCGCCTCTATGGTCTCTTCGGCCAGCGCATCTTCGCCCAGGGCGCTGATGGCGATGGTGTTGTCGGAGCCCAGGAACTGTCCTGCATGGTATGCGAAGTTGGCGGGTGCTCCGCCGAGTTTCTTGCCTTCGGGCAACACGTCCCAGAGGACTTCGCCAAGGCCTACTACATATCTCTTCTCATTCATAGGGTAAATGGTTATAGTGGTAAAAATGTTGGTTACTTGGTCTGCTTGATATAGCTGAAGAGGTAGATGACACCGACGGCCATGACGATGACGGCGCCGGCCTGACCCATGGCATCGCTCATGAAGCCCATGAGGAGCGGGAACACGGTGCCGCCGAAGAGTCCCATGATCATGAGACCGCTGACTTCGTTCTGCTTGTCGGGCATGGATTCGAGGGCGGTGGCAAAGCACATGGAGAAGACGTTGCTGTTGCCGTAGCCCACGAGTGCGATGGCGGCGTAGAGCACCCATTTTTCATGTCCGAAGAACAGACCGCACATCGACAGTGCCATCATGCATACGGAGATGATGAAGAAGGTTCTCATACGCAGTACGCGCAGGAAGAAAGAACCTGTGAGGCAGCCAATCGTACGGAAGATGAAATAGAGCGAGGTGGCGAAGGCGGCTTCGTTGAGTGTCATGCCAAGGCGCTCCATTAGGATTTTAGGTGCTGTGGTGTTGGTGCCCACGTCGATGCCTACGTGGCACATGATGCCGAGGAACGACAGCAGCACGATGGGTGTGCCGAGGAGTTTGAAGCACTCTATGAAGGTGGAGGGCTTGCCCTCGATGGGCTCTTCGTGAATGGGTGTTGCCCATAGCCACAGGGTAGAGATCAACCCCACGATGAGGAAGATAGCGAAGAGGATGCGCCAGTTGAGACCGAACTCGGGAATGATCTGTGTGGCTCCCCACATGGCCAGATAGGGTGCAGAGAACGAGGCGATGGCCTTGACGAACTGTCCGAAGGTGAGCGTGGAGGCAAGGTTGCCGCCACCCATGACGGTTGATACGAGGGGGTTCAACGATGTCTGCATCAGTGCGTTGCCTATGCCGAGGAGGGAGAAGGCTACGAGCATGATGCCGAAGTTCTGGCCGAAGATGGGCAGCAGCAGCGACACAGCAGTGACAACGAGAGACAGCAGCACGGTCTTCTTACGGCCTATCTTGTTCATCAACATGCCAGTGGGCACGCTAAAGATAAGGAACCAGAAGAATACCAACGAGGGGAAGATATTGGCCACGCTATCGGTGAGTGACAGGTCTTCCTTCACGTAGTTGGAGGCGATGCCCACGAGGTCCACGAAGCCCATGCAGAAGAAGCATAGCATGACAGGGATGATGGCCATGGACCCGCCTCTGGGGGGCTGAGCTGCGTGTTGTGCGGATTGATAATTTTCCATAAGGCTGTTATTAAGTTATGATTGCTTTTCTTTTGAGGTAGCCACCCCTCACCAGGTGAGGGGCACGGTGGCTTTTATTTCACTTCATAGATGGTTGCCTTGCCTCCCTTGACCTTGATGCTGTTGTAAGGCTCAGAGGGGAAGACGAGGTTGGTCATGGCCATCTTACCGTCTGCATCGAAGGCCTCGATGGAACAGCGGTCAATGAAGAGACGCAATTGCTTGATGCGGCCGTGGGTGGGAGCTACGGTGGTACAGGGGAATGCCTCACTGAAGCTGACGTTGCCGCTGGCCGTGCGGTCCATGGCGAAGGTGCGCGCTGCATCGTCGTAGGTCATGACGACCTGCTCGCCCTTGGCGTTGGCGAGGGTGATGGTGGCCGAGCCCTTGAGATCGACGATGATCTCACAAGCCTCGGTGGGGGCCTTCACTTTGTTGCCCCGAGCTGCCAACATCTCTGGCGAGGGTTTCACGCTGACATACCATTCGCTGCCGTCCTGGAACAGACCGAGGTCACGGGCAATGGAGTTGGCGGAGCGGTACTGCTTGGTGGGCACGTCATTGGCATACTGCCAGTTGGACATCCACGCAATGACGGTGCGACGATTCTGGGGAGCACCCCAGAAAGATACGGTAGCATAGTGGTCCTTGCCCCAGTCCATCCATTTGGTGACCTGCGGTTCAGAGTCGCAGGTGAACTTGTGTCCGTCGAAATCACCCACGAAGTACTGTGTGGCGCTGCCGCCGAAAGGACCGCCGGGGTTGATGTTGCAAACCAGAACCCAAGCCGATTTACGATTTGACAATTTACTATTTACGATTGGTAACTTGAACAGGTCGGGACATTCCCATACGCCGTCGTGGTTGCCGTAGCCGAGGCCGAAGCGGCTCTCTTCCTTCCAATCCTTCAGGTTGGGCGACGAATAGATGCGCATCTCCTGACCTACGGCGAGAATGAGGTTCCAGGCGTTGATGTCCTTGTTCCAGAACATATTGGGATCGCGGAAATCTTTGTCCTCAGCACACAATACTGGGTTGCCGTCATATTTAATGAAAGTCTTACCGCCATCGGTGGAGTAGGCGATGCATTGAGCCTGGACATCGCCACCGAAAGGTGTGGGACGGCTGGATGTGTACATGGCAATGACAGCGCCGCGTCCGAAGCCGGCTGTGTTGTTCTCGTCGACGGCACAAGAACCGCTGAACATGGTACCCCAGGCATCGGGAGCCAGTGCCACACCTGCGTCGTTCCAATGAACCAGGTCGGTGGATGTGGAATGTGCCCAATGCATATTGCCCCACATAGAGCCGTAAGGATTGTACTGGTAGAAGAGGTGCCATGTGCCGTCCTTGTAGAACATGCCATTGGGATCGTTCATCCAACCACGACGAGGTGTGTGGTGGTAAAGCGGGCGATACCTCTCATTGATGAAGGCATAGTTGACATCGTCGTTCTGCACCATTTTAGAGAAGCATATGCTGCCTGTGGGAACATTCTGGACGCATACCTTATATGTGCCCTGATTCTGGTAAGGCCGGAGGTCGAGCGGCACGTAATAGTCTACGTGCTCGCGTGCCATTCGCACGTTCTGCTCCATGAGGAGAGCGTCTTGGCGAATGACCTGCACTTTGCCTTCGGGCGCCGACTCCTGAATAGGGAGCCAGAGGTAGCGGCCTGCGGGCTTAGGTGTGACGATAGTCTGTTCGCAAGCCTGTGGAGTAAGCCCCTGCGCCTCACAGCGACTCCCGAAAGGGAGTGCCGTGAGTGCAGCAGACAGGATAAAACATTTGAAAACGTTCATATTGCGCTTCAATAGGAATAATCGTTAGCTTACTGCTGGGCTACTTTCACGTCGGTCACGGTGATGTTACCGCCGTAGTTATTGATGCTCCAGCAGTTCTTTTGGATACCGTAGATGCGCTGGGTATATGCACATACGTCGTTGATGTAGAGCACGAGGACGCTGTTGTCGGTGTAGATGTCGATGTTGTAGCGGTTGTCGGCGGGACGCTCGAACCAGTAGCCATCGATACCTTCAATGAAGCCCTTGCCGGCAGAACCTTCCTGCTCGAAGTTTACCTTGCGGTGGTTCTCATCCTCTGGGTTGACGACGAGGGTATAGTACTTGTCGCTGTCGGTGCCGCGAACGAAACTGATACCGAACTTATCCCAGTTGTTGGACGTCTGAACGGTGAAGCTGATATGGTTAGCAGTGCCCAGGCGGGGATAGAGGACATAAGCATCGTTGCCGGAGAGGGTGCCTGCGTTGTAACCGTTGCTAGCCATGACCTTGACGTCTTGTTGTTTATTGTACTTGGCTGCCATAGCGGGCACGGCTCCGAGGGTGAGTGTACCGTCCTGGTGCTGGATGATGCGGTGGCACACGAGGGCCCCGGACCATGCCGGTTCGCTCTCGGCACCAACGTTGATGTTGCGCTCGTGGATGGTGGTTCCTATGCGCTGCGGGCACCATCCCCAGATGAGGCGGTCGGTGCCGTTGGAGGCTGTCTTGGCGGCATAGAAGGCACGGCTGTCGAGGACGCCCTCGTGACCGTCGCGCGGCCAGTTGGCACCTGGGTCGGAGAAGCACGCCTTGAGTCCCTCGAAGGAGGTGGCCATCATGTACTTGACCTTGCGGCTCCAGGGGGCGCGATAGCCTTCGCTGTAGATGAGGTACCAATAGTTGCCCATCTGGAAGATGTCGGGGCACTCGCACATGCGGTCCCAGACCATGTTGAATGAACCGGCGTGCTCCCAGTTCTTGAGGTCGGAGGACTTGAAGTCGGCGAAACGGAGGTTGGATGAGATGACCATGTGCCAGAGTCCGTCGTCGGCCTTGAATACTTGCGGGTCACGGAAGTCGGTGGGGGCATAGCCATAGTCGATACCTTTCAGGCTCCAAGTGGCATCGCGGGTCCAGGTCTTGAAGTCGGGCGATGTTGCGCGCATGACGACCTCGCGGTTGGGCAGGAGGACGTTGTAGCCAGTATAGTAGATGTAGTAGAGCCCTTCGGCTTCGTTGTAGACGGCACAGCCCGTGCCGAGCGACGCATCCTGCTGAGCGGTGGAGGTGCCAGTGGGGAGGATCTCGCCGAGGGGCTGATATGTAGCTCCGTCCTTAGTGGCAAGGCCCCAGAAGGGATGGTAGCAGGCTCCGTTGTTGTCGTACTCCTGAAGGTACATGACTTTGAACTCGCCTGCCTTCTGGTCGTAGAAGGGCATGGGATCGCCTACACGGCCGATAGCGGGCTTGTAGTAGGTGAGGAATGCCGCTTCATCGGTGCTGGCGAAGGCCGTGGTGGTTGATGCCCAGTCCTTAGGCTCGTCGCCGTAGTTGTCCTCGGAGCAGGAGGAGAGGACAGCAACCAGGTTGCAGCAAACTAAACCTGCGCAGAATATATGAAACATTTTTTTCATTGCTATGTTGATTTTTGATGATTAGATTTGACCCTCCCTGCCCGGCTCCCCTTTGTGGAAAGGGGAGGGGTGGGGATGTTCTTGTTATTTCGTCAGATGATTGATGGCGTTCGTGGTCATGATGGCTATGTTGCGGTGGAAGTTCTCGGTGTAGCCAGCCTCGAAGGTGTAGGAGTACCAGTCGTAGCAGCCGGAGCCGATACAGATGATGCCACCCTTGCCTTCGTGCGCAGGATATTCCCATGCCACGACAGCGCCGTCGCCACCTACACCGAGGATCTTACCGCCAGTGCGGGCTTCCCAGGCAGCGTGATTGTCGTAGCCGCCCCAGTCGGTACCGATATGGTACTGTGCTGTGGAGTTAGTGATGTGGTAGCCGGCATCAGTACAATAGACTTCCTGTGGGTTGTCGCCTGCGACAAGGCCCTGGAAGAGCGGATGATCGTTCTGATTGTCGAAGATGCGGAATGTCCACGGCCCGCCGCAGAGCTCTGCATTGGCCTCGTCCTGACCCCAACAGTTGTTAGGCGTAGTCCACTCATCATCGCCTGTAACGCCGATGAAGGAGGGCAGGTTGGTGGCGTAACGTGTGAGGAAGAGGGCACCGCCATTCTCGTAGAACTGACGCAGCTGGTTCTTGGCAGCAAGAGCCTCGGGAGCCTTTGCCATGAAGACATCGTGACCATCAACGCCTCCATCGACATGGAAGTGCCACCATATAACCTTGCACTCGTCGAGTTCAACAGCATCAGCCTCTATATCTGCGAAGGAAGCGTAGAGTGAGCCGGGAACATTAGCCAGCATCCACTCGCAAGCGGTACGGGCCTCGGCGTCGAGGTCATTCATGCTGGATGCTGCGCCTACGAATAGGGCCTTGGGCTTGTCGATAGCGATGACGGTGACGGTGTAGGTGCTCTCGGCAGAATTGTTGGTCACCTTATAGGTGACGGGCTGCGAGAAGTCCTGAGCCTGACCGGAAGCGGGAGTGATGGTTGCGTTCTGGCTGTAGATGATGGTGGGGACGAGTGCCTTGATGTTCTCGGAAGCAGGCACATAGACAACAATCGTCTTGGCATTCTGGTCGATGGTGCCTTGATAGATGTCGTTGATGACAAAGGATGATATGCGGGCTTCATCGTGGAGCACGCGGACGGTCCAGTCGAGGTATGTGTCGCCGTTGGTGACGTGGAGCACCTGTGCGGCGGTCATATTGAGGCGGTCATCCTTTCGAATGTTGCAGGTGGCACCTTCGGAGAGGCGGAGATCTGTGACGGTCATGGCTGCTGTCTCATAGATCTCGGGCAGGCGCACGGTGATGGTGCGCGACGGGAGGTCGATGATACCGGTATAGTTGTCGAGAGCAAGGGCTTCAACGCGGCAATCGCCGGAGATACGCAGGTCGCTGACATTGTCGGAGGAGCAGCTGAGAAGACAGAGGGAGAGCAGCAGGCCCGGCAGACCCGCCCCCCAGCCCCTCCCTGTGAGGGAGGGCAGTATATATCTTTGAAGGTAGTTGGAGATAGTATTCATAATTGGATAAAGTATGAGGTGTTGAACAATAGAGTTACCAATTGCCTACGTTCTGGGTGTAATGGCCGTTGGATGCAGAAATCTGCTCGAAGGGGATAGGCAGGTATTCGTCGCGGTTGGCGGTGAAGTGAGCTGCCGTGTAGATGGCGCAGTTGTCAATCTCCTCGGAGTAATACTTGTTGAGCACAGTGGCTGCATCACCCCAACGTACGAGGTCGAAGAAGCGCTCGGCTTCCATACCCATTTCCAAACGGCGCTCCATCTTGACGATGCGCAGAGCATCGGCCTTGGAGAAGCTGCCACGATAGTTGGAAACGAAGATCTTCACGCCGTAGCGGCTGGGATAACTGCTGATCATCTGTGTGCTCTGGGCAGCACGTGTGCGCAACTGGTTGACGAGCTGGATAGCTTCTGTGGTGTTGCCAAGCTGAGCCTGAGCTTCAGCACGCATCAGCAGCACATCGGCATAGCGGAAGACGATGCGGTTCATGGAGCTTGCCCAATAGCTGCCCTTGATTAGGTATGAGCCAATGAGAGCGGGGTCTACATTCTGCTTGAGCGATACATTGTAGCCATAGAGGCCGTTGGAACGGCTCCAGATGCTTGTCTCTTCCATCATGTAACCGGGGTTGAACATGTAGGGCAGTCCAGGGATACCGACGGTGAGGAACAGACGTGGGTCGGCATTGTCGGCAGCCTTGTCGTAGTTGCGCTGGTTGAAGGAATCAAGCAGAGGCAGACCATCGGCGCCGGTGCGATATGCGTTGACGAGGTTCTGAGAAGGCTTGTAGAAATCGCAACCACCATCGGTAGCACCGGGAATATTTGGCGGGATAAGGCCATAACTCCAGTTGAGGTTGCCGTATGTGCTGCCGTCGTTGCGTGAATACTGGATAGCCCAGATGCTCTCGATGCCGTTCTCGTACTCTTCCTCGGGACGGAAATTGTTGTGGAGATCGTCCTCAAGGCCATAGTTGGCATAGAGGCTGGGGGCTGTGAATTCGATGACCTTCTGCAGGTCAGCTTCATTGATACTGGTTACCTGGTTGGTAGCTGCATCGTCCTGACGATAAGCCTTGTAGAGATAAACCTTAGCAAGGAAGGCTGCAGCAGATGCCTTTGTGGGGCGGCCTTTGTCGGCTTGCGTCTCGGGCAGAGTGTTGTAAGCTTCCATAAGGTCGTTGATGATGAGTTGCCAACCCTCGTCGTTGGAATAAGCGGTGTTGGAGAGGGCGTTGTACTGGTCGTAGGTGAGGTCCTCGTCAATGACGAATGGAATATGCTTGTAGAGACGCTTCAAAAGGAAGTGACCGTAGGCGCGTAGGAACTTCATTTCGGCCAGGCGCTGCGTCTTCATTGCATAGTCGCTCGCGTTGAGGAGTGCGATGGCACTGTTTACGCGCGAGAGACTATTATATAAACGAACCCACATGTCGTTGATGTTCCAGTTTGTGGTAAGCACACCCTGCTGAACCTCAAGCTGGTGGAAGACGTCGCCGTCGCTGGTGCCGCTGCCGCCTTTGTAGGCGTCATCGGAACGGACATCGAAATTCCACATTGAGAATGATGAGTTGATATCCTCGGCGGTGGTGAATATGGCATAGGCAGAGACGACCATGGCCTCGGCATTCTCAGGAGTCTTCACCTGCTCATCGCTGAGCGTGCCCTGCGGTGTATGCTCGTCGAGGAAGTCGGAGCATGAGGTGAATACGGCCATCATTGCTGATATACAGCAATATATGGAACCGGCAAGTAATATATTGATAAGCTTTTTCATGATTGCTGTATGGAAATTAGAGTGAAACATTCAGTCCGAAGGTCACGTTGACAGGGATAGGATAGCCGAAGTTGGCATTCTCTGGATCGACGCCTGTGAAGCTCTTGCTCTTGATGGTGAAGAGGTTCTGGGCAGAAAGGTATAGGCGCAGGCGCTGCATGTGCAGGCGCTCGAGAGCCTTCGAAGGAACGTTGTAGCCGAGCTGAACTGTGCGGAGCTTGGCGAAACTGCCGTTCTCAACGAAGTAGGAGCTGACGCGCTTTTCGTTGTTGTTGTCCATCACGCTGATGGCGGGGATGTTGGAGGAGTTGTTGGTGGGATTCCAAGCATCGAGCAGTCGCTGACCCTTGTTCAGGTTGGAGATGTTGAGGCCGCTCCAAAGGTCGGTCTCGCGCTTCAGGTCGCTGATGACATCGACGCCTTGTACACCCTGCCAGAACATGGTGAAGTCCCAATCCTTATACTGAAGGTAGATGTTCAGACCCCAAGTGAAGTCGGGCACGGGGGAGTAGATCCACTCCTGGTCCTTTTCGTTGATAACGCCGTCTCCATTCAGATCCTTCCAACGGATACGACCGAGACCGGCACCATTCTGAACAGCGTGGTTGTCGATTTCGTCCTGACTCTTGAAGATGCCATCGTACACGTAGCCCACCTGTGAACCCATGGGATGACCTACTACGCTCTCCACGCCATTGCCACCGAATGTGCCTTTGGCTGCGATGGTCTCGGGCAACTTGGTAACCTTATTACGATATGTGCCGATATTGCCGGCGAAGTCGTAGCTGAAGTCGCCTGTCTTGCCGCGATAACCCACGTTCAGTTCGATACCCTTGTTCTCCATCTCACCGGCGTTGATCCACTGGCTACTGCCTTCGCCCATAACGCCGATGCCCGGCATATAGACGAGAATGTCGCTCGTCTTCTTGTAGTACCATTCAAAGGAGCCGTAAAGAGCGTTGCGCAGGAGACCGAAGTCAAAACCGAGGTTGGTCTGTGTGGTGGTTTCCCACTTGAGGTTGTCGTTGCCCAACTGGTCGCGCTTGAAGCCGCTGGCCAGCTGCTGGCCGCCATTGGTTCCTGCGATGTCGTAGCTGGTGCCATAGCTTTGGCCACCAAAACCAGCCTCGCCATAGTTGCTCACATAGAGTGTGTAGCGGGCGAGATTGTCGATTTCCTGATTACCGGTCTGACCCCAGCTGGCACGAAGCTTCAGGTCGTCGAGCCAACTTACATTCTCCATGAACTTCTCCTGGCTGATGCGCCAACCAGCACTGAATGAGGGGAAGGTACCATAGCGGTTGTTCTTACCGAAGCGCGAGCTTCCGTCATGACGAACGGTGACGCTGGCAAGGTAACGGTTGTCGAAATTGTAATTGGCTTTGGCAAAGTAGGATACGAGAGAGTAGCCACCGGCACCGCCGTAGGCTTCGGCCTCGCCCACAGCAGCATTGGGCCACATGTAATCGGGATTCAGCACAGCAAAATCGTAAGCTTTACCGCTGAACCAGCTATCGTCCTCACGGTTCAACTCAATACCAGCCAAGGCATCGAAGTGATTCTTGCCAGCTTCGAAGCTGTATGAGGCTACGGCGTTCCACATCCACTTCGTCCAGTGTTCCTGTTTTGGTTCAACAGCATTGGTCGGGTTGGCCACAGTGCCTTCGGTAATGGGGTAGGTGAAGATGCGCTGCTGCTTCTGTGCATAGTCGAGACCAAAGGTGCTCTTGAGGTTGAAGTTCTTGAAGGGGTTGATGTTGATGAAGGCATCGCCGAACATACGCCAGTAGGTGTAGCGGTTGTCACCATTACGGGTGAGGCGGGCCAAGGGGTTTTCGCGGTCGGGGTAACCGCCCACGGGACCGGCAAAGCTGCCATCGGTGGTATAGACAGGCAGCGAAGGATTGAACTGGAGCACGTTCTCGAGGAAGCCGCCAGGAGCTTGTACCTCGCTGGTGCGGTTTACCGTAAAGTGCTCACCCACAGTGATGATGTCACGATCCTTGATCTTCAACAGCTTATAATCGCTGTTCATGCGGGCTGAGAGGCGGTCGAAATCGGAGTGCTTGATAATGCCGAGGTTCTTGTAGTAGCCGAGTGAGAAGAACGAACTGCCCTTTTCAGAGCCATTGCTCAGCGAGACGTCATATTTTTGCACAACACCCGTACGTGTGGTCTGGTCGAACCAGTCGGTGTCGGCGGCTGGGGTCGTGCCTGCGGCGTCAAGGTATTTGCTCATCGTGATGCCGTTGAGCACAGGAACACCCTGCGGGTTGTAAGTCCAGTTGTAGTGGTAGCCAAGTCCGTTCATGTTGGGATCGAGGCCGTCATTGACGTAGCCTTGCCACATCACCTGTCCGAACTGCTTGGCGTTGAGCACCTCCATACGGTTGGCGTAGGTCTGGACAGCCACACTGGCGTCGAAGTCAATCTTTACCTTGCCTTCTTTGCCGCGCTTGGTGGTGATGATAATCACACCGTTGGCAGCGCGGCTACCGTAGATGCTGGCAGAAGCGGCGTCCTTCAGCACTTGGATAGACTCGATGTCGTTGCCGTTGAGTTCGTGCATGCCGGCTTTAGTGGGCACACCGTCGATGATGTACAGCGGGTCGTTGTTGTTCAACGTACCGACACCACGGATGCGCACTGTTGCGGCGCCAGAAGGATTACCGTCGGCAGAGATGTTCATGCCTGGCACACGACCTTGCATGGCCTTGATGGGGTTGTTCTCGTTCTGCTTGGCCAGCTCATCTACGCTGACTACTGAAACAGCACCCGTCAGGTCGGCCTTGCGCTGTACCTGATAACCCGTTACCACGAGTTCGTTCATGTCGGCGACAGTCTCGCCCATGGTCACGGTCATGCCATCCTTGGCTTCCACTTCCTGGGAATCGAAACCCATGAAGGAGATAACCAGCACGGTGCCCTTTTCCACTTTCAGCGTGAAATGACCGTCCATGTCGGTCAGAGTACCGTTGTTGGCATTGGCTTTTTCTTTCACCGTAGCACCGGGCAGGCCCTCGCCGAGGTCGTCAAGCACGGTGCCGTGGATGTCAACTTGCTGTGCCCAAATCGTTGTGCCAGCAAGAATGAGCGCGAGGCTCATCAACATTCGTCTTAGCTTTAGCATTGTTGTTAGGTTAAAATTGAATGATAATTGCTTTTGCTGTTACAAAGTAAGTTAGATAACAATACGGTATAAATAAAATATCGTTCATCTGCTTGCAAACTTGTTTCGGAGTAACATTTTTATTAGCATATGAACGATTTTTGGTAAAGTGAATACTTTGTTAATCTCTCTGTTGGAGCGATGGAGGATGCTTCACCGCCTGACATCGCCTGGTACCATGCCGAACTCGTCTTTGAAGCACTTGGTGAAATAGGCTGGGGCAGAGAAGCCGACTGCGTAGGCCACTTCGGAAACGGTCTTGTCGGTGGTGAGCAGGAGCTGGTAGCCGCGGTTGAGACGGGCGGTGCGAAGCAGCTCCACGGGAGAGGCACCAGAGAGGTTCTTCACCTTGCGATAGAGCTGCACACGGCTGAGGTTCATTTCCGCTGCAATGTCTTCCACGCTAAGCTCACTATTACACATTCGTCTTTCTACGACTTCGCGGAAACGGATGATGAAGGGAGACGGTGCTGCCGTCTCAGCGACAGAGGATTCTGCACCTGCAGCGCAAGAGTCGGAGGTGTCGGATGGCCCGGAGCATGCAATTGGGTCGTTGGGGAGATTGGAACCGGCAGAAGATTCTGAGTGTCCGGCGCTTGCATCAGATGCCTTATGATCCTCGGTGTTCTCTGTCTTCTCTGGATCCTCTGTCTTCTCTGGGCCATCTTCGTTGTCTGTATTGACTCTGAGATTCCAAAGATTGTTCAGCACACGCTCGCGTTGCATGTTCACTTTGTTGCGATGGTAGAGATAGAACAAGCCAATGGCCACCAACAGCAGGACGATGACAACGCAGCCAAGTAACATCACTATGCGTTGAACATTGATTCGCTGCAGGTAACTGCTGGCTTTGTCTTGAAGAAGATCCAACTGCTGGGATCGGCGCATGACTTCATCGCTCTCGAGAAGCAGCACTTTGGCATTCTCGCGGGTAACGAGAGCTGAGGTGAGCATCACTTCCTTCTCATAGGGACGTCCTTCAAGGATGTCTAAAGCCACCTGAAGCAGCAGGTCGCCACGCGTGGGGTAGATATAAGAGGCAGTGAGCAGAGAATCACGGACTTGGCATATACCACCGTTTTCTCCCGGCAAGCCATCGATGCCGCAGAAAGAGGGCAGAAGCGGTTGGTGCAATTCTTCAAACGCCTTCCGTGCACCAATAGCTGTGCGGTCATTATGTCCGAAAACGACATCGAAAGCGTGTCTGTCATGTTGAGACAGGTATTCCTTCACGACGTTGTAGGCTGTTCCTTCTGTCCAGTCGCCCTGCAGGGTGGCTGTCACTTCGATATTTGGAAAGTGTCTGATGGCATCGCGAAAGCCACGGTGCCGCTCATCGGCTGGCGAGGATCCTTTCAGACCGAGAATTTCCATGATCTGTCCCTTACCGCCCATTCTCACGGCGATATATTCTCCCATTTGGCGTCCCATCTCATAGTTGTCGGCACTGACGAAAGCGGTAAATTTTTGCGAGTCGGTCTTGCGTTCGAAGACGATGACTGGCACGCCGCTGTCGTAGGCGTGGTCGATGGCAGGCGAGACGCTGCTCAGCTGGTTAGGAGCTACGATGAGCAGGTCTATGCCACTGGCTACCAGGCTGTCGATCTGCTGGCTTTGCAGCTGGCTGTTGTCGTGAGCGGTGGCAAAGGCGAGTGAGATGTTCTCATGGAAATTGGCTTCCATGCGCATTTCTGCATTCTGCCAGTCGCGCCAGATGTCCTCTGAGCACTGAGAGACGCCAATATGGTACTTGACCTTGTTCGGAGAGCAAGAACACAGAACAGCTGCTAACAGGATGAAATAAGAAATCTTTTTTAAAATAACACGATCATCCATTGTTCCTTATCGTTTCTCCTGGAGATGTCGTCAGGGTTATCAAGGGTAAAGCCTTCAAGAAGTGATAATATATTATTAGTATCTGACATATTGTATGGGGTAGTGATAAATAATTATCAGTGCAAAGGTAGGTATATTTGCTATTATTGCCAAATAAAAGGAATTAAATAACGTGAAATCACGCGAAAGTGGATACTTTTCACATGAAACGACGTTGTTTTGCTATAAACTAATTGACTTTTGCGAACCTGGTTTGTATGTCTGAGAGTAGATTCTTCAAGAAATCTTCATCTACGTCATCGAGTAAGCTAATGCTTTTGCTACGATACTGGTTTTTATTGCATTTCTCCATTTCGAGTACTGCCGTCTCTGTTGCAGTCTGGATGTAGGGCTTCATCGTGTTGTAGGAAATGGAACCAACAAGAGGTTCCACCAAACTGAGTTAGGAAGACATGGAATGATAATAAATGATAATCTACTCAAAGTTAA
>CAJOEI010000012.1 GCA_905233465.1 uncultured Bacteroidaceae bacterium | reverse complement strand
CCAGCACGAACAGCGCCGACGCACGTATCCCATCGACTGGCGACGGATGAGCATCACATCGCCACTGCCATCGCTGCCGGTGACCTTTGTCTACATTAAGGCCACACAGGGCACCACCATACAGAGCCGATTCTACGCTGGTGACGCACGCGCAGCTCGACGCCGAGGCATAGCCGTGGGAGCATACCACTTTTTCTCGCCTGCACCAGGACTGCCACAGGCCCAGCATTTCCTCGAGCACGCGCAGCCACAAAGCGGAGACATGCCGCCAATGCTCGACATCGAACTGACGGAGTCGCAAATCACCGCCATGGGCGGCGAAGAAGCCATGTTCAACGAGATCGAAGCATGGTGCCGCGTCGTGCAAGAGGCCTGCGGCACGCGGCCTGTGCTGTATATGGGGCAGAACTTTGTCATGCGCCATCTGCCACAGGCACCGATGACGCTGCAGGGACTACCCATGTGGGTGGCACGCTACAGCGAGTACCGACCATTTGTGCGCCTCGCCTTCTGGCAATTATCTCAGTCGGGACGCGTCAACGGCATCCACGGGCCCGTGGACATTGATGTCTTCAACGGCACACGGGATATGTTCGAGGAATTCAAGGAGCAGTACGCCGTCAGATGCGATAATTGATGCATCTTTCAACATAATCCAGACAAAAACAGTAAAACCACTGGAGAAAATTGCTTCATCCTCCAGTGATTTCTTTGAGTCCATGTGCGTGGACTCTTGAGTCCATGTGCGTGGACTCATGAGTCCGTGTGCGTGGACTCATGAGTCCGTGTGCGTGGACTCAATCGTCCACGAACGTGGACAAATAAAAATGTCCAGATGATGAACAGCAATTGTCCGGACCAACAATGGGTAACATCCAGACGTGAAACGGCTTACAACGTAAAACCGCTCACATCCATCCCAGTGCAGCGATTGGGTGTGAGCGGTTTAATCGTTACTTTTGCTTCACAGCAGCATAATGCCCACCAGCGCGCAGAACAACAATACGCGAATGGGGTTCATCTTGTAGACCTGACAGGCTATCAGCGTCGTGACGAAGATTGCCACGCTAATCCAAAACTGCCAGGGCGAAGCTGCAGGTGTGGAGAAGTTCTCCGGCGTCATCAGCAGCAGGCAGGCTGCTGCCAGCAGTCCCACCACAGCCGGACGCAGCCCGAGGAAGACGTGCTCGATGGACGGGTGGTTCTTGTACTTCATCAGGAATTTGGAGATGAGCAGCATGAGGATGAACGATGGCAGCACCACAGCAAAAGTGGCTGTGGCAGAGCCCAATATGCCCATCCAGTGTGCACCGCCAGCATTGACTACAGCTGTATAGCCCACGTATGTGGCAGAATTGATGCCGATAGGCCCCGGCGTCATCTGCGACACGGCGACGATGTCCGTGAACTCACCCATCGTCATCCATTGGTGGTTGGTGACGACCTCGCCCTGAATCATCGAGATCATGGCATAGCCTCCACCGAACCCAAACAGGCCGATGAGGAAGAATGTATAGAAGAGCTGAAGAAATATCATTGTACTGTCATTTTCAATTATCAATCATCCATTCCCCATCACCCGGCCATAGATGTAACCGCCAAGACCAGCCGCCACGATGACCCAGATGGGCGACACGCCGAACATCCAGATGAGGAAGGCGCCAAGGACGGGAATCCACACGTTGGTCCACCCTATCTTGGCCGTACGAGCCATCTTGAACATCGGCGCAGCGATGAGGGCCACCACACACGGACGTATGCCCCTGAAGGCGCGCGCCACCCACACGTTGTCCTGAAACTGGCGGAAGAACAGAGCTATGGCCAGAATGATCAGGAATGAGGGCGCGATGCATCCAAGCGTGGACATCAGCGCTCCGCCCACGCCACGCACCTTGTAACCGATGAATATGGCTATGTTCACCGCGAAGATGCCTGGGCACGACTGCGCCACCGCCATGAGGTCGAGCAGATCCTCGCGCGAAATCCACTGCTTCTCGTCCACAACCTTCGCCTCGATGAGGGGTATCATCGCATAGCCGCCACCAATGGTGAACAGGCCGATGTGGAAGAATGTGGAGAAGAGCGAAACGTTCACATTTTTAGACACTTTGAGAGTTATTTGCTTTCTGCGAGCGCAAAGATACACCCCGAATTATTACCATGCAAATTTATCTCATAAAAATATCCTTTAGCGGCACAATAAAGGTGCCGCCCCGCGCGTTATTAGAATAGATATTCACTTTCACCTCTTTTGCCTATGGATAAAACTATACACCTCGTTGTTAAACTCAGTCCGATAATCACAGATGCGCCCTTCACGGTGGAGCACGCTGTGCCACGAACATCAACACTAAACTTTGTGCGAGCAGCAGCCCGCGCATTCAGACCTGTTTAACACTGCCTATGAATCTTATTGCACCCTCGCTGCTGGCTGCTGACTTCAGCAACCTGCGGGACGAGATGGACTGGTTCAACCGTTCAGAGGCGGACTGGTTGCATCTTGATGTGATGGACGGCGTGTTCGTCCCAAATATCTCTTTCGGCTTCCCTGTGCTGGAACATGTTGCACGCATGACCGACAAACCGCTGGACGTGCACCTTATGATTGTGCAGCCCGAGAAATGGGTGTCGCACGTGCGCGACCTCGGAGCGGCAGTGATGAACGTACACCAGGAGGCTTGTGTGCATCTGCATCGCACCGTACAACAGATCCACGAAGCAGGCATGAAAGCTGCCGTGACACTCAACCCCGCCACACCCGTGGAGACGCTGACAGACATCATCGGCGACGTGGACGTGGTGATGCTGATGACTGTCAACCCGGGCTTCGGAGCACAGAAGTTCATACCTCACAGCCTCGACAAGGTGCGCCGACTGCGCCGACTCATCGACGAGAGCGGCTCAAAGGCACTCATTGAGGTCGACGGAGGCGTGAACCGCCAGACCATAGTGCCGCTGCACG
Organism: uncultured Bacteroidaceae bacterium; assembly: GCA_905233465.1. Taxonomy (GTDB): domain Bacteria; phylum Bacteroidota; class Bacteroidia; order Bacteroidales; family Bacteroidaceae; genus Physcousia. The sequence continues at coordinate 41,960 of CAJOEI010000012.1, read as the reverse complement.
AGGCCGGAGTGGATGTCTTCGTTGCAGGCAGCGCACTCTTCGGCAAACCCGACCCCGTGGCCGAAGTCCTGGCGCTGAAGCAAATGATCAACGAATGAGAATGACTTAGAAAAACAATCAGCAACTTTCATCTTCGCGCGCAGCGCGAGCCAATAATATGATTTATTTCTTTCGCACACCACAAGACAGCATCATAGCCACGCAGGTGGATCACGCCCTGACACAGGACGAGACAGACAAACTCTGCTGGCTCTACGGCGGAGCGTCGCCCGTCATCGCCACCACCCTCAGCGGCAACTTCGTCGGTCCGCGCCGCGAGATGATTACGCCCTGGAGCACCAATGCCGTGGAGATCACACAGAACATGGGTCTCAAGGGCATCGTGAGAATTGAGGAATACCAACCAGCCAGTGGGTCTGCATACGACCCCATGCTGCAACGCATGTACGACGGGCTCGATCAGGACATCTTCACTGTCAACATCCAGCCTGCACCCATCCAGCACATTGAGGACCTGGAGGCATACAATGAACAGGAAGGGCTGGCGCTGTCACCCGAAGAGATTGCCTATCTGCATGACGTGGAGCGGCAACTTGGCCGCAAGCTGACAGACAGCGAGGTCTTCGGCTTTGCACAGATCAACAGCGAGCACTGCCGCCATAAGATCTTCGGTGGCTCCTTCATCATCGACGGCGAGGAGAAGCCCAGCAGCCTCTTCGCCATGATAAAGCGCACCACACAGGAGAACCCCGGTAAGATTATCTCAGCCTATAAGGACAACGTGGCCTTTGCCGCAGGACCTGTGGTGGAACAGTTTGCTCCCGCAGACCACGCCACCAGCGACTGGTTTCGCGTCAAGCCCATTGAGAGCGTCATCAGCATCAAGGCCGAGACTCACAACTTTCCCACCACCGTCGAGCCATTCAACGGGGCCTCAACAGGCACCGGCGGCGAGATACGCGACCGCATGGGCGGCGGCGTAGGCTCATGGCCCATAGCTGGCACGGCGGTATATATGACCAGCTATCCCAACAGTCCCCAGCCACGCAAATGGCTATATCAGACTCCTGAGCAGATTCTCATCAAGGCCAGCAACGGTGCCAGCGACTTCGGCAACAAGTTCGGGCAGCCACTTATCAGCGGCTCTGTGCTGACATTCGAGCACGAGGAGAACGGCGAGCAGTATGGCTACGACAAGGTCATCATGCTGGCTGGCGGCGTGGGCTACGGCACGCGGCGCGACTGTCTGAAGGGCACGCCCCAAAAGGGCAATAAGATTGTCGTCGTGGGTGGCGACAACTACCGCATCGGCCTTGGCGGAGGCTCGGTAAGCTCCGTCGACACTGGCCGCTACAGCAGCGGCATCGAACTCAATGCCGTGCAGCGTGCCAACCCCGAGATGCAGAAACGTGCCTACAACCTCGTGCGCTCGCTGTGTGAGGAGGATGTCAACCCTGTCGTCAGCATTCACGACCACGGTTCGGCCGGTCACGTCAACTGCCTGAGCGAACTCGTGGAAGACTGCGGCGGCCTCATTGACATGACCAAGCTGCCCATAGGCGACCCCACCCTGTCATCAAAGGAAATAATCGCCAACGAGAGCCAGGAGCGCATGGGACTCCTCATTCAGGAAGAGCACCTCGACCACGTGCGTGCCATAGCCGAGCGCGAGCGCGCACCGCTGTATGTCGTGGGCGAGACCACCGGCGACGCACACTTTGCTTTCGAGCAGGGCGACGGCGTGCGACCCTTCGACCTCGACGTGGCCCAGATGTTCGGCCATTCACCCAAGACGGTGATGGTGGACGAGACGGTCGTTCGTCGTTATGAGGACATAACGACGGACAATGTAAAATGTAAAATGTTAAATTCGGAGGCAGCAGACGACAACGCCACATTTAACATTTTACATTCTACATTAACGAAAGTATTTTCGTTAGAAGCGGTTGCCTGCAAGGACTGGCTGACCAATAAGGTGGACCGTAGTGTGACCGGTAAGGTGGCACGCCAGCAATGTCAGGGCGAGCTGCAGCTGCCGCTCAGCGACTGCGGTGTCGTAGCCCTCGACTACAAAGGCCGTGCAGGCATAGCCACAGCACTTGGCCACGCCCCGCAGGCTGGACTGGCCGACCCCGCAGCAGGCAGTGTGCTCAGCGTGGCTGAGGCGCTGACCAACATCGTTTGGGCACCGCTGGCCGAAGGCCTCGACAGCGTGAGCCTCAGCGCCAACTGGATGTGGCCGTGCCGCTCGCAGAAGGGCGAGGACGCACGTCTCTACGCAGCCGTGGAAGCGCTGTCGGACTTCTGCTGCGACCTCGGCATCAACGTGCCAACAGGCAAGGACAGCCTCTCGATGACACAGAAATACCCAGACGGTACCAAGGTCATTGCCCCCGGCACTGTCATCGTCAGCTCAGGTGGCGAGGTGTCGGACGTCCGCAAGGTGGTGAGCCCGGTGCTCAATGTCGACGAGCAGAAGTCGTCGCTCTACCACATCGACTTCTCATTCGATGAGTTGCGGCTGGGTGGTAGCGCCTACGCTCAGGCAAATGGATACGTCGGCAGCGACGTGCCGACATGCACCAACGCCGAATACTTCCGCGACGCTTTCGATGCCGTGCAGGAATGCGTGCGACGTGGCTGGCTGCTGGCTGGTCACGACATCAGCGCCGGTGGCCTCATCACCACACTGCTGGAGATGTGCTTCGCAAACACGCGCGGCGGCATGAAGGTGAACCTCAACCGCTTCGAGACCGATGACATAATAAAGATTCTCTTTGCCGAGAACCCTGGCATCGTCGTCCAGGTGGCCGAGCGCCACGAAGCCGAGTTCAAGAAACTCATGGACAACTCCGGAGTGGGCTATATATATATAGGTGTACCTTGCCGCGAGCGCACCATGCGTCTGCGCAAAGGCGAGTATGAGGATGCTCTCGACATCGATGCCCTGCGCGACGTGTGGTATGCCCCATCCCACCGCCTCGACACCAAGCAGAGCTTAAACGGCTGTGCCGACGAGCGCTTCCGCAACTACAAGCACCAACCCCTCCAGTGGCTCATCAATCGCCCCTCACCCCTCACCACCGGCAGTTTGGTCGGCGGTACAGCCTGCAATCCCTCTCCCCTCAAGGGCAGTGTGGTCGGCGGTTTTGCCGCCGACAAAAAGGTTAAAGCAGCCATCATCCGCGAAAAAGGCACCAACGGCGAGCGCGAAATGGCCTACTCCCTCTACCTAGCTGGCTTCGACGTAAAGGACGTGATGATGACTGACCTCATCAGCGGCCGCGAAACCCTCGACGACGTGCAGATGATAGTCTTCTGCGGAGGCTTCTCCAACAGCGACGTCCTCGGCTCCGCCAAGGGCTGGGCCGGAGCATTCCTCTTCAACCCCAAGGCCAAAGCCGCCCTCGACCGCTTCTATGCACGCCCCGACACCCTCTCGCTCGGCATCTGCAACGGCTGCCAGCTCATGGTGGAACTGGGTCTCATTGGACAAATAGACAATGAAGCAGCCGCACAACAAACGTCAAATTGTCAAACGCCCCGGATGGAGCACAACACCTCCCACAAGTTCGAGTCCGCCTTTATCGGCCTCACAATACCCGAGAACCACAGCGTGATGCTAGGTTCGCTGGCGGGCTCCAAGCTCGGCATCTGGGTGGCGCACGGCGAAGGACGCTTCAGCCTACCACAGCCCGAGAGTACCTACAACATCGTAGCCAAATACAGCTATGACACATATCCCGGCAACCCCAACGGTTCGGACTACAGCGTTGCCGGACTATGCTCGGCCAACGGCCGTCATCTGGCCATGATGCCTCACCTCGAACGAGCCATCTTCCCCTGGCAGTGTGCCTACTATCCTGCCAACCGCGCTAAAGACGAAGTCACGCCGTGGCTCGAAGCTTTTGTCAACGCCCGACGCTGGTGTGAGCAGCACACCGCCACAGCCACTGACTGAGTCCCTCAGCCCAAAGCCTCACATACTCACATGCCCACATGGCGGCCACCATGTGGACATGTAGTATTTCCATCGAGGTTAACGCTTCTCGTTCTTTCTTTGCCAGATACTCCCCAACTGTCTCTTCATAGACAGAACCGTAGTTCTGCTGGTTATAGACGCTGACGTGTGAGCCAGTAGTGGTGCGCGCCAGTTCGCGATAGAGGTCGTAGATACTGACTGTGGGATTCAGGTTGATGACCTGTCGGAACGTGCGGGCAAAGGCGTTGGAAAGATAGATGCCAAGGTCGCGGTCGTGAACATCGGCCTTCGAGGTCTCGTAGGGGCTGGCAGCTGTGAGTACCAGAACGTCGGGCAAGCCCGTGAGCGCATCACCCCATTTGCCGCTATAGCAGGTCTCGATGGCGAACATCATGCGACGGTACATATCCTGCTCGTTCATCTGTGTAACGATGTCCTTGATACGCTGTGTGCCGAAATACTGGTAGGCATCTTCGTTGCCCCAGAGCGGGCCCTCGCGGCTGCCGCCATGTCCGCTCCAGAAGAAGAACACGTTGCTGGAAGCCGTTGGATGAATGACGTGTGGCAGACGTTCGGACTGGCGACCCAGCATGATGTCAGCTAAATCGTCGGGCTGAAGGTCGGAGAAGTGGTAATCTACAACCGCATTCTGATGCACATCGAAGTTCATGAGCGGATCATCGTGTGCAGGGTTGTCGCCGCGCTCCACAAAGATCTGTCCCGGGAAGGTGTTGCGGCTGTCGTTGGCAAGATTATCCTCTACGATGAGTATAATGTGATCATCATCGTAGCCATAGTATCGCAGGCTTTGATAGATGGCGAAGGCATCGGCCTGATGGCGGTAGTTGCTCCAAGTGGTTGAAGGACTGATCACTACGGCCCAACGATCGGTGAGTGCAGGCAAGGTGTGTGTCACCACGTCGTGCCCGAACGTCTGCGTCCATTGTTTCTCCAGTTTCCAGAACTCCGTAGTAGATGCCTCGCTGCTGCTTCCGTCGGTGCTCAGGAAGAGAAGAGGCTCGACGCTGGTGTAGGCTATTTCGGATTCTTCGGGATACTCGTAGGCGATGTCCCAAAGCATATACGTAGTGTTCAGTATCTTTGTGTGGGTGTCCTTGTCAAAATTGAGGTTTCCCGTAGCACCGGTCATGTAGATGCTGCGCCCCTGCGAGAGCTCCTGAAAGGCAATGGCCAGTCCGGCGGCGTCCCACTGCACGGTGGGTCCTTCATGTTCTTCTTGATCGCCTCCGTCTTCACCTTGTGGAAGTTCGCTTCCTTGCCCGTGCCGTTCGTGTAGCAGATGTTATAGAGCTCGCAGTACCAGGAGAAGGTGGTCAACCACGAGTAACCGCTATAGAGCAGGTTCAGGCCTTCGGTGTTGACGGCAGTCTTCAGATCCTCCAGGCTGTTCATGTTGAAGGCCAGCTCGGCGATGCCCTTCTCCTTCCAGCCCTCATAGACGTTCTTCCAGAAGTACTTGTTGTGCAGATGGAGGCTATCCACCGTGAAGTCGTTGAAGATCTTCGGCTTGGTCGTGCCGGGCGTCGTCAGCGTTTCCCACCAGTCCTCGGGGTTGAACATGGCATACAGCATCTCGGCGAAGTTCTGCATGTTCTCCGTGTCGGTGCACACCTTCGTCGGAACATAGTACTCCGTGCCGTTGCTGCCGCTGTGGTGGAACATATTGTCCTCGGGAAGCATACCAACGCTGATCCAGTGGCTGTCGCCCTTGCCCTCGGGGCCGAAGGCCGGACGAACGCAGATCCAGTACTCTGTCACCTCCGTCAGGTTCTTGCTCACATAGCTGCGCTTGATGACGTCGCCGAAGCGGTAGTAGGCCGTACCCTCGAACTTGCCGTTCTCGCCCATCTGCTCGGGTGTGCAATAGACAATCTTCGTCAGGTGCGGCACCTGCTTGATATCCACATCCACCGTGGCCCACGACGAGCCGTCGGTGCTCTTCGTGTAGGTCAGCGTGCCGATGTCGGGGTCGCTGTAGGTGTAGGAGGAGGTGGAAGCGGAGAAACCGCTTCCCTCGGACTTGCCGATGATGTCGGCGAAGCGCGCGGCGGCGGCCTCCATGGTGTTGGTGGCCACGATGCGGGTCAGCGGGTCGTTCTGCGACTCCTCGCCGATGATGGGCTCGAAGGTCTGCGACGCGTAGGTGGCATCATCCATCTCGCTGAGGTCGGCCAGATGGCTCACCACTTCATAGAACTTGAGGGCTTTTGAAGCCTGCGCCTGCTGCGCTTCCTCGCTCGTGCCGTTGTCGTTGTTGTCATCCTTACAGGAGGTGACGCCGAGGCTGAGGCCGCACGCCAGCGCGGCCATCAGCCAAATGTTGAAAAACTTTTTCATCTAATCGTGAATTATGAATTGTGAATTGTCCATTGTCAATTGTCCATTGTCAATTATTGAATAGGATTATTCAACCCCCAGTGGTAGATCTGATCATTGAGCCAATGCTGGTTCTGGGATGTTTCGTAAGTATGATGATGGATATACGATTGCCATATCTCGCCGAGCTTGTCGGGTGAAACTTCCGAACCTAAGCTCACGTGAACGAACTTCGTGCCGTCCTCGAAAGCCGAGGCTGGAGAACCAAGGTCTTTGACACGCTTCACGGCAAAGGTCACTATGGGCTCGTTGTACATATTCGTGGGGGCGGTGCCCTGACGGTAGTCGCGGCCAAGCTGGTAGATGTAGCGCGTCAGATCCGACACGTTGTCGGTCGTCGTGCGGTAACCGGGCGAGGGGTACGAGGTTTTTGTGATAGCGTCCCACCATGGGCGCATCACCCAGATATCCTTGTTATAGGCGCTGATGACACTTGCGTCGGCCAGGTCGCTGAGCAACATAGTGCGCGGTGCGGTCTGGAGGTTCGTCGTATAGCTGTCGTAGAAATGCCACGACATGTCGCGTGTGCCGTCTTGCTGCGAGGCCGTGTAGTCAGACACGAGGCGCAACACACAGGGCTGGCCACTGGCGTTGTGGTAGAGGGCGTTCACGTAGTCGATGAGCACGCTCTCTTTGTTATTGGGTTTATTCGGGAAGGCGTGAAGCGTGTCGCGCACGGCCACTATTTCCTTGATTTCCACATTGGCGTGATCTAACATGTTTTTCGCGATGATGGTATTCGCCCTTTCGACATCTGTGGCTGTCATCAGATAGTTGTGGAAGAACGACTCCATGTTGTACATCATCTGCATGGCGAGGTTCTTCGACGGCAGGTTCTGCAGCTTGTCGCCGATGGCCCCCCTGTCGAAGCTCACGAAATAGGCGTGCTGGTAGTCGGGGTAGGTTTGCACGTTGTTGGGCGAGCACTGCATGCACACCCAGCGGTTGCCCCGCTCGTCGCGCACCACGTCGCCGAGGGTGTAGAAGCCGCGTCCTACGAATTCCCTCGGCGTCGCCGTGGGCGGCGTGTTGCTCAGATTCGATGTGGGGCCGTATTTCCTGTTGTAGTTCCACACGTCTGTGCAACCCACGAGACCCTCGTATTTGTTGAACGTGCCGCTCAGCATCAGCTGTTTGCCCGTGGCGTAGCGAACCACCCAGCGGTAGGTGTTGTCATCCGTGCCATCATCGGCAGCGAAGTACTCTTTGTAGCCGTCGCGACTCTGACCCATTCGGTGGCAGTCGAAGCGGATGTTCTTCATGTTCTTCTTCCAAACGCCGTACTCAGCCTGATGGAAGTTCTTTGTTTCGGGTTCCTGGCCCGAAGAGAAGCACACCGTATAGAGCTCGCAGTTCCAAGAGAAGTAGGTCAACCACGAGTAACCACTGTACAGCAGGTTCACGCCCTGACGCATGATGAATTGCTCCAAATTATCGATATTGCGCATGTTGAAAGCTTCCTCGGCAATGCGGTTCTCGCGCCAGCCCTGTTGCACACGTCTCCAGAAGTACTTGTTGTGCAGATGGATGCTATCCACCTTGAAGTCGTGGAACATCTTCAGGCCGTCTGCGGCATAGTCTTCCAGATTCTCCTGCCACTCATTGGGACGGAATATGGCGTACAGCATCTCGGCGAAGTTCTGCATGTGCTCTTCGTTTTCGCACACCTTCGTGGGCACCCAGTACTCGGTGCCGTTGCTGCCGCTGTGGTGGAACATATAGTCCTCGGGCAACTGACCGACGCTGATCCAGTGGCTGTCGCCCTTGCCCTCGGGACCGAAGCACGGACGCACGCAGATCCAGTACTCTGTGCAGACATGGCCTGTCTTACTCACGTACCGGCGGCTGACAACATCGCCGAAGCGGTAGTAGGCTGTGCCGCTGAACTTGCCGTTCTCGCCCATCTGCTCAGGTGTGCAATAGACAATCTTCGTCAGGTGCGGCACCTGCTTGATATCCACATCCACGGTGGCCCACGACGTGCCGTCGGTGCTCTTCGTGTAAGTCAGCGTGCCCACATCGGGGTCGTCGTATGTATAGGAGGTGGTGGAAGCGGAGAAAGTGCTACCCATTCTCAGGCCGACGATGTCGGCGAAGCGTCTGGCAGCCGTCTCCATGTTGTTGGTGGCCACGACGCGCGTCAGCGGGTCGTTCTGCGACTCCTCGCCGATGATGGGTTCGAAGGTCTGCGACTCGTAGGTGGCATCGTCCATCTCACTGAGGTCGGCCATCTGGCTCACCACCTTGTAGAACTTGAAGGCTTTGGATGCCTGCGCCTGCTCCTCTTCGGGCGTCTGCTCGCCCCCCTCATTCTTGTCGTCCTTACAGGAAGTGACACTCATGCCGAGAGCGAGCACCAAGGCGGCCATCAGCCAAACGTTGAAAAACTTTCTCATTGTATTGTCAATTGTGCATTGTCAATTGTGAATTGTGAATTATGCTTACCAGTCTTTGCACGCTACCACTACAAGGTTGATGAGGCAGATGATGACGACCACAGCGAGCATGTAGATGACCATGATGAGCCAATTCTCACCAAACCATTCGTAGAGGGCGGCCAATCGCTCATGACGGTAAATGAAATCCATGAATCGGGATTCAGGATGTGGATCTTGTTCTTCCATTCGTTGATCTTCGTGGTTTGTCGTTGACATGACAGGTGGACATCCAATTTAGCTGCAAAGGTACTGATTCGCACGCACGTACAATTAAACATCAAAAAGACAAATGGTCAAGCTTTTTTAGACAAATGGTTAAACAAAAAACCCCGAAACGATAGCGTTTGGGGGGGCGTATGAAGTAAGCTCTTCGGCTCAATATTACGACAGCTCACTATTGGCGCGACGGTACTGCGTAGGCGAGATCTGGAACTTGCGGCTGAAGTAGCGGCTGAAGACCGAGGCATTGGAGAAACCAGCCTTGGCTGTGATCTCAGCAATGGGGAGATCGGTAGTCACGAGCAGCTTGCTCGCATATTCCAGACGCAGGTCGCTGATGAACTGAGGCAACGAGTCGTACTTGCTACCTTGCGAGAAAGCTGCGCCGACACGCTCCTTGGAGAGATGGAACTCGTCCATAATCATCTGACGGTCGAATGCAGGGTTGAGGAACAGCATGCGACGGCTGACCTCGTGCTCGATATAATGGAAGAGTTCTTCAGGTGAGAGGGAGGCCAAAGGTGGACTTGGAGATAATGAACTATTCTCAACCGGGGAAAGAGTTTCTTCGCGGACAAGTGATGAGTTTGCAAGTTCTTCGTATTTCTCCTTATAGATAAAAGAGTCTTTAATCTGCCGGGCCAGCACACGGTTCTGTAACCGCGTCTTGCGACACTGACGGGCAGCGTACCATGCAAGAAACAGAGCAGTTAGGGCAATAAGGCCAATGAAAATTGCCACAATAGATACATGGCGTTTGTAGGCCTTCTGACGGTCTACCTCCTGCTGCAGCTCTATCGCATCGAGTTCGTTGTACTTCCGCCTTCCATCAAACTGGTGGATATCACGATCTATCTTTGCCAGTCCCTCCGTCTGCTGTCCCACAATCATCGTACCGCCATTCCCCGTGCAGCCCACAATAGCAAACACGGTAACTATACCAATTATACCAATTATATATATGTACCTGAATGATCTCATATCAATATACTCGTCTGAAAAGACGATGCAAAGGTACGGATTTTTGCCGAACATTCGAGAAGTTGCACCATTTTTACTTCTTTTAAGGCAAAAAAAACTCCTGAAACAAAGCTCCCTGCAAACCGATGTTTACAGGGAGCTTTCTGGGTGACTAGTGGGACTCGAACCCACGACATTCAGAACCACAATCTGACGCTCTAACCAACTGAACTATAGTCACCATTCAAGCCTCATTGGGCTTTTGCGGGTGCAAAGGTATGCTTTTTATGACATACCACAAAACTTTTTACCGTTTTTTTGTCTATTATTGCAAAATTCGGCTCTCGCAAGCATACATTGCCTTGCAAATGGCAAACAATAAACTGTAAACGGTAAACTGTAAACAGTAAACCATCACAGCTTGCGGCGATCGATGACGTGCGTGCTCTTGCCTTGCGAGCGTTCTATGGTGCCTGGCGCCTTGAGCTGTACCTTGGCGGCAATGCTGAGCACGCTCTTGAGCTTCTGTGCCAGACGCTTCTCGACGGCATCCACTGCGGCGGGGGTGTCGAAGGTGCCGGTGAAGAACTCCTGACGCAGCTCCACTTGCACTTGTAGGGTATCGAGATTGTTCACACGGTCCACGATGAGCATGTAATGCGGTGCGAACTCCGGCATCGACAGCACCACACTCTCCACCTGCGACGGGAAGACGTTGATACCGCGAATGATAAGCATGTCGTCGGAGCGGCCCTGGATGCGGCCCATGCGCACTTCGGTGCGACCGCAGTCGCACGTGCCGGGCATGAGCATACACAGGTCACGTGTGCGGTAGCGCAACACAGGCATGCCCTCCTTGGTCAGCGTGGTGAAGACCAGCTCACCGGTCTGTCCTGCTGGCAGCGGTTCGAGTGTAACGGGATTGATGATTTCCGGGTAGAAATGGTCCTCGCAGATGTGTGAGCCATTCTGCATCTGGCATTCGTAGCTCACGCTGGGTCCCATCACCTCGCTGAGACCATAGATATTGTATCCTTTCAGACCCAGACGCTCCTCGATCTCCTGACGCATACTCTCGGTCCAAGGCTCAGCACCGAAGGCTCCCACGCGCAGGCGTATATCCTCCTTGCGTATGCCCATCTTGTCCATTGTCTCGGCCAAATAGAGAGCATAGCTCGGCGTACATGCCAAGCCCGTGATGCCCAGGTCGCGGATAAGTTTCAGATGCTTTTCGGTGTTGCCCGTACCTGCAGGTATCACAGATGCACCGATGTGCTCGACGCCATAATGCGCTCCCAGTCCGCCAGTGAAGAGGCCGTAGCCGTAGGCCACAGAGAAGATGTCGTCGCGTGTCACTCCGTATGCAGTCAGACAGCGCGCCATGCACTCGCTCCACACACCGATGTCCTTGCGCGTATACCCCACAATGGTTGGGTTGCCGGTGGTGCCGCTGCTGGCGTGGATGCGTATGATCTCGCTCTGTGGTGCAGCCTGCAAGCCAAAGGGATAGTTGTCGCGCAGGTCTTTCTTGGTGGTGAAGGGCAACTTGTTTATGTCTTCTATGGTCTGAATGTCGTCAGGACGAATATCCAGTTCCTGAAGCTTGTGGCGATAGAATGGCACATTGTGGTAGACATACTCCACAATCTTGTGAAGTCGCTTGCCTTGGAGCGCGCTTCTCTCGTCGCGGCTCATACACTCTTTGTTGGGGTTCCAGATCATCTGTAGGGAAATGAAAATGTTTTATAATGTGTTTATGTTTAGCAGCGCTGTGCATCCTTCGAGAACGTCTCTCCAGGTAGCGTCGAAATCACCCGTGTACCAAGGATCGGCAACGTCGCCGCCACGTCCGGCAATATCTAACAGCTTGTGAATCTTATCCTCGGGGTCACCACCGCAGATGCGTAGCATGTTGCGGATGTTCCACTCATCCATGCCTATGAGCATGTCATAGCGTTCGTAGTCGCTGCGCCGCAACTGGCGTGCACTGTGGCCGCTGCAGGCCACACCGTGCGCCGCAAGCACACGGCGGGCTGGAGGATAGACGTCGTTGCCCAGTTCCTCGGTGGAGGTGGCTGCCGAAGCAATGTCGTACTCAGCCTCGCGACCGCACTCGTGCACCAAGTGCTTCATCACGAACTCGGCCATCGGGCTGCGACATATATTGCCGTGACAGACAAAGAGGATGCGCTTCAACCTTTCAACTTTCAACTTTAGTTATTATACTCTTGCCACGACTTGATCTTAATATCGTTGAGGCTCAGCGTGGTAAAGGCTTCGATGAAGGCCTTTGCCAGTCGGGTGTTGGTGAGCAATGGGATATTGTGGTCAATGGCAGCACGGCGTATGCGGTAGCCGTTGGTGAGCTCGCGCTTGGTGCGGTTCTTGGGCACGTTGACGATGAGGTCGAAGCGGTGCTGTGCGATGAGTGTGAGCACATTGTTCTCGTCCTCCTCGTCAGGCCAACTCACTGCACGAGCGAAGACGCCATTCTCGTTGAGGAATGCTGCTGTGCCTGCCGTGGCATATACATCCAGACCCTTGCGCACCAACTGGCGTGCGGGCTCCAGCAGGTCGAGCTTGCCCTTGATGCCACCCGAGCTGATGAGCACACCTTTCTGCGGCAGACGATAGCCTGTAGCGATGAGGGCGTTGAGCAATGCCTCATGCATGTCATCGCCCAAGCAGCCAACCTCGCCAGTTGAACTCATGTCCACTCCAAGTACGGGGTCGGCATTCTGCAGTCGTGCGAATGAGAACTGGCTGGCCTTTACGCCGATGCGGTCGATGTCAAACTCGCTCTTCTCGGCGCGCTGATATGGTGCATCAAGCATAATGCGTGTAGCCGTCTCGATGAAGTTGCGCTTCAGTATCTTGCTGACGAAGGGGAACGAACGTGATGCTCGCAGGTTGCACTCTATGACCTTCACCTCGCGGTTCTTGGCCAGGAACTGGATGTTGAACGGTCCACTGATGTTCAGTTCAGTAGCTATCTTGCGCGCAATCTTCTTCATCTGGCGTATGGTGCTGAAGTAGACATTCTGCGCGGGGAAGACCATCGTGGCATCGCCTGAGTGCACACCAGCATATTCGATGTGCTCCGAGATGGCGTATTCCACTATCTCGCCCTTGTCAGCCACGGCATCGAACTCTATTTCCTTGGTCTCCTGCATGAACTGTGACACCACGACAGGGAACTCCTTCGACACCTCCGTGGCCATCTTGAGGAAGCGTTCCAACTCATCGTCGTCGTAGCAGACGTTCATGGCGGCACCGGAGAGCACGTAGCTGGGACGCACCAACACCGGGTAGCCCACCTCACGTGTGAACTCCTTGATGTCGTCAAGACTTGTCAGCGCACGCCATGCGGGCTGGTCCACACCCAGTTTGTCGAGCATGGCCGAGAACTTGTCGCGGTTTTCGGCGCGGTCGATGTCCACGGGCGAGGTGCCCAGCACAGGCACACCCTGACGATGCAGCTTCATAGCCAGGTTGTTGGGTATCTGTCCACCCACACTGACAATCACGCCTCGCGGCTGCTCCAGATCGAGCACGTCGAGCACACGCTCCAGTGTTAGCTCATCGAAGTAGAGGCGGTCGCACATGTCGTAGTCGGTGCTGACGGTCTCAGGGTTATAATTGATCATTATCGACTTGTAGCCCAGCTTGCGTGCCGTGTTGATGGCATTGACCGAGCACCAGTCAAACTCCACGCTCGAACCGATGCGATAAGCACCTGAGCCAAGGACGACAACCGACTTCTCGTTGGGGTAGTAGGTGATGTCGTGTGTGGCCTCGTACTTCTCTTCGGCAGAACTGCCTACGGTGAAAGCATCTTGGAAGGCGGGAACGTGTGTGTATGTGAAATACAGATAGTTGGTGAGTTCTGGATGCTCGCTGGCCACGGTGGGTATGCGCTTCACGCTGGGCTTGATGCCACGCTGCTGACGATGACGGCGCACCATGAGGTTTTCCTTCTCGAGGTTGCCTGCAGCGGGCTTGAGCACGAAACGTGCTATCTGGAAGTCGCTGAAGCCGGCCTGCTTCACTTCGAGCAGGAAGTCGTCGGGCAGCTCGTCAAGGCTGTCGTAGCTCTCTAACTGATGCTTGAGGTCCACGATGTGCTTCATGCGTGTGATGAACCACGGGTCAATCTTTGTCAGCTGTTCGATGCGCTCCACGCTGTAGCCAGCCTCCAGCGCCTGTGCTATGGCAAAGATACGCAAGTCGGTGGGGTTCTCCAGAGCATCGTCGAGGTCGTCGAAACGCACATGGTCGTTGCCCACGAAACCGTGCATGCCCTGCCCTATCATACGCAAGCCCTTCTGCAGCATCTCCTCGAAGCTGCGTCCGATACTCATGATTTCGCCCACGCTCTTCATGCTCGAACCTATCTGTCGGCTGACGCCCGCAAACTTGGTGAGGTCCCAGCGCGGTATCTTGCAAATCATGTAATCCAACGAGGGTGCCACGTATGCGGAGTTGGTAGTGCCCATCTCTCCTATCTGGTCGAGTGTGTAGCCCAAAGCAATCTTTGCGGCAACGAACGCCAGCGGATAGCCAGTGGCCTTGGATGCCAGCGCGCTGGAGCGCGAGAGGCGTGCATTGATCTCAATGATACGATAGTCATTGGTCACGGCGTTGAAGGCGAACTGGATGTTGCACTCGCCAACGATGCCCAGATGCTTGACACAACGGATGGTGATGTCCTGCAGCATAGCAACCTGCTCCTCGGTGAGCGAACATGTGGGTGCCACCACGATGCTCTCGCCGGTGTGTATGCCAAGCGGGTCGAAGTTCTCCATCGAAGCCACGGTGAAGCAGCGGTCATTGGCGTCACGGATGCATTCAAATTCGATTTCCTTCCATCCCTTGAGGCTCTCCTCGACAAGAATCTGCGGAGCAAAGGTGAAGGCGCTCTCGGCCAACTCAATGAAGCGTTCCTCGTCGGGGCAGATACCGCTGCCCAGGCCGCCAAGAGCGTAGGCCGAGCGTATCATCACCGGGAAGCCAATCTCATGCGCAGCCTTCAGAGCATCGTCCATGCTCTCCACTGCGTGGCTTACCGGCACCTTGAGGCTGACTTCATTCAACTTACGAACGAAGAGGTCGCGGTCCTCGGTGTTCATGATGGCTTCCACACTGGTTCCCAGCACCTCAACATTGTATTCGCGCAGCGTACCGTTGAGATACAGCTCCGTGCCACAGTTGAGCGCTGTCTGTCCGCCAAAGGCAAGCAGGATGCCGTCAGGGCGCTCCTTCTTGATGATCTCCGTGACGAAGTATGGTGTCACAGGCTGGAAATACACTCTGTCGGCAATGCCTTCGGAGGTCTGAATTGTGGCAATGTTGGGGTTCACCAGGATGCTCTCTATGCCTTCCTGACGCAATGCCTTCAGAGCCTGTGAGCCCGAGTAGTCGAACTCACCTGCCTGTCCAATCTTCAGTGCGCCGGAACCGAGCACCAGCACTTTCTTCAGTTGTCTGCTCATCGTTGAATATTTTTATGATTTACTATAACTTGTAGATTTTTAAAACTGTAAACTTTAAACATTAAACTGCGGCGTAGCCGCGATCTGGATTATTCCTTTAATGATTGTTCGAGACACTCCATGAGTTTGTCGCCTAACAGGTTCTGGGCCACGACATTGCCCTGGCCGTCGAAGAGGTAGTTGGCAGGTATGGCCTTAACGCCATATAGCTGTGCGCCACGGCTCTCCCAGCCCTGGAGGTCACTCAGCTGCGGCCAGCTCATGCCCATCTGTCTGACAGCATGCAACCACGCCCCGCGGTCGTTGTCCAGTGACACGCCCACGATGTCAAGTCCTTTGCTGTGGAAGCGGTTGTAGGCATCCACCACATTAGGCATCTCGGCACGACATGGCCCGCACCAGCTGGCCCAGAAGTCCACGAGCACATAGTGGCCGTGGCCCACATAGTCGCTCAGATGCCGCATTGCGCCGCTGGCATCCTGCATCTCAAAGTCTATGAAACCCAGGTCTGATACGGCCTCGTGTCTGATGCGTTCGTCCATGATAGCCTTGAAGTGCGGCATCTCTGGCTGCTGGGCAGCAAAGAGCGCCAGTATCTGGTCTTGCTGTTCCTCGCTGAAGGCTGTGCCATAGTAGGCAAAGAGCATGTCGCTGGCTGCCGATGGCACATGGTCGATGATGAAATGTCGTTGGAAGTCGGTCTGGAGGTTGCGCAGCGAGTCCAGCGCAAGCCGTGCTGCTGCGCGCAGTTCAATTGTGGCAGTCGTGTCGTCCAGTGTATGTCGCAACTGCGTCATCTTACGGCCGAATAGCGTAGAGCCAGCCATGAACTCGCGATACAATTGGTCACTGGCGCTACCCTCGAAACTATTGCCGCCCTCTGTCAATGTGGCATGGATATCGGCGTTCTCAAGCACAAAATCAGCCATCGTCGTAACATGGCCCGCATGAACTGGCACCAGAAGACAAATGTCGGCACCGTCGGCCTCACCGCTAAAACTGAAGTGTCCGTGACGAATCACGGCGGTGTCGCGAGGTACCATGTCAAAAGAGCCGAGCACCTGGCAAAGAAACACCGTATCGCCGTCGTCGCAGCCAGCTGCCGTACCCGTGACGCTGAAGCCGTCACGACTGCCGCCGGTGCAGGATGCCGCAAACGACAATGCGAGCGTCAGCAACAACACATATATATAATAACCGATATGCTTCATGCTGCATTATTCGGGGCAAAATTAGCAACCATTTCCCATTTCTTCAAATAAATTGCCAGAAAGTTATAAAACAGCTGTGATTACATGACAAAAAGCAATAGCGACACACGCATGCTGCGAGAACAAGCCACGCTGACATTCCTCAACCGCCCATAGTAGAAAAACTTGTAACTCCAAATTTGCATTGAACGACAGCTGAACGACAAGATGCCGCCCCCAGCACGTAAGCCACTGTTTCACAAGGTGCTACGCATGATTCGTGGTCGATGAAAAAATGGCACCTCAAAAAAGCGGTAAAAGGCCCGGGGGTTAGCGGTTGATAATCCAGGAGGTTTGCACTAAAACATCCGGGGCTTTCACGGAAAAGTTCCAGGATCATTTCCCGCTAACATCCGGATGTTTTCATGCCAACTTGTGGATGTTTTAATGCTAACGTGCGGATGTTGCAAAAACAGGCATTTGAACACGTTTTCGGCACCTCGGCAACGGGGTGCAACAGTCTGTTGACGATGAAAAAAAATGTGAAAAATGACTGAGCCAGCAAAAAAAAGGACATTTTGTGTTTGCATAACGAAATAAAAACGTAATTTTGCAACGATATTAGCATTTTCACATTCATCATTTACCATTAAAACGAATACTATGGCTTACAAAATCATCGACATCGAGGGCGTAGGCGAGGTCTATGCTCAGAAATTAACAGCCGCTGGCATCATCAAGGTTTCGGATTTGCTCGATCGTTGTGCTACTCCCAAGGGTCGCGCTCAGTTGGCCGAGCAGACAGGCATCAGCGAAGCACTGATTCTGCGCTGGACCAATCATGCCGACCTCTTCCGTATCAAGGGCGTTGGACCACAGTTTGCCGAACTGCTGGAAGTGGCAGGCGTGGACACTGTCAAGGAATTCCGTCATCGAGTTCCCGAAAACCTGCAGCCTAAGTTGGAGGAAGTCAACGCCGCACGCCATCTTGTGGGTCGCGTGCCCAGCCTGAAAGAGGTTATCAAGATGGTGGCTCAGGCCAAGGAGCTGGAACCTGTTATGTCATACTGATTGTCAGACATGACCACAAGCAGTGCCACATTCACATATCAACGCCCATTCCCGCGTGGGAATGGGCGTTGATTCGTTTGTAGTTACATGTGGTTATGTCTACGATTGGCCGATGCCTTGTCTCCTAACCTCTCCTGGTGTCACGCCGAACTTGCGCTTGAAGGTTGCCGAGAAGTGTGAAACATTCTTGAATCCCACATCAAAGCAAGCATCGGAGACACGACGACCGCGACGAAGTAGGTCATAGGCAGCACGCAGACGATAGTCCGTAAGCCAACGCTCGGGAGAGAGGTCGCTGATTTTGCGGAAATCACGCTTGAAAGTCGAAAGACTTCTGCCAGAAGCCAAGGCGAACTCGGACATGGACAGATCACGGCGGAAGTTCTTCTGCATGAATTCCAACAAGTCAATTTTTCCTGTCATACGAAGTTTGCTAAGAGGGTTATACGTTCTTGTGCATAGATGGATAGTTACCCACCTTGCGCTGCAAAGGTAAGGGATTCAAATTCAACAACATTTGTTTTGCGGGCCAATTTTACACAATGAGCTTCACAAAAGTATAAAAGAACCGCTAAGACACTTTTTTTCGAGTAATCATATAATAAAAAGTATAACAATGAGAAGATTCGCTTTCAAAATGTTTCTTAAGCCAGGATACGAGGAGGAGTATCAACGCCGCCATGCCCAACTATGGCCGGAGTTGAAACAACAAATCAAGGATGCCGGAGTGGGAAACTACAGCATCTACTGGGATAAGGAAACAAATATACTGTTCGGCTATCAGGAAATAGCCGGTGAGCAGAGCTCACAGGACATGGGTGCTGACGAGATTACACAACGTTGGTGGGCTTACATGAAGGACATCATGCAGACCAATCCCGACAACAGCCCTGTCACTATACCTCTGCGCGAGGTATTTCATCTCGACTGACGCGGAACGACAGTCTGTCGGCATCAAAGGCTACGCCCTTGCCGCTAAAGAAAGTTGCCAACGTGCCGCGCTGGGCCAGCTCGTTAGGGCTGCCGGTGATGAGTGCCGGCTGCTGTATGGCGTCTTTGCCGAGCAGCCACAACTCGTCGGCGGTCTGCAGGGCCAGGTCCAGGTCGTGGGTTGAGAGGAATATTGTCTTGTCCATCTCATGGGCCAGGCGCGCAAGCAGTAGCATCATCTCCACTTTTGACGGGAAATCAAGGAATGCCGTTGGCTCGTCAAGAAGGATTATCGGCGTCTGCTGTGCCAGCGCCTTGGCTATCATCACCTTTTGGCGTTCGCCGTCGCTCAACGTATTTAGCTTGCGCTGGGCCAAAGGTGTGATGCCCACCAACGTGATGGCCTGTGCCACGGCCTCCTTGTCGTCGGCACTCATACGTCCCCAGAAGTCCGTATAGGGGTTGCGGCCGAGGGCCACCAGTTCATGAACACGCATGTGCGTCACATTGGGTCTCTCGGTCAGGACAATGCTGACTCGAGTGGCTATCTGTTTGGGCGTGAACTGCGACAGCCGTTGCCCGCTGATGCTGACCTCGCCGTCCAATGGCGGCTGAGCACCTGACAGCGTACGCAGCAGTGTGCTCTTACCTGCACCGTTAGGTCCCAGCAGACACACTAAGCGACCGGAGTGGAGTGTGGCATTGAGCTCGCGTGCCACAACGTGAACGCGGCGACGCGAGCGATAGCCAATAGTGAGATCCTTAAGCTGATATGTTATCGTATCTTTCAAGACGTAGGGATAAACAATGATTATTCTATGTCGCGACAGTAGGTGATGCCTAAGCGGTCATAGAGCTGCTTCATGCGCGGCAGGCGCATCTTGAAGTCCTCAAAATCCTTCTGTGACGACTGGCACCACTGCACCTCGCTGATGGCGTCCAGACGCGGCAGCAGCATGAAGAAGACATGATTGGGATAGGCTACATACTCTGTCCAGAGGTTGACTTGGGGACCAAGGATGTACTGCTGCTCTTCCTCGCTGAGGTCATCAGGCACCAGCGGCTCGAAGGAGTAGACCTTTGACACTGGCAGATAGCCGCCGATGGCATCAGGCTGGCGATTGTGATCCTTCAGCTGGTAGTAATCGATGTAGCAATATGAGTTGGGCGACATGATGACGCGGTGGTGCTGCTTGGCTGCTTCTATGCCGCCCTTGATGCCGCGCCACGACATCACAATGCCACCATCGGTGAGGCCACCCTCGAGCACCTCGTCCCAACCAATCATGTCACGTCCGCGCTGGCGCAGGAAGGCTTCCATCTCGTGGTTGACCCATGTCTGCAGCTGGCTTTCCACACTATGTTTTCCATCATCGGTCAAGCCCAGTTCCTTAGCTTTGGCCTGGCATTTGGGACACTGTTTCCAGCGGTCGCGAGGACATTCGTCGCCGCCGATGTGGATGTACTTCGAGGGGAAGACATCGCACAACTCACCAACAACGGTCTTGAGGAAGGTCATGGTCTCAGGGTTGCCGACGCAGAGCACATCGCGGCTGACACCCCAGTGCGGCCACACAGGATATGGTCCACCAGTGCAGCCCAGATGAGGGTAGACATGCAATGCCCCCAGCATGTGACCGGGAAGGTCTATCTCAGGGATGACGTTGATGTAGCGCTCAGCGGCATAGTTCACTACCTCACGGCACTGCTCCTGAGTGTAGTAGCCGCCATAGCGCTGACCGTCGTAGACGCCGGTGTTGTGGCCGAGCACTGTCTGCTGGCGAATGCTGCCACGCTTAGCCAGCTCAGGCAGAGACTTGACTTCGAAGCGCCAGCCCTGATCCTCGGTGAGATGCCAGTGCAGCTGGTTGCAGCCGTGCAGGGCCATCATGTCGATATACTGCTTGATGACGTCAACGGCAAAGAAGTGGCGGGCACAGTCGAGCATCACACCACGATAGGCGAAGCGCGGCTGGTCATGGATGGTGACAAAGGGCATCTGGATGCTGGCTGATGCACTGCCTGCACCTGAAGCTTTGGTGGAGACGAGGCTCTTGCGCAACGTCTGGGCAGCACGGAACAGGCCCTCGTCAGTGTTGGCAGTGATGAGGATGCCTGTCTTGTCCACAGCGATGTCATAGGAGGCCAGCTCCTGGGATGACATGTCAGCCAGAGCCTTGGCTTTCTTGCTGCTCTTGGCGGGAGCCTTGCGCAGGACAAGGCGTACAGCGGCCTTCTTGTCGGTCGGTGCCAGACGCAATGTGATGCCAGCCTCATCCTTCACCCAGCCGCACAGGAACTGTGCATTGCGCGAGATGGCGGGATTGGAAGAATCATAGGCAATGGTCATGCCATCGGTCAAGGCAAAAGTCTTGGTAGTGTCTACACTGACGCTTGTAGGCAATGGGATGACGCGATAGTCGATGCGCTGAGCATCGGCAGCGGTTGGCATCAACATGGCCATACATAGTGCCACGATGCCTGTGAGATGGATTTTGTTCATAGGGCTTGTTATGTCAGTTAGGTTATTGATTCATCAGATATGCCTTGAAGTCAGCAAAGTCGCGGCTCATGCTCACGGACTGTTTCTGTCCGCGCATGAAGGCTTGCAGCTTCTCGGGTATTGGCAGGTCGATGCCGAGGATGCGGTCTACGGTGTCCTTGAACTTGGCGGGATGTGCCGTCTCGAGGAAGACACCGACCTCGCCAGGCTGCAACTGCTCCTTCAGGGCACGATAGCCACATGCTCCATGCGGGTCGAGGACATAGCCTGTGCGGGAATAGCACTCGCGCATGGTCTGGGCAATCTGTTCGTCGGTGTAGGTCGCACCGGTGATGAAGGACTTGCCCTCGACCCATCCGTTGAGCGAAGGGAGTGGCTGTGTGTAGCCGCGCTTGCCCAACTGCGGCATCACATCCTCACGGCCATAGAGGTCGAGGATGCGAGCGAAGTTGCTGGGGTCGCCGACATCCATTGCGTTGGCGATGGTCTGGACTGACGGACGCGGACGATAGTCTCCACTCTGCAGGTACTCATAGAAGACGCTGTTGGCGTTGTTGGAGGCAATGAAACGCTTCACCGGCAGCCCCATGACATGGCCAAACAATGCGGAACAGATGTTGCCAAAGTTGCCTGAAGGAACGCACACGACAAGATTGCTGTCGGCGGGAACACCATTGACCACACTGGCCTTGCGGAGCTGGGCATAGGCCCAGAAGTAGTAGAATGCCTGTGGCAGGAAACGAGCCACATTGATGCTGTTGGCCGATGTCAGACGCATGTGGGCATTGAGATCCTTGTCCATGAAGGCTGACTTGACAAGTGCCTGACAATCGTCAAACACTCCATCGACCTCGATGGCAGTGATGTTGCGGCCAAGAGTGGTGAACTGGCATTCTTGAATGGCCGATACCTTGCCCTTGGGATAGAGCACATAGACATGTATGCCATCAACGCCAAGGAAACCGTTTGCGACAGCCGAACCCGTGTCACCACTGGTGGCCACGAGCACGTTGACATCGTCATTAGAACTGGCTGAGGAGATGGCAGTAGACACATGGCTGCCATCCTTGATGAAGTATTGCAGCAATCGAGCCATGAAGCGTGCTCCCACATCCTTGAAGGCAAGTGTTGGCCCATGGAATAGTTCGAGAGCGTAGATGCCAGGTTCAACTTCCACGGCGGGAACATCAAATGACAATGTGTCGTAGACTATGCGTCGCAAGGCATCGGCTTCGACGTCTTCGCCGAAGAAAGCATCGGCGACACGATATGCAGTCTCCTGGAAAGTGAGGCCGGCCATCTCGTCCCAGAAGGATGAGGGCAGTTGCTTGATGACCTCTGGCATGTAAAGGCCGCGGTCTTCGGCAAGGCCGCGTACTACGGCGTCACGCAGCGTGGCGCGTGAAGCTTTGTGGTTGGTACTGTAGTATAGCATGGGATTCTATTGTTGCATAAATAAATTTATGAATTCATCGCCTGCAAGCTGGCCGTATGCTCCCGCGCGACAGGCATCTTCGTCGAAAGTCTGAACACTGTCGGGCTCTATGCCTGGATAGTATATGCAGAATGGTATGGGCTCAGCAGTGTGTGTGCGGTGTTCGCAGGGCGTGGGATGGTCTGGCAGGAGAGCTATGGCAACATCGTTACCCAAGGCCTCGATGATGGGACGTATCAGCCGATGGTCAAGGTCGGTGATGGTCTGCAGCTTGAGTGGGATGGAGCCATCGTGACCTGCCTCGTCACTGGCTTCGACATGCAGATAGACGAAGTCATCGCCGCTACGCAGGGCATCAATGGCAGCCTGAGCCTTGCCCTCGTAGTTGGTGTCGTAAAGCCCTGTCGCCCCGTCGACGTTGATGACACGCAAACCGGCATAGCGTCCGATGCCACGGATGAGGTCCACGGCGGTGATGACAGCACCACGTGCCACTGCAGGGAAACGCTGTTGCAGTGTCTGCATCTGGGGTCTGTATCCCCCACCCCACGGCCAGATGCTGCTGGCCATGTCACGACCCTCGGCAGCGCGTTGCTTGTTGAGCGGATGGGATGGCAACAACTCTTGGGAGCGACGCACGAGTTCACGCAGCAAGGCTGCTGTGGGTTCGGCCTCCGGTACATCGGCAGTGATCTCAAACTGTCGCCACGGCTGGCCCGGCACATCGTGTGGCGGAGTGCAGCTGATACGTTTGTCACCACCGCGGATGACGAGCAGATGACGATACTGCACACCAGTGTAGAAGTGGACGCGCTCGTTGCCAAGGTGCTCTTGCAGGAAACGGATGAGTTGGTCGCCCTCTTCGGTCTCTAAACGGCCGCAAGAGTGGTTCTTGATAATATCCCCCTCAATGCACACAAGATTGCAGCGTAAAGCAAGATCACCAGGCTGCAGGTCCACGCCTATGCTGGCAGCCTCAAGAGGGCCACGGCCCTCGTAGACCAGATGTTGGTCATAGCCGAGGATGCTACTGTTGGCCACCTCAGAGCCAGGATGAAAGCCATCGGGCACAGTCTTCAACATGCCGCATCGCCCATGACATGCCAGCCAATCCATAGCTGGCGTGTCGGCGTACTGCAGCAAGGTCTTGCCGCCGAGCGACGGTACGTGCCAGTCGGCCATACCGTCCCCTAAAATAATCAGATGAGGCATCACTCCCCTCCCCTCTTCCGTGGACAGGGAGGCTTGCTTAGTATTCTCTGTGTTATTTATCATTACAATGGCCTTTTTATATATTAGCTATTGACATGATATCCGCGAACACACCTGCAGCTGTCACGCTGGCACCAGCACCATAGCCCTGAATGAGCATCGGATACTCGCGGTAGCGTTCGGTGGTGAGCATGACGATGTTGTTGGAGCCCTCCAGACGATAGAATGGATGGCTCTCGGGTATCTCTGCCAGTCCTACGCTGGCATGACCGTCCTCGTATCGGGCCACAAAGCGCATCCTGCAGCCTGCGGCCTCGACGCTGCGACGACGCTGCTCAAAAGTCTCGTCCAGATTGGGCAGCTCCGACCAGAAGGTGGCCACATCACCGCAGAAGAGAGATGCGGGGATGAAGAGGTCTGCTTCAACATCCGACTGCTCAACTTCATACCCGGCTTCACGTGCCAGAATGACCAGCTTGCGAATGACATCCGTGCCGCTGAGGTCGATGCGTGGATCGGGCTCAGAATAGCCTTCGGCCTGTGCCATGCGTACTGTCTCGGAGAACGGTACTGTGGCAGACAGCTTGTTGAAGATGTAGTTCAGGGTTCCACTGAGCACTGCCTCAATACGCAAAATCTTGTCACCGCTATGGATGAGGTCATTGATGGTGCGTATGATGGGCAGGCCGGCACCCACGTTGGTCTCGAAGAGGAACTTCACGCCGCGTCGCTGTGCAGTGGCCTTCAGCGCATGGTAGTTGGCATAGTCCGAGCTGGCTGCTATCTTGTTGGCTGCCACCACATTGATATTGTGTTCAAGGAAGTCGTGGTAGAGCGAGGCCACGTCGGGCGAGGCGGTGCAGTCCACAAAAACAGAATTAAAGATGTTCATGCCCACGACCTCGTCATGCAGACGTTGTGTGTCGCTCTCAGGAGCTGCATCAAGTGCGTCGCGCCAGTGTGTGAGATCAATGCCCTCACGTGAGAACAGCGCACGATGGCTGCTGGCAAGACCCACAACGTTCAACTTCAAGCCCTGCTCACGCATCAGCTTCTCCTGCTGCTGGGCCAGCTGCTCTATGAGCGAGGCACCCACGGTGCCAACACCGCAGAGGAATAGGTTGAGAACCTGATATTCCGACAGGAAGAAAGCATCGTGTATGACATTCAGCGTCTTGCGCAGGTACTGCGAGTCTACAACAAAAGATATGTTGGTCTCGGATGCGCCCTGTGCGCAGGCTATAACGCTGATACCAGAGCGTCCAAGCGTGCCGAACAACTTACCGGCAATGCCGGGGGTGTGCTTCATATTCTCGCCAACAACAGCAACGGTGGCAAGGCCGCCCTCAGCCTGCATGCGGAACATGGCGCCTGTAGCTATCTCCTTAGCAAACTCTTCGTTGAGCACACGGCAGGCTTCGGAGGCATCTTCGTCACGAACGCCGATACTAGTGCTGTTCTCCGATGAGGCCTGCGAGACCATGAAGACCGATATGCCGTTCTCTGCCAGCACACTGAAGATGCGGCGGTTCACGCCTATCACGCCAACCATTGACAGACCAGAGACGGTGATGAGCGTGGTGCCCTTGATGGAACTTATGCCCTTGATGGATCGTGAGTCGTTGGCTATGTCACGCTTGATGATGGTGCCTGGGGCTTCGGGGTTGAATGTGTTCTTGATAAGGATGGGAATCTCCTTGACACACACGGGATATATTGTAGGCGGATACACCACCTTGGCACCGAAGTTGCACAGCTCCATCGCCTCGATGTAGCTCAGCTCTGGGATGACGTACGCAGAACTGATGACACGCGGGTCAGCTGTCATGAAGCCATCGACATCAGTCCATATCTCCAGAACGCTGGCATAGAGGGCTGCGGCAATGATGCTTGCTGTATAATCCGAACCGCCACGTCCGAGGTTGGTCACCTCACCGCTTTCGGCATCAGTGGAGATAAACCCAGGAACAAGAGATATCTGTGGCATCTCCTGCCACGTCTGACGCACCAGCTGGTTGGTAATCTCTGAAGCCAGCAGCGAGCGTCCGCCCTTGACTTCGGTCTTGATGAACTCGCGGCTGTCATACCACCGTGCGCCATGGATCAGTGTTGCAACGATACGGCTGCTCAGACGTTCACCATAGCTCACGATGGCAGCCTGGGTCTTGGGCGAGAGGTCGCGGATGAGATACACGCCCTGATATATGGAACGCAGTTCTTCGAGCAGGCTGTCTACCACCCGAACCAGAGCGTCGCGTTCGGCACTGGCAGGAATAACAGCATCTATCATCGTGTGATGCCGTTGTGCCATCTCGGCGTAGGCCGTGAGGTATGCCACGTCGCCAGCCACTGCCAACTGACTTGTGCGGATGAGCTTATCGGTGATGCCTCCGAGGGCCGACACGACAACTATCACGGGTTCGGTCTGCGCCTCTACGATGCGTTTGACATTCAAAATGCTTTCTACGGAGCCCACACTGGAGCCACCGAATTTGAGTACTTTCATTCTTGTATGTTGTGTTGTTTATCGTTGCTGGATAATGTTTTAGTCTGTCCACAGCGCCACGGTGGGCATGTCGCCTTCGTAGCGAAGCTCCTCATCGTCGAGCATCTGCCGAAGCATTGCTGAAATCTCATTTGGCGAGGCTCCGTCAACACGGATGTCGGGAATATATGTCGGGCCATTGTGCCGAAGGATGTCGACAATCTGCTCATGCAATTTGACGGTTCGTTGCGGGTCGACAGCACGGAAAGAGAAGTCGTCGCCAAGGCAGTTGTCACATTGTCCGCACGCCTCAGCATCGGCTTGTCCGAAGTAACGCAGCAGGAACACACTGTGACAGTCTTCGGTCTCTATATATTGCGTCATCGTCTCCACACGCCGTTCCATCTGTTGCCTGCGCTGCTCATACACACTTGGCGGCAGAGTAATCTCATCGATGTCAACCCGGCGTTGGGTGAAGTAGATGCGTGGAATGTATTTCTTAGGGATATACTTGATTATGTGGCTGCGGCTGAGTGCTATCAACAACTCGCTAATCTGCCGGGGCTGCAAGCCAAGGCGCTCAGCTGCCAGATTCTCGTCGAGATATGCATACTCGCTGAACAGCCCGGTATAGGTCCGCAACAGGAAATACACTAGTCGGTCTTCGTCGCGGGATAGGGGCATGTTGTAAAGCTGGTCGCGTTCAACGAGGAACATCACGCGACTCTGGCTATCTTCAGCATCAATCCATTCGATGAAACCTGCCCGCGACAAAAGAATAATGGCATTATATGCACGCGTGGCATAGTGGCGGAAGTTGATGCAAAACTGATTGAGGTCAAACTCCTTAGTGACTTGTCCGCCCTCGCCGATACCTATCTCAAGGAAGCAACATAGGTTCTCATAAACCTGACGTATGTATTCCAACGGCGGATAGGCCTCGTCGATGTGCCTGTGCAGCAAGCCAGCTGAACGGTTATTGCACAGCAGTACGGCATAAGCCTTCGCACCGTCACGGCCTGCACGTCCGGCTTCCTGGAAGTATGCCTCCGGCGAATCGGGTATGTCCACGTGCAGGACAAGTCGCACATCTGCCTTGTCAATGCCCATGCCAAAGGCATTGGTGGCAACAACAATCTGCAATTCGCTGGACTGGAACGCCTCTTGGCGTCGGTTCTTCTCCATGTCGGAGAGGCCGGCGTGGTAGTAGGTTGCGGCATAGCCCTCAGTCTGTAGCCAAGCAGACAGCTCCTCGGTCTTGCGCCGGCTGCGGGTGTAAATAATAGCTGGGCCGGGGATGAGATGCAACAGTTCCAGCACCTCGTTCTCAACAGCATCTTCTGTGTGGCGGACAATATATATAAGGTTCGCGCGCGCGAAACTCATCTGGCATACATTTTCCTTGCGGAAGTGCAGTTGGCGCTGTATGTCTGCCACAACCTCAGGCGTGGCCGTAGCGGTGAGAGCCAGAACAGGTGCATGCGGGACAATCTCGCGCACCTGGGCAATCTGCGTGTAGGCCGGACGGAAGTCGTAGCCCCATTGGGAAATGCAGTGGGCCTCATCCACTGTGATGAAGCTCACATGCATCTGCCTGAGTTTGGACTGAAATAGTTCTGAGCCCAAGCGCTCTGGTGAGACATAAAGGAACTTGAAGTTACCATACACGGCATTGTCCAAAGTGATGCGAATCTCCTCGGCATCCATGCCGGTGTACACGGCCAAGGCACGTATGCCTCGGCGACGCAGGTTGGCCACCTGATCCTTCATCAACGAGATGAGAGGTGAGATGACCAGACACACTCCAACCATTGCAAGAGCCGGCACCTGAAAGGTGATACTCTTGCCACCACCAGTGGGCATCAAGCCCAAGGTGTCACGACCTTGGGCGATGCTCTCTATGATGTCACGCTGTATGCCGCGAAAGTCATCATAGCCCCAGTATTGTTGGAGGATGGAACGGAACTTCATTGCTCAGTCGGGCGGATGTCTTCTATCTGCAACTGCACCTCGCCGCGCTTGTGGGTGTTGTCTTCAACGGTGTAGACGATGTCAAACGGATGCTTCGTCTTTATGTACCTCACCTGTGAACTCTGGCCGAAGGCTATACCGCTGACGACGCTTGAACTCTTGTTGTCCACCAACTCCAGCTTGATATGCTCCTGATTGTGGCCGACTACTTTGCTCGTACCATAGTCGAAGACGTGGCGCGTGCAGAACAGCGGCTTGGGATTGTCGGGACCAAATGGTGCAAGCTTCTTGAGGTCCGTGGCAAAGCGATGTGAGATGTCCTTGAAATCAAGGAATGCATCGATATTGAGTTCCGACTGTATCTGTTCCTCCTCGATGTTGGCATCCACATAGGCCTCAAAGCGTCTTTTGAATTCCTTCACATTGTCAACCCGCATTGACAAGCCGGCAGCGTATGTGTGACCACCGAAGTTCTCCAACAGGTCGCTGCAACTCTCTATGGCCTTGTAGACATCGAAACCCGCCACGCTGCGTGCCGAGCCCGTAGCCATATCTCCTGTACGTGTCAAGACAACCGACGGACGGGTATATATCTCCGTCAGTCGTGAGGCGACAATACCTATCACGCCCTTATGCCATTCCTCGTTGTAGATGACGATGGAACGCTTCTCATGAGAGTGATCAAGTCGTTCCACGATGCGGTTGGCTTCCTGCGTCATCTCCTTGTCCAAGTCCTTGCGCTGGTCGTTGTAGGCGTTAATCTGCAGGGCCATGCGATGTGCCTTGCGCGGGTCGCGCTCAACCATCAGTGCCACGGCCTCGCGGCCGTTCTGCATGCGGCCTGAGGCATTGATGCGAGGACCTATCTTGAAGATGATGTCGCTCATCGTCAGCTCTCGCTCAGTGATACCACATATCTCTATTATGGCCTTGATGCCCACGCTGGGGTTGATGTTGATTTGCTTTAGGCCATGATATGCCAAAACACGATTCTCTCCCAGCACTGGCACAATGTCTGATGCGATACTTATTGCACACAAGTCCAACAGCGGAGTCAGCTGCGAAAGCGGTATGCCATTGTTGATGGCAAATGCCTGCATCAGCTTGAAGCCAACGCCGCAACCTGACAGATGTTCGTACGGGTAGGTGGCATCGTGACGTTTAGCGTTGAGAATGGCTATAGCTGGCGGCAGTTCGTCGCCCGGCACATGGTGGTCGCAGATGATGAAATCGATACCAAGGCTCTTGGCGTATGCAATTTCTTCATTGGCCTTGATGCCACAGTCGAGCACAATGATGAGACCTACGCCCGTCTCATGGGCATAGTCTACTCCCTTGTGGCTGACACCATATCCCTCCTCATAGCGGTCGGGAACATAATAGTCGATATTGGATGTGAATTGCTGCAAGAATCTATATACCAATGCCACGGCAGTGCAACCGTCGACATCGTAGTCGCCATAGACAAGGATGCGCTCCTTGCGGCCAAGAGCTTGATTCAGCCTGGCCACGGCGACCTGCATGTCTCTGAAGAGGAATGGGTCAAGCAGTTCGCTGAGTTGAGGACGGAAGAAACGCTTCACCTCCTGTGGCGTGGCAAGTCCGCGGTCGAGCAACAACCGGCCTATCGCGGGGTGAACGTTCACCTCGTGTGCCAGTTCAGCTGCTGCCGCGGCCCGCTCTGGCGTAGGGGCCGCGTAATTCCACTTGTATTTCATTTAGCACTGCAAAAATTAAATACCCAGTTTCTGTCGCAGTGCTGCAGGCACGCCATCCTTGTTCACGAGGATGTTCATGGTCTTGTAAGCAACAAATGCTTTGCTGGCATACCAAATTCCCTTATACTTGCCGTACTCACCCCATGAATTCTTGACCATATAATACTCTTTACCCGTCTGGTCCTTGGCAATGCCGTAGATGAGCATGCCGTGGTCGTCGGTGGTCTCCCAGCTGTCATAACCAGCCTGACGCATCTCTTGTGTGATGACCTTCTCGGGCGAAGGCTTGGTCAGAGCCTCATTGCTGCGCTCTGTAGGCGACATGCCCAACCAATGGTCGCGGTCGCTTCCAGTGAGATCTGCTGCCCCCTCAGTGTCAGGCATCACGGCAATGCCCTGGCGGGTAAAGCCTGTCTCGCTGACATCCGAACCCCATGCTATGGGGTAACCATTTTGTATGGCGTAGTCAAAGACCTCCATAAACTCGTCCAGAGGCAGGTTGTAGCTCTGTGCCCAGCGCCAGTTGTCCTGAATCTCCAGAACAAAAGGCTTGTAGAACGGTTTGTGAGTATAGCTGGTGAGGCTTACATACTGGCTCATATCGTTGAGGCCGAGGCTCTCGGCATAGCTCTTCGGCGTATATTCCTTACCTTCGAGGGTGAATGTCTCTGGGCACTTGCCCAGATAAGCATCATAGATACCACTAAAAGCCGTCTTCCACGCAGGTGAAATCTTTTTCTGCTTACCCTCGGCAATAGCCTTGACAAAAGCTGTTGCCACAGCATCAACCTCGTTGTGGTTGATGCTCTTCTCACCATATAGTGAACCAGGTTCGGGCATGGCTTTCTGCGGCACGATGCCATAGTTCTCAAGGCAGTATACCACATCATAGAACGAACCGCCCTGTGCATAGCTCACATCTCCGTGAGTGCGTACAGCAGCGTCGGCGCGGTCTTCCATTGTCTTGTGTACTACAAACATCTCGCACAGATCCTGCTCACCCTTACCCATGCGCAGCAACTCAGCCTCGAAGAAGCCCAATGCGCTGAATGCCCAGCATGTACCACTGCGACTTTGGTCTTTGACTGAGGTGATAGGCAACTCTTTCACCGTTGTGAAGATGTAACCTTCTTCTTTCTTCTCTTTCTTGTCCTTCTTGGCAGCGAAGGACGGCATGGCAACCAGTGCGGCCAATGCCAAAAACACGATTTTTTTCATTTTGATATTATTATGTTGAATTTGTTGTCTGTTGTACTCATGCGTTGACAAATGCTTCCACCTCATCGGGCTGCAGAGGTATACGCTTCTCTCCAAGGTAACGGCAACCGTCGGCAGTGATCAGCAAGTCGTCTTCAAGGCGTATGCCTCCGAAGTCGCGATATTCTTCCACGCGGTCGAAGTTGATGAACTCCTTGTTGTGTCCCCTGGCACGCCAATCGTCAATCAGGGCTGGGATGAAATATATACCTGGTTCGTCAGTCATCACGAAACCCTCCTGCATGCGTCTGCCGCAACGGAGGAAATTGGTGCCAAATTGGTCCAGACGCGGACGCACCTCGTCGTCGAAGCCCACATATACCTGTCCCAGGCCCTCCATGTCGTGTACATCCATGCCCATCATGTGCCCTAAGCCATGCACGAAGAACATCGCGTGTGCTCCTGCAGCCAGGGCATCATCGGTGTTGCCGCACATCAGGCCGATGTCCTTTAGACGCTCTGTGATGACACGTGCCGCAGCGAAGTGGCAGTCCCACCATTTCACGCCGGGTGCGGCCATCTCCACGACTCTGTCGTGGGCATCCGCCACAGCCTGGTAAATGTCGCGCTGCTTCTGTGTGAAGCGTCCACTGATAGGTGTGACGCGTGTGTTGTCCGAGCAGTAGTTCTCGTTGGTCTCAGCACCACAGTCGCAGAGCATCAGTCTGCCGGCCTCTAATGGGCGCGACGATGGGTAGCCATGCTGTATCTCACCATGCATGGAGAGTATGGTCTGGAAGCTGGTGATGCATCCGCGGCTCTGTGCTATGCCGGCCAACCGGCCCGCAATCTCCTGCTCAGTCACCCCTGGACGGCACATGCGCATGGCTGTGGTGTGCATCTCATAGCCTATATCCATGGCACGCTCTATCTCAGCGACTTCGCCGGCACTCTTGCGGGCACGCTGCTCCACCACGGCGTTAATGAGCGCAAGGCTTGCAGCGGCTTTCTGGTCACGCGGATGTATGCCAGTCAAGTCCATGAGCTGTATCATCCAGTCGTGACGATATGGCGGCAGGAAGTGTATGGTGCGCCCCTGACGGCGTGCAGCATCCACGAGCACCTGCAGCTGTGACATCGGTGCGCTCTTGCCGGCACCACACTCGGTAGCCATGTCTGCCACGCTGTCCACGGCTCCGAACCATACGATGTCATCCAGCGAAATGTCGTCACCAAGCAACCAGTCCTCGCCAGCATCAGCATCTATGACTCCGCACAACCCCTCGCGGTGCTGTCCAAAGAAATACAGGAATGTGCTGTCCTGACGGAACTTATAAGCGTTTGCAGGGTAGTTCATCGGGCTGTCGTTGTTGCCCGGCAGTATGATGAGGCCTTCGCCCACTTGCTGGCGCAACATGGCGCGCCGTTGGATGTATGTCTGCTTGTCAAATAGCATAGTTGTATTATTATATCTGTGATTTATGAATTTTCTTGTGTCCAGCGTTGTTCCAGCTTATCCTTGATACTTATGAGTATTGCCATATATCCGCTGAATGTCGAGCGCTTTGTTGTACTGCCGTTCTTGACCATCAGCATCAGGCGTTGAACTGTTGTCGGCAGGTCGTTGGTGGCTATGGCATCGTCAATGAGGAAGTTGTGTGGCAGGCGCTGCATATTCTGTTCGAACCATGCGAAGCACTGCTGTTGTTCTTCCTCAGTGTAGTGCGGTTTGAAAAAGGGATTCCGTGCTGCCATTGCCGTCTATTAATTTAGTTTCTCAAGCCTAATGCTGCGTACCACGCCGTTGAACGATAGTCCTCGTCCCATTGTTCCGCCACAGACTCATCCCTATTCAGGCGCACACCCGGCGTATAAATCGACACAGCACCAGTGTGTACATGGTCATTGACAGGCACGGCATGCGGGCGCACCAGTGCCGAATACCAATAGTCCGATATGCCAGTATATGGCACCGCGTCATCGAATGCTGCTCGCCATGCTTCATATTCCCCGACACTGGCGTTATGGTATATCAGACTGGCCATGTCGTAGTATTCGGTGTAGTAGTCCGATTCGTCGAGCAGGCAGTAGCGTTGCACACTATCGAGCTGCAACTCTTCCGGTTCAGCAAACAGCCTTTGCGCCAAAGAGCGGGTGGCATCCGCCAACGCCTCAACGTGGCTTGTGCGCACAGCCGAGAGGACAACACCGTAATACACTCTATGGCCTTCGCCAGCATTATAGTAGTCGTAGTACGCCTGCACCGCACCAGATATGTCGGCCTCGGCCTGACACAGCGGGGAGACGACGTACTGATATGGCGCGCCGTCGCCCGGTATCTCGGCAGGCGAAGCGATGATCCAGTCCGCGACATTGCGAAGCTCATAGGCCACCTCCACACACTGCATGAAACAGGCATCGAAAAAGAGGTAGTCCATGTGCGGCAGGTGCGAGAGCACCCTTGCCAGCGTGCTTATGTTCATCTCGCGGCCGTCGTTGGTATAAGGATCTCGCCGGCCGTTGTCAATGCCGAAACTGCGACGCGGTGCCAAAGCGGCACCCGGATGGGTCACCCATCCCGAGGCGTGGCTCCAAAAGGTCATGCCATAGTGGCGTGCAGGATAAGTTCGTACTATATAGTCAAGCACCGACAGCATCGAGGCGCTGTCTGTCGAGTTGATGTTGTCTTCGTATGTTAACACTGTCTGCAACGGCGTTGTCCGCGTGCCCACACAGATGCGGCTGCTGCGGGTATCGTCAATAAACACCACAACACGAGCATCCTCTGGTATGGAGCTCAACCCCTGAGCTATTTCCAAGGAGTCGGCGGCGGTGTAGCGTGCCAACGTGTTCTCGCCTGCCATATACACTATCATCGTGCGCTCCATCTCCTCACCCGGATTGCCATATTTTGGTTCGAGCTCGTTGTTTTTGTCGCACGAAGCTAGCGCGCACGCGCATACAAGTGACGCGCACAAACATATATAATATAGAAAAACGCGTTTCATGGCCGCGAAGGTACACATTTTTTCCGAAACAACACACTAAATGTATGCTGTATTTCGTTTCTTTAAGAAAAAAGGCCACTTTTTCTATGCAATTAACTGATAGAGTACGTCAGGTTAAAATCTTTCTCGTCACAGCGGCAGCCCTCATCTGCGCCATCTCGCTGCTATGGTCCCACCTGTTGGTGCGCGACCTCCAGAGCGAGGAACGTGTTCGCATGGAGATCTGGGCCGAGGCTATGCGCTCGCTGAACCAGGCAGACGAACAGACAGACCTGGCACTCGTCCTCACCGTGCTCAACGGCAACAACACTATCCCTGTGGTAGTGCTGGACCAATACGGCGAGCTACAGACATTCCGCAACATCCGCATCAGTGCCGACAACCAGGCTGACAGCCTCGCATACTTGCAGGAACAGGCAAGCATGATGCGAGCCGACAACAACGTTATCCGCCTCAACCTGGGCGACAATGAATTCATGGAGATATGCTATGACGAGAGCACAATGATCAAGCGCTTGGCTGCATACCCCTACATACAGCTCGGCATCGTGCTCGTGTTTGCCGTGGTGGCCATCGTGGCGCTGCTGAGCAGCAAACGCGCCGAGCAGAACAAGGTGTGGGTGGGCCTGTCCAAGGAAACAGCCCACCAGTTAGGCACACCCATCAGTTCGCTCATGGCCTGGACGCAGATGCTGCGCGAGACCTATCCCGACGACGCCCTGCTGCCGGAGATGGACAAGGATGTCGAGCGGCTGCAAATGATAGCCGAACGCTTCTCCAAGATAGGTTCCCTGCCAGAGTTGCGCCCCGAGAACCTCAACGAGGTCATCGAGCGCGTGGGCATATACATCGCACGCCGCGCCGGCAACCGCGTCACACTCACCACGCGTCTGCCCGAACAGCCAATCTATGCCAACATGTCGGCACCGCTATTCGAGTGGGTGGTGGAGAACCTTTGCAAGAATGCCGTAGACGCCATGGAGGGTGCAGGGAGCATCGTCATCACGGCATCCGAGGAGTCCACACGCTATGTCGTGGAGGTGGCTGATACGGGCAAGGGCATCGCCAAGAACCACTTCCGCAACGTCTTCCAGCCGGGCTTCACCACCAAGCGTCGCGGCTGGGGATTGGGCCTGTCACTGGCCAAGCGCATTGTCGAAGACTACCACCGTGGCCGCATCTTTGTCAAGCAATCCGAACTCGGACATGGCACTACATTCCGCATCGAGCTGCGCAAATAGCATTGACATATATCACGTCAAAACGTTAAAATTCTTAAAAATAACTAAATCAAGGCACAAATCGTCAAATCTTAAATCATCTAATCGTAAATTATACCTACCTTTGCAGCCCGTATGGAGACATCTAAGCGCTTTGAGATAGATATTGTCCGCTTGTCAACATTCTCTGAGGAGGTTAGCTGGCATCTTGACGACAGCTTTTTTGAGGCGCTGGATGCAGAGCTGATAGAGCATGGCAACCTCGACGCAACGCTACGGGTTCACAACGTGTCGGGTGGCTACGAGCTCGAATTTGCTGTCACCGGCGAAGTCAGCATACCCTGCGACAGATGTCTGGAGCTGATGCGTCAGCCCATATCCACACGCCAGACTCTGCGCGTGCAGTTGGCTGAGGCGTATAGCGACGACGGCGATGTAATCACCGTTGCAGCTGATTCGCCAACGCTTGATGTGGCGTGGAATATCTATGAGGTCATCGCTCTGGCCCTGCCAATACAGCATGTCCACCCCGAAGGACAGTGCAGCAGCGACATGGCATCGCTGCTGTCACAGCACACGGCACACGGCCCCGACGAAGCCCATCCATCCGACCAAGACAGCCCATTTGCTGCATTGCAGGGACTGTTTGACGGAACAAAACGTTAAATCGCAAAACATTAAATAGTAAAACAAAATGGCACATCCTAAAAGAAGACAATCCAAGACACGCACCCTCAAGCGTCGCACACATGACAAGGCAGTTGCTCCAGCACTGGCAATATGCCCCAACTGCGGCGAGTACCACATCTACCACACCGTATGTCCCGCCTGCGGATACTACCGTGGTAAGGTGGCCATAGAGAAGGAAGAAGCGTAAACAATTTAGCTTCACCCACAACATCTCACGCCTCACCCCCGACCCCTCTTCTTGGGAGAGGGGACGGGGGTGAGGTTGGATGAATGGGGTGAGGCTTTTTCTGTATATACATTATGGAAAAACTTCATGCAGTAATCACCGGCATCGGCGGTTATGTTCCCGACTATATCCTCACCAACGAGGAGCTCAGCCGCATGGTGGACACAACTGACGAGTGGATAATGACTCGCATAGGGGTCAAAGAGCGTCGCATCCTCAACGAGGAAGGGCTGGGCACCAGCTATATGGCTCGCAAGGCTGTGCGCCAGCTGCTCGACAAGACCGACACCGACCCTCTGACGGTGGATGCCGTCATCTGTTCCACCTCCACGGCCGACTACCACTTCCCCTCCACTGCCAGCATTGTCCTGGGGCGTCTGGGCATGACCAACGCTCATGCCTTCGAACTCTCGGCTGCCTGCTCTGGATGGTTGTATGCGATGAATCAGGCTGCTTGCATGATTGAGAGCGGCCGCTATAAGAAGATTGTTGTCATTGGTGCCGACAAGATGTCGAGCATAGTGGACTACACAGACCGACAGACGTGCCCCATCTTCGGCGACGGCGCAGCAGCAGCACTGGTGGAGCCCACCACAGAAGACCTCGGATGGCAGGACAGCTATCTGCGCACCGATGGCCAGGGCCTGCCCTTCCTGGTGCAGAAAGCCGGCGGCTCCGTGGCACCACCGTCGTACTTCACCCTCGAGCATCGCATGCACTATGTCCATCAGGAGGGGCGTACGGTGTTCAAGTTCGCCGTGACAAACATGTCCGATGCCACGGCTCTCATCGCCGAGCGCAATGGTCTCAACAAGGACAACATCGCATGGATAGTGCCTCACCAGGCCAATGTGCGCATCATCGAAGCCGTTGCCAAACGTCTGGAGATGCCCATGGACCGCGTGATGCTCAACATCCAGCGCTACGGCAACACGTCTGCCGGCACACTGCCTCTGGCACTGTGGGACTACGAGAAACAGCTGCATCGCGGCGACAACCTCATCTTCACCACCTTCGGAGCAGGCTTCACATGGGGCGCTGCATATATGAAGTGGGGATATGACTCGAAGTAGTTTTCGCGCTGCGCGCGAGGTTTAAGGTTTAAAGTTTAAGGTTTAACGACCTCCGGCTTGAGGACCACTCCGCGCAGCCATCATTAAACTTTAAACCTTAAACTTTAAACTACGGCTGCAAGCCGTGTCCATGCATAAGTCCGGATTCGTCAACATCGTAGGCAACCCCAATGTGGGCAAGTCCACGCTCATGAATCTTCTCGTGGGCGAGCGCATAAGCATTGCCACATTCAAGGCACAGACGACACGACACCGCATCATGGGCATCCTCAACACGCCCGAGATGCAGATCTGCTTCTCCGACACTCCCGGTGTACTCAAACCGGGATATAAGCTGCAAGAACAGATGCTGCAGTTCTCCGAGAGCGCCTTGCAGGATGCCGATGTGCTGCTATATGTCACCGACCCCGTCGAAACACCAGACAAGAATGCCGAGTTCCTTGCCAAGGTGCAACAGCTCAGTGTGCCGGTGCTGGTGCTCATCAACAAGATAGACCTAATGAGCCCCACCCCTACCCCCTCCCCTGTTAGGGAGGGGAACGGCAATGGGAAGGCTAGTCGTCGGCAATCCCCCCTCCCTAATAGGGGAGGGGTTGGGGGTGGGGCTGATGCCATACTTGCCCAGACCGTGGAACGCTGGCACAGCGTGCTGCCCAAGGCAGAGATTCTGCCCATCTCCGCCAAGCACCGTTTTGGTGTGGATGTCGTGCTGGATCGCATACGCCAGCTTTTGCCCGAGTCGCCACCGTATTTCGACAAGGATGCCCTGACAGACAAGCCGGCACGCTTCTTTGTCACGGAGATTATCCGCGAGAAGATACTCCTCTACTACGACAAGGAGATTCCATACAGCGCTGAAGTGGTGGTGGACAGCTTTAAGGAACAGGACGACATCATCCACATCGAGGCTACCATCTACGTCGAACGTGATTCGCAAAAGGGCATCATCATCGGCCATCAAGGCGTAGCCCTCAAACGTGTCAGCACCGAGGCCCGTCGCGAGCTCGAACGCTTCTTCGACAAGCGCATCTTCCTCCGCCTCTTCGTCAAGGTGGACCGTGACTGGCGCAGCAGCGAGAGAGCAATGAAGCAATACGGGTACGATCTAGAATAAATGACCAGCCCCACCCCCAGCCCCTCCCCTGTTAGGGAGGGGAGAATGGGATGGGAGAATGGAAGAAATAATAATTCATGTGGCTGAACTCAATTCCCAAGAAAGCACTCCTTCACATTTCTATCGTACAGCATCACCAGATATATATTCTATATTAAAAGATTTTTCGCGAGGCAACCGCAAGGAATCAACACTTTACGAAAGCATCTTATGGGAATATATAAGAAAGAATCAGTGTGGTGCGCGATTCAGAAGGCAACATGTTATTGGTGATTATATAGCTGATTTCGCATGTATTCCGCTAAAACTGATTATAGAAGTAGATGGAGGTTATCATAACAAGCAAGAACAGGTCACACTCGACCAACAACGTTCTACATGGCTGGAAAAACAAGGCTTTACTGTGCTGAGGTTCACCAATGAAGAAGTTGCCTATAATATAAAAGAAGTAGTACAAACCATAAAACAAAAAGTCACCGACCTCAACAAGTAACATTACCCCCCTCCCTAACAGGGGAGGGGTTGGGGGAGGGGCTGCCCGCGCAAAAGATATGCTCGTAGCCATCGTAGGACGCCCCAATGTGGGCAAGTCAACACTCTTCAACCGTCTGACAAAGACACGTCACGCCATCGTCTCGGAGGAGGCGGGCACCACACGCGACCGCCAGTACGGCAAGTGCGAGTGGGTGGGCCGCGAGTTCTCCGTTGTGGACACTGGCGGATGGGTCGTGGGTTCGGACGACGTCTTTGAATCCGAGATCCGCAAACAGGTCACTACAGCCACTGACGAGGCCGACTGCATCCTCTTCCTCGTGGACATCAACACTGGTGTCACCGACCTTGACGAGGCTGTAGCAGCCATTCTGCGCCGCAGCAACAAGCCTGTCATCCTCGTTGCCAACAAGACCGACAACGGCGACCAGCAGTGGCTGGCGGCAGACTTCTACCGTTTGGGCCTCGGCGACCCATTCTGCATCAGCGCTGCCACAGGCAGCGGCACGGGCGACCTGCTCGATCTCGTGCTGCAGAAACTGCCTGCCACCGACGAGGAGCAGCCTTTAGAGCAGCTGCCGCGCATAGCCGTCGTGGGACGGCCCAACGTGGGTAAGTCCAGCCTCACCAATGCCTTCATCGGCGAGGACCGGCATATCGTGACCGACATCGCCGGCACCACACGCGACAGCATATATACCCGCTACAACAAGTTCGGCTTTGACTTCTATCTCGTTGACACAGCGGGCATACGACGCAAGTCCAAGGTCAGCGAGGATCTGGAGTTCTACAGCGTCATGCGTAGCATACGTGCCATAGAGAACAGCGACGTATGCATCCTCATGCTGGATGCCACACGCGGCATCGAGGCACAGGACCTCAACATCTTCCAGCTCATACAGCGCAACCAGAAGGGCATCGTCGTGGTGGTCAACAAATGGGACCTTGCAGAGGACAAGAGCAACACTGCCATCAAATACTTCGAGGACACCATCCGCGAGCGCATGGCACCCTTCACCGACTTCAGCATCATCTTCACATCAGCGCTGACCAAGCAACGCATCTTCCGCGTGCTTGAGACGGCGGCAGAGGTCTATCGCCACCGCACCACACGCGTGGGCACAACGAATCTCAACGCCGAGATGTTGCCGCTCATAGAAGCTTACCCTCCACCATCGATGAAGGGTAAGTATATCAAAATCAAGTACTGTGCGCAGCTCCCCGACACACGCATCCCGTCGTTTGTCTTCTATGCCAACCTGCCGCAGTACGTCAAGGAGCCATATCGCCGCTTCCTCGAGAACAAGATTCGTGAGCGCTGGGACTTCTCCGGCACGCCCATCAACATCTTCATTCGCCAGAAGTAAGCTGCTCCACACGCAGTCCGGTCACCTTGCTCCGCAGGGCTGCATCCGTGCGGCTCAGCGGGAACTGCAGTGTGCGTATCATCTTGAATGGCTTGTTTTGAGGATAGAGCCTCTGGCTGGGGCCTAACGTCTCCACAAGCTGTCCGTTGACATACAGTCGAGTCTCCATGTTGTCGCCCTCGATGGCGATATGCTCGCGTGTGCCCGGGCGCAGCGAGTGTTTGAAGCTGAACAGATAGCCGTCGCGAGCAAAGCCTAACCGTCCTGTAACGGGGTCAGCGACATAAAACTCAGCCTCGTCGTTGCGGAACAGCGCCGTGCCACGTGCTTCCTTGGCTGCTTCGATGTCAAAGCTCACGCGGTAGGGCCAGCCGATGTGTGGCAGCGTGCGGCAACTTGCCGGCTGAACGCTGTTCTCCGCCAGCACCAGTCCTGCGGGATAGCGGCCCAAGTCATTGATGCCGGGTGCCTCGCCTATGCCTGTGGCCAGACGTTGCCACTCCTCACACGTGCGCACGGTGTCGGCTGCCCATGTCTTCTCGGCTATGACCTGCAGTGCGGGCATCAGACGATGGTGGATATCAGCTACGGCTATGCCATTGCCAATAATATCGTTCCACACGGCGAACATACCGCCCTCAATCTGCGGGTCGCGATGTGCAAAGCGCTTATTGCCTATCTGCGCCGGCGTCCAACCCTTGTACAGGTTGGGCACATTGAGATAATCATAGTAGTAGCCCGCAGCCGGCACGATATACACCAGCCCGTCGGGGATGCTCATGAGCTGATAGCCCAGCTGCATCATCGAGTCGGGTTCGGCAAAACCGTTGTACCAGCAGAACATCAGCACATCGTCGGTGGCCACAGGTGTGGTGCCGCGTGCATGCGTCAAGGCACCCCACAGTGCGGGGTGCTTGCCGTGGCTCTTCACGGTGTTGATGAGGTGGTCTGTCAGCCCGCGGAAGAGCTCCACGACCTCCTGACGATTGTTGTTGTACTCGTCTGTGCCGATATGCACCCTTGGGCCGGCAAAGACTGGTTCGGGGCCACTCATGTATTCGGCAAAGAGGCTGTCCACGAAGGGTATCACCTCGGGGTTGGACAGTTCCAGATGGTCCATTCCAAACTCCTTGCTGCCCAAGCTCGGACGATAATGGGCAAAGGCCAGACTGTGGGCCGGCACGTCAATCTCTGGGATAATCTCAACGCCCAGTGCCGCAGCATCAAGCACAAACTGCCGGAACTCGGCCTTAGAGTAGCTGCCGTCCTGTGCCGTCAGGCCTGGGAACAAGTCACTCTCCAAGCGGAAGGCCGAATATGTCTCATCCCAGTTGTTGTGGTAGTATGCAGGGAACCCGTTGTCATTCAGGTGAATGCAAAGCGTATTCATCTTGTAGTATGCCATCGTACGCACCAGACGTCGCATATAGTCCATAGGTATGAACTTGCGTCCGCAGTCCAGCATCAGTCCACGCATGGGATAGTCCGGACTGTCGGTGATACGGCCTCGCGGCAAGAGAACCTCCTCCCCCTTGGGGGAGTTTGGGAGGGATGGGGAGCCTATCTCCTC
>CAJOEI010000011.1:17978-66047 GCA_905233465.1 uncultured Bacteroidaceae bacterium | reverse complement strand
TGTAGCGAAAACAAAGGTAACAAAAAAGGTCGGGATCCAAGCGAGGATACCGACCTTAATTTTTGGATAACTTGAAAAGTTTTAGCGGACACCAATAAATATTTTTACAGCCAACATGTCCACATGGCGGTTTTTTATTTCAACCATGTGGACATGTAGCATTCCCCCTACTCCCTCCCTTACGGGAGGGGGGCGGGGGTGGGTCTGTTGTGGTGGGGCTTTAACGCCTTACCACCACCTTGCGTCCGCCGATGATATTCACACCACGCTGCAGCTTCGTCAGACGCTGACCGGCCAGGTTGTAGATGACATTATTCTCGTTCTCACTTTCAATAGAGCGGATTCCGTCCTCGGCTGTGTCCCATTCTATGCTGTATATCTTCAGCACACCTGCGGCCTCCGGCTCACTGCTGCGGGTAACCTTGACGCTGGCTGCATTGGCACCGCCACAGATACGCACGTACGACGGGACGGCAACGTTGTAGGGGAACGAGGTCTTGAGCTTGCCATCGATTTCCATTTCGATAGGAGGCAGATTGCCAATCTTCACCTTTAGCGTCATGTTGCCAGTTGTTTCGGCTGTTACAGTTATGATGCCGCTGCCGGCAGGCACCTTGAAGATGATGCCTGTGAAGCCCTCGCCGAATATCTCGTCATCATCTGAAATGTCCTCGTCATCAGTAGGCTTAGTGATGGCAATGCAGCCCTCGGCTGCGCTATAGCCACCGTCGCCATTCTTGATGTTGTAATAGATGTTGCCGACAATGTTGCCGTAGAGATTACTGTCCTCATCGACTTCACTATTTTCATCGCCGAAATCTGTGCCGGTCGCATTTGTGCTACCCCCTTCAACGTCTTCGCCTACTGGCATAAGATCCGCAATCGGAGTACGGGCATCGATATACAGAGTGCCGCTAACGTAAGTGATTTCATAGTTCTCTGATTCAACACCACTAACAACGATTTCATATTGTCCTGGTGCACTCTCGGATGTGGCCGTTGTAGTGAACACAGGATTGGCATTCAATATTTCACTATTATCGACAACCTTCAGGCCATGATAGACACACTCAAACTCAGGCAGGTTGTCGCCTTCTGTCATCCTGTAGTCACAAGCCATGATTTCCAGCGGTGCCTTCGTGATGGTCAGTGTGCCGTTAACAAATGTCACATCCGCATTCTCAAGTGTGCCTCTGCTGACAATGATAGGATATGTTCCGACAGGTGACTCCATCGTGGCTTCGCAAATTATCTCTGGCACACCGCCTAATGGCATGCCGCCTTCTATCGTGTAAGTCGGCTCAGGGTACCATTCGCCATATTCGCGCTCAATGTTGACTGCCGTAACCGTGATGGGGTCATCGAAAACCTTCTCTTCGATATTCTGGAAGAGCCTCCAACCAGGTGTCTGCTTGTATATCTCTTTCATGCCCATGCGAACATATAGCTTGGCTGTGTTATAGGTTAACACGCTGAACGTGTTGTCATTAATCGGGAAGAGCTCACTGATGGCAGATTCCACCTCTGTCAAATTGACATCGGCGAAAGCCCAGTTACCTATGCTCGTCAAACCTGATGGCAGAGAAATCTTCTTTAGTCTGTCATGGCCCTCAAAGGCATAATCATCAATACCAGTCACAGAATACGGAATCTTGGTGTTTTGGCATCCATATAACAGGACATTGTCTGCCGTCCGTATTATGGCGTTGCAGTTTTCACGGCTGTCATAAACTTCGTTGTTAGGATCCACAACGATTTCCACGACTGAGGGGCAATAGCTATAGCTACGTCGGCCCAGAGCCGTCATCCACTCTGTTATGAAAATCCTCTTCGTGTCTATGTATTCTACGTCATCCTTTGTGTTTGGAACGATATCGTATGTCCAACCGCCAGAACCGCCAGAACTTGGAGGTGCAGGCAATAGCTGTTCCTGTCCGGGATGGTAACGAACAATCATATTATCATTACAGCCAACGAATGCGTTTTCGGAAATATACTCAACTTCAACAGGCAAGTCGAACGTCGGCAGATTTGTACAGCCGTAGAACACCTCGTCACCGATTTTCTTAATGTTCTTCGTCGACCAGACCTTCGTTAATTTCTTGCAATTGAAGAACGCTCTGTTGCCAATTTCTGTAATCGTGTAACCTTTGGCTTCCTCTGGAATCCTAACCTCTACAGCGACATTGGCAAAGACTGAGGCTAACAAACCATTACCATAGACTTTGGCTGTCTTCTGAACTGCATCAGTCACTTCAAATCCCATTTGCATGTTCCTGTTGACTTGCATATCTTGGTTGATGCGGTCAAGGAACATATAGCCAACTCCGTGGTTGGTCTGCACTGTCTTAGATTGTACTCTTGTAAACTTCTGACCTACGCTTGCAGTCTTGTATGCTGCCAACGCCTCGTCCGGCACACTAAGAATAGTCAGTGCACATATCTCTCCATCAAAAGCACTGTCAGCAATATCAAACGGCGTCGTGGCCTCAGAAGTTATCTCTTCCAGATTCCCGCAGTTGCTGAATGCTCCGCTGCTAACACTCGTCACCGTAGCGGGGATGACGCACTCCTTCAGCTTGCAGCCCTTGAAGGCATTGCTGCCTATAGATGTCACCTTACATCCATTGGCCTCTGCCGGTATAGTCACAACGCCAGTCTGCGCAGTACTGATGGCAGCATCTATGCCGTTGCCCACCTGACACATCATCGGCTCCACACTCGTCACCTTGAACGTCATCGTCACACCCTCCATCTGCGCCGTAAAGATGTCGCCAACTTGGGGGCCGTCGTCGCTGCCAGAATATTCTTGGTAATACCATGTTCCTCCGTCTTCA
The DNA here is from genome assembly GCA_905233465.1 of uncultured Bacteroidaceae bacterium. GTDB lineage: Bacteria > Bacteroidota > Bacteroidia > Bacteroidales > Bacteroidaceae > Physcousia. The sequence continues at coordinate 63,210 of CAJOEI010000011.1, read as the reverse complement.
TCTGTTCCCAAATATGTATATACTTTCCACCCTTTTTGTTTTAATGTGGAAACCTGAGACTTTGTGCAAACATTGTTTTCTCTCGTGATAGCAGCAGAAATAACCCATATAGTATTTGAACCATCTCCTGTCGGTAGACTGGCAACTAGCGCATCCATTGACGCACCTTTTATGTGGTTTTCAAAGCAGTAAACGTCGTGCAATGATTTATTCTTGGACAAATCCAAAGAGGTCAGCTTATTGCCATTGCAACGGAACCAAGTCAACAGTGTGTTCTTTGATATATCTATTGACATCAAATTATTGCCATTGCATTCAAGCTTTGTAAGTGCTGTATTCTTGGAGACATCCAATGAACTTAGCTGATTGCCATAGCAGTAAAGTGATGTAAGCGCTGTGTTCTTGGAAACGTTCAAAGAGGTTAGCTGATTATTACTGCAACTGAGAAATGTAAGGGCAGTGTTCTTGGAAACATCTAAGGATGTTAGCTTATTGTTGCTACAATCTAACGACTCCAATAGTGCGTTCTTTGAGACATTCAAGGATGTAAGTTGATTCCCATTGCAATAAAGCGTTTTTATATTATCCGGTAAGTGCAATATGGATAAATTGGCCTTTTCACACCAAAGCGTCTCTAAAAGTGTATTTTGGGATACATCCAACGCTTCCAGCTCGGATTGATCGTAGAGATAGAGTGCATCCAGTGCTGTGAAGAACTCTATACCCGTCAAGCTATGAACATATGTACCCATACCTAATCTTGGATCGGAAGAGATAGACATCCATGTCACACTTGCAATCTCAGCTTGCGTTAACTTTCCATCACTGCCGTATGACTGACTCAACAGATAATTCCGGAACACTTCGTCGGGGAAGTTCGTGGCATCAATGGCGATGTCTTCTACATCCGGCTCGCTGCCTTCATAAACAAAAATGTCATTATACACTTTCCAGCCCTTCTGTTTGGCCATGGTCACCTGTTGCTTCGTGCATACATTGGCTTCCATCTCATTTCTTGTGTCTATTGCATACAGTCTACCGCCTTCTACCGTTGTTGGGAGGCTCTCAATAAGAGCGTCCATATTGGCTCCAGAGATGTTGTTTACGTAAATCTTTAATTCTTTTAGTTGTGTATTCTTGGAAAGATCCAAAGAGGTTAGCTTGTTAAGGTGACAATATAAATAATAAAGCAACGTGTTCTTTGATACATCCAATGTACTTAGATCATTGCCTGCGCAGAACAATCCTGTCAGCAGCGTATTCTTCGAGACGTCCAATGATGTAAATCTGTTACCAGAACAGTTTAAATACTTAAGCTTAGTTAGGTTGGACACCTCCAAATTTATAAGTTTATTTCCTGTGCAGTTCAACACAGCCAACTCTGTGTTCTTTGAGACATCTAATGTCGAAAGCTGATTGTAGGGGCATGACAAATCAGTAAGAGCAGTGAAGTACTCTATTCCTTTTAGGCTCTTTATGCCATAGTTAGAAACATCAATCTGCGATATCGATGCAATCTCATCCTCTGTAAGAATCCCATCGCTGCCATAAGACTGACACACGAGATAGTAGTTAAATGCTTCATCCGGGAAGTTAGTGGCATCAATAATGATGTCTGTTGAAGCTACCACTGAATTTGGAACCATTGTCAGACATATAAGCATCGACAACAAAATAAATAATTTTCGTTTCATAATTGATTCGGTTTTTATTAATTGAACGTTATGATTGATTGCTTCTGTTTGGGTACAGACAAAAAGAAAACGTGGACTACTTACTTCGTCTACGTTCTCCAGGTATCGCCAAACACCTAACACACTTATACGAGCAAAAGCCCACGCCGTCCGGCGTGAGCATCCGAAGTTTGAACTCTTGTGTGTTCTTTAATTTGGCGAATTTGGAGAACAAGAATCAAAGCGGATGCGTCATCCTTATGTCTTAATGAGGTATGATGTTATGTCATAGGGCGAAATGGTTCAATTGATAACTGATAATATTGATAATTGATAATTAATAGTCCATAATCCAATAGGCTCGTTGCGGTCGTATTCGAAAAGTATATCCACGTCGCTGTCCCGCCGCTGCTCACCACGCGCATAAGACCCAAACAGCCACGCCTTCAGGACCCGTTGAGTCTTGAAGTATTCAGCAATGGTTTGAGTCATGGATTCAGTGCTCATAACAGAAAAATCTATCCTTTCGCCGCAAAGGTAATGTCTTTCAGCGAACTGGCAAAGAAAAAGACTGAAAAAGTTAAACATGCACCCCATCCATGCTTTTTCAACATCGAAATACACGAAAAACACAGAAATATGTATTCGTTTCTTTAGCGTTTTTAGATGTTCATATACAAAGCAATTGTAGTCCTTTCCTGCCTTTCTATGTTTATCTATTCAACATCGAAATACACGAAAAAAACGGAAATCTGAATTCGTTCCTTTCGTGTATTTAGATGTTCATATTAAATTCCATAAAAGAACCTACATGCCTACATGGAGACTGCCTTACTAACTATGGCTCACGGAGTTATGACCATGTAGGCAACCATGTAGGCATGTATTCACTATTCACAATCCCATTTATTTGACAATTTACGATTTACATTGTTCAATGCTCAATGCTCAATGTTCATCATGCTGCCGCCGCCGAGAGCTTGGTAGAGCTCGATGGTTGCAGAGATGATGGCATACTGATTTGAGAGTTGGCCCAGTTGTGCTGAGAGCAAACCAGTCTGGGCTGTGAGGACGTTGAGGTAATTCACCGAACGCGAGACATTGTCGCGATAGAGAGCTGTCGTGGCATCCACCGCATCACCCAGCGCCACCACCTGCTGGTCGATGTAGCTCTTCTTGGCATCTGCCGTCTGCAGCTTGACGAGAGCTGTGTTGACCTCGTTGCCAGCAGAGATGAGCGCATGCTCGAAGGCCATCTTGGCCTCCTCCTGCTGCATCTCTGCCACACGCTTCTGTGCACGCAGACGACCATTCTGGAAGATGGGCTGTGCAAGCTGACCCAGGGCATTCCATATCCACTTGCCGGGATTGAGCTCCACACTCGAGCCGTTGTTGGTGAAGCCCAGCGTGCCGCTGATGGTCAGTGCAGGATAGAACGCAGCCTTGGCACTGTTGACAGCGTAGAACTTACTTGCCAGGTTGAGTTCGGCCTGACGCACATCAGGACGGTTCTGGAGCAACGCCATTGGCACACCTGTCTCTATGGCAGCAGGTGCCTGGAACGAACTCAGGCTTGAGCGCTCGATGTGATGCGGTGCCTCGCCGATGAGTGTGCACAGCGCATTCTCAGCCTCTATGATAGCCTCACGCAGGTCAAGCAGGTTGGCTTCCACGCTGAGACAGTTGGCCTCGCTCTGTGCCACGGCAGCCTTGTTGCTGCGGCCAGCCTCCATGAGCTTGCGTGTGAGGTCCACGCTCTCACGCCAGTTCTGTGCCGTCTGTTCGCTGACGGCCAGCTGGGCATCGAGCATGCACAGCGAATAGTAGATGTTGGCAATGTTGGCCACCAACGCCTGCTGCACGGCCTGACGTGCCACGCGCGTCTGTTCTACAGTGACCTCAGCCGACTTCTTGGCGTTGCGCAGCGTACCCAGACTGCCTATCTGCCAAGAGGCTGACAGAGGAACGGTGTAGAACTTCAGTGGCTTGTTCCAGTCCATGCTCGAGAGCTGACCCTGCGGGGCAAATGCCAGGCTGGGGATGTAGGCGAGTTTGGAGCACTTGAGATACTCCTGTGTCTCCTGAATCTGGAGGTCCAACTGGCGCATCGAGAGGTTCTGGCACAGGCCACGCTCAATGAGCTGCTGCAGCACAGGGTCTGTGAAGAACTCACGCCACGCCTTGGCACCAAGCCCTTGTTCTGTGTTGCCCTGCTGCGCTGTGCCATAGAGACCGTCCGTCTGGATGTCCGACGGGCGCTCATAAGAGGTATACAGGCCGCAGCTGGTGAACAGGAAGCAGGTCAACAAAAGGAGAAGACCCACCCCCCTGCCCCTCCCTGACCACTTCGTTAGGGAGGGGAGTATATACCTATGAAGGCTGTGATTGGTATTGTGATTTGTATTCATTTAAAAATATATATTTAAGTATGCTTCAATTCTTGAAAGGTAACCACCCCCTCCCTCACAGGGAGGGTGAGGGGTGGGTCTGTTGGTCTATCACCCTTGTGCCTCCTGTTTCTCACGCATGCTGTTGAGCTTCTCCTGCATAAACTGCTGATCGGCTTCAACCTTCATGGCGGGACGAATCTTCTCCTGCAGATACTCGAAGAAGATGAAGAACACGGGCACAGTGAAGAGTATAGCCAGCGTGCCGACAATCATACCACCGATGACGCCGATACCTATGGTGCGGTTACCGTTGGCACCGGCACCGGAGGCAAAGACGAGCGGCAACATGCCGAGCACACAGGTGAGGACTGTCATCAGGATAGGACGCAGACGTGCTTCGGCAGCGGCGTAGGCTGCCTCGACGATGCCCATGCCCTTGCGACGGCGTTCGAGGGCGAACTCCGTAATCAGGATGGCGGTCTTGGCCAGCAGACCAATGAGCATGATCACACCCGTCTGCAGATAGATGTTGTTCTCCACCTGACCTATGACATACAAATCAGAGCCTGTCAGCATGCGGCCGATGCCCACCGACACCTGGTTCCACAGCCATGCAAAGCCGAAGCTACCCATCAGACCGGCAGGCACGGACAGGATGACGGCAAACGGAACGAGGAAGCTCTCGTAGAGGCATGAGAGGATGAGGAAGATGAGGATGACGCAGATAACGTATATGAGCACCGTCTGGTTGGAACCCATCTGCTGATACTCCTCGCGCGAGATGCTACCGTACTCGAAGGTGATGTGGTCGGGCAACGTCTGGTCGTGTACTTCCTGAATGGCAATCATGGCATCGCTGGTGGTATAACCTACTGCAGGCTGCACCATGCACGAGATCTCCGAGAAGAGGTTGAAGTGTGTGTCTATCTCGGGACCGAGCACAGGCGTCAGCTTCACGAACTGCGAGATGGGCGCCATGCCGGTGCCGCTGCGGACATACATATTCGATAGGTCGGCCTCGCTGGTGCGGTACTTGGGATCGGTCTGCATCATCACGCGGTAGACCTTACCAAACTGGTTGAAGTTCGACACGTAGCTGCCGCCCAGATAACCACTCATCGCTGAGAGCACCTGGCTGGGCGAGATGCCGGCCAGCTTGCACTGTGCTGCATCCACCTCAACCTTGTACTGAGGATAGTTGCGGGCATAGCTGGTCATTGCCATCTGTATCTCGGGACGCTCGTTGAGGGCTGCGAGGAACTGCTGAGTCTGCTCGAGGAACACGCCTTTGTCGCCGTCGCTGCGGTCCTGTAGGTGCAGGTCGACATTGGAACCCATACCGTAGCCAGGAATCATACCAGGCTCGAAGACAAAGATCTGTGCCTCGGGAATCTCCTTCATCAGATTCATCATCAGCATGAGCTTCTTGATGCTGGAGCTGTGCTGGATGCCCGAACGCTTGCTCCACGGCTGCAGGCGCAGGATGACCATACCGTTGGCCGTGCCCTGACCCGACATCATGCCGTAGCCGCTGACGCGAGAGATGTTCTGGATGTCTTCATCGGCCTCACAGATTGCCTGCACGCGGTCGAGCACACCTTCAGTGTATGCGAGGTTGGAGCCCGGAGGACAGGTGACGTTGACCATCATCACACCCTGGTCTTCCTGTGGCACGAGGCCCTTCGGCAGCGAGCGCATGAATACTATGAGCAGCACGGCAGCAATGACGAATGCCAAGGGTGCTATCCAGCGATGGTTAACCACTGTATGCAGACGATGGCTGTACTTGCGCATGATGGCACCGAAGCTGACCTCGTAGGCCTTGCGGGTGCCCTTGTTCAGGCCGATGAAGAAGGCGTTGATGCCGTTCTTGGCCTGACGGTTCTCCTTGGCAGGACGCATGAGCATGGCACACAAGGCGGGACATACCACCAGAGCCGAGACGCACGAGATGCCCACGGCAACAGCCAGCGTGACACCAAACTGCGTGAAGAACATACCCGTCGTGCCACCCATCATGGCCACAGGGATGAACACGGCCATGAAGACAAAGGTACACGAGAGCACGGCCATCGTCACGTCGGACATGGCGTCCTTGGTGGCCTGATATGATGATGTGTAGCCTGCATCGAACTTGGCTTGCACCGCCTCCACAACCACGATGGCATCGTCCACCACCGTACCGATGGCCAGCACAAGGGCAAAGAGCGTCAGCAGGTTGAGGGTGAAGCCCGCCACCTGCAGCGCGGCAAAGGTGCCGACCAGCGAGATGATAATACTTATTGACGGAATCAACGTTGCACGGAAGTCCTGCAAGAAGAAGTACACCACCAGGATGACGAGGATGATAGCAATTACCAGCGTCTCCTCGACATTGGCCATAGACTCAAGCAGGAAGTCGTTGGTGGACATCATCTGCTTGAAGTGCAGGCCCTTGGGCAGCGTCTTCTCCATCTCACGGAGCTCAGCCGTGAGGCGGTCGTTGGTCTCCTTGGCATTGGCTCCTGCGAGCTGGAATGCCATGAATGTGATTGACGGATGGCCATTGAAGCGGCCGCTGTAGCTGTAGTCCACCTGACCCAGCTCACAGTCAGCAACATCCTTGAGCTTGAGCATCGAGCCGTCGGCCTTGGTCTTGATGACGATGTTCTCAAATTCACTCACCTCACGCAGACGGCCTGTGTAGCGCAGCGTGTACTGGTATACATTATTCACGCCGTCGCCGTGACCGCCTTCCATAGGCTTCTCGCCGAACTTACCCACAGCAGCTTCCAAGTTCTGCTCGGCCAGACAAGCCGTGATGTCGCTGGGGTTGAGGCTGTATTGAGCCATGATTTCGGGTTTGAGCCAGATGCGTAGCGAGTAGTTGGCAGAGAGAGCCATCACCTCACCCACGCCCTGCACACGCTTCAACTGTGGAGTGACGTTGATGGCCATGTAGTTGCCCATGAAAGCTTGGTCATAATCGTCGCTCTCACTCACCATGGCGTTGATCTGCAGCATGGAAGTCTGGCGCTTGAAGGTGGTGACACCGATCATGGTCACCTCCTGTGGCAGCAGGCCTTGTGCCATAGACACACGGTTCTGCACGTTCACGGCAGCCATGTCGGGGTTAGAGCCCTGCTTAAAGTATACCGTTATGGTGGCCGAACCGCTATTGGTGGCGTTGGAGGTCATGTATGTCATGTTCTCCACGCCGTTGATGCTCTCTTCGAGTGGTTGGATAACAGCCTTGGTGACAGTCTCGGCCGAGGCACCGGGATAGGATGCATTGACCACAACTGTCGGCGGGGCTATGTCGGGAAACTGCTCCACAGCCAAGTTGAAATAGCTGATGGCACCGAGCAGCACTATGACGATGGCTATCGACATTGCCATCACCGGACGTTTAATAAATATATTGCCTTTCATACTAGACGCGGGCAAGCCCGCAGTTTAAAGTTTAATGTTTAAAGTTTAAAGATGAAAGTTGGTATGGACGCGGGCAAGCACTTTAAACATTATACTTTCATCTTTCAACTTCGCGCTTGCGCGAGATTATTATTGTACCAGTGCTCCATCCTTGACCATACCCGCACCTTCGGCTATGATCTCGTCGCCGGCTTTCAAGCCCTTGAGTACGATGAACTCTTTGCCAGTGGAGTAAGGAGCAACTTCGACGATGGTGCCCACAGCTGTGCGCTGACCATCCTTCTCCTCTACGCGGAACACTTGGTGCAGGGTCTGCAGCTGCTTGACGGCAGCGGCAGGCACGATGAGCTGCTGCTTATATTCAACAGGGATGATGACATTGCCGGTGGAGCCGCTGTGCAGCAGTCCGCTGGGGTTGTTGAACACGGCACGCAGGCTGATGCTACCCGTTTGGGAGTCAACCACGCCGGATGCCGTCTCCACGACACCTGTCTCCTCATACTCGCTGCCGTCTACCAGCTGCAGACGCACTGCTGGCAGAGCCTTCACGGCTGCATCCATCGAGCCGGCCTTGCGAGCCAGCGACAGCATCTGGTTTTCGGTCATCGAGAAATAGACATACATCTGATTGTTGTCCGACACGGTGGTCAGCGGAGTCTGGATGCTGGGACCAACGAGTGCACCCACGCGATATGGCAAAGTACCCACAACGCCGTTGGCAGGACTCTTCACTGTGGTGTATGACAGCGAGTTAGCAGCATTGGTGACGCTGGCCTTAGCCTGTGCCACGCTGGCCTTGGCCTGCATGTATGTGTTCTGGGCCGTCTGCAAGTCAAAGTCCGATACCACGTTCTGGTCAAAGAGCCGCTTGGTGCTCTCATAACTCAGACGGGCTGTGGCCTCAGCAGCCTCGGCTGCCTGCAGGTTGGCCTTGGCCGTGTTCAACGCTGCCTGATAGGGCACCTGATCGATGATGAACATGGTCTGCCCCTTGCTCACGCGCTGGCCTTCGGTCACTAACAGGCGCTGCAGTGTGCCGCTAACCTGAGGAACAACCTGAATGTCCTGACGGCCGCGGATGGTGGCGCTGTACTTGGTGTCGATGGTGCAATCCTCGGCCTGCACCTTAACAGTCTTGTAGGCCACAGGAGCAGCTTGGCGAGCCTGCTGGCCCTTGCCGCCGCATGACGAAAGGAGCACAATGCCCAGCAGGGTCATCGACGCTCCGACAGTCTTAATAATAGTCTTCATTGATTATTAAACTTTTTGTGATTATTGTTTCCTTTTGACAGTTTGCATCTATAAAAAGCGCGCAAATATACAGCAAATCAGGCACATGTGCAAAATGACTTCCCAAATTATTATAAAAAATACGATTTTTCAGCAAAAATTAACAGCTTATAAAAAAATCGGACGACACAAAATATAAGATGAACGACAGATGAACGACAAGATATGCAAAATGACTTCTAACAGATTGTCATTCAACTGTTTTCACAAGCCATACAGCCGATGAAAAATAAGTACTTAAAAAAGCGGTAAAAGGCCCGGGGGTTAGCGGTTGATAATCCAGGAGGTTTGCACTAAAACATCCGGGACTTTCATGTAAATCTTCCAGGATCATTTTCCGCCAACCTCCGGATGTTTTGGTCCTAACATGTGGATGTTCTACTGCTAACCTCTGCATGTTACAGCCCCTTCCCCGACCCCTCCCCTGTTAGGGAGGGGAGCGCCCCCTCTAAACTCCCCTCCCTAACAGGGGAGGGGTCGGGGGATGGGCTGTAACAACAGATGGATAGCCGGCGGAATGCCACCTTGCTATCCATCTTGATCTCACAAATCTTGTGTCGGGGCGACCCGACTCGAACGGGCGACCGCCTGGTCCCAAACCAGGAGCGCTACCAACTGCGCTACACCCCGATGCCTGCTATGCAGCTGAGTGCTGTTTTGCTGAAAGCGGGTGCAAAGGTAATGTTTATTTTTATTCTGAGCAAATATTGTGCCAATAAAAATCGCGATGCGTACATTTTTGCCGCATGCACGCTGTCATTCCGGCACATGCAGAATCATTGTCGTGGCGCCGATGGTGATCACTGTGCCGTCTTCGATGCGCAGGCGGTCCTGATCGCGCAGAATGGTGTTGCCCACGAATGTGCCCGTGCCCGACGGCGCGTCACGCAGTGTATAGACAAGTGCTCCCTGTTTGTTGCGGCTGACGTTAATAATGCAGTGTGTGGTGTCCACGCTGGGATCTACCGTCTCAATGGGTGTGTTGATGTTGGTTCCGCGCACATAACGGCCAATGACGTTGTCACCCATCCGTAGCGGCAACGTCTGCTTGAAGTGGAAGACATTCTCTATCACTATCAGCTCACCGCATTCTTCCTCGTGCGGCACGTCATCGTAGAGAGCCGATGTGGGTGCGCTGGCCGAGGCTGGTGCGTTGCTGCCTGCGGCACGCTCGTCCTTGCGAGTGGCGTGCAGGCGTGATGTGCCGATACGTATGCCGAACTGCTTTCGGCATTCGGTGCACTCAAACACCAGCACCTGACCTTCTTGGTAGGCGCTTTCGTCAAAAGTCTGATAGCTGCCGCATTTGGGGCAACGCACGCGTTTCATAGTCTGAGCAGCCAAGCGTCGTCAAAGCCGTCGTGGGTCCACTGCAGGTGGTGCTTGGCATCGATGGCTTCTTCCTCGGTGGTATAGCCGCTGAGCACAACGCGGTTCATGCGGCCATTGTTGTATATACATGCGTTGTCCATACCCATCTTCTTGAGCTCGGCCACGAATGCCTCAGCATTGGCGCGACTCGTAGCGCTGGCAAGAACGATGGCATAGCCAGTAATGCCGGGTATGGGCTCGTCAACCTCAGCAGGCTCTGCGGCTTTAGCACTCGCGGCGGCCTCTGATGGTGCAGCTGCGGGTGCGTTGCTGTCCACGTCATTAGCTGCTGGAGCGACAACTTCCGTTGGCTCAGCAACGGGTTCCGTGGCTGCAACTGGTGCAACTTCCTCACTACCTACGCTGGCCTCATCCACTGGTGTTGCAGGCTCCTCAGCGGCATTGTCCGTGGGTGCTTGAACATCTTCCATCTGGCTGTCATCCTCCTTCGACTGTTCATTAAAAGCCTTAATGTAATCATCGAAGATACGGTCGTTATTGCCTGGACTACTGACACTTGGCAATGTCATAGAAGCCAAGTCAACCTTCGGTATGCCATACTCGGTGAAGGTGATGTACATCATCAAGCACAGCATCACGGCGGCAGCTGCTGCCAGCGTACGGCGCACAGCCCGTCGGCTGATGTTGATGGTGATGTGCGTAGAGCTGTCAGGCTCTGTGTCGCTGATGGCCTTGTGATGGACGCTCAGCTTCTTGACCGACAGCGCATCGAGCCCGTAGAGCGACGGTGTGGTGACACCAGCCTGACAAGCTGAGAACTCGATATGCCCGTCCTCGTCCTGAGTGAACAAGCCTATTGTGCCGAAGTCCACCTGCCCGTCGGTGAGCAGCTGTCCGCGCAACTGTACGACCATGTTCTGGATAATCGCACGGGCCTCGACCTCATCACAGTCGTGGGTAGCAGCCACAGATGCGGCCAGCAGACCATCGTCGGACAGGAAATCGGGATTGAAGCGGACAATGCGTGTGGGCGGGAAAAACAGATTCTCACCCTCCTCGCAGTGCGCCGTGCTCATCATGGTCATAAACGCCCCAAAATGAGGTATTACCACGCAGTCGTGACGCAGCAGCAAGTACTCAATATGTGTCGAAAGCTCGTTCATACGCCGCAAAGGTAGTATATTCCGCGCATTCGCACCAAATTTTGAAAGCATTTTTTTGGAAAATTCATTATCAGCGGGTTATAACTAACGCATCACCGTATAACCACCTTCTTGCCGCCACGGATGTATATGCCTGAGCGCTGATGGCGTGCATCCACCCTGCGACCGTCGAGGGTGTAGACAGGTGCGTTGGCGTCGATGCTATCCATGTTGGTGTCGTTGATTCCGACTGGGTCAACGACAGTCAGCTTACCTGCCACGTAAGTAATCTCGTAGTTCGGAGCCTCGGCGTCGCTGACGATGATGTCATATTCTCCTGCAGGGCTCTCGGCAGTGGCGGCGCACGTCACCGTGGGTTGTGTGGTGAGTGCTGTGGCAGCCGTCTCGCGATTGCGCAGACCGGTGTATTCAAGTTCGAACTCAGGATTGGCCTCGCCGATGTTGCGCGAGTAGGATTTGGCTGTGATGGTGAGAGGTGCAGGCGTCACATTGAGCACGCCGGGCACAAATTCCACATTCTCAGTGGTGACGGTTCCGCGTTCTACGACGATTTCATACTCACCCACAGGTGATGCTGACTTGGCCTCGCAGCTGAATTTGGCATCGCCCTCGACAGGGGCACCCATGACAGCCATGACGAATGTTGGATTGGTTCGGCCGTACTCGCGTGTTGCAATGCGAGCCGACACACGGGGCTGTCCAGTGTAGGCCGAGACGCATACCGTCTGCCATGTCGGGTCGGCCTGGTAAGCCTGCAGTGCCGCTGCCTCGACAAAGACGTTGACGTTCTGTGGCAGTTCGGTATTGTCGGCCTGCGGAGCAATCGCTGCGGGGTTGAGCATCCGCATGTAGCGCAGGTTGTTGCAGCCCGTGAAGGCGCTGCGTCCGATGGCCGTCACGCTCTGTGGCACAGTGATTTGTGTCACGGCCGAGCAGCCGTGGAAGGCTTCGGCGTCGATAGCGGTCAGACCCGTGAAGTAGCGCAAATCATTAAGGCTGTGCAGCGACGTGGCGTTGCGGAAGGTCTGACCCAACGACGTGGCGGCAGCAGCCTCCTCGGTACTGACTTCGTCGTCCTCGTCGAGGTCGAAGCGTGCCACACAGAGCTGACGCATGCGGTCTTCCTCAAAGTCGATGTAGTGCAGCTTCACGCGCAGCGAGGTTATGGCATCCTGCATCTGCTGTGTGGTGCTCTGTAGGTTGTCCATCACGGCATGTTCGGCTGCTGCCTCAATGCCACGGGCATCGGCACGGCTCAGCAGCGTGGCCAGCTCGTCGGATGCTGCCATGCGTTGCTCCTCAAGCTCCATGTCGGCCACGCGCACGAAGGCCCACTGGCAGTTCAGTGGCAGGTCCGCGTAGGGGATGTCCCAGTAGAGTGCATAGGTGGGATCGCCGTCGTCGACTGCATCCGTGGGATGGTCGACGTTGATGCCTAAGAAGCGTTCGGCATCATATCCGGACTGTGTGCTGGGGATCTGCAGAGTGTAGATATTCTCGCCCACCTCAGCTACGGTCCAGTATGCGGATGCTCCCAGCGTACCGTCGACGAAGCAGGTCTTGATGCCCGCGCCCACTTTATTATCGGTGCTGGTGCGGAAGAGCACATGCTTCGAACCGCCGTTGTTCTCGGCCTCGAGATAGTAAGTGCCTTCGGGCATCGACTTGGTGCGCTTGACCTTGTATATAAAGCCTGTGCTGGCCACCACAGCCTGTGTGCCATAGGCTTCGCCGGCTGCTATATACGCGCGCGTACCTATATTATATATATACACGCGTTCGTCTTGTGTGAGGGGTGCGAAGTCAGGCAGCTGTGCTGCACGCATCTCCACGATGGTGCCGAAGTCGCGCCACACGGGAGCCTCAGCATAGGCCTGGCGTGAGCCTTGTGGCACATAGAGGGTGACGGCACCGAGGTCCACACCCTCGAAGATGTCGTTGCCCAGCTCGATAGCATCGGGATTGGGATTGTGCATGTACAGCGTCTGCAGCGACGTGCAGTTGAAGAAGCTCTTCTCGCCGATGTATCGCAGATGCTCGGGCAGGTGCACCTCGCGCAGCGACGTGCAGCCATAGAAGATGTAGTAGTACATAGTGTGGACGCTCTTGGGCAGGCGCACGGACTCCAGCTCGGTGCATTCCTGGAAGCTATTGCCATAGATATACTCCACTCCTGTGAATGATTCCAGGCAATCGAGGCTGCGCACTGCCGAGCCGCGGAAATAGTTCTCGAAGCTCGTAATCAGTTTTGCCTCGGCCGTAGCGAGCTCGCCATCGCCGTTGACATCAAAGTTGCTTATGATGATCTCCTTGACATGCTCATCATCGAAGTGCAGGTAGCCCAGCTTGCGGCGCAAGGTGCGTTGTGCTGTTACGATGTCGTCCTTGGTGCTCTGCAGGTTGTCCAGCACCTCCTGCTCGCGTTCGGCGTTGATGCGCTTGCTCTTGGCCAGTGCCAGCAGATTCTGCAGCTCCTCGGCAGCGTTGTAGATTCCGTATGTTGCGTCGTAGTCGACAAACTGCCACTGGCAGTTCTCCTCATAGCTGGAATACTTGACGTCAAAGTATGCACCCATCGTGGTGCTGACGTTCTCCGGACGAGCATTGGTGCGGTGGTTGGGCTGTATGCCGAGATATGTGTTGGCAGCATAGCCCTTGCCGCCGGCAGGCACGGAGAAGCGGTATTTATTATCCCCTATCGACTCGACCACCCAGTAGGCGTTTTCCGAGAGATAACCGTCGACGAAGCAGCATTTGATGCCCGACCCCACTTTGTCGTCAGCCATTGTACGGAAAAGCACGTGCTGGGATTTGCCTGTGTCGTTGCTGTAGAGATAGTACTGGCCATCGGGCATCGTGTCGTCGCGACGCAGCTCAAAACGCATTGGCTCGCTGCCAACCACGGCCTGTGTGCCCCATGCCTCGCCCTTGGTGAGGTAGGCCTGTGTGCCGACATTATAGAGGTAGACGGTCTTGTTTGTCTGCAGTTCTATCATCTGGTCGGCACCCAGCTGACGTGTCTCATATATGTTGCCGAAGGCGCTCCACTGTGGCGCTTCCTCCCATTCGTGGCGGCCACCGGCAGGGATGTTCAGCGTGGCCTCGCTGAGATCCAGCGTGCCGAAGATGTTCTCACCGAGCGTGATGTCTGCAGGCGAGGCTGTGTTGAGCGTTACGTTGCGCAGTTTGGTGCAGCCGTTGAAGGCCGCGTCACCCACACGCTGCACAGAGGCTGGAATCTCGAAGGATACCAGCGCTATACAGTCCTCGAATGTGCGTGCCTCGATGGCGGGCACAGCGGTGAGGGCCAGCGATGTCAGAGCCTTGCAACCAGCAAATGCCTTCTCACCGACAGAGGTCACTGTCTCAGGCAAGAGGAGCGTCTTCAGCGAACGACAGTTCTGGAAGGCGCGTGCACCGATAGTTGTGAGGTTCTCGGGCAGGCTGATGCTTGCCAGCGACGTGCAGCCTGCAAAGGCATCGTCAGCCAGTGTCTTGACCTTGGTGAAGTTGATGAGCTCGGGGAAATTCTTGATTCTACTGTCCTTGAATGTGTCACCGAGGTCGGTCACCTTGGCGGCTTCGTTGTAGCTCAGTATGCCGTCTTCGTTAGTGTCCCATGCAGCGACGCAGAGCTTCTTCACTGTGTTGTCGGCAAAAGCGATGGGTTTCGAACCGTAGTTGGCAGGCACCATGCCGATGATGGCATCCTGATAGTCGTTGTAACCGTTGCTGCTACCACCGATGCCCTGTGAGCCCGGCGTGAGCTTGTTGAGCAGATAGTAGCCGTCGCTCTGACCGCCCCAGCCCCAGTTGATGTGGTAGTTGCGCTTGCCGTCGTAGCCGTCGGTGACAAAGGCATGGCCCGCGTCGGAGTTAGCACCGCTGAGATACACTGGGTTGCCATGTGCCAGCTCATTGTATATCAGCGCATCCCACTGCACATTGGAGTATTCGTAGCGCTGGACATACTTCACGCTCGACCCGTAGCCGAAATAGTTGACCAGAGCCTCTGCAACCCTGTAAGAGTGTGCTCCTGAGGCTCCGCTGGTATAGTCCATTTCCACCGACACACCGCAGTAGTGCATCAGCTGTGCCACAGCCAGTTTCTCGGCTGACGACGAACCGCCGTTGTCGCGCATGTTGTCCCAGTCGAGCGGTGCACCTTTGGAGATGCCTTTCACATTAAGTCCATGACCGTAAGAGGTGTAGCCAGGGATGGCTTTCGTAGTCTTGTCCACGCTTTTAGCACGCTGATGGTACATAATCTGTGCCATAGCGGTAGCCACACAGCCTGTCACGCAACGTCGGCCGTCGGTGTCCAAAGGGCACTCGTCGTTGTATGGCGAACCCTGGTTCCAGTTGCAGGTGAGCAGCTTTGGGATGGCGGGGTGTGTGGGCACGGCTGCCGCGCGCTGCGGCACCAGCTGACGGGCCGATGCACCTTGGCTGCCCAAACGTCGCAGATCCATGATCTGGGCCTCGCAGTCGTCAAGCCATGCGCGCATGTTGTCGGGTATGTTTGTATAGTCAAAGTCGCCCGAATCGGTGTAGCCCAGCACTGGGTCCGTCTGGTCGTCGGCCGAAGCAATGACATAGCCTTGTCCCTCGCCGCGGCTGAAGACATAGTAGGCCGGTTGCTGCGAGCTGCCGTTGCGACTTGGTGCCAGCCGTGCGCCATTGGTCACTGGTGACAGGTGGCGGTTGGCTGATATGCCGGTGAGGTAGTCTGCGGCACGCTGGGCTGCTGCCTCACGGTCGATGACGTCAGCTTGTGCGGCACAGATAGCTACAAAAGCAACAAAAGCGAGTAGAAAGATACGTTTCATGATTATTTTAATTAGTTATATTCGATTTTGCGCCGCAAAAATAACGATAAGTTACGAAGATTAGCTACCTTTGCGCCAGAAAAATGATATTCTACACAAAAAAAGAAGACAAACTCAACGCCGCAACACATGCCTTCGGCATAGCAATGGCCGTGGCTATGTGGTCGTGGATGGCCTTTCGTGCCATCAGCGCAGGCAGCGGATGGGCCACGCTGGGTATTGCTTTCGCGGCAGCGGGCATGATTGCCAGCTATGTCACATCCACGGTCTACCATGCATGGCCCGTCGACGATGCTGTGCGACGCGAGCAATGGCGCCAGTGGGACCACGTGGCAATATACTGGCACATCGCTGGCAGCTATGCCCCCATCACACTCACTGCCCTGCGCACACAGGCTGGCTGGGGCTGGGGGCTGTTGGCCTTTGTCACCACGGCTGCGGTCGTGGGCACCGTGGTCAGCGTGCGCGGCCTGCGGGAACACAGCTACATCGAGACAACGTGCTTCTGTGTCATGGGGCTCTCGGTGGTGGTGGCATTTCCAGTGCTGATGGGCTGTGTGTCCACGGCTGCCGTGGTGTGGCTGATAGCCGAGGGCGTGGCATATATCGGCGGCGCGGCTGTGTATCTCGTCTCGCCTAACAGGCAGTATATGCACACGCTCTTCCATGTCTTTGTCCTCGCGGGCTCATTCTGCCACATCATGGCCGTGAGCGCGGTGATGGACGACTATCTAATGTAAACAATAACTTCACATATTCCAATCATGCAACCATTCAAAGTCATCATAGTAGAGGATGTAAAGCTCGAACTCAAGGGCACCGAGGAAATATTCCGCAGTGAGATACCTGAAGCCGAAGTGATTGCCACAGCAGCCAACGAGAGCCAGCTGTGGACCGCCCTGCGTCAGGGAGTGCCCGATCTGGTTCTACTTGATCTTGGACTGGGAGGTTCCACCACCATCGGCGTGGACATCTGCCGGCAGCTGCGTGCGCTGCATCCCTCACTGAAGGTGCTTATCTTCACAGGCGAGATACTCAACGAACGCCTGTGGGTGGATGCTCTGCAGGCTGGTGCCGACGGCATAATCCTCAAGACCGGCGAGTTGCTCACGCGCAACGACGTGCGTCAGGTGATGGATGGCAGACGACTGGTGTTCAACGAGCCGATAATGAAGAAGATTGTCGAGCGATTCATACGCAGTGTGTCGGCCGAGACGCGACGCACCGACGCCATCATCGACTACAACATTGATGAATACGACGAGCGCTTCCTGCGGCATCTTGCATTGGGATATACAAAGGATATGATTGCAGCACTGAGGCAGATGCCTTTCGGCGTGAAGAGCTTGGAGAAACGACAGTCGGAGCTCACACAGCGACTCTTCGGCGAGAATGAACGTAACGGTGTGAATGCCACGCGACTTGTCACAAGGGCACTGCAACTACACATCCTGGACTTGGAGAATCTGGAACCGGACGAAGAATGATGGACCTCAACGAACTCAATCCTGCGCAACAGGAGGCTGTGCTCTACAACGACGGTCCGTCGCTGGTCATCGCCGGTGCCGGTTCGGGCAAGACGCGCGTGCTGACATACAAGATTGCCCATCTGCTGGAACTCGGCTTGGAGCCGTGGAGCATATTGGCGCTGACCTTCACCAACAAGGCTGCCGAGGAGATGAAGGCACGCATAGCGCGTCAGGTGGGTACGGAGCTGGCTTCACGACTGTGGATGGGGACGTTCCACAGCATCTTCTCGCGCATGCTGCACTATGAGCACCAGTACACCGGCTACAGCTCGAACTTCACAATATATGATGCCGCCGACAGCAAGAGCCTGCTCAAAACCATCATACGCGAGATGGGACTCGACGACAAGCAATACAAGCCTGGTAGCGTGGCAGCACACATATCAGCCGCCAAGAACCGCCTTGTGGGGCCGGACGCTTATCTGCGTGATGCGCAGTGTGCACGTGCAGACCAAGCTGCTCACATCCCCGAGACCGGACGCATCTATGCCCGCTATGCGCAACGCTGTCGTCAGGCCGATGCGATGGACTTTGACGACATCCTGATGCAAACCTACACGCTCTTTGCCACGCATCCAGAGGTGTTGCAGAAATACCAACAACACTTTCGCTACATTCTCGTGGACGAGTATCAGGACATCAACTATGCCCAGCATGCCATCGTCTGGCAGTTGGCGCAAAACCATCGTCACGTATGTGTGGTGGGTGATGATGCACAAAGCATATACTCCTTCCGAGGTGCAAACATCGACAACATCCTCACCTTCCAGAAGTTATATGCCGGCGCACGACTGTTCAAGCTCGAGCAGAACTACCGCTCGACACAGAATATCGTCGGCGCGGCCAACAGCCTTATACGCCACAACCGCGGACAGATACCCAAGGAGGTGTTTTCGCAGAAAGAAGCAGGACAGCCCATCCATGTCTACGGATTTTACAGCGACCTGGAGGAGGCGGCAGGCGTGGCGAAGAAGGTGCTCGGCCTGAACCGCTATGACCATGTGGGATGGAGCGACATAGCCATTCTATACCGCACCAACGCCCAGAGTCGAACCTTTGAGGATGCCTTCCGCAAACAGAGCATACCTTATCGCGTCTATGGCGCGTTGTCGTTCTATCAGCGCAAGGAGATAAAGGACATGATAGCCTATTTCCGTCTTGCCGTGAACCCCACCGATGAGGAGGCGCTGCGACGCGTGATCAACTATCCGGCCAGAGGCATCGGACAGACCACCCTGCAGCACATCGCCGAGGCAGCACAGGCTGCCGGCGTAGCGCCCTGGCATGTCATAGCGAGCCCCGAGACCTACGGGCTGCATCTGTCGGGCAGCACGCTGTCGCGACTGCGTATCTTTGCCGAGATGATACAGGGCTTCCACAGCCAGATTGACAGCATTGATGCCGCACAGCTCGGACATCGCATAGCCGACGAGAGTGGCGTGGTGCGTGAGGTCTTCCGTGGTCGCGAGCCTGAGGACATATCCCGACAGGAAAACTTGCAGCAGCTGTTGGACGGCATGCAGCAATTTGTCGACGAACGTCGCGAGGAGGAGGGCAACGAGCGCGTTATGATGACGCACTATCTTCAGGAAATATCACTAATAAGCGACCTTGACGAAAGCGATGACGATAGCGACGAGAAGCTTTCACTCATGACCGTTCATGCCGCAAAAGGCTTGGAATTCAAGGTGGTGTTCATCGTCGGCATGGAGGAAAACCTGTTCCCGAACCAAATGGCATCAGCATCCCCACGCGAGATGGAGGAGGAGCGCCGCCTGTTCTATGTGGCCCTTACGCGAGCCAAGGAGCAATGCTTCATCACGTACGCAATGAACCGCTACCGCTTCGGACGGCAGGAATTCAGCACGCCCAGCAGTTTCATCACCGACATCGACGAGAACTATCTCGACGTGCGCCAGTCGGGTGGCACATCATCCCCACGACGTAGTTCATCAATGGGCGGGAGGTCGTTGTTCTCACAGTTTAATGCCCCAGCGCAAAGTAGCAGCCGCCCGTCCACTATGCACAAGAATTTCCCCTCCCTAACAGGGGAGGGGTCAGGGGTGGGGCCACGTGTTGCCGGCATAGGTGCCACGTCGGGTCAGGCACAACCTGTGTCCGAAACCCAGACAGCTGTCGGCACGCTCACCGTTGGCACCCGCATCGAGCACGCACGCTTCGGGCAGGGTACGGTGACGGCCTTGGCTGGAACGGGTGTTGATGCCCGCGCCACTGTCAGTTTCGACAACGTGGGTACCAAACAACTTTTGTTGCGATTCGCCAAGTTCAGCATTTGTGATTAGTTACTTATTGCTGCAAATCCTGTAGCAATCGGTCGAGTGCAGCATCGGCATCAGCAGTCTCGTCGAGCAGGGCGACGAATCGCGAGCCGATGATGGCTCCTGCAGCATTGGCCTGCGCGCTTTCGAGTGTCTGACGGTTGCTGATGCCGAACCCTATCATTCGCGGATTGCGCAGGCAGAGTTCCTGCACATGGCTGAAGTAAGCCTGTTTCTGTGCGTCGAACTCGCGCTGTGCGCCTGTGGTGGCCGCGCTGGAGACCATATATATGAATCCGTTGGTGTTCTCGTCGATGAAGCGGATGCGCTCGTCGCTGGTCTCTGGTGTAATAAGCATGACCACATGCACGTCGTACTGCTCTGCCAGCGGGCGGATGTCACGTAGATAGTCGGCAAAGGGCAGGTCCGGGATGATGACTCCGTCAATGCCCACGTCATGGCAGCGTCTGAAGAAGGCCTCGAAGCCAAACTGCATGATGGGATTCAGGTAACCCATAAGCACTAATGGTATGTCCACATCATTGCGTATGCCGTCGAGCTGCTCGAAGAGGCGCAACAGCGACATGCCTCCGCGCAGGGCTTTGGTGGCAGCATCCTGGATGACGGGGCCGTCGGCCATAGGGTCAGAGAATGGTATGCCCACCTCGACCATGTCAACGCCGCGACGTGCCAGTGTGCGGATGATGGCGGGTGCGCTATCGGGTGTGGGATGTCCGGCACAGAAGTAGAGGCTGAGAATGCCCGATTGTTTGCGGGCAAAGAGAAGGTTGATGCGATTCATGATAATTATGAATTATAAATTATGTTCAATGGTCAGTGTTCAATGTTCAATGGTTGGCGCATTGCACTGGCGAAGGCAGCAAGGGCATTGGCATCCTTGATGCCTGGGCTGAACTCAAAGCGCGAATTGACATCAAAGCCAGCACATCGCGGGTGCTGGAAGGTGGTAAGGGCGTTGATGTCGTCAGGTCCTATGCCTCCGCTGAGCAGAAATGGCAGTTCGACATCGTAGGCACTGAGTATGCTCCAGTCGAACTGACGTCCGCTGCCTCCTGGCAGCAATGTGCGTGTGTCGAAGAGGAGCATGGAAACAGCGTTGGCGTAGTCTCGTGCAGCGGCGACGTCTGCAGTTGTCTCCACACGAAGTGCCTTTATCACGGGCAGGCCTGTGGCTTCGTGCACCTCGCAGCAGCGGTCGGGACACTCGTGCCCATGCAACTGCAAGCGATGTAGCCCGAATGTCTTGGCACGGGCTACGATGTCGTCTGTTTGAGCATCGACAAAGACACCCACACGCTCTACGCCAACACCAGGCATGTAGGCTGGCAGGGTGTGACAGTAGCGACTCGATGCAGGCCAGAAGATGAAGCCCATCATGTCGGGCCGTGCCGCAGCCTCTACAGCACGAATGTTGTCGGCATCGCACATGCCGCAGATTTTCAGAAGCATAGTTATCAGTTTTCGTTATCGTCTTCGTCTCTTTCGAGATTGTTAATGAAGTCGGCTAATGCTGCTGCCGGATCCCTATGGCGCATAAATGTCTCGCCGATTAGGAATCCGCTGAATCCTTCGTTCCTCAGGCGGCGGATTGTGGAAGGATTGCTGATTCCGCTCTCACTAACAAGCAGCGGCGGCGTAGCAACGGTGGCTGTGCGTCGACGCAACGCGTCGGCCAGGCGGAAGCTGTTGTCCACGCTGGTCTGGAATGTTCCGAGGTTACGGTTGTTGATGCCAACGAGGTCGGCCGCAAGGTCGGCATAGCTGAGTTCTCTCTCGTCGTGAAGTTCTAACAGTACTTCCAAACCCATGGCATGGGCCTTGTCAATTAAGCGACCGCAATCCTCATGGCTCAGGCAGGCGGCGATGAGTAGCACGGCCGAGGCACCGCAAAGCATTGCTTCGTAGAGCTGCGCCTCGTGGACGATGAAGTTCTTGTAAAGCACAGGCAGCGTTACTCCTGCACGACGTGCGCGACGTATGTAGTCGTCGTGGCCGCCGAAGTAGTGCTTGTCGGTCAGTATTGACAGCGCAGCGGCTCCAGCCTGTTGATAGGCCAGCGGGACAATGTCGGGGCTTGCAGCTTCGTTGATCCATCCTCGGCTTGGCGAGCGGCGTTTGAACTCGGCAATGATGCCATTCGGCGAAGCCTGGAGTGCAGCTCGCAACGAAGGCTTGGGTGCAAGCATCGCAGCCACCTCCTCATGTTTGCGGGCAACGATGTCAGATAGAATGTCGGTCATAATGAGTTGTTTGTTACTTATTGAGATTGACATAGCGCTGCAGCGTGTCGAGTGCCGCCCCGCTGTCAAGCGACTCCTTGGCGATGGCCAGACACTGCTCAAAGGTCTTCTCAGCTTCGATGATGTGGATTGCTGCTGCAGCATTGGCCAGCACAACGGCCGTCTGTGCTACAGTGGCGCGGCGGCGCAGCACGTTGTCGAAAATCTGACGGGCCTCTTCGGGCGAGTCGCCACCATAGATATCCTCCTGGCGCACGGTGGGCAGGCCCAGCTCTTCGGGCTGTATGATGCGTTCGTCGGTTGGTGTCTTAATCTTGAACGGTCCGGTGAGCGATATCTCATCGTAGCCGTCGAGGCTTGTCACAATGCCGTATTGCTCGTCAAGCCTATCCTTGACGTTGGAGTATAGGCGTAGCTGCTGCAGCGTGGCAGTGCCGAGAAGCTGGAATGTCGGGCGTGAGGGGTTCACCAGCGGACCGATGAGGTTGAAAACTGTTGGCACTTGCAATGCGCGACGTGCGGGGGCGACGAACTTCATACCGGAAGCAAAGAGCGGTGCATGCAGGTATGTGAAGTTGGTTTCTTCGAGTGACTGTCGCAGATGGTCGGCATCGGCCGTGAAACGAACGCCGTGCCCCTCAATAACAGTGCTGGCCCCACTAACTGATGTCGAGGCGTAGTTGCCGTGTTTGGCCACTTTGTAGCCCGCTCCGGCCACGATGAGGCAGGCACAGGTGGAGATGTTGAAGGTGTATTTGCCGTCGCCGCCAGTGCCCACGATGTCAAGCACACGGTGTGGCAAGAGGTCGATGGCAATGCCTGTTTGCAGCAAGCCGTCGCGCAGGCCCAGCAGTTCGTCCACGGTCACGCCGCGGGTCTGTATGGCTGTCAGCATGGCTGCGATGTGCAGGTCTGTGTGTTCCTGACGGGTGATGGCGAGCATCAGCTCGCATGTCTCTTGGCGTGTCAGGGTTTCGCCCTGAGAGAGTCGGTAGAGTATGGTGGACATGGTTGATTTTGTGAGTTAAAAATTGAAAAAATGAAAGTTACCGTTGTGCTATGTGGCGCAGCCAGTTGGCTATCATCGCGGAGCCATGGGGGGTGAGGATGCTTTCGGGGTGAAACTGTATGCCGCGGATGTCGAGTGTGCGGTGGCGCAGGGCCATGATCTGACCCTCGGCGCTGACGGCTGTCACCTCGATGTCGCCAGGCAGCGTGGCTGCATCGACCACCCACGAGTGGTAGCGGCCTACAGGCAATTGCCCGGACAGGCCGTCGAAGAGGATGTCAGGCGTGGTGATGCTGATGTAGGTCTGAATACCATGGAACACTTCAGCGAGATTAATGAGGCTGCCGCCGAAGACCTCAGCAATGGCCTGATGGCCAAGGCACACGCCCAAGATGGGCTTCGTGGTGGCATAATGGCGGATGACGTCGAGCAGCAGACCAGCCTCGGCAGGTATGCCCGGACCTGGTGACAGCAGCAGGGCATCGGCCGTTGCCAGGTCCGGCAATTGGAACTTATCGTTGCGGAGTATGGTGCATGAGGCTCCAAGCTGCTTCACCAGATGAGCCAGATTGTAGGTGAAGCTGTCGTAGTTGTCTATGATGGTGATATTCATAACTGTGTGATGTCGTGTGGGGTTCTACATCTGTTGGGCCTGCTCGATGGCACGGCGCAACGCGCCGAGTTTGTTGTTTACCTCCTGGAGTTCGGCCTCAACGTCGCTTTTGGCTACGATGCCGCCTCCGGCCTGGAACCACAGTTCGCCTCCGCGACTGACGAAAGTGCGGATGGTTATGGCTTGGTTCAGCGAGCCGTCGAGCCCGATGAAACCGATGCATCCACCGTAGGCACCGCGATTGTGGGGTTCCAGTTCCGTGATGAGTTGCATGGCGCGCACCTTGGGTGCACCGGAGAGCGTTCCAGCGGGGAAGGTGTCGATGAATGTGCGTATGGGAGAGGCACCATCATCGAGTGTGCCGCTGACGCGCGAGACAAGATGTATGACGTGGCTGTAGTACTGCATGTCCTTGAGGAACTCCACATGAACGTCGTGACAATTACGCGAGAGGTCGTTGCGCGCAAGGTCGACGAGCATGGTGTGTTCGGCGTTCTCTTTCGGATCCTGACGCAGGCGCTCAGCGGCGGCGCGGTCGGTGACGGTGTCGCCTGTGCGCCGTGCCGTTCCTGCTATGGGGTCGATGTATGCCTGTCGGCCTTCGATGCGGCAGTGTGTCTCGGGCGAAGAGCCGAAGATGCGGAAGCCGCCAAAGTCGAAGTAGAATAGATAGGGTGACGGGTTGATGGCGCGCAGAGCACGATAGAGCTTGAAGTCGTCGCCAGTGTAGCGCTGACAGAAGCGGCGCGAGAGTACAATCTGGAAGCAGTCACCACGCAGGCAGTGCCCGATGCCGCTGCTGATGTTGCGGCGGTGCTCGTCGTCGGTCAGCGTGCTTGTGACATCTCCCACGGCGTGGAAATCGTAGACTGCCGTGTGCTGCTGCTGTATTGTCCGTTCCAGGCGGTCGAGATGGTCCTGCTCGCCAGGGGCGAGGAGCTCGATGAGCGTCATGGTGTCGTTGAAATGGTCGAAGACAATGACATACTTGAACAGCAGATAGAGCATGTCGGGAGCATCGTAGCGCTCAAAGGTGGTGTCCTTGATGTCTATCTGCTCGAAATAACGGACTGCGTTGAAAGTGGTGTAGCCGTAGAGACCGCAGAACTCGCTGCCATCGCCCTCTACGCTGAAGTGAGCGATGAACTCCTCAAGTGCCGTAGCCACGTCGTCACCAGTGTTGCAGGTTGTCTGGCGGGCCGTGCCGTCGGGGTAGCGTGCCAGTGCCGTGCCGTGGCCCACGGCCACCTGTGCTATGGGCTGCAAGGCGATGAAGGAACGGGCATTTTGTCCGCTGTGGTAGTCCGAACTCTCCATGAGTATGCTTTGTGGGTAGAGGTCGCGGACACGCAGATATGTGCTTACTGGAGTATTTAGGTCGCCGAGGATGTGGCGTGTGGATGTGGTGTATTTCATTGAATGTTTGAAGTTTATAGTTTAAAGTATAAAGATGAAAGGTGCTTATAGAGTGTTTATGATATCTGTGTGCTTGAGATAGGTGTCAAGGTCCTTGTCGCCTCGTCCGCTCACGGTGAGAACAACCACATCCGACGGTTGCAGTGTCATCTTCGGCAGCATCGCCAGCGCGTGGGCGCTCTCCAAGGCTGGGATGATACCCTCCAAGCGTGTAAGCTCGAAGGCAGCGCGTAGAGCCTCTTCATCGGTTATGGCCATGACGGTGGCGCGTCCGCTCCGTGCCAGATGTGCGTGCAGAGGCCCTATGCCAGGATAGTCGAGGCCGGCGCTGATGCTGTAGGGCTCGGTGATCTGTCCGTCGCTGGTCTGCATGACGAGTGTGCGCGCGCCATGTATGATGCCCGGGGTGCCACAGTGGATGGTTGCCGCCGTCTGTCCGCTGTCGGTGCCCATACCGCCGGCTTCGCCCAGAACGATGCGCACGCGCGGGTCATTGAGATAGTGGTAGATGGTGCCAGCGGCATTCGAGCCTCCGCCTACACATGCCATGAGCACATCCGGATAATCGCGCCCCTCTTTCTCCATA
The DNA here is from genome assembly GCA_905233465.1 of uncultured Bacteroidaceae bacterium. Lineage (GTDB taxonomy): Bacteria > Bacteroidota > Bacteroidia > Bacteroidales > Bacteroidaceae > Physcousia. The sequence goes on along the minus strand of CAJOEI010000011.1, from coordinate 37,429 downwards.
AGCTGGCTCTTGATTTCGGCAGAGATAACGCTCTGCAGCCGTGCAACCATGTCAGGGTAAGGGTGAGGCCCCACGGTAGACCCTATGACATAGAAAGTGTCTTGCGGATGGCAGCACCAGTCGCGTATGGCCTCGTTGGTGGCATCCTTCAGCGTCTTGTTGCCGCTGTGCACCGGGAAGACCTCTGCCCCAAGCATACGCATACGTTCAACATTGACGTGCTGACGCTCCACGTCGGTGGCTCCCATGTAGACGCGACAGGGCATATTCATCAGCGCGCATACTGTGGCCGTGGCCACGCCGTGCTGGCCGGCACCCGTTTCAGCTATGATGCGGCGCTTGCCCATACGCTGTGCCACAAGAATCTGGCCAATGGCATTGTTGATCTTGTGGGCGCCGGTGTGGTTCAGGTCCTCGCGTTTCAGATAGAGACGACAACCATAGCGTTCGCTCAGCCTACGTGCAGGATACAGAGGCGAGGGACGACCCACGTAGTCGCGAAGCAGGCGATGAAACTCGCTTTGGAAATCAGGACTCTCGATGATAGATGCGTAGCAACCCTCCAGCTCCTTGACTGTGGAATAGAGAATCTCCGGGACATAGGCCCCTCCGAATTCGCCATAAAACCCGTTTGTGTTGATGTTGTGACTGTTCATGATGTGTGTGTGTCGTGAATTATGAATTGTAAATTATGAATTATAAATTATGAACTGTGAATTGCAAAAAAATGAAGGCCTGTCGTGAGTAGAACTCTGACAGGCCTTCATTATGCTTTTATAATTACTTCCCTTGGCATACGGCTGACGGACTCACGACTTTATGGATCTTGAGTTACGCCACCACCAAAAGAAGTTACAATGTGTGTACATGTTGTATCTGATGTTTGACGCTGCAAAAGTAGACTATTCCTCGTAAACCGCCAAACAATTTGTGAAGAAATCAATAAAAAATGTACAAAAAAAGCAAAAAACTCAATTAAAATACGTCAAAATGATGTTCTTTGGACTATTTTGAGTACTTTTGCAGCCGCAAAATCAAAAATGGAATGAATTTATATATCCGTTATTTCGACGACGAAACGGTGGTGACCAATGTCGAAGATGCCCTGGAATTCATAAAGGGTTTCGACAACTTCAAGATAACGCCACAATTTGAAAAAGATTTCAGGGATTATGCCCAAGGGCCCATGCCTTATCCAAAAAGATATAAGGTTCGCGCGCGCATATACTTTATTGTTATAAAGACCACCGCCACGACGCTTGAGGAGTTTAAGGCTAATGGACGCGGTACACAGGCAGAGGTTGAGCCGGAAGAACCTACAGCCGCTGAGCCCAAGCCCTTGCGCCCAAAGGACCATATACTGATGGTGCTCAACGAGCCCAAACCTGGATGGTATGAGGCATCGCTGACATTCAAGCGCGTGGTGCTGGAACCCGACAGCGGCAAGCACGAATACTACGACAACACCTTTGTAGCACGCGTGAAGGCCCACAGCGTCCAAGAGTGTTACGACCGCGTCGTTGCATATCTGCAGTCGCGGCCAGACATCGATCAGCGCAGCCAATTCCCGTCGGCAAAAGGTAAAAATTTCCAATATAAATATCTTGGCCTTAAACCTTCCGACCAAACGGATGTCATAGACATAGCCAGTTGAAACAGGAAAAATTAAGAGAGTAAACACGAATTGATATTGTTTAAATAAGCAAAACATCTAAGATATGAAAATGAAGAAAATGATTTTATCCATGGCGTTTGCAGCTGCTGTAGCACCTGCCATGGCACAATATGAAGGTACAACCCTCGACGACCGTCTCGGACATGGACAGGACAGTCTGGAGGCACGCCAGAACCTCAGCCTCTTCCAGACGGCAATCAACAGCAACGCCTTTGGCGAGGCTTACGATGCATGGAAGATTGTCTATGAGAAGGCTCCCTTCGCGCAGATGGGACTCTACACCAATGGCGCATACATGCTCTTCATGCTTATTCAGAACGAGCAGGATGCCGCCAAGAAACAAGGCTTTTTCCAGGAACTGATGAAGGTCTATGACGACCGTCTGGAGCGTCTCGATGGCCTGAATTCATTCACCGCCGAGCACCGTCGCGCCACGGCAGGCGACGTCATTGCCCGCAAGGCTTACGACTACGCTTTCCTGGGTCCGCAAGCTGATCCCGCCTTCACGCTGGAGAAGAGCTACGCCCTGTTCTCCGATGGTATCAAGCGTATCAACGAACACGGTGGTCGCGAGGTGGAAGGTTTTGTGCTTGATGCTTTCTTCCGCACCAGCTATGCCATGTATCAGAAGGACAACAACGGCTTCCGTGAGCAGTTCCTGCAGGACTATCTCGAGAGCAAGGACGTATGCGACAAGATGCTTCAGCTGGCCAAGGAGGAGACCGACACGGCCAAGGCTCGCAAGATTGTTGACAAATACGACGCACCTCTGAACACCATCGAGGCCCTTTTTGCAGAGAGCCGTGCTGCAGACCGCGAGCAGATCATTGCCATCTTCGAGCCGAAGATTGAGGCCAACAAGGATAATCTTGCATACCTCAAGAGCGCACTGACCCTGATGGCTGCCAACGACTGCGACGATGCTCCTGTATACTATAAGGCTGCTGAATATGCATTCAAGATTGAGCCTACATACGAGTCTGCCATCGCTTTGGCACAGAAGTACTACAAAGAGGGCCAGAACGCCCAGAGCGTGAAGTACTACAACGAAGCCATCGAGCTCTGCAAGAGCGACACCCAGAAGGGCAACATCGCACTGCGTGTGGCTGCTGCTATGCGTAAGAGCGGCGACACCAAGAGCGCTTTCACCTATCTGGACAAGGCTGCCGAGTTCAATCCCGACCTCGTGGGCAAGTGCTTCATGCAGCGCGCCAACATCGCTACCAAGGCTAAGGACTATGCTGCTGCCAAGCGCTACTGCGATCAGGCTGCTGCTGCTGACATCACACTCGCAGGACAGGCTCAGCGCCTCAAGAACAACATCATCACCGTGGAGGCACACAACGCTGAATATGCCCGTCAGAAGGCTGAGTACGACCGCCAGCAGGCTGAGATCAAGGCTGAGGAAGACTTCTGGAAGGCCGGTGGCAAGAAATAAAGATACACACATCAATAGCTTATTTTCAGAAACACACGGCAATGACGCTACCGTGTGTTTCTTTTTTTAGCCACATATTATGTTTGAAGAACAATTATCATATCTGGGAATTGATGCGCTCAACGCCATGCAGACGGAGGCCATCGCAGCCTTCCGTCGCAGTCGTGGAGCAGTGTTGCTGGCACCCACAGGCAGCGGCAAGACGCTGGCCTATGTGCTGCCGCTGATAGCCATCCTGACATCAGGCAAGGAGACAAAGGCGATGGTGCTCGTGCCGTCGCGCGAACTGGCCGCTCAGACGGTGGATGTCATCAAGCGCACACGATGTGACATCGCAGCGATGGCATGCTACGGTGGCCGGCCGGCGATGGATGAACACCGCACGATGCGTCAACTGCAGCCGCGCATCATCGTGGCAACGCCAGGACGTGCATCCGACCACCTGCGCAAGGGCAACATCAGGGGCGAAGAATACAGCATTCTTGTCATCGATGAGTTTGATAAGAGCCTTGAACTGGGTTTCCGCGACGAAATGGCCGAGGTGATAGGTATGTTGCCATGTTTGGAGAAACGCTTCCTGCTCTCGGCAACCGACTCCGAGGATATTCCTGCCTTTGTGGGTAAAGACTTCGAGCGATTGGATTTCAGCGACGACGCTGACGACCGTCTGCATATGCACATAGTGCGCTCGCCACAGAAGGACAAGCTCGAAACGCTGGATGCCTTGCTGCGTAAGCTAGGACGCGAACAGAGTGTGGTGTTCGTGAACCATCGCGAGAGCGTGGAACGCGTGGCCAGCTATCTACGTCGCGAAGGCTTTGCGGTGAGCGCTTATCATGGCGGTATGGAACAGCGTGAACGCGAACGCCAGCTCTATCGCTTCGTGGGTGGTGCTGCCCTGACGCTCGTCAGCACCGACCTTGCAGCCCGAGGGCTGGACATACCAGCCGTGGCGCATGTCATTCACTATCATCTGCCTGCCACGCCAGATGACTTCACACATCGCAACGGACGCACAGCACGCTGGGACCGTCAGGGCGACGTGTGGATGCTGCTCGGTCCGGAAGAGAGTGCGCCAGACATCAATTGTGGCGAGACTATCACACTGACGCCTGAGCGCAACGAGGCTATGCCCCACCCTCTCTGGGCAACGATGTACATAGGCCGCGGCCGCAAGGACAAAATCAACCGCGTGGACATCGTGGGCTTCCTCTCCAAGGTTGGAGGCCTTGGCCGCGACGAGCTTGGGCGTGTGGATGTGGGTGACCACTGGGCGTATGCAGCTATCAAGGCTGAGCGCGCTCGCGACGTGTTGCGACGCGTTGAGGGTCAGAAAATCAAAGGTCAGCGAACTATCGTTGAACTCAGCAAGCCGTGATGTCACGGCTTTTTTTGTGTATTTGGTAAATTATTTCGTTTTTTCGCTTGTTATTTCGCGAAAACAACGTATTTTTGCGACTTGAAGAGATATAAACAAATTCAACTAACTCATAACTTTATTCATTATGAAAAAGTACAATTTCAATGCCGGCCCCAGCAAACTCCCACGCGAGGTGATGGAGGCCACCGCAGCTGCCTGCCTCGATTTCGAAGGCAGCGGCCTTTCGCTGATGGAAATGAGCCATCGCGCCAAGAACTTCCAGCCCGTTGTAGATGAGACCGTGGCTCTGTTCAAGGAGCTGCTGGACATCCCCGAGGGCTACAGCGTAATCTTCCTTGGCGGCGGTGCCAGTCTGCAGTTCTGCATGGTGCCCTACAACCTGCTCGAGAAGAAGGCTGCCTATCTGAACACCGGCGTCTGGGCTACCAAGGCCGAGAAGGAAGCCAAGCTCTTCGGCGAGGTCGTGGAGGTCGCTTCCAGCAAGGACAAGAACTTCACCTATATCCCCAAGAGCTTCACTATCCCCACAGATGCCGACTATTTCCACATCACCACCAACAACACCATCTACGGCACAGAGATCCTGAAGGACTTCGACAGCCCAGTGCCTATGGTTGCTGACATGAGCTCCGACATCTTCAGCCGTCCAATCGACGTGAGCAAGTACGGCCTCATCTACGGCGGTGCACAGAAGAACCTCTCCATGGCCGGTGTCACCTTCGTAATCGTGAAGGAAGACCTGCTCGGTAAGGTGAGCCGCCCCATTCCGACGATGCTCAACTACCAGACACACGTCAGCAAGGGCTCTATGTTCAACACACCTCCGACGGTGCCCATCTACTGCGCTCTGCAGAACCTGAAATGGATCAAGAAGCAGGGTGGTGTGGCTGCCATGGAGAAGCTGGCTATCCAGCGCGCAGAGATCGTCTATGGCGAGATCGACCGCAACAAGCTCTTCGTAGGCACAGCCGAGGAGGACAGCCGTTCTCGCATGAACATCACCTTCGTCCTCAAGCCTGAATACCAGGATCTGCAGGATGAGTTCATGGCCTTCGCCACCAGCAAGGGCATGGTAGGCGTGAAGGGACACCGCGACGTAGGCGGTTTCCGTGCCAGCTGCTACAACGCCATGGACATCGAAGGCGTCAACGCCCTCGTTGCCTGCATGAAGGAATTTGAAAAGTTGCACTAATTTAATTTAATGATTTAAAGATTTTATATTTAAGGATTAGTTACTTTTGCCCGATACTCTCTCAATTCAGCAAACTATGAATTCAAAGGTGCAATAAATCCTAAAATATAAAATCTTTAAATCCTAAAATAGAAATGATGAAAGTATTAATCGCAACAGAAAAGCCTTTCAGCGGCGTGGCCGTGAAGGGCATAAAGGAAGTGTTTGACGCAGCCGGCTACGAAGTGGCCCTGCTGGAGAAATACACAGAGAAGGCACAGCTGCTCGACGCCGTTAAGGATGCTGACGCACTCATCATCCGTTCGGACAAAGTGGATGCCGAAGTGCTTGACGCTGCAAAACAGCTGAAGATCGTGGTCCGCGCCGGAGCCGGTTACGACAACATCGACCTCGCCGCCGCCACCGCCCACAACGTAGTGGCCATGAACACACCCGGCCAGAACGCCAACAGCGTGGCTGAGCTCGTATTCGGTCTGCTGGTATATGCCAAGCGCAACTTCTTCAACGGCACCAGTGGTACCGAACTGAAGGCCAAGCGTCTCGGTATCCTCGCTTTCGGAGCCGTAGGACGCAACGTGGCACGCATAGCCAAGGGCTTCGACATGGAGGTTCTGGCATACGATGCCTACTGTCCCGCAGACGTCATCGAGGCTGCTGGCGTGAAGGCTGTCGGTTCTGCCGCCGAGCTCTTCGAGCAGAGCGACATCGTCAGTCTGCATATCCCCGCCACGGCTGAGACTAAGCAGAGCATCGGTCGCGAGCTCGTCAGCAAGCTCCCGAAGGGCGGCATCCTCGTGAACACCGCACGCAAGGAGGTAATCAACGAGCCCGAACTACTGGCTCTCCTCGCCGAGCGTGAAGACTTGAAGTACGTCACCGACATCAAGCCTGATGCCGATGCCGACTTCGCTAAGTTCGAAGGCCGTTACTTCACCACCCCGAAGAAGATGGGTGCCCAGACCTCAGAGGCCAACGTCAACGCCGGCATCGCCGCCGCCCACCAGATAGTCGGCTTCCTGAGGGATGGGATAACGAAGTTCCAAGTAAACTAAGGCCATTGAACATTGAACATTGAACATTGACCATTATGCGGGCAGACAACCAGATTCTAACAGAGTGTAAGGCGTTTACATATTGTCGAAACTGGTTCTGAGAAGCGGCCCAAGCATAGGTGCCGCAGACGAATGTTCAAAGTTCAATGGTCAATGCAAATAAGCTCCGCGCCAGCTTAATGTTCAATGGTCAATGTTCAATGTTCAATTAAAGAATATGGCAAAAGTAAAACCTTTCCGTGGTCTTCGACCGCCGAAGGCCCTCGTGGAGCGGGTTGAGAGCCGCCCGTATGATGTCCTCGACTCTGAAGAGGCACGTGCCGAGGCAGGCGACAACGAGATGTCGCTCTATCATATCATCAAGCCGGAGATAAACTTTCCCGAAGGAACAAGCGAGTACGACCCGCGCGTCTATGAGGAGGCTGCACGCCAGTTCCAGAAGTTCCAGGACAACGCCTGGCTCGTACAGGACAAGGACGAGCACTACTATATCTATGCCCAGACAATGAACGGCAAGACACAGTATGGCCTTGTCATAGGTGCTTACGTGGACGACTACATGAACGGTGTCATCAAGAAGCACGAGCTGACGCGTCGCGACAAGGAAGAAGACCGCATGAAACATGTTCGCGTCAACGACGCCAATATGGAACCCGTCTTCTTTGCTTATCCAGACAATTCGGTGCTTGATACTCTCCTGGAGCGCTATGCCGCCACTGAGCCGGAATACGACTTCATCGCTCCTATTGACGGCTTCCGCCATCAGTTCTGGGTTATCAACGACACTGCCGACATCCAGACCGTAACAGCTGAGTTCGCCAAGATGCCAGCATTGTACATTGCCGATGGTCACCACCGTTCGGCAGCTGCTGCCCTCGTGGGTGCAGAGAAGGCACGTCTGAATCCCAACCATCGCGGCGATGAGGAGTACAACTACTTCATGGCCGTAGCCTTCCAAGCCTCGCAGCTCACTATCCTCGACTACAACCGCGTGCTCAAAGACTTAAATGGCTTGTCGAGCGAGCAGTTCTTGGATGCTGTGCGCCAGAACTTTATCGTTTCAGATAAAGGAACAGAGATATACAAACCTCAGCACCTGCATGAGTTCTCATTGTATCTCGATGGCCACTGGTTCAGCCTCACGGCCAAGGAAGGCACCTACGACGAGACCGATCCCATCGGCGTGCTCGATGTGGACATCTCCAGTCGCCTCATACTGCAAGACATCCTGCAACTCGGCGACCTGCGTTCAAGCCAGCGCATCGACTTCGTCGGTGGCCTTCGTGGTCTCGGTGAGTTGAAGCGCCGTGTGGATAGTGGTGAGATGCGCGCAGCATTGGCTCTTTATCCTGTATCGATGCAACAAATCATGGACATTGCCGACAGCGGCAAGATAATGCCACCCAAAGCCACATGGTTTGAGCCGAAACTCAGGAGCGGTCTTGTCGTGCACAAACTCAGCTAATGTCCAGTATGCCGCTGTATCACAGCGGACCCCATCCCGATGTCCGACACCTACCTTACCATCTCTGCCCCATCCTCGGGCACATATACGGAGAAGCGAAGCAAGTTCCTTGCCTTCGCTTTCCCTGTAAGTAATGTGGAGGAGGTGAAAGCACTCGTGGATGAACATCAGAAGCAGTACTACGATGCACGCCATGTGTGCTATGCCTATATGCTTGGCCATGAGCGCACGACGTTCCGCGCCAACGACAATGGCGAGCCAAGCGGCACAGCCGGAAAACCCATCCTCGGGCAGATAAACAGCAACGAACTGACTGATATTCTCATCATTGTGGTGCGGTATTTCGGCGGTGTCAAGCTGGGCACATCAGGACTGATACAAGCCTATAAGGCAGCAGCTGGTGAAGCCATTGCTGCCGCTGAGATTGTTGAGCGCACAGTGGACGAAGTGATTGACATCAGCTTTGAATACACATTGATGAATGCCGTCATGCGCATCATCAAGGAAGAGGAGCCAGTCATCGTATGTCAGTCATTTGACAACGATTGCACCATGCGTCTGCGTCAAAGGGCATCACTCATGCCACGCCTGCGCCAACGACTGGATAAAGTTGATGGGGTCAGCGTAGACACCAATTCTTAATTTGCAATTTATTAATCCTAAAATCTATAATTATGATTACTACTATTATTATTGTTGCATTGCTGGTGATTGTAGGCTACTGGTTTATAACCACCCAGCGTGAGCTCGTGAGATTGGACGAGCTGTGCAAGAACACCCTAAGTCAGATTGAGGTTCAGCTGAACTCTCGTTGGGATGCCCTTGTCAACCTTGCCGGTGCTGCCCGCGAGATTGCACAGAAGGAGAGCGACACTATCATCAAGACCATCGAGGCACGCCGCCCGTCAGCCATCAAGACAGCCGAGGATGTCAATGCTTCCAACAGCGGCTTTGCAGAGGTTATGAGCCGCCTGATGGTGCTCACCGAGAACTACCCCGAGTTCAAGTCGCATCCGCTCTATGTCAGCCTGATGAACGACATCAACGGCTATGAGGACAAAGTGCGCATGAGCCGTATGGTATATAACGACAGCGCCACCAAGCTCAACCGCTATGTGCGCCAGTGGCCGTCAAGCATCATAGCCGGTATGCTGCACTTCGACGTCGTTGAGTACCTCAAGATTGACGACGAGAAAAAGCGTCAGGCACCCAACCTCTTCCCTGACCAGAAAATAGGATAATAACTTTTTATCCACAATTCATAATTCGTAATCCACAATTAGGCATACAAGCGACTATAGGCTCTAACGGTTCTATAGTATCTGTGCAACAATTGTGAATTATGAATTATGAATTGTGTGTTATTCATTATGAACAGACTATTCATTTCTCTTCTCATCGCATGTCTGGCTGCTATTCCGGCAGCCGCCCAGCATACGCTGGACAGTCTGTATATGTTCGTCACGCTGCATCGCGACGGCTCTGCTGAGATACAGGAACAGCGCTATATGACCATCGGCAACGACGGCACAGAGTGCTTCATAAAGATGTACAACATGGGCGACATGGATGTCAGCGACCTGCAGGTGTGGGAAGAAGGCAAAAACGACGATGGTCGTGACACGATATTTACATACGTCAACGACAATGGTTGGGAAGTCAACCGTTCCCGCTCGCAGAAAGCCTTCCACTGCGGCATCAACGAGGTGGCCGACGGCAAAGAACTGTGCTGGGGCGTAGGCTCCAGCGGCTATCACGCCTACATCGTGGAGTATGTCGTCAAGGGATTGGTCAAAGGCTATTCGGACTTTGACGGCTTCAACCACAATTTCTATCAGGCTGCCAACCCACCTGCCGAAGATGCACGCATCATCATTTATCTTGACCCGTCCGACTATAAGAGAGTGATGGCTCGAACTGCAGACAGCCTATTCGTGGTGCCTATCATGGAGAAGCAATGCGACGTGAAGGAGGGAGTGCTCCGCGTCATGGACCGTGATGACTCAACTCAAGTACAATACTACAAGTTAGAGGATATGTATGTCCTGCAGGACACTCTCGGAAGCGACACGGCTTCAATATGGGCTTTCGGCTTCTATGGCTACATCAAGTTCAACGATGGACGCATCGTTGCGCAGACATCACAGAGCATGGGTCAGGACGACAAGATGATCGTCATGTGCCGCTTCAAGAAAGGCCTGTTCGAACCCACGTTGACCTATCCCGACAAGAGCTTTGAGAAGGATGTCAGGGAGTTGGCCTTCATCGACAGTGACTATCCCGACAATGACGAGGGCAACGGCAGCTTGGCATCCCTGTTCGGTGGCGACGACACTCCGATGTGGCAACGCATCCTCTATGCTGTGATTGGTGGCCTGTGTTGCATCGGCCTGCCGCTGTTCCTGATCATCTACGCTCTCTTTGGCAAGAGCATACGCCGCTGGAGCGACCGCCGCCGCATACGCAAGATGCTGGGTGATGCTCCTGAATACTTCTACGAACCACCTCTGGGTGGCAACCTGTTGCAATCACGACGCATTCTCCGCGCTATGGAGAGCGGTATCGACGGCAGCGAGATGAAACTCGTGGAAGCATACGTGCTGCGTCTTGTTGACCGGAAGCTCATCACTCTTGACTACACGCAGAATGCCAAAGGCGAGATGGAACAGCTCTTCCGCATCACTAATCCACAAACAGCATTCTCCACGCTCGGCAACAGCAGCGAGGACCAGCGCCTGCTGGCCAATCTGCATTCACTGCTCTACCAGGCTGCAGGCGAAGACCATCTGCTGCAGCCCAAGGAGTTCAAGCAGCTGGTGAAAAACGATCCTGTTGCCGTACGCTCCTTCGCACGCAAGTTGCGTGACCTCAATGGTGTCGAACTGCGTGCTAAGCAAGTCAAGAAGGACGATGCCCAACAGGTGTATGGCTTCTGGAAATATCTTAAAGACTTCACTCTCTCGGCTGAACGTGCCCTGCAGGAGGTGACATTGTGGAAAGAATATCTCACATTTGCCACACTCTTCGGCATTGCTGACCAGGTGCGCGCTGACATGAAACGCATTGCTCCTGACCTGCAGGCCTTCGACGAACTCACTCGTCGAATCCTCGACGACCAGTCGTCGGCAGTGCTATACAGCGCCCTCTCGTCAAGCATCATGGATGCTGCCCACCGCACCATCAACTACGAGACCGATGCTGAGCGCCTTGCCCGCATAGCACGTGAACGAGCTGCACGTCGTAGCGGCAGTGGCGGCCGTTCCAGCTTCGGTGGCGGTGGCGGCTTCAGCGGCGGCGGTGGCAGTGGCGTCAGATGAATGGCATAATGCCATCATATTATTGATGAAAATAGAAAAGCTTTTAACTTGTTTGTTATTGTGTGTGTCTGTGCCTGTATTGGCACAGCACACACTTGACAGCCTCACCATTTGTGTGCTTATGTCGGCCGACGGCCATGCCTATGTTCAGGAGACACGCGTCATGGACATAGGCGACGAGGGCACGGAATGCTATATCAAGTTCCAGAACATGGATAATATGGCAGTGTCGCTACGAGGCGTACGAGAAGAGAATGGTGAGGAATATCTCGTTGAACCCCAATGGGATGTAAACCGCACACGCGCACAGAAGGCCAACCGTTGCGGCACCGTCACCACCGCCGAGGGCACTGAACTGTGCTGGGGTGTGGGCACCAGTGGACGACATCGCTATGTGGTCACCTACAACCTCTCGAATCTTGTCAAAGCCTATCAGGAGTCGGATGGTTTCAACCATTGCTTCTACGAAGCCGCCACACCCACTGCACGCTATGCAGTGGTGATGATGATGATGGACACTCGCGATTTTGACAACGACACTATCTCCTTTGAGCGTGGTATGCGCATGTGGGGCTTCGGCTTCCACGGTCAGGTGCGATTCTTCCCGCCTTGTTCTGCAGCATGGACGACGCAGAAGATGTCATCTGGCGACAAGATAATAGTCATGATGGAGTTTCCAAAGGGCATCTTCAATCCTAACTTCAGCGTTGATGAGCCTTTCAGCGAGGTCAAGAAGCGAGCATTCTATGATTCGGACTACGACATGAATGACGATGATGTCCGCACATCGTCGCTCCGTGGTGGCGGCAGCGAGAGTATGGCCGAGCAAGTCCTGTATACCATCTTGGGCTTGCTATGCTGCTGCGGTTCGCCATTGGGCCTGCTCATCTACTTGCTAATGCGGCTCCACAAGAGGATCAAACGCAAGGCTGAACTACGTCGACGCGAAGCAACTACACCATACTACTATGATCCTCCCGTTGGTGGACGCCTCGTGCGTACACAGCTCATCGTGATGTCCTTGCAGGAAGAATACGGCACGGAACACAAGTATCTTGTCAAACAGCGTGAGCTGTTGCAGGCCCTGCTACTGCGTCTCCTTTACAAGGGCGGCATCGAACTAACTACAGTGCGAGACGAAACGACGCTGTCGAGCAAGATGGCCATACTCGTCAACAAGCCTGCTGAATACAACACCATACCGCAAACCGACGACCTCTCCAGCCTCTTCCCCTCCGGAGTAAGCTTCGAAAGCGTAAAGTCGATGCGTGAATACGCCCGGCAGTCATCTATCGCCCTCAATGACATAGGCTTTGAATGCGGATTGCAGTGGCTGCTCTATGAGGCGGCCGGCAGCGACCACATATTGCAGCCCGACGAACTCAAGACATATATTAAGGATGAGAAGAAAGCTCTACGGCTGCGCCCATACGCCAAGCTGATGAGCATACTCTACTATCTGCCTGTTATCAGCGACGCTGTCGATGCCACTGACGTGAATCAGGCCTACGGCTACTATAAGTATCTTCGTGATTTCACCATCCTGCCCGAGCGCCACATTCAAGAGGTTACCTTATGGCGCGAACTGATGGTCTTTGCAGCTCTATTCGGACTCACCAAACAAGTTACCAAGGACGTGCGCCGCATCAACCCGGACTTGGCACATCTTGATGACCTCACCATGCGCTATCTGGCCGAGCCTCCTGTGCTGGACACCATCGACAGCTTCGCGCTACGACTGACCGACACCATCGAGACTGCCAGATTCTACGAGACATACGCCGAGCGTGCCTACACCAGACGTTCCTCATCCTACGACAGTGACAGCCATTATGACCGCAGCAGCGGCGGTGGTGGCAGCAGCAGCTACAGCGGTGGCGGCGGCCATAGCGGTGGTGGCGGTAGCGGGGTGAGATAAGTCACTTCAGGTCCACAACCGTGATGCCGGCACCGCCGAACTGAACGTGTTCGTCGCGTGCATCAGCCACAGAGGGGACAGTGTGCAAATACTGACGTATGAGCTGGCGCAGGGCACCTGTGCCTGTGCCGTGGAGTATGCGCACTCGCGCCACACCAACCTGTGTGGCATCGTCGATGAAATGTGTCACAGCGTTCAGGGCCTCGTCGCCACGCATGCCACGTACATCTATGTCCTGACGGAAGTCAAGGCTCTTCTGCCGCATCAGGTTTTGTGTCTGACGACTGAGATAGCTCTCCCCTGCCCCATTGACCGCAGACTGGGCATCGTCGCCCTTGGGCAGACGAGCCGGCACCAGACGGTCGGCATCCACAACTGTGCTCATCATGCCAAACACCACAGTGGCCTTCTTGCCCTCGATGCGCTCCAGCCGTCCCACACTGGTCTGTCCTTTGATGCGTACATACGTATCACCTTCAATAATACCATCTGTCAGAGAAAGTCGGTTTTCCCCAACGCTGTTTAACGGAGAGGGCATCGCTTCCCCACCCTTTTGTCTGGCGGTGTTGGACTTCTTCCTCTCTTGCCTTCGCTTGATCTTCTCCATCTTGCGTGCGATGGCATCATCCTGAGTGGTGGCAGCCGATTCTTCCAACGACTGCTGGAACTCGTCCAACTGCTGGCGTGCGATGCGTGTTTGTGCTCGTTCTGCCTGTGCCTCCTTGATATCACGGATGGTGCGTTCGATGCGTGCACCGGCCTGGCGAATGAGTTCGTTGGCTTGCTCGCGTGCCTGGCGGATGATGTCCTTGCGCTGGTTTTGCAACTCAGCCATCTCTGATTCATATTTTTCGATGGTCTGTTGCATCTGCTTCTCATGCTGGTGTATGGCCTGCCGCTTCTGTTCCCAGTAACGACGGTCGCGAACGATGTCCTGCAACCACTTGTCTGCATCCACATAGTCGCGGCCAACAAGCTCCGTGGCATCAGCTATCACCTCCTCGGGTATGCCTATCTTGCGAGCAATCTCCACGGCAAACGACGAACCGGGTTGACCTATCTGCAACTGGAAGAGAGCCGTCATCTCGCGACGGTCATAGAGCATCGCCCCATTGACCACTCCGTCCGTCTGTTCAGCAAAAAGCTTAAGGTTCTGGTAGTGCGTAGTGATGATGCCAAATGCCCCTTGCTGCACAAAACGACGCAACACAGCCTCGGCGATGGCCCCGCCAATTTGTGGCTCTGTACCGCCGCCAAACTCATCAATGAGCAATAAAGTAGCGGGGTCGGCACGACGCATCATCTGCTTCATATTCAGCAGGTGAGAGCTGTATGTTGAAAGTTCATCTTCAAGGCTCTGTTCATCGCCAATGTCGATCATAATGTGTTCAAACAATCCCATGCGCGAGCGTTCGCCCAGCGTTGGAGCCAAACCGCATTGAAGCATGTATTGCAGCAGCCCAACTGTCTTCAGGCACACACTCTTGCCACCGGCATTGGGGCCGGAGATGAGCAGTATGCGCTGACGTCGTGTCAGTTCCACATCCAGCGGCACGATGCGTTTGCCATGCTTCTGCAGCGAACGTTCCAACAGCGGGTGGCGTGCCAGCGTCCAGTCGAGTAGCGGCGAAGCCGAGATGTGTGGCTCAGTAGTTGTGAAAGCATTCATCTTGACAGCCAGATGCGCCTTGGCACGTACAAACTCCACGTCTGCCAACCGCTCGAAGCTCTCGTCGAGACGCGGCACCATCGGACGCAGCTCTGCAGAGAAAGCCTGCAGGATGCGAATGATCTCACGCCGCTCATCACCC
Source organism: uncultured Bacteroidaceae bacterium (assembly GCA_905233465.1). Lineage (GTDB taxonomy): Bacteria > Bacteroidota > Bacteroidia > Bacteroidales > Bacteroidaceae > Physcousia. Next base: position 22,180 of record CAJOEI010000011.1, on the reverse strand, counting down.
TCCAGCTCACGGATGCGGTTGTTGGCATCCACCACCTCCTGCGGCTCGATAAAGACAGTCTTGCCGGTAGCGCTCTCATCATGCACGATGCCATGAATCTTGCGCTTCAGCGCCGGAGCCACGGGTATCACCAGACGTCCGTCGCGCATCGTTGGCGTCACATCAGCTGCCACGGTGCCCTGCGCCTGGGCGCTACGCAGTATAGCATTGAGCACGCGGCCAACGCTGCCGGCCGTCTGTGCCAACTCGCGACGGATATGCGCCAGTTCAGGGCTGGCAGTGTCTTTAACATGGCCGAACTTGTCCAAGATAGCGTCGATGCGTTTCACCACTTGCGGGAAGGCCTCTGCAGACGAAACCATGCGAGCCAACGCTGGATAGCGAGGAGCATCGCCTTCGTCTGTGTCGCTACGTCCGAGGAACGAGAGTATCTCGCCTATTGTCGACAGCGCACGTTGCAACTGGTGCATCTCCTCCGTCTCGATGTACGTACCCTCGATGCGCAACCGGTGCAGCGTGGGTCTCAAGTCATAGTAGCCGGCATCTGGGAAGCCATCTTCCTCGTTCATGATGCGCACGAACTCGCCCAGCCTGCGATGCATCTCAACCACTTCCGACTGAGACGTTGCAAACGTCATCTCATCCACACGCTGCTGGCCCATTGAGCTCAGACATAGGGCCTTCAGCATAGCACGAATCTCGGTCATGCCTATCTTTTCTTCAAAGGTGCGAGGATATATCATCTACAATTATTCTTTTATATGCCTAAAATGAGTGTACAAAGGTACACATAAACCACCCATAATGAGATGGATAATCGCCCGTTTAATGTTTTTTAACATGATAAATAGTCTCTTTGTATTTATTTCGAAGTACATTTGCAACGAAAGTGATGTATTATTAAATAAGGAGTAGAATATGCGTAAACTCTTGACAACTGTTCTTGCAGTTGCATGTAGCGTCTGTATGGGTGTTGCCCAAGTGCAGATGCCTGAGCGCCATTTGGTGGTGCCGTCGATAGACTTTTTCATTCCTCATTGGTACATTGGCATTCAAGGCGGCGGAGCCTATGACCTGGGCGAAGACGACTTCCAACGCCTGCTGTCACCTGCAGCGCAGGTACAGATTGGCTGGCAGTTCTCTAAACCCGTGGCCCTGCAGCTGGCCGTGTCAGGCGCATGGGCCAAGGGCCGATATGCCTACCCCGAGGTGCGCTACAGCTGGATGTTTGTCCAGCCCACTTTGGAGTTACGATTCGACCTGCCGACGATATTCGCCGGATGGGATGCCGAGCGGCGCTGGAACATCTATGCACTCCTGGGCGGCGGCGTGGCATACTCGTGGGGCAATGATGAAGCCTGCGAGGCAGATCAATATGCTTACATTCATTTCTCCAAGCTGTGGGAGGACTACCGATGGAACCCTATGGCCAAAGCTGGTCTGGGTGCCGACATACGCCTGGCAGAACGTCTGCACCTGAACCTCGAGGCCAATGCCAACATGCTGCCGGACCACTTCAACTCCAAGCTGGGACGCCACAACAACAAGGACTGGCACTTCAACGCACTGCTTGGACTGAAAATCGATTTGGGCCCGTCATCAGGCAGCACAGACCCACTCTACGAGATCAACGAACCTATCATCTACGAGCCTGTACCCGAAACAGTAGCAGTGGAAGAACCTGACACTGTGCTCGATATCTACAACATACAGTTTGAAATCAACAAGAGCATCATACGTCCCAGCCAGGTGGGCAAGCTGACAGCGATGCTTAAGTTCCTGCATGCCAACCCCAAGGCAAAGGTGCAGCTCACGGGATATGCTGACAAGCAGACCGGCACAAGAGACATCAACGATCGCCTCTCACGCGAACGTGTACGTGTTGTGAGCAATTACCTGATCGAACATGGCCTTGACGAGAGCCGCATACGCCGACGTGCACGCGGCGACCGCATACAGCCATACGACATGCCAGAAGACAACCGCGTGACAATTTGCGTGGTGTATGAACTCATCAACCCGGAAACACAATACTGATTCACAATTCATTATTCACAATTCACAATGCATAAGGCACGAATACTTGCTGCTACACTCGCAGCAGCTACCCTCACCATCGGAGCATGCACCGACTACCAGGACGAAATAGACATGCTCGACTATCGAGTCACAATACTTGAGAACCTCACCAAGCGACTGAACACCGACATCGAAGCACTGCAGACGCTCACCGACGCACTTGCCACAGCTGACTATGTCACCAACGTTACCAATGCTGGCGACGGATATATCATCACCTTCGCACACCACGGAGCTGTGCTTATCAGCCATGGTTCTGACGGGCGCGACGGGCGCGACGGCGTGGACGGACAAGCACCCGCCATCGGCGTGGTGCAGGGTGACGATGGTGACTACTATTGGACACTCAATGGCCAACTCATCCTTGTTGGAGGACAGCCAGTGCGAGCCAATGGCCACGATGGGCGCGACGGTCAGGACGGACGAGACGGACGTGACGGGCGTGACGGATTGGATGGGCGTGACGGACGCAGCATCACCCCAGAGCTACGTGTCAACGAACAGACTGGCCAATGGGAGATTTCAGTCGACGGCGGCACAACATGGATACAGACTGGCACCGGTGCCGTTGGTCGCGACGGGCGTGACGGACGCGATGGACAGAATGGTCAAAACGGACGTGACGGTCGCGACGGCCAGGACGGTCAGGATGGACGCGACGGACAAGACGCAACATCATTCTTCGAGAAAGTGGAAATCATTGTCTCAGATGATTGCGAGTATGTTGTGTTCACACTCAAGAACGGCACTACGTTCACCGTGCCACTCGTCAGGCCTGCATAATGATTTATAAATAATTGACAAAGAATATATTATGAAATTACATAATATTATTATAGCGTCAGTCGCCGCGCTCACGATGTGCGCGTGCAGCGATGTTGATGATCAACTGGCTGCACTGGGCAATAGAGTGTTGGCGCTCGAGAGCCAGGTACCAAAACTAAACTCCACCATCCAGGCGCTACAGACCATCGTGAACAACTTCAACGACAATGCGGCACTGCAAGCTGTGGTGGAGAACACCGACGGTTCGGTGACACTCTATTTTCTCAACGGCGAACAGGCCACGCTCTACTGTGGCTTCAACGGACATGACGGACGCGACGGGCGCAACGGCAACACACCCACTGTGGGCGTGCGACAGGACGAGGACGGAGTGTGGTACTGGACACTCAACGGCGACTGGCTACTTGATGCCAACGGCGTGAAGATGCGGGCCAGCGGCAGCGACGGGCGCAACGGCACCAACGGACGCAATGGCAGCGACGGACGCGACGGCACCAACGGCTCCGATGGCGAAGACGACCTCGATGCCGAGATCATCGTGCCACAAGTGCGCATCGACCCCGAAACAGCAGAATGGCAAATCTCTGTTGACGGCGGCACGACATGGGTCAGCATGGGTGTCTCGGCAAACGGACGCGACGGGCGCGATGGCGTTGATGGTCAAAACGGACAAGACGGCGCTGATGGGCGTGACGGACAGAACGGACAAGACGGACGCGACGGCACACCAGACGTCTTCGCTGACATCATCATCAATAACGAAGACCACACCGTTACATTTGTGCTAACTGACGGGACAACATTCACCATCCCATGCTCATGAGACAAACTCCAAACCAGTCAACAAAGCAAAGGCCCAAGCACAAATTTCAGAAATAAAAACATTTTCTCACTAAAAAGTTTGCACAGTTCCAAGAAAACATCTACCTTTGCACCCGCAAATGCAAGAGACGACAGTCAGGAGAGATGCTCGAGTGGCTGAAGAGGCACGTCTGGAAAGCGTGTGACCGTCAAAAGCGGTTCGCGAGTTCGAATCTCGCTCTCTCCGCAGATGATGGACATCTTGCAAAAACGTACAGCAGACACGGGAATGTCCTGTACGGCCAGCTCCCTTCGAATCCCCCAGGGCTTGACCGCAGCAAGGGTAGTTGGTTGTAGCGGCGCGATGCAGACCGCATTCCCACCCGCCTCTTTAGCTCAGTTGGCCAGAGCACGTGATTTGTAATCTCGGGGTCGTTGGTTCGAATCCGACAAGAGGCTCAGAAAGAATGAAAGAAAGAGAGTTCCAAACGGAACTCTCTTTTGTCTATTTATGCGAAGGAAACAGCTGCGCAGAA
>CAJOEI010000011.1:0-17897 GCA_905233465.1 uncultured Bacteroidaceae bacterium | reverse complement strand
GGCCCGGATGTTTTAGTGCAAACCTCCTGGATCATCAACCGCTAACCCCCGGGCCTTTTACCGCTAAAATGTTAAAAAAGATAACTACTTCATTTGTAGGTTATTGGGTGATGGCGTTGAAGAGCTCTTCGGCAGAAGAGACGATGCGCGTGGCACCGGCCTGACGAAGGGCTTCGGCCGAACGGAACCCCCACTCCACACTAATGCATGGCAAGCCGGCGGCTCGGGCGGTGGCAATATCCACCTCCGAGTCGCCGACATATATTGTCGTGTCGGGTGTGGCACCAAGTCGTCGCATGGCCTCGAGGAGCATATCGGGCTCGGGCTTGCGTCGCAGCGGCGGCAGCTCGCCAATGGCCACCTCGACGAAGTCGGCAAAGAAGCGCCGCCACAGCTGTGTGACGCCGTCCTGCAGTTTGTTGCTGACGATGGCGGTGGCATAACCCAGCTGACGCAGGCGTTGCAGCATGTCGGGGATGCCGGTGTAGGGATGCGTCTGGTCCATGCAGTGCTGCATGTAGTGGGCCTTGAAGTCGGCAAAGGCGGTGTCGATGTTGATGTCCTTGCAGCCAAGTGGCGCGGCGCACTCGATGAGGCGCCCGGCGCCATTGCCGAGGTAGGTGCGCACCTCTTCTGGCGTGCGTGGCGGGTAGCCCTGGCGATGGAGGGCGTAGTTGACGGCGGCGGTGAGGTCGGCAAGGGTGTCGAGCAGGGTGCCGTCGAGGTCAAAGATGATGGTTCGGGTCATAGAACTTGAGTAAGGCTGCTTAGTCGCCGATGCGGAAGCCAGTGCCCTTGCTGGTCGTGGTGCTCTTGGACGAGGACTTAGTGGTGGTGGCTGCCTTGGTCGTGGTCGTCGTCGTGGTGGCGGCAGCGGAGGACGATGATGGGAAGAGAGCTGCGGGGCCGTAGTCGCGCTTCACCTCAGGATTGTTCTTGCGCAGGGCGTTGATGCGCTGTGTGCTGCTGGGGTGCGTGCTCATGAAGGTGGCTGTGCCTGAGCTGGAACCAGAGGCCTCCATCTTCTGCCAGAGGGTGATGGCGGCATCGGGGTCGTAGCCGGCAAGGGTGGCCAGCACGGAACCCATGTAGTCGGCTTCGAGCTCATGCTTGCGCGAGAACGGCAGCAGGGCGCCGTATTGTGTGCCGAGACCGTAGGCTGTGGCGACAATCTGTTGCATCTCGGAGCTGGCGCCAGAGACGACGCCGGAGACGACAGAGCTGCCCAGATTAGCAACCATCTGCTGGGAGGCGCGCTCCTGGCCGTGCTTGGCGATGGCGTGGCTCACCTCGTGGCCGATGACGGCTGCCAGCTGGTCGTCGCGGTCGCTGTCGTTGCCGATGAGGGCGAGCATGCCGGTGTAGACGACAATCTTGCCGCCAGGCATGCAGAAGGCGTTGAGCTGATCGTCCTGAACGAGGTTGAACTCCCAAGCGTAGTTCTGGAGGTCAGCTTCCTGGCCTACAGCCTGGAGATAGGCTTCGGCAGCAGCGGCGATGCGCTGTGCCACGGTGCGCACCACGGCTGTGGCGGTGGCATCGGTGGAGACGTGGGCAGTGGACATATACTGCTGATACTCCGAGAGGCTGGCCGAGAGGATTTCGCTCTCAGACACGATGTTAAGCTGACGGCGGCCGGTCATGGCAACTGTGCTGCAAGCTGCCAGGACGACAACTACGGCCGCCAAGGCGATGAAAATGGTTTTCTTCATAGTTGGATGTATTTGTTATGATGTAATTATTTCATCTATGCCCAGCTCGCGGTGGATGAGGTGGACGCGGACTCCGAAGTCGCGCGCCAGGCGATGGGCTGTGTGGTCGGCGCTGTAGACGCTGCGATGCTGGCCACCGGTGCAGCCGAAGGCCACCTGCAGATGGGTGAAGCCGCGCTGGATGAAGCGACGCACATGGGCGTCGATGTGGGGCGCAGCAGCTCGCCGTCGGTCTCGATGAAGTCGCGCACAGGGCGGTCCAGCCCCGTGAGGCTGCGATACTCGGGATAGCGCCCGGGGTTGTTGCTGGCGCGGCAGTCGAAGATATATCCCCCGCCATTGCCGCTCGTGTCGACGGGCAGGCCGCGCTTGTAGGAGAAGGAGATGACCTCCACCTCAAGGGCCGAGGCATCAGGCAGTGTGCCCGTCGGTTTACCCGACGGGGTGGCCTGTGTCTCCACAAGGCGTGCAAGCACATCCGCCAACGTGGGTGGCAGCTGCACCAAGGGCAGCAGGCGACGCAGGGACTCTAACGCCGGAGGGATGCTGGCGAGGAAGTGAGGCTTGCGCTCGACATATCCGCGGAAGCCGTATGCGCCAAGCACCTGCAGCATGCGGAAGAGGGCGAACTCCTGCAGGCGACGGCCGAAGGCCTCGGGCTGGAGCTCGGCGAGCATGGCGGCTGTGGGTGTGATGTCGGCGGCCTGCATGGCAGCGGGAAGGTTGTCGAGATAGCTCTGCATCAAGCGCTGACGCAGGTCATCGCCATAGCGGGCTGAGGCCTGCCAGAGGAAGCTGGCGAGGTCGTAGAACAACGGGCCGCGGCGACCGCCCTGGAAATCGATGTATGTGAGGTGGAACGGCGCACTGCTGCCCGGAACACCATCGACGGGCGTGAGCATGATGTTGCGCGCCTGGAAATCGCGTATGATGAACACCTCGGGCAAGGCCATGGGGCGCAGCAGCGAGGCCGCCAGCGCGTGGAAGTCTTGCTCCAGACGCAGTTCATGAAAGTCGATGCCCGTTGGTTTGAGAAAGCAGTACTTGAAATACTGTAGGTCAAAGAGCACCGTCTGCTCATCCATCCGCGGTTGGGGATAGCAGTGGCTGTCGTCGAGACCGCAGACCGTGAGGAGCTGCAAGCGCGGCAGGTCGGACATAGCACGGGCCAGCAGAGCCTCCTCGCGTGGGCTGTAGCAGCCTCCGGCCTCGCGCCCGGGGCGCACGGCATCGAAGAGCGAAGTGCTGCCCAGGTCGCTCTGGAGATAGCACATGCCATCGTCGCTGACGGCCACGACATGGGGCACGGGCAGGCCGTGGGATTCCATGTGGCGAGCCAGATAAACGAAGGCATCGTTCTCCTCGCGGCTGGTGCCGATGCATCCGATGAGCGAGACGTCCGCAGCAGGCGGCTGGCTCACCGAGTGAAGGCGGTAGTAGCGGCGATTGGAACCTGCTGCGGTGATAGGCTCTATGGTGTCGGCCTCGTGGCCTATGGCAGCGGTGAAGAGTTGTTGCAGTCGGTGCATAATGATGTGAAAAAGAAAATTGAGAATTAAGAATGTGCTCCGCACAGAGCGTGTCTATGGCTGGGAAGCAGATTCTTAATTCTCAATTGAGGTGTGTTGTTCTTATCCTCCGAAGTTATCGAAGCGGATCATGTCATCCTCTACGCCGAGGCTGTGCAGCAGGTCGAGCACGGTCTTGGCCATCATTGGAGGACCGCAGAGGTAGTACTCGCAGTCTTCGGGTGCCTCGTGAGCCTTGAGATAGGTGTCGCCCATAACGGGTGCCACGAAGCCCGGCGTGTACTTGATGCCTGCTGCGTCGGCCTTGGGATCGGGACGGTCGAGAGCGAGGTGGAAGTGGAAGTTGGGGAAGTCCTTCTCCAGCTGCAGGAAGTCGTCGAGGAATGGTATCTCCTCCAGAGCGCGGGCACCGTAGAAGTAGTGCATGGGGCGCTGACGGTCTTCGTCCTTCACTCCGTTGCCTTTGAGCATGTGCATGATCTGAGCGCGCAGAGGAGCCATGCCGGCACCACCGCCGACCCATATCATCTCGCGACCGGTGCCGTACTGCGGACGGAACTCGCCGTAAGGGCCGGACATGATGACCTTGTCACCAGGCTTGAGGCTGAAGATATAGGAAGATGCGATACCCGGATTGACGTCCATGAAGCCAGGACCCTGCTCCTTCGGCTTGAAGGGCGGCGTGGCGATACGCACGTTGAGGGTGATGATGTCGCCCTCGTCGGGATAGTTGGCCATGGAGTAAGCACGGATGGTGGGTTCGGGGTTCTTGCACTTGAGCGGGAAGAGTCCAAACTTCTCCCATGCGGGCAGATAGGTGTCGCCGATGAGGCTCTTGTCGAAGTCCTTGTCGTAGTCAATGCAGTCGAATGCAGGAATCTTGATCTGAGCGTAGGAACCCGGCTCGAAGTCCATGTGCTCGCCGGCGGGCAGAGCAACCTTGTACTCCTTGATGAACGTAGCGACGTTCTTGTTGCCGATGACGGTGCACTCCCATTCCTTGACGCCCAGCACGCTGTCGGGCACCTGGATGCCGAGGTCGCCCTTCACCTTGCACTGGCAGCCAAGGCGCCAATGATCTTTCTGTTCCTTGCGGGTAAAGTGGCCCTTCTCAGAGTCGAGTATCTCGCCACCGCCCTCGGTGACTTGACATTTGCATTGGCCGCAAGAGCCCTTGCCACCGCAGGCCGAAGGAAGATAGACACCCTCGGCAGCCAGCGTGGAGAGCAGGCTTGCGCCCTGTGGCACGGACAGCTGGTCCTTGCCATTCATGGTTATGGTGACATTACCGCTCGGAGAGAGGTATGCCTTTGCAACAAGCAGAATGATAACCAGCGCGATGATAATCACGAGGAAAACCACAATGCTTGTTAAGATTAAAGAAGTATTCATTGTTTTCTGCTTGTTGTTTAGAGGTTAAGACCAGAGAAGCACATGAAGGCCATAGCCATGAGGCCGACGGTGATGAACGTAATGCCCAGACCCTGCAGGGGACGTGGCACGTCGGTGTAGGCCATCTTCTCGCGAATGGCAGCCAGACAGGTGATGGCCAGCAGCCAGCCGATGCCGGAACCCAGGGCGTAGGCCAAAGCATCCCAGATGCCGGTGATGGCCTGCGAGTTAGTGTCGGGCATGGTGATGCGCTGCTGCATGAACAGCGAGGCACCCATGATGGCGCAGTTCACAGCTATCAGCGGCAGGAAGATGCCCAGAGCGGCGTACAGCGAAGGGCTGAAGCGCTCGACAATCATCTCCACCAACTGCACTATGGCTGCGATGACCGCGATGAAGAGTATGAACGAGAGGAAGCTAAGGTCAACACCCTCGACCAGACAGTCTGGACCAAGGACGTAGACCTGCAGCAGATAGTCCACGGGCACGGTGATGAGCAGCACAAAGGTTACTGCCACACCGAGGCCAAGGGCGGTCTTCACGGTCTTGGACACAGCCAGATATGAGCACATGCCAAGGAAGAACGCGAAGATCATATTGTCCACAAAGATGGAGCGGACGAATAGACTTAATAGATGTTCCATAATCTAATTTTACGATTTGACAATTTACAATTTTACAATTTAGCTGCGCCTTGCTGGAACGTAAATTGTCCAATTGTAAATCGTCCAATTGTCCAATTAATTGAGTTCTTTATTATATGCTCTGTGTGCCCAGATGACGCAACCCACGATGATGAGGCTCATGGCGGGCATAGTCATCATGCCGTTGTTCACGTATCCGTGGTCGTAGCACCACTGCGGGATGACCTGGAAGTTGAGCAATGTGCCAGAGCCAAGCAGCTCGCGCACGAAGCCCACGATGATTAAAATGAGGGCATAGCCAATGCCGTTGCCTATGCCGTCGAGGAACGAGGGCCAGGGCTTGTTCATCATGGCGAATGCCTCCAGACGGCCCATGAGGATACAGTTGGTGATAATCAGGCCGACATAGACAGAGAGCTGGACGCTGACGTCGTAGGCGAAGGCCTTAAGCACCTGAGAGACGATGGTCACAAGCGCTGCCACCACAACTAACTGCACGATGATGCGGATGCGGTTGGGGATGGACTTGCGGATGAGGGATATGATCAGGTTGGAGAAGGCTGTGATGATGGTCACTGACAGACCCATCACTATGGCTGGTTCGAGCTTCGCCGTCACTGCCAGTGCCGAGCAGATGCCAAGCACCTGCATCACAACAGGATTGTTCAGGTTCAGCGGGTTGACCAGTGCCTCCTTATTTGCTTTGGATAAAATACTCATAATAGTAATTTACGATTTTACGATTTACAATTTACTATTTATCACTTGTGGCCGCAGCAGGCTTTGTCGCCCTTGCAACCAGGCTTGCCACAGCTGCCGCTCTTGTCGCATGTGCCACTCTTGCAACAGTCGTTGCCAGACTTGCACTTATGGGCGGCACCTTCGGCCTTAGGGCAACCTTCAGCCTTGGGGCAACCCTTGTGACCTTCCTTGCAGCCTTCAGTCTTGGGACATGGAGGTTTGGGGCAGCATTCAGCCTTCTCCTTGCAGCAGTCCTCCTGCTTCTTGCAGCATTCGGGCAATTCTGGACAACCTTCTGGCTTGGGACCACATGGACCAAACTTCTCGCAGCATGTGCACGGGCACTCAAGGCGAGCGCAGCACTTGTCATCGGAGGCGCAGTTGCAGCCTTCGCCGCCACAGCTGCCGTCCTTGCATGCGCAAAGCTTCTTGTCGAAGCATTTGCAGTCGGGCTTGTCGCAGCACTTGGGAGCGTGGTGACCACAACCCTCATGCTTGCCGCAGCCGGCTGTCTGCTCAAAAGCACCAGCGATGCCCTTTCCAAGGGCGTCGATATACTGCTGAATGCCAGATGTGAGCATCTCGCCCACACCCTTAGAGGTCAGCGTGGCGCCAGTAACGCCGTCCACTTCGGTTTCGGCCTTGCTCTCGCCTTTCTTGACGACGGTGAGGGCAACCTTGCCGTCTTCACCGAAGACGGGACGACCGATGAACTGATCCTGGAAGGGCTGATCCTTGATGAGTGCGCCGAGGCCGGCAGTCTCGCTCTCGTGGTTGAAGAAAGCGCCGAGCACCTTCTCGCCGTCGAGCGACACGGCCACATAACCCCAGATACCACCCCACAGGCCACGGCCCTTCAGTGGCAGGACGTATGCGTCTTCGCCGTTTATAGTCTTTGCTAAATAGATGGGGAACTTCTCACCAATCTCTTTGGTCTCCACGTCGAAGGGATCTACACCCTCAATCTGTTGACCATCGGGAGTCAGCACGAAAGACTCATCAGTATTTATCAATTCATTATACTTGGCTTCCACGTCGCTCTTGGCAATGCCGCGAACGCCCAGCGAAGCCAGTATCTGTGTACGCTTGTCGATAGCCACGTTGGCATCTTGAGCAGGCTTCAAGGCACTGCTAACGAAGGCCAGCAAGAAGGCTACGAGCACCACCATCACTGCTGCATAGCAGATGGTGTAAACATTTCCGTTGGTATTAATGCCTTTTGATTTCACTTCTGAGATATGTGATTTATCTGCCTCGCAGATAGGGCACTTATCAGGCATTGATGCGGCTTCAAAAGTCTGGCCGCAATGACTGCATAAAAACTTCTTTGCCATAACGTAATTTGACGATTTTACGATTTTACGATTTACTTTTCCAATTGTCAAATCTTTGCGCGTTTAGCACGCTTCGAGATGTTACGGCTGACGAAGCAGTAGTCAATCAGCGGAGCGAACAGGTTCATGAGCAGGATGGCGAGCATCATGCCTTCGGGGTAACCTGGGTTCATCACACGAACCGTGACAGCCACGAAGCCGATGAGGAAACCGTAGATCCACTTGCCGCCTTCGGTGCGTGCCGAGGTGACGGGGTCAGTGGCCATGAACACGGCACCGAAGCAGAAGCCACCGAGCACGATGTGCTGGCAAGCATCCAGAGGTGACAGGCCGAGGGCGTTGTAGAGCCAACCTGTGCAGGCACCGCCGACGAAGACGCTGAGCATGGTCTTCCAGCTGGCAACGCCTGTCCACAGCAGCAGTATGGCGCCGAGGGCAATGGCGATGACGCTGGTCTCGCCGATGGAACCTGGAATGAGGCCGATGACCTGGGTGCAGAAGCTCGAAGTGGGTTCTGTCAGGCCGGCAGCAATCTCACCCAGCGGTGTGGCAGCCGAGAAGGTGTCGGGAACATCAAAGCCCAGACCGCAAATGGCGTTCTGAGCCACCCACACGGTGTCGTCGCCAGTCATGCTGGAGGGATAAGAGAAAAAGAGGAACGCGCGCGTGATGAGCGCTACGTTGAAGATGTTCATACCTGTGCCGCCGAAGATTTCCTTAGCGAAGATCACGCTGAAGGCAACGGCGATGGCAAGCATCCACAGCGGAGTGTTGACAGGAACAATCATCGGAATGATGATACCGCTGACGAGGAAACCTTCTTGAATCTCCTCGTTCTTCCACTGGGCTACGGTGAACTCGATGCCGAGACCCACCACATAGCTGACGATGAGCTTGGGCAGCACGGCCAGGAAGCCGAACCAGAACATGCCCCAGAAGGTGGCCTGCTCTAACTGTCCGGCTGCAAGAGCGTTCTGGTAGCCGACGTTATACATGCCGAAGAGCAACGCAGGCACCAGAGCGATGACAACGAGCGACATGATGCGCTTGCTGTCGATGGCATCGTGGATGTGTGTGCCTGTGCGCCCGGCAGTGGTGTTGGGCACGAAGGCAAACGTCTCGAAGCCATCATAAAGCGAACGGAAGGCATGCAGCTTGCCACCCTCCTCGAAGTTCGGCTTTATCTTGTCGAAGTATTTTCTTAATGCGTTCATAATGTAATTTTACGATTTGACAATTTACAATTTTACAATTGGGCTGCGCCTTGTGGAAACATACAATTGCCAATTGTAAATCGTCCAATTGTCCAATTTATGCGTTTTCTTTCCTCAGGATGTCTAGTCCCTGACGCACGATGCGTTGCAGCTCGAGTTTGGAGCTGTCCACGAACTCGGCCAGTGCAAAGTCCTCTGGTGCAACCTCGTAGATGCCCAGCGCCTCCTGACGGTCGATATCTCCGGCTATGATGGCCTTGACAAGGTAGCCGGCATAGATGTCCATGGGGAAGACGCGGTCGTACTCGCCGGACATAATCATGTGGCGCTCACCGCCCTTGATGCGTGCGTCGAGGGTGTACTCTGCCTTCGGACGCAACCAGCTGAAGTAGCTGCGGCTGGTGCTGAACTCCTTGCAACGCGGTGCTATCCATCCGAGCATCTCATAGATGTCATCGCCATTGGGGATGACAGTGACCTCGGTGGCATGAGCTCCGACAAAGCCGTTCTGCTCGATTCTCACGCCCACCATGGGGTTGCCGCTGATGATGCGCAGGCTCTTGGAGGAGTCAATCTGGCCGGTGAGCACGGAAGCCACAGGTTGTCCTACGAGGACCTTGGCATACTTCGGGGTCTTGACCTCGGAACCTGCCACGGCGATGGTGCGTGTGAAATCCACCTTGCCCGTGAGCACCAGTCGGCCGATGAAGATGACCTCCTCGGCGCCCAGCGTCCACACCACTTCACCCTTGTTGATAGGGTCGACATGGTTGATCTGCACGCCAACGTTGCCTGCGGGGGCGGGACCATCGAAGATGGTGATGTTGCAGTCCTTGGCGCCGGTCAGAGCTGCTGCTGTCTGGCGGGCGCTGATGCCCAGCTGCACCTTGGCGATCTTGGCCAGCAGGGACAGACCTGCCTGCCACTCCTGTTCCTGACCCTTGAGCACAAACTCAAAGTCCTGTGCCAGCGGCATGGAATTGAATGCGCTGACGAAGATTGCCTTGGGCTTATCCTCGGGCGAGGCCACGACGTCGTAGGGACGCATGCGGAAGAATCCAAACAGACCACTCTCCTGCAGCAGAGCCAGCGGGGCCTGCTTCACGTCGAAGGTCTTGGCATCCTGACGGCCGTCAGCCTCCACACGTACTGACATCACCTTACGGCGTTCGCCACGCTCTACGAGCGACACCTTGCCGCTGACAGGCGAGACAAACTTCACTTCGGGATGCACCTTGTCCACGAACAAGGCATCCCCGACCTTGACGCTGTCGCCCTCCTTGACAACGACCTTGGGCTTCATGCCATAGAAGTCGTCGGGCACAAGTGCATACTCGCCCGCAACCTTAGTCTGCATGATATCCAAGCTCGCCTTGCCCTTGAGGTTTACGTCCAGGCCTTTGCGTAACTTGATTACATTTGCCATAAAAAAGGATTAAAAAAAATGGATGTTTTTGCAAAAATCTGTGCAAAAGTAAGTAATTTTATGAAACGAACACGCATATTTGCCCAACATTTTTGCATGGACAGGCAAAAAAAACTACTTTTGTGCTCACAAACCAATACAAGCCTATCAAAAAACTCAGTTATCTTGTCCGAATAGTCGTCGGCATCGTCATGGGAACGGTGTTGGCGCTGTTGCTGTTCACTGGCATGCATAGTTTCCAGAGATGGACGGCCGGCCGCGTGGCCGACGTGCTCTCTGCCGAGCTGGATACGCATGTCGAGATCGGCAGATTGAGGATAGACTTGCCCAACCGCGTGGTGCTCGATGACATCCTTTTGCTCGACCAGCATGCCGACACCATGCTGCGGGCCGCACGCCTGAGCACGAAAGTCGACATCCTTGCTTTGGCCAAACAGCGTATACGCCTGTCTAACATACAGCTATTCGGCTATGACATCCACCTGCGCCGACATGCCGCTGACGAACCATACAATTTCCAATTTGTGATAGACAAGTTCGCCTCGGCAGACACCACACAGCACACACCCTTAGACCTGGCAATAAACAACATCGTCGTTAGGCGCGGAGATATCAGCCACGAGCTCATGTGGATGCCAGCCCGAGGCGGAATTGACCCGTCCCACCTCCACCTGCACGACATCAGCCTGCGGGCTTCGGTAAATACTTTGACTGACGACAGCATCAATGTACAGGTCAATAAGTTGTCTCTTCAAGAGTCAAGCAGTGGTTTAACCTTGCGAGACATGCATTTTGCCCTCGCTGCAGGCCGCAGACAAGCGACGTTCAACGACCTCATTATCCGTCTGAACAACTCCGACTTCAGCATCCCGCAGCTCATTGCCTCATACGATGCGCCCGCAGCCGGCAAACCAGTTTCCGAATGGCTGTCGTCGCTGCGTGCACAGGCCTCGGCCGATGCCACCGTTGTGCCCGCAGACCTCTCCCCGTTGCTGCAGCAGCTCAAGCCATTGGACATGCCCGTCAAGCTGCACACCGAAGCACACATAAGCAACAACATCCTCAGCCTGAACAACACCGCCCTCAGCGCCGAGGCGCTGGCTATGGATGCTGAGGCGCAGTTGCACATAGGCACGAGCCCTGCCATAGAGGCCGATGTGCACAGGCTCTTTGTGGGCAGCAGCATGGTGACGGCCGTCATCGAGGCGCTCAATGCGGATGCTGACAAACCATTGCTCACTCCTGCCCCATCGACCATCCTGCAGCGCTTAGGCAACATCGAGGCTACCGGGCACGCGACATACAACAAAGCATTGGCACAGACCCAGTTGTCGCTGCGCACCAATGCGGGCAACGCCACCGTGGATGCCACGCTGACCAATAGCGACATCCTTGAGGCCCACCTCACAACAGAGGACATACGCCTGCACGACATGCTGGCTGACGTGGCCGACATCAAGGTTGACAACGTCAATCTTGAGGCACAGGCGCTGGCCAGCCTCAGGCAAGGCACCATACAGGCTCAGGCCACAGCCAACGCCCTCACGCTGGCGGGCCACAACATCGATGCTATCAATATCGATGCCAATGTCAGCCCCACCTCTGTCGAGGCCGATATCAACGTGGAAGACAACGAGATAGGCTTCTCGCTGCTGACCAATCTCAAGGACGAGACCGGCATCCGTCTCTCGCCCGACGCGTTGATGCGGCTGCAGGGCTATGTCGTGCTGAGCAAGCTGCGCATAGACTCCGAAGACCATCACCTGCGCCTCAACGACCTCACGCTGCATAACTATGTCGACGACGCAGGACAGCATCTCGAGGTCAGCGGAGACTTCATCGATGCACATGCCGACGGCCACTTCTCGCCCACCACCCTTGCTGCCTCAGGCCAGCAGCTGCTGCATGCGGCGCTGCCGGCACTTATCCCCGCACCATCCGCTGCATCGCCCGCCACCGAGCCGCAGGATGACATAACCTTTGCCATACAAATCTGGAACACCGACCCGCTGCTGGCGCTCACCGATGTCGACTTGCGGCTGCCGGAACCCGGCAGCATACGCGGCGAGCTCCACGGGCCGCAATGGACTTGCGCGCCGACTTCGACCACGTGGACTACGGCTCCGAACAGCTTCACAACGTTCACTTTGTCGCATCACAGCAGCAAGACAGCCTCAGCCTGTGGTTGGAAGGACAGCGAATGATGAGCAGCGGACCCGTGGACATCGGTCTGCAGGCCCGCGCCAGCGACAACAGGTTGCACACGCAGCTGACATGGGACACCCGCCGCCGGCCCGCCATGCAGGGGACACTGGACGTGGCTACCCTCTTCAGCCGCGACGAAGCCAACGCGCTGTTGGCACACATCGACGTCAACCCCACACAGCTCACCGTGGCCGACACCGTGTGGAACATACATCCAGCAGTGGTGGAGGTCCACGACGGCGGCCTCGATGTGCACGGCTTTGAGGTGGCAGAGGCTGGACGCCATCTGCGCGTCAACGGGCGTGCAGGCCGGCAGCCCACCGACACGCTATACGCACATCTCAAAGACATCAACCTGCAGTATGTCTTCGGCATCATCAACTTCCACGATGTGGAATTCGCTGGTCTGGCTACAGGCGACGTGGCTGCTCACAACCTCATGTCCTCGCCCGTGGTGGATGCCGACCTGCGCGTGCCGCAGGTGTATCTAAACGACGGCCTGCTGGGTGACCTCCACATGCTGGGCGGATGGGGCCGCCGCGGGCCACGCAGCATCGACCTCGACGGATGGGTCACAGAACCTGAGCGCCATCTGCTGACACACGTCGAAGGCATCGTCACACCTGGCCACCGCCCCGAGAGCGGCATAGACCTAAATATCTTTGCGGCCAACACAAACATCTATTTCGTCAACTTCTTCACTAAGTCCATTTTCCAGGACCTGCAAGGCCGAGCCTCTGGCTATGCCCGTCTGTTCGGCCAGTTCGGACAGCTCGACATCGAGGGCGACCTGCGCGTGGACACGGCAGCGCTGTCGCTCGGCGTGCTGGGCACACGCTACACAGTCGCGGGCGACAGCCTGCATCTGCGGCCCGGACGCTTCTATTTTAATAACGCGCGCGCGAGGGACATGCACTACGGCAGCGACGGACGCGACCACTATGGCGAGCTCACCGGCGAGGTGCGCCATCGTCACTTCAAGGATATCACCTACGACTTCCGCGTTACGGCGCACGACGTCCTGGGCTATGACTTCCGCGACTTCGGCGATCAGTCGTTCTACGGCACCGTCTTTGCCAACGGCAACGTTCATGTCTATGGCGGACCTGGCCATCTCAACTGCGACATCAGCGGACATCCCACAGCAGGCACTATCTTCACCTACAACGCCTCATCGCCCGATGCCATCACTGACAACGGATTCATCACGTTCAAAAAGAGAAACCCCCACGACAGCCCCATCCCCGACACCTCTCGAAAGGGAGGGGAGCTTTCCAGCGAGAACATGGGTGACAGTGCGCAGCCTCTTCCCTCCCTCACTGGAGAGGCCGAGTCTGCTGGGTCCGACATGCGCATCAACTTCGACCTCGACATAGGCCCCGAGGCCACCATGCGTCTGCTCATGGACGCACGCTCCGAGGATTACATCACCCTGGCCGGCGACGGACACATACGCGCTAACTACCACAATCGCGGAGCATTCCAGATGTATGGCACTTATCGCGTGGACCACGGCACCTACCGCCTCTCGCTGCAGGACGTCATACGCAAGGATTTCCAGTTTGAGCAAGGCAGCACCATCACCTTCGGTGGCGCACCGATGAAGGGCGACCTGCGCCTCAAGGCTGTCTACACAGTGCCATCCGTCTCGCTCAACGACCTCGCAGCAGGCACCAACTTCAGCAACTCCACCGTCCGCGTCAACTGTATCATGAACATCACAGGTCAGGCCGAACGACCACAAATCTCGTTCGACTTCGACATACCCAACGTCAATGAGGACGAGAAACAAATGGTGCGTTCGCTCATCTCCACTGACGAGGAACGCAACATGCAGATTATCTACCTCTTAGGCATAGGACGTTTCTATACCTACGGCCTCGGTGCCGAACAAGACCAGACCAGCATGGCGATGAACAGCCTGCTCTCCTCCACCCTCTCGGGGCAGCTCAACGAACTGCTCACCTCGGCCATCGGCAATGCGGCATCAAACTGGAATTTCGGCACCAACCTCAGCACAGGCAATATGGGTTGGAGCAGCGTGGACGTGGAAGGTATGCTCAGCGGCCGCCTGCTCAACAACCGTTTGCTCATCAACGGCACCTTCGGATACCGCGACACACCGGTGGCCAACACCAACTTCATAGGTGACTTCGACGTGCAGTGGCTGCTCACGCCATCGGGCAATATACGCCTCAAGGCATACAGCGAGACCAACGACCGCTATTTCACCAAGTCCGCACTCACCACACAAGGCATCGGTATACAGCTGCGCAAGGATTTCAACGCCATGCGCGACCTCTTCCGCCGCAACCGACGATAGCAGGCCATTTCAACATCCAGTGGTTGGGACCAAAACATCCACAAGTTGGCATGAAAACATCCGGAGGTTAGCGGAAAATGATCCTGGAAGATTTACGTGAAAGGCCCGGATGTTTTAGTGCAAACCTCCTGGATCATCAACCGCTAACCCCCGGGCCTTTTACCGCTAAAATGTTAAAAAAGATAACTGTTTAATTTGCAGCTTTTTACCAACTCTCTTGAAAGTGGGATTTTATAATAAAAAACGACTGATGAAAAAAAGTTTGACATTCATGTAGTTTTTGTAGCTTTACTGCGTCTAATGGGTGTAAAGATTCAAAAAACAGACGAGACAATGACAACATTAGAAAGACAATTTGCACAAACTGTAGCAGAACACAAGAGCACCATCTGTTCTCGCAGGATGCCGACGAGGTGAACGACCTGTTCCAGGAGGTACTAGTCAATCTTTGGAAGGGTTTCGAGAGCTTCGAGCATCGCAGTGACATCAAGACGTGGATCTATCGCGTCGCCCTCAACACCTGTATATCTTTAGACAGGAAGAAGCGACGCACGGCCACCGTCCGGCTGACAATGGACATCAACCTGTTTGAAGACCGCGACGAGGACACGCGCCAGGTGGATATGCTCCACAAACGTATCTCCAAACTCCAGCCCTTCGACCGTGCTATTGTCCTGCTCTGGCTCGAGAACCTATCGTACGAGGAGATCGGACAGATAGTCGGCATCACTGCCAAGAACGTCAGCGTCCGTCTGTTTAGAATCAGAGAACAGCTAAAAAACATGTCAAACGACTAAATCAAAACCCATTATGAACGAGAATTTTGAATTAGAGAATATGCGCCAGCAGATGGAAACCCTGAAGAAGAAGCTGGATCAGCAGGAGATAGTGAACGACCGCTTCATCCGCCAGTCGATGAAGAAGAATGCCGACAATATAATCCGTCGTTATCATGTATTGATGGCCCTCGGGCTCATTATGATTCCTTATGGATACTGGTGCTTCGTGGAATTATCAGGTTTCTCCATTGCTTTCTGGGTCGCTACTTGCATCTTTATGCTGATATGCGCTGGTGCCACCTATTATAATAGTAGGAAAGTGAGTGACACCAACATGATGCGCAACAATCTGGTGGATGTCAGCCGCAAGATGGCTCGCGCCAAGAAGTTCGATGCCGACTGGCTGTTCTTTGGCATTCCAGCACTCATCCTTTGGTTTGGCTGGCTAATGTATGAAATCTATCTCACTAACGGTCATGACCTGAACGGTCCACTCTTCTGGGGCTGTTGTTGCGGAGGTGTTATCGGCGCCATCTGCGGATACAAGATACACTTCAAGACCCAGCGCCAGTATCAGGAGATCATCGACCAGATAGAGGATATCACCACGGAATCGTAATAATAGAGCCTATAGGCAAAGGATATTATCCGACTGAAAGTCAATAAATATTAAATCCCAAGGCGTAATCACATCGCCTTGGGATTTTTTGCTTACATTTGCAACATAATTCTGAAAAAGCAAATTAATAACGACTAACAAATATTATTATGGCAAAGATTTATGATTTCAAGGCTCTGACGAGCAAGGGTAAGAAACTGGATTTCGCACAATTCGAAGGCAAGGTGCTACTCATTGTTAACACCGCCAGCAAGTGCGGCTTCACACCCCAGTTCGAGGGGTTGGAAGCCCTGAACCAGAAGTACCGCGACCGCGGATTGGTCGTCATCGGCTTCCCATGCAATCAGTTCAAGGAGCAGGACCCGGGCACCGACGGCGAGATTGTGGAGTTCTGCCAGCTCAATTACGGCGTCACCTTCCAGATAATGAAGAAGATTGACGTCAACGGTCCCGCTGCTGAGCCAATCTTTGAATACCTCAAGGCACAGGCACCCACCGAGGAATACAAAGGACTGAAAGCCAAGGCAACACACGCTCTCCTGAAAACCCTCAGCAAGAGTGTGGAGAAGGACAACGATATCCTCTGGAACTTCACCAAATTCCTTATCAACCGCGACGGCACAACCATCAAGCGCTACGCCCCAACCACCGATCCCAAGGACTTCGAGCAGGACATCGAGGCGATGTTGTAAGCAGCGATGAAAGACATTGCATTGGTGTTGTCGAGTGGCGGTGCTCGCGGCCTTGCTCATATCGGTGTGATAGAGGAGCTGGAGGCTCAGGGCTATCGCATCACGTCCATCGCGGGATGCTCGATGGGCGCACTCATCGGCGGTTTTTATGCAGCTGGGAAACTGGCAGATTACCGTGAGTGGATGACAACCATCGACCGCAAGAAGATGCGCGACCTCATTGACATTTCCCTCAGTTGGAACCACATCGTGAAGGGGGAGCGCATCATCGAGGCTATGAAGGAAGTGGTGCCCGATGTCCGCATAGAAGACTTGCCCATCCCATATTGCGCCGTCTCCACCGACTGGGAACACGGCGAGGAGGTGGTGTTCCGCGAGGGCAGTCTCTACGAGGCCATCCGTGCGTCCATCTCACTGCCCTCTTTCTTCGACCCTGTACGTAAGGACGGACGTGTGCTCATCGACGGCGGTGTCATCAACCCGCTGCCGTTGAATCGTGTGGCGCGTCATGAGGGCGATATTCTCGTAGGCTCAGATGTCAGCGGTCACGACTACGAGGCGCAGAACAGCCTACAGCAGTTGGCGCGAGAGAAACGCAAGGCCGATCGATCGCTGGGAGGCATACTCCTCAACAAACTCATCCCCAGTAACATCGAATTCAACTACATCACTCTGCTTTCTCGCACCAGTTCGCTGATGATTCGTCAAAATTCCAAGCTGATGGCACAACTCGTTCAACCAGACCTACTCATCGATATCCAGATGGACAAATACGGCAGTTTCGACTACGACAAATCAGAGAAACTCATAACTATTGGTCGCAACAAGACTCGGCAGATAATAAAAAAGTATCAAACATGAATATTGCATGCTGTGGCATCAACTGCGAGACCTGCGAGGCTCGCATCGCCACAATGAAGAACGACGACAAGATGCGCGTTGAGGTTGCGAAGAAATGGTGCGAGATGAATCACACCGACCAAATCACGCCTGAGACCATTAATTGCACAGGTTGCCGCGTGGAAGGCGTCAAGTTCTACTTCTGCAGCCATCTATGCGAGGTACATAAATGTGTAGTCGCCAAGGGCTACGAGACTTGTGCCGAATGTCCCGATAAGAACTCATGCAAGATGGTTGGCGCTATCTGGGAGAATTGTGCCGAGGCGAAGGGAAATTTAGAGGCTATGCGCTATAGAGAAGAAGCCATCGAATGTGTAAAAGATCATGTTCTCCAGATACATAAGCAAATATATGCCAAGTATGAAGGGGATTTTGACAGGATCTATA
>CAJOEI010000010.1:59977-81155 GCA_905233465.1 uncultured Bacteroidaceae bacterium | reverse complement strand
AACTTATTGTGAACAAACGTATTATAGTTGACATTTTTTAATGGCGGTCATTAGAAAATCGTGCTGACTGAATCTCTAATGACCGATTTGGGTTAAATACATGACAAGTTTTCGCTAAATCAACATTTTTTGAAGTAAAAGAATGTTAAATGGGCCAAAATTCGCCGAATTTGCGGTAGATT
Organism: uncultured Bacteroidaceae bacterium; assembly: GCA_905233465.1. Taxonomy (GTDB): domain Bacteria; phylum Bacteroidota; class Bacteroidia; order Bacteroidales; family Bacteroidaceae; genus Physcousia. Next base: position 80,973 of record CAJOEI010000010.1, on the reverse strand, counting down.
TTTTGGGGAATCTACCGAATCGTTACTGTTTGATATACAATAATATAAATGTCAATTTCGGTAGATTCGGTAGATTTTTGGCTTTAAAAATATTATATATGCAACTTTCTCTTTCATTCCTACATTATTCATTCCACATTCTACATTTTACATTCTGCATAGGATACCTCCGGTCGATGCAACATGGTTGTCCGCACGACCCACTTGCATTGACCAGTCGATGCAGCTGGGTCGTGCGGACGATGCTTTAATTTATTTTTACTGCGAGTTATCTTTATCTCATCCCATATGGCTAATTGGCCATTGAAAGGCCTGACCCATCGCAAGGTATGACCCTTGATTTCAGCGAGGCACGTCGTTTGAGTCGGAAGGATGCGCAACAGTTCTAACGCACGGGTCGTACAGACAAACCGTCAGAGCGATAGAAGTCGCCGTGGAACCAAGACACAATGTGCGTCAAGACGACGAGGCCATACGCGCGGCCAGGTTCGTCCTCGTAGAGAGTAGAAGACCTGTAAAAGCCACTAGTGCCTGCGTTGGTGGGATTCCAAAGACAACCGGCAGCAGGAAGGAATATGTTGCTACCATTAGAACCTGTGAATTTACGGCCGTTCACACCGTTCACACTTGTCCACTTAGAGGTGCAATTGTTGAGCAGCTCCATTATCTGCGTTAAGGAAGGCATACACCACGGAGTTCCCCAGTTGACGGTGGCTGCATCGTAGCTCGTACCTGCAATATCGGATCCGATGTTCATAACATTTTTCGAACTACTTCCATACTTGTACGTATCCCAGTTATACTCGCTCTTGGTCTGTGTTTCGCCCCAGGCATAATAACCACCATATTCTTCTGGCGCATTCGCCCCCACGTTGCAGCAGGCCCACTTAGTGCCCGAGGGCAGGCCGAGGTCTATCATGTGTGGGTGGTTGTCGTCAGGGCAAAGAGGAATGTTAGCTTCCATCGTTGTGAAGTTTCTGGCTTCGCCATACAACTCTTCACCGCTCTTTATAGCATAAGCAACATAGTAGTATTTGGTTTGTGCAGAAAGATTGGAGAGGCTGACAGAAAACACTCCATCAGCATCAATGTTGTTTGCAGGAACGTTTTGCACATCATCTGGTCTTGTGGAATAGCTGATACCGTACTCTGAAATCTTTGACAGGTCAAAGTTATCAAGTCGGCCATATAGTATAACACTATTATGTGTGACTTCTATGGCATCTCCTGTTGCAACGCTCATGTTTGATGTTGTTATAAAGATCTTTGCGTCACCAATTACCTTTTCGCCTTGTTGTATGATGTAGGCATAGTAGGAATATGTCTCATCTGGACGCAAATCAGTAAGCTGAACAGAGAACAATCCATCAGACAAGTTTGTGGCAGGAACTGATGTCGGTTCCTCATTATCTGCGTAGTAACATATACCGTATTCTGACACCGTGTTGCTGTCATAATCTGAGATATAACCAGACAGTGTTGCCGAAGTTGCTGTGATGTCGGTAGCCTCACCTGTGGTTACGGTGCTCATGACTGTTGTTCCCAATGTAGTGAAATCAAGAACCTCGCCATCCACCTTCTCTCCTTGCTCTATTCCATAGGCATAGTAGTAGTATTTTGTCTGTTCCGAAAGATTCTCTATTAGCACAGAAAACACTCCGTCTTCATTGATATTGCTTGCCAGGATGATATGCAAATCATCGGGTGTAGTGTAATAGCAGATACCGTATTCGGAAACGCTTGACAGATCAAAATCTGTGAGTTGGCCATAAAGGACGACGCTACAGTCAGTTACTTCTGTGGCTTCACCTGTGGTTACGGTTCTCTTGACTTTCTCCAATGTAGTAAAGTTCAATACTTCGCCATCCTTCTTTTCTCCTTGCTCAACTCCATAGGCATAGTAGTAATATTTTGTCTGTTCTGAAAGATTCTCGATTAGCACAGAGAATACTCCGTCTTCATCGATATTGCTTGCCGGAATGTTTTGCACATCGTCGGGTGTAGTGCAATAGCTGATGCCGTATTCAGAAATACTTGACAGGTCAAAATCAGTGAGTTGGCCATAAAGGACGGCACTGCTATCAGTCACTTCTGTGGCTTCGCCTGTGGTGACAGTAATGCCCATGAATTCGAGAACAAAGTCCTCAGGCTCTCCGTAAATTGATTCATCCCAGCCAACATATTTCACGTAGCCATAAAGACGACAGTTGAAATCGGGTTTGTTGCGGTAGTAAGCATAGCGAGTGTCGGTATACTCTGTACCAAACTCCTTCAGCGAAATCTCTTTCTTCTGACCATTAGGGTCTTCATATACGTAACCCCAGTCAACAATCTGAGAGAGGTCATCAACATCAAGTGCAGCCTTGACAGAGACATTGAAGCAATAGTCATACGCATCTTCACCATTCTTGAACTCCCCCTTTTTGTATTGAGATTTAGTAACTTCGAAATCAGAGAGTGTGACGGGGAAAATCATGTTGAGGTCAGCACTTGGCGAGGCCATAATGTCATAACCAAACCATTTGACAATAGGATATATCTTATATTGTCCTCCTGGTTGAAGATTATTTAACTCATGTTCCAGTACCCTGTCTGAGACCAGACGATTTGCATACTTCTCGTTGCGATAAAATGTCTCAACTGTATGGCCATCTCCTCTCACTACACGCATACCAATCGTTTGGGGTATGACAAGATCGCCTGACACCCGCGTCGTTGCAACAGCCGAAGAGCTCCCAGTTACCATTGTCTCAACATCGTCGAACAATGGCAATGAACGTCCCTGGAAAAGGGGCTCAGGAGTGAGGTTCCAATCCCTACCCCTAGAGAACTGTAGACTTACATCGTCTGCACCTGCAAAAAGTGCTATTACAAAGTATGCACCGAAATATGCATTGACATCAATTTTGTCTTTTTCTTTCATGACCTCATAAAAAGCCGTTTCTTTATCAGCACGCTGCAAGAGATTAAAGTCAAGGACTGATTCATATTCGCCCTTGGCACCAAGTTCGAACTCGCCACCGACCTTGGCAAGACCGTGATCACCATAGCCGATTCCAAGTTCAAGGTAGCCACATGCTTTCATGCTCGCACGGGCTGCCACGTAATGCCAGTTGGCACCCGACGATAGCAACTTATGGTTAAAGATAACGGTATTCTGTTCAGGACGGAGAGGACAGTAAACTATATCCACCGTCTGGCGGCCGCGGGCATTGAAGACCACGCCTACTGCCAATTCACCGCTCGCCTCAACCTTTGCGCCCAGCTCTGTATAGAAGGTAAAACCGTAGGCAAGAGGCATGTCCTTAGAAAAAAATTTCTTTTTCCACAATTCACTTTTCGCGGTGCCAGCCACATCCAAATCAAGACTGGCAGAGGATTCGCTTTCAATACGGAACTTGGTGTAAAGGCCAACTTTGGTGTTTACCACATATGTTTCATAAACGTGAATAGTCGGCGTTATTGTGGTCGTAATAGATGCTTTGCCAGCTACAGAGAGCACATCATCCTTTTGAATGACGCTGGACAGGTCGAAACTGTCCTTCTGCTCACCTATGTTGAAGGTGTGTTCACGATTGACACTCACGTGCCGTGGGGCAAGACTCTTGACTAAAGTGCCATCGTCGGTTGTGGCCATGATCGCTGTCACATACAGCTGATCGACCGCCTCCTCAAGGCCTATGAACTCACACTCGACAACATAGCCGACACCTGTCTGGTTAACAGAAATAACCCTGCCAAGGAAACCATATGGAAAAGGTTCTTTTAGATCAACGGAAACTATTTTGTCACCGACAGACGGAAGAATAGAAGTGGGCGTTTGAGGTGAGAGTGTCAGAGTGAGACTATCAACAGCAATAACACAATCAAGCAAAGTACCCGTAATAGGTGTGACATCTGCTTTATACACCGTTTCGGGCTGCACAAAACTGATACTGTCAATAACCTCCAATGGGATAACATATGTGCTGTCTTGAGTATATATTACCTGCGATACAATGTCTGTATATAGAGTTGAGTCGACATCGTAAAAGGAATAAGCCATTGAATCAACCTCCTCACGGAAAAACGCATTGAAGCCGCCGTCGTTGCGGTAGACGTAGAATGCTTCGCTAACGGTCTGGGCCGAGAGAGCGAAAAGAGAAAAGTGAAAAGTGAAAAATAAAAGTAACCGCAAGCTCTTTTCCACGTATTTATGCTGTCGTCTCATCGTTTTACAAATTTAGAGGTTCGACCATTGACGGAGAGCATATATACACCAGATGGGAAGTTGGTGATGGTGAGGGTGGGTCGACCATTTGCTGTCTTGATGCTGACTGGCATACGTTTGCCGTCCTCGGCAAATAGCTGGATGGCAGATGAGGGTACGCTGGCATCAAAGATGATTGTTTCACCTTCCTGAAAATATATATCTTGGACTGCTTTTGAATCGTTAATCCTTACAATTTCACCATTGACGGCAAAGTTAAAACGCAGCACATCCGTAGCAGGATACGAGAACTCTGCGACTGTGGATTTGATGTTAACCCTGTCGCCTACAAAAGTGATTTGAGGACGGGTGTAGAGCTGGATTGCTGTGGTTGTGCCATCAGCAAAATGGATAAGCAATGTCGATGGTTCATCGGCATGGCTCTGGAACGCAGACAATAGAAGAATAGTCAACGCCAGCCATTTCTTTAAGGGATAAAATTGTTTCATGTGTGTTTTAAAGAACCAAAAGGGTGATATTATGCCGCAAAAATAGCTAAAAAGATGGAATGTGAAAAAGGAAAGAGGGAAAAATTGAGATAACGATGTACTTTGGGGCTCTTTCGACCCTTGATTTAAGTCAACTAATGATAAAAGAGGAAAAAAAGTTTGGAATTAGTACCATTTATAGTACCTTTGTCGCCGAAAAAGACATCACAATATGAGTTCAAAAGAAAAATTGGTTGAACGCTTCAAGAAAAGGCCCAAGGACTTTACTTATGAGGAAACCGTTGCGCTGTTGGCGCATTATGGCTACGGAGTTCACAACAAAGGAGCTACATCTGGCTCACGTGTGAGGTTCAAGAATGAGGTAACGGGCGTATTTATTGACATTCACCGTCCTCATCCCGGTAGCATCATGAAGGAATGGATGGTGAACGCAATCTATCAACATCTAAAGAGTTACAAATTAATATAATAGAAATTATGGATTATCTGGAATATAAAGGCTATAAGGGCAGCGTGGAATACAGCAAAGAGGATAACTGTCTCTTTGGTAAGGTTCAAGGAATGAGCAAGGCATTAATCCTGTATGAGGGCCAGACATTGGAAGCACTCCGCAAGGACTTTGAAGCAGGCGTGGACAGCTATTTGGAGGGGTGCCGCGCTGACGGAGTTGAACCGGCCAAACCGTATAGCGGACGACTGAACCTGAGGATGTCATCGGAGTTGCACTCTCGTGTTGCAGCCTTTGTGGCAACGACAGGAACTACAATCAACGAGTTTATTAACAGAGCCATCAAAGAAGAACTAAGGCATGTGGCAGCCTTGTAACGTGGCTGTGACGTGGCTTCGCCACAGTTGAAAGTTGAAAGTTTACGGTTGAAAGATATAAAAGCACGCCAATGTAAGTTCGTTACATTGGCGTGCTTTTAAGCTATGAATCTACTTGAAAAAGAATACTTTTTAGACGCGGCTTCGCCGCAGTTGAAAGTTGAAAGTTGAAAGTTGAAAGATTTATTGCGCATTGTTTTTCTCGTCGGCGATGATGCGCTTCCTGTTGATGAACATCATGACGAGGGTGGCGCCGGCGAGGAGGCCCATGCCGATGTATTCGAGGCTCTTGCAAGCTCGGAAGATGACCCATCCGAAGAGGGAGGAGCAGAAGTCGAGGGCACCGGCCATGAAGCCGTCGGGCACGTGTGCTGCTGCATCCTGTGTGGCGGCGTAGACGCTATTGGCGGCTGCGGTGAAGTCGGCGCTCATGTCGGTGACGAAATACAGTCCTACGGTGAGTGCCACGAGACCGATGATGAAGGTCTTGACGACATTGTTGTGTGTTATTGGCAGCACCATGGGGAAGAGGTAGAACATGCCGGCGAGCGAAGCTAACGGCAAGAACTGGTTGCCGGGTAGGATGACGGCAAGGAAGAGTGTCACGGGAATAAGCAGCAGCGAGACAACGAGTGTGGTGGGGTGTCCGATGACGAGTGCGGGCGACATGCCGATGTGCACCTTCTTGCCGTTGAACTTCTTCTCGACAACCTCCTTAGTCTTCTGTGAGATAGGCATCAGGCCATCGATGAAGAGCTTGGTGATGCGCGGAATGAGTTCCATCACGGCACCCATGATAACGCCAAGGGAGAGGATGGTCTTGGCAGCGTCGCTGTTCCACTCTTTGACGCTGAGGGCGCCGATGAGTGCACCCACGATGACACCGAGAATAAGGGGTTCGCCGAGCACGCCGAACTTCCTTTTCAGTCCTTCGGCATCGATGTCGAGCTTGGAGAAGCCGGGGATCTTGTCGAGGAGCCAGTTGATGGCTATGGCAAAGGGCACGAAACTCTGGCAGAAGGGCTGTGGCACGCTGATGCCGTCGAGGTCGTAGTGGCGCTGGAAGCTGTCTGCCGTGAGGTCGGCCATGACGAGGGTGAACATATAGCAGATGATGGCAGCGAAGTAGCCCCATGCGAGGCTCTCGCCCTGAACGAAATAGACCACTGCGCCGATGAAGGCGAAGTGCCAGTAGTTCCAGAGGTCGATGTTGACCGTGCGTGTGGTCTTGGTGAGCACCATGAGGGCATTTACGCCCAAGCAGATGGGTATGATGAGTGCGCCGACGGCGGTGTTGTAGGCCACGGCGGCTGCGGCGGGCCATCCCATGTCGAAGATGCCGAGCTGCAACTCATAGATGTCGGATATGTTCTTCAGCGGGGCGTTGAAGTTGGTGGTCAGCAGGGCTGTGACAATACCTAAGCCCACGAAGCCGACGCCCACAAAGAGGCCGCTCTGCAAGGCTTTGCCAAACTTCAGACCGATACACAGGCCGATGATTGTGAACAGGATGGGCATCATGACCGATGCGCCAAGGGAGATGATGTAAGCAAAAACATGTTCCATGTTTTATGGTTTAAGAGTTTAAGTGGTTTAAGAGTTTAAGAGGTTTAAGAGTTTAAGAGGTTTAAGAGTTTAAGAGGGTCGTTATTTCTCGAAGTTGATGCTGCCGCTACCGATGTTGTTGCCATCGGCGAAGATGTCTACGCGATAGCGTCCGGCCATGAGCATCTCGGCTACATCCCAATATACGGTGACGGGTGTTTCCTCGCCATTATACTCGATATCGCGGCGCGCGGTGTACTCTAACTGCGTGTTCTGATAGGCGAAGGTGCCTGATGAGCCGGCGACCTCTCCCGTGGGTTTGAGGATGCGCACGTAGATGGTTCTCATGCCGGCAGCGGCGGTGACGTTGCGTGCGATGTTAAACGAGACCTGGAACTTCTTGACATCAGCCACTTTCTTTGCTTCCTTGCCCTTCTTGTTCTTGGCTTGTATGCTCAGCCCCGTGGCATCAAGCACACTGGCGATGGCCACCTTGTCGGTGAGCGATGCTTTCTCGGTGTTGAGTTCGCTAATCTGCTGTTGCTGCACAACCTGCTGCTGGCGCAGGTCGGCATTCTCGGCGTTGAGCTGCGTGTTGAGGCGGTTGAGCGAGTCTATCTCTGCCACAAAGCTCTTGAGGACCTTGCGCATTGTGGCAAGCTCCTTCTTGAGTCGTGCTATCTCGGCGGCATCGTTGGACTTGGTGCGGCGCAGTTCTTCGAGCAGCTCCTGTGTACGTTGCTGCTCGCGTTCCAGCTGTGCGATGAGTGAGTCGTTGTTGATCTGAGTCTTCATCTCGTTGTATTGACGAGCGAAGTTCTCGTACTCGTTTTGCATCTCGAGTTTGTCCATCTCAGCGAGTTCAAGCATCTGCTGGTTTTGCTCATTGCTCTGTTTGAGCGAGAAGATAAGGTATGCCATCACAGCGATGACGGCTGCAACAACAAGTCCGATGATGGCGAAGAGGAATTTCTTGTTCATGTTTGACGCGGCAAAGCCGCTGTTGAGAGTTGAGAGTTGAAAGTTTAAAGTTTAAAGACTGCTGAACAGCTTGTCGAGCACTTGGGGGAAGTGTTGCATCTCAAGGACGTGCACCTTGGCGGCGATATCGTCGGGCGTGTCGTCGGGCGTGAGCTGTGTGCTGAACTGGGCAATGATTTCTCCACCGTCGCACACGGGTGTGACGTAATGGATTGTTATGCCTGTCTCGCTGTCGCCTGCAGCCTTGACAGCTTCGTGAACATGATGCCCCCACATGCCTTTGCCGCCGTGACGGGGCAGCAATGCGGGATGGATGTTGACAATCTTGCGTGGGAAGGCATCTATGATATAGTCCGGCACCATTGGCAGGAAACCGGCAAGCACGATGAAGTCGATGCTGTATTCACGCAGTAGCGGCATCACCGTCTGTGGGTCTGCGAGCTGTGCCTTGGTGACGATGGCTGTGGGCACTCCCAGACGCCGTGCTCTCTCGAGAGCATAGGCATCGCTGCGGTTGCTCACCACGAGTGCTGTCCTGACGTGATCCGAGTCGTGGAAATAGCGTATGATGTTCTCGCAGTTGGTGCCGCTGCCAGACACGAAAATGGCAATGTTCATTATAGGAAGAGGAGTTGAAAGTTTACTGTTGACGGTTTACAGTTGACAGTTCGAAAGTGGGGTTAGTAAGCAAACGGCATAGGCTGAGATGCCTTCTTCACGGCCCGTGAAGCCAAGACGTTCGGTGGTCGTGGCTTTGATGCTGACGTTGTCGATGTTTGTCTCCATCACGTCGGCCAGACATGCCTGCATCTCGGGGATATGCGGATTGAGTTTGGGTTGCTGGGCACATATCGTGGCGTCGATGTTGCCGATGTCGTAACCTTTTTCGCGGATGAGTTGCATCGTCCGTCGCAGGAGAATCTTGCTGTCGATGCCCTTGAACTCGTTGCTGCTGTCGGGGAAATGGTAGCCTATGTCGCGCAAGTTGGCTGCGCCGAGCAGTGCGTCGCAAATGGCGTGGATGAGCACGTCGGCATCGGAATGTCCGACGAGGCCAACGGTGTGTGGTATCTTGATGCCACCCAGCCATAGCTCGCGGCCTGCTGCCAGCTGGTGGACGTCATATCCGAATCCTATACGCATGGAGGGGGAGTTGAAAGTTGAAAGTTTACTGTTTACGGTTTACAGTTTACGGTTTACAGTTATCTTCTTTTGCGGCCAAAGAGGTCCTTCATGCCATCGAGGTCGAAGGCCAGCGTGAAACGCATGGTCTGGTCCAAAGGATTGGACTGTGCTGTGGAGAAAACGTATGACGCATCGAGCGAGAAGACAGACATCTTGAAGCCTGCACCTGCGGTGATGTACTTACGATTACCCTTGTTGGCAGCCTCATCGTGGTAGCCGGCGCGGATGAAGAAACGATCGTTGTAGCTATATTCAGCACCTATGCTCCACTGGATTTCCTGCATCTCTTCCTTGAAGCCGCCTGGTGCGTCGTAGAAACTCTTGAAAATACCGGCGATGGGCGAGATGTCGTAGTACTCGCGCTGAACGCGATCGGTGTAGTCGTTGTCAGTCTCGTCCTCCTCGCGCTTGGGATATGTTGGCACGAGCATCTTGTTGACATCGGCTGCGATGCTGAATCTGTTGTAGTCGTCAAAAGGCACAGTGAGATTGAGGCCCAGTCTGAGGTTGGTGGGAATGAACTCCGAATTGTCTGTGCCGCCATAGCTGATCTTGGAACCGATGTTGCTGATATTAAGACCGAAGGCAAGATTGCATTCGCGGCGGCCCATCATGACATAGTTGTTGTAGTACATAGCGATGTCTGCGGCAAAGGCCTTGCCTGCTGATGACTCGGAGGTGTAGTCGTAGGTGATGTCGGAATATATGAATCGCATGCCCACGCCCATAGAGAACACCTCTGACAGCATTCTGGAATATGCCACGTCGATAGCCATTTCGTAGGGGTTGATGGTCATGCCGTCGGTGGCACCGCCATCGTCGCCCCATCCCAGGCTCACCTCGCCGAGAGAGAAATAGCGCAGCGAGGCCGACAGTGCTGAGTAGTCGCCAATGCGGTAGAACGCTGCAAGGTTGGCCAAGTTGATGTCGTTGACGAGCTTGCGCAACCACGGCGTATAGCTGATGGCAGCACCGGCGCGTCCCACGCAGAAGGGATATTTTGCGGGATTCCAATACTGTGAGTTCACATCTGCCTCTGTCGCAGCTCCCACGTCACCCATACCGCCGCCTCGTGCATCGGGGGCAATAGCCAGCGATGTGACGCTGGTTGTGACGGGGTTGAACATATTCTGCTTGTCTTGTGCCTGTGCAAATGTCACGCAAAGCACGCTGAGCAAACAGAGGACTCTGAGATTCTTATTCATAATATTTCCAAATGTAGCTGTCACTTTCTTCTGTTAATGATTATTTTCTGCGCCTTTGTTGCCTCTTCCGAGTTGTCGCAACTCACTCTGGCGCGATAGAGATAGACTCCGCTATGCAGGGGCATGCCGCTGCCCGTGGTGAGGTTCCAGTTGATGACATAAAGCCCGTTGGAGCTGCTGCCCGTCTCACTATGTGTCCATAGCAGGCGTCCGGCGAAGTCAAACACCTCGACGGTGAACCGGCACAGGCTTCCGGGACGGTCGTAATGCAGCAGGAACTGTGTCTGGGTCGTTGCCGGGCTGTTGGTGGCTGTGAGACTGATGATATTGGTCTTGATTGTCGGGTCAACGACGAAGCGCAACGAAGCGTTGGAATAGTTGTTCAGCAAGTCCCATGCCCTGAAGAGCAACGTGTGTTCGCCGCCTTCCAGCGTCGGTATGCTGAACGCCACCGTGCCGCTGCTGTAGTCGCCAAAGGTGCCGTTGTAGTACTCATTGAGCGTGTATGTCGTAGCGGGATTGTTGTCAACCACCAGTTCGAGATCGTGGCCGAGGCCGTTGCCGGAATAGTTTATGCCGCTGGGGTCATTCAGCAGAGCCACGAAGTAGGGTGTTGCCCCTACGCGGTCGCCGTCAACGAAGGTATCCTTGTCTAAATATGCTGTTATCTCCGGTCCTGTGCTGTCGGTGATGTCCGGAGATGTTCCCCCGACGTTGAAGTCTGTACAATAGCCGTTGGCCTCGGTGGCCTTGTCATCTGATACGGCAAAGCATACGAGTCTGCCTGCTTCGTCGGTGTATTTTATTTCAATCGGCACAGGACAGGTGAACGAGAACTTGCCGGCAGCGACGCTGTCAGAGCCGGAATACAGGAGTTTGTCGTAGGCTTTGTACTTGAACGGTTCTGGCAGGCTGGCGTTGTTGCGGCATGTCAACTCACTCTCGCTGTCATACAGATGTCCTGTGACGGTGCCGAAGAAATCATCCATCAGCTGCCCGTCGGGCGCTTCAAGGTGACCGCTGAAACGAGCCCTCTCACCGGCGCTGATGGTGAAGCCTTCCGGCAACTGAGCCAATGGTGTGCCGTTGATGCTGTCTATGACGACGCGGTTCTGTATGCTGCCCAACCGCAATGCGGGGTCGCCCAACAGAGCATAGTGCAACTTGTTTTCACGATTGGTGACTTCCAGATTGTCGGATATGAGATGTACTTTGGCATATCGCACAGCATCTCCCAAGCGGTTTGGCCGCTGCAACTCATCGGTGGCGAACAGAGCGCGGGAGAACATCCTGTTCATCTGCAGGTTGTTGTAGGCATACACGGTGCGTGTGGTGCCGAAGAATGCCACCGCAAGGCCGGAAGCGTTGAGCATGGCCGTCTCACCGATGTTCTCTTTATGGGTGTCGAATGGCATCACATCGCATGCTGCCGTGACCCACAGCGCAGTGCGTGGTGCCGTGATGGAGGCGAAGTCCTCAATGCGGATTACCTGTTCGTGGGACAGGCAGTATGGTGCCGCATGGCCTGTGTAGTTGAACATCAAGGCTCCGTCTTCAATCTGCCTGAGCAGTGCCTGCTGCACACCGGGATATCTATATCCCGTGGCTGTGGCCACTCGAGGATAGGAGTCCCACATGATTTTCCTGACTTCAACTTCGGGTGACCGCGTCGCAATCAGGCGTGCCACGTTGTCGGCGTAGTCCATGTGGACGTTGCCGTCGTCTTTGTTACCATCGTCGCCGAGCACGGAGATGACGTTCTTCCAAGCTCCCACCTGTTCGCCACGAATATAGCTTATTGTCTTGTCAACGAGGACACGTGCCTCGGTCAGCGTACGCACAGGGAAGCGTCCGACGCCGATGTCCACCTTGTCTTCGGTGAGCAATGAGCCCTCGCCATCATCGAGCAAGCCGAAATAGTCTTCCATGATGAAGGACTTGGTGTCACTAAGGGAGTTCTCGCTCTCGTAGGCAAGAAGGAAGTTGTCAGGCTCGTAGTTTCTCCATGCAGTGGATATCATGCGGTTGTCCCATGCGCAGTCGCCGAAGAGCAGCAGATAGCGCGGTTCGTCTTCTGGTGTCGTGGCGCGGTCATAGAGCATCTTGAGCAGACGTCGGTATGCGGTGGCATCAGGTGTGCCTGAAGAGAATTCGTTGAAGATCTTGTCTGCCCGCACCACGAGTGTGCGCAGTCCATCGTGTGCCTCATGTGCTTCGGCCAGACGCTGTGCCTCGGCATCGAACATCCCGCTGGCAGGTGTTATTATCACGAGATCCACGGCTGACGTGGCGTGAAGGTCTTGATTGTCAATAGGGCCGTCGATGGTTGGCTCAGGATATGATGTAGCTGCGGCATCAAAAACCACATACCGATGTGTGTCATCCTGTGTGTTGTCCACACCGGTCACGATGTATCGATGCTGTGTGCCGTCGCTACCAGCCTGTGTACGCGTTGTTGTCTCCAAGACGCCTCCTGTATTTGCCGGTGTGGACAGCCGCATCACACATGGCTGCTGGCCATCGGCATATTCGGCTATGATTTGTGCCGGCGAGGTGGAGGCATCGGGGGCTGTGAAATGTACAAAAGGCACATCAGCCGTGATGCGAGCCTGTGACGTGTATGTCAGTTGCAGGTTGCCAAGGCGTCCCATCGAGCCCTTAGTGGCGGACAGGCGGACGGTGTTTGTCTGTTGTGGCTGGACGCTGTATTTGGCTGTTGTCTGCATTGCCGAACAATAGTCAGCCAAGGGACTGATTACAAGCGTTCCTACAGTTGACCCATTGAAACTTGTTGACACCTCGGTGTTGACATCGTTAACGGCCGAGAATGTCACGCTGAGCTGTGACTTTGTGGTGGCGTTGTTGGCCAGATATGATGGCAATGTGAGCGTATAGTCGCGTGTGTTGCCATTAATGAAGTCATAGTTTTCGTACAGCTGACGTCCTCCACTGAACCATGCATACTCCTGAGGTGCATAATAGGCCATTGCCGTGAAGAGCGTCGGTGTCAGCTGTGTATCTGTCACCTCGTTAGGGGTGGCTGCTATAGTGGGGGTTGTATATGGTGTTTCGGCCTGTGTGACAAAATATGATGCCCGTCGCGCAAAGTTGTTAATCACCAGACTGCCACTTTCTGTATCTGTCACACCGTCGGCCCAGAAGAGATAGCCATCGGCAACAGCCACCAGCGGCACCTCGTGCAGATCATCCCATTCGTCGCCGGTGAGCACTTCGGGCAGTCTGTGGCCACCATAGCCGAAGACACGGATATTGGCAGTGGTGTGGAAGCCCATTTGCCGCAAGGCAGCTGTAGTCAGATGGTATATACCATCGTCCTCAACGCTTATTTTCACCCATTGGCCTTGAGCCAATACGCTGTTGTCGGCATATCGCGAGCCATGATATACGGTGTCGGAGGCAGCTCGCCCTGAGTCGTGTCGAAAGGCTCGTGACGTCAAAGCATGACGTTTGTTTTTTAGTTGTGGAACGATCTCTATCTTGCAACTCATCAGCTTGTCATATCGGCCTGCGGCGCGTCTCACTATCGGCACAAAAGCGATGTCGAGCATGGCCTGCTTGCGGCTCACGCCCACATGTGAATATATTCGCAGTGTGTCAGCCAGCAAGCTGTCGTAGCGCAATGATACGGCAGTCTCGCTGTCGGTCAGCGGCAACCATTCGGCAAAGCTGATACGGACGCTGTAGTCATACAGCCTGTAGTCGGTCTCCAACGGCACGACCTCAGTGTATGTCGGCAGCAGGCTGTCTATGCGCATCTCCGTCCAGTCCAGCTGGGTGAAAGGTGATGTCGTTGCCTTGACTGCGACAAACGAGCAACAGCAGATAAGCAAGAGTATGTATTTGAGACGTTTCATTGATTCAACTTTCATTTCACATTGAATGAGAGCAGATGGCGCTCTTCGAGGTAGCCGTCGATGTGGTCGTCGATGCTCACAGGACCCACACCTGCCGGCGTGCCGGTGAAGATGAGGTCGCCGGTCTTCAGCGTGAAGTAGCGACTGATGAAACTCACCAGCTCATCGACACTGTAGAGCATCTGTGCCGTATGCCCTGTCTGCACAGCTGTGCCGTTGCGGTGCAAGCTAAAGTGCAAGTCCTGAATGTCGCGACCCAATTCTGTCAGAGGCACGAACTGCCCCACCACAGCAGAGCCGTCGAAGCCCTTGCACAAATCCCATGGCAGACCGCCAGCACGCAGCTGTTGCTGCAGATCCCGCGCCGTGAAGTCCACCCCTACTGTGACTGCGTCATAGTATCGGCAGGCAAAGCGTACGGGGATGCTACGTCCAAGACGCGAGATGCGCACCACGAGTTCGGCCTCGTGGTCGCAACGGCTGGTGAAATCAGGAATGAAGAACGGCTGCCCTTGCGTGAGCAGTGCTGAATCCGCCTTCGTGAACACCACTGGCTGCTCTGTTCTTAATAACGTTTCATGAAGCTCTTTATTGTGCTCCACATAGTTCATTCCTATACCAAATATCTTCATGGCGCAATAATAAATAAACAAAGACACGGAGACACGGAGATTAATATCACTCTGTGTCGCCGTGCCTCGGTGTCAAGCAATATCAGTTATGCTTCTGTAGCTCGGAAGTTGCAGAGGCTGTCGGGGCTGAAGTTCTTGATGTATGCTGCCTTGCCGATGACATCTTCCTCTGTCATGCCAACGTAGACTACGGCACTCTTCTCGAAGAGTTCAGGAGCCTTGGCTGCGTCGCGGATGATGAGCAGCGACATCACGATCTCGCATGTCATGTCGTAGAGACGGCGCGAGAGGAAGTCGATAGCATCCTGATTGTCAAGCGCCTTGACGGTGTTGATGGCTTCCTCGTACACGGGAATCAGGGCCTCGATGCGAGCCTTCAAAGATGACATTTTACATTCTACATTTGCCATCTCACTTAGCATCTCCTTGATATTCTGGAGCATGGTGCCGTTGATGATGTAGCGGATGGCGGCTACGACCTGCAGCTGGGTGGTACCCTCGTAGATGCTGAAGATGCGTGCGTCGCGGTACAGGCGCTGGCACTTGTACTCCATGATGAAGCCGCTGCCACCGTGGATGCTGATGGCGTCGTAGGCGTTCTGGTTGGCATACTCTGAGTTCATACCCTTTGCCAGCGGCGTAAAGGCGTCAGCCAGGCGCTGATACTTCTTCATCTCGTCGCGCTCCTCGGGTGTGAGCTTGCGGTCGCGCTGTATGTCTTCGAGGGCCTTGTAGATATCTACGTAGGCAGCTGTCTGATAGAGCATTGAGCGTCCGGCATCGAGCTTGGCCTTCATGCGGCTGAGCATGTCGAAGACAGCTGGGAACTCGATGATTTTCTGTCCGAACTGAGCGCGTTCGCGGGCGTAGGCCAGAGCTTCGTTGTAGGCTTCCTGCGAGAGGCCCACGCTCTGTGCGGCTATGCCGAGGCGGGCACCGTTCATCAACGACATCACATATTTGATTAGGCCCAGACGGGTGCTGCCGCAGAGCTCTGCCTTGGCGTTCTTGTATGTCAGCTCGCAGGTGGGTGAACCGTGGATGCCAAGCTTGTGCTCGATGTGGCGCACGTTGACTCCGCCCTGACGCTTGTCATAGATGAACATCGACAGGCCGCGGCCGTCCTTCGTGCCTTCCTCCGAGCGGGCCAGCACGAGGTGGATGTCACTGTCGCCGTTGGTGATGAAGCGCTTCACGCCGTTCAGGCGCCAACAGTTCTCCTTCTCGTCGAAGGTAGCCTTGAGCATCACACGCTGCAGGTCGCTGCCGGCATCGGGCTCAGTGAGGTCCATAGACATCGTCTCGCCGGCACAGACACGGGGGATATACCTCTGGCGCTGTTCCTCGCTGCCGGCCTCATAGAGGGTGTCGATGCAGCTCTGCAGGCTCCAGATGTTCTGGAAACCGGCATCGGCAGCGGAGACAAGTTCGCTGAGCATCGAGAACACGAGGTTGGGGAAGTTCAGTCCACCGTAGCGACGAGGCATAGAGACACCGAAGAGGCCTGCCTTGCGCATGGCGTCGATGTTCTCCACGGTCTTGCTGGCGTAAATCATGCGTCCGTTCTCGAGGTGCGGCCCTTCGAGGTCCACGCTCTCGCTGTTGGGAGCAAGGATGTTGGCTGCCACATCGCCCGTGAGGTCAAGCACCTGCTTGTAGTTCTCCAAAGCGTCAAAGAAATCAACGGGGGCATAGTCAAACTTGTCTTTATCCTCGTAGAACTTCTCCTTGAGCTCTACGACGCGCTTCATCAACGGATGGTCGAGGTGAAACGCTATTTCGGGATGATCGCTATAATAGTTTGCCATGATTATTTGCTGTTTTGCTTGTAGTACTTAATGAGCTTGGGGACGACCTCTTCCACGGTGCCGGTGATGACATAGTCAGCGATGCGGTTGATGGGTGCATCGGGGTCGCTGTTGATGCTGATGATGATACCTGAGTCCTGCATACCGGCGATGTGCTGGATCTGGCCGCTGATGCCGCAGGCGATATACACCTTGGGGTGCACGGTGACACCCGTCTGACCGATCTGACGGTCGTGGTCGAGCCAGCCGGCATCTACGGCAGCACGGCTGCCGCCGACTTCACCGTGCAGCACCTTGGCGAGCTGGAACAGCATGTCGAAGTTCTCCTTGCAGCCCATTCCGTAGCCGCCGGCCACGACGATGGGCGAGCCCTTGAGGTTGTGCTTGGCAGCCTCCACATGGTGGTCGAGGACCTTTACGACGAAGGCCTCAGGGCTGACATACTTGCTGACCTCAGGATAGACGACCTCCTTGCGGCAGGTGCCCTCATAAATGGCTTTCTGCATCACACCGCTACGCACTGTGGCCATCTGCGGACGATGCTCGGGATTGACGATTGTTGCCACGATGTTGCCACCGAAGGCGGGACGGATCTGATAGAGCAGGTTCTGGTAAGTCTTGCCACTCTTCTTATCCTCGTAGTCGCCAATCTCCAGCTCCGTGCAGTCTGCGGTGAGGCCGCTGGTGAGGGATGAGGAGACGCGCGGTCCGAGGTCACGGCCAATGACCGTGGCACCCATCAGACAGATTTGGGGTTGTTCTTCCTTGAAGAGGTTCACGAGGATGTCGGTGTGTGGCGCGCTGGTGTAGGGGAACAGCTCAGGTGCGTCAAACACGAAGAGCTTGTCCACGCCGTATGGCAGTATCTGCTCTTCCACCTTACCTTTGATGCCCGTGCCGACCACCACGGCGTTGAGCTCCACGCCCAGTGTATTGGCGAGCTTGCGACCCTTGGTCAGCAGCTCCTGAGACACTTCCTGTATGAGGGTGCCTTCTATCTCGCAATAGACAAATACATTATTCATATCATCCAATAATCTTTTCTTCCAACAACTCTTTGATCATTCCCTCGATGTCCTCGTCCTTGGCGGTGAGAGTCTTGCTCTCCTTAGCCTGGAACACGATGTTCTTCACGGCTTTCACCTTCGTAGGTGAGCCAGCGAGACCACACTGCGAGGCATCACCATCCACATCGGCCACGCTCCACTGGTTCAGCGTCAAGTAGGGACGTTCGTCATAGAGTGCATCGTAGGCGGTGCCCTCAGCTGGCCGTTCCATGGGGCATGTGGCGCGTTTGTACTTCATCACCAGCTTGGCGTTCTGCGGGCGGCAGGGAGCAGCGCTTCCGTTCACGGTGAGCACCACGGGCAGCGGAGCCTCCACGGTCTCCACACCGCCGTCGATGACACGCTTCACGGTAACCTTCTTCACTCCTTGAACCTCTTGAACACCTTGAACCTCTTCCACATAGGTCACCTGGTTGAGGCCCAGCTTCTGAGCCACCTGTGGGCCCACCTGTGCGGTGTCGCCGTCGATAGCCTGGCGGCCGCCGATGACGATGTCCACATCACCAATCTTCTTGATGGCGGTGGCCAGCGCGTAGCTCGTGGCCAGTGTGTCGGCGCCAGCAAAGAGGCGGTCGGTGAGCAACCAACCGGTGTCGGCACCGCGATAGAGGCCCTGACGGATAATCTCTCCTGCACGTGGAGGCCCCATCGTCAGCACTCCCACGGTAGAGCCTGGGTTCTGCTCCTTCAGACGCAGTGCCTGCTCCAGAGCATTCAAGTCTTCGGGATTAAAAATAGCGGGCAAAGCAGCGCGGTTGACGGTGCCTTCGGCTGTCATCGCGTCTTTGCCCACATTGCGGGTGTCTGGCACTTGCTTGGCCAGCACAACAATCTTTAATGCCATTGTGAACTTATTTAGAATTTATTATTTACCATATTATATAATAAAAGCGGGGGCAAAGGTACGTCCTTTTGTGTGAAAAAACAAAAAAACAAGCTACTTTTTGATAATTAGATAAATCGTAAATTGTGAAATCGTGAAATCGTAAAATCGCAAATTAAATAGGATTTTGAATTATGAATTTTGCCATACTGTTTCTTGAATATCGGTACAAAGTTGCCACAAATTTTCATAATTGTGGTGTTTTTGTACGAAAAAATCTTTATTATGAAAGCGCTTTTTCTGTTTTTTGACAGAAAATCGGAGCGGAATTGGAGTAGAATTGGCATTGAAAACCGGACGAATTGAAGTGAAATGTGACAGGAGGCGTCCCGAGTCGAACCAAAAGCTACTTTCGTTGGTTTGCACTTTTATCAGAGATCAGGACAGTGTTACTGATTCGCCGTCATTGAGGACGGTGATGGTGTATTCATCGCTGAAGAGGTTGGCAAAGGCAACCACCAATCTGGTGCGTGCCGCGATGAATGGTAATAGTCATAAACGATTGTAATCAGTTAGTACTTCATCGATATTTGAGTATAAGCCTTCACAAACTTCCTTGATTGTCTCTTTGCGAATCTTGCTGATGGTCTTGGGGTTGACATTCTTCGACGAACGAAGCGACCAGAGGTCGAGCGGAGGAACGAGACGATGTCCTGCAAGTCGTGAGGGTGTGCTCGGCGATGATGGCACGTCTAGTGCGATTTCCGCCACTCTCTGGCACGAACATTGATGTTCTCCGCCAGGCATTCGCTGTAAAGCCACGGCTCGCAACTATGGATGTCTCCCACATTGAGAAAGTCTTTGTAGGCAGGATATTCCGAGCCGCTGTAGCCGCTGACGACAAGGACGTGGTGTGAAGGTGCGACGGTGACGGTAATGGAATCATGGAGAGTGGCGGGTGTAGCATCCGTTCGCCAGTTTACGGGGTTGATGCAGATGTCGGAGGCAGAAACGACGGGGATGACGTGCTTCACATCCTTCACCGTGTTGTAGCATATGGTGACTCCAGTATCTGTCTCTCCCTGGGCTGGGCGTATGTGGCTGCACTGGGCCATGTCGTGATTGGTCACCTTGTAACCCAGCACGTATGCCGCTGCCAATTGACTGTATGTCTCGACATCGATGTGCTTCAGCAGTTCCACTATTGCCATACCTCCCTGACTGAAACCTGCGATGATGAGCGGACGTGATGTATCGCGATGAGCCTGGAAATAGTCGAAGGCTGTGCAGACATCGTTCATCGACAGCCGTGTGCGATTGCTGATGGTGTCATCGTTTTGCGTCATCCATGCCTCAATGGTAGTGTGACGGTAGAACGGTGCGAAGAATCGATTACCAGGGGACATATACGCTGCCACCTTGTTGATCTCGGTGGCCATGCGTTCACGGTGTACGGGGTTCCACACGTCGGCATAATGACATTTGACAATTTGACCATTTACAATTTGACTCCAGTCTTCCTCCCACGTAGATACGACGTAGAAGATGTCGGCTCCGGTGCCGAGGGTGTCGCCGTCGGCCCTAACCCACATCAGAGAGTCGTTGTAGTCTGGCGCTTGTGGAATAAATGATGCTAACGAGGTTGCACAGCCAAACAGCACTATTACCACAAACGCAAGTGTCCTTTTTCTTTGTGTCATTTATTCTTCAGTTAGTCTTCTCTACATTGTAGCCATAGGTGGTCTTGACGGCGCAAAGATATACATTTGTCAGTTAAAGGGAAGATATAGAGAAGTTAATGGAAGTTAAAGGGAAGAAAAATATTGTTTTTGCTTGCAGTTACGAATAATCTTCGTACCTTTGCGCTCGGATTTGGTAACGAGCCACCGTTATTTCACGATTGGACAATTTCACGATTGGACATTGGAGACGGTGCTCGTGCAAGGGAACCAGGTGCGAAACCTGGGCTGTTCCTGCAGCTGTAAGCCATTTGTTGGAGCCAACAACTAAGTCACTGTTATTTCACGATTGGACGATTTCACGATTTGACATCGGAAACGCCGAAACTGGAAGCGGGAAGACGTTGGTTCTTATGGTAAGCCAGAAGACCTGCCAGTTCAATTCACAAAAACTCGCGATAGCGCGAAGTTTAAAGTTTAAGGTTTAAAGTTTAAGGACTTTACCTTGAGCGAAAAGTGAAAAGTAAACAATCAGCCTGCTCTCAGGATTTGGAGCAAAGAGGCATTTTATGAGAAACCATCACATCACCCATGCCGCAGCAGCGGCAGTTGTTGCTATCGTCTTGCTGCTTGCCTGCACGCCGGCCCACTCCCGGCCCCGGGCCTACCCCCG
>CAJOEI010000010.1:0-59940 GCA_905233465.1 uncultured Bacteroidaceae bacterium | reverse complement strand
AAGGGAGTGGAGAAGGGAGGTGAGAAGGGAGGTGAGTTGGCTGAGCCTGTGGATACGTTGCGTGAGGTGGTGGTAACTGCCACGGGCACGGAGCATCTGCTGCGTGACGTGCCGGTGCAGACGGAGGTGATCTCACGCCGCCAGCTGGATTCATACGGAGGGCGCTCCTTAGAGGACATATTGGCGGGTCTGACGGCCTCGTTTGCCTTCAACGAGGGCGATATGGGCAGCCAGATGCAGCTTGGCGGACTCGGCAACTCGTACATATTAATATTAGTAGACGGAAAACGTATTCACGGTGATGTGGGTGGCGAGAATGACTTAGGACTTATCGACCCGCACAACATAGAGCGGATAGAAATCGTGAAGGGAGCGCAGAGTGCGCTCTACGGCAGCGATGCGATGGCAGGTGTCATAAACATCATTACCAAGAAGCATACAGAAACAGGAGTATTCGCGGACAACACCACCCGATACGGGTCGCACAACGACTTGCGACAACATAACACATTGGCCTTTGGCGGCGGGAGAATGGACAATGGACAATGGACAATGGACAATGGAGAATTGAGGCGTTGGGGGAGCCAGACCAACTTCCAGATGCAGCGAAACGATGGTTGGCAGAACACGGCCGAGGAGTGGGCTGAGGGCATGGTGCTGACAGACAGTAAGAACAAGACGGTAAACAAGTTCCGCAACTGGCAGATATCGGAACGCCTGACATACCAGCCAATGCGAAATCTGGAGCTGTATGCCGAGGGCTCTTATTACAAGAAGAATATCCTCCGCCCCAGAAACGGCAATCATCCCAGTTGTGACGTATATACCTACGACCTTCGCTACAACAATGCCTCGGCATCGGTGGGAGGGAAGTGGACATTTGAGAATGTAAAATGTAAAATGGAGAATGGAGTATTGGGGCGGCGGAAGAACTATGTGACTTTTGATCTTGACTGGAACAAGCATGCTTATTACTATGACTATACTGCCGGGACATACGAGAACGTGCTGTTGAAGGGTGAGGAATTTGGTGAGCTGAATGGGGAGTGGTATCCTGTGTTGATGAAGCCTGGCCAGAGCAAGCTGCAGAGTGACCAGCAACGTGTCATGGGTGAGCTGAAGGGCGTTTTCTATCTTCCATACGAGAACACTCTGAATGCCGGTGTGGAGTATCGGTACGACTATCTTGAAGCTCCGGACCGCACGGAGACGGGAACGGCTGGCGACTGGACTGCGGCCATGTATGCACAGGATGAGTTCAACTTGATAGAGTGGCTGAACATCACTGCCGGTCTGCGTGTTGTGGAGAACAAGAACTTTGGTGTCAGACTGACTCCCAAGGCCAGTGCGATGTTCTCTGCTGGTGATTTCCGTTTCAGGTTGGGCTGGAGTCAGGGCTTCAAGACGCCAACGGTCAAAGAGCTGCATTACCGTTACCTGCATGTGATGGGTAGCAGCACCTTCTTCAATCTTGGCAACACCAGCCTCAATCCTCAGACGAGCAACTATTACTCTGCCAACACAGAGTATCGCGGCCGCAAGTTTACGGCATCCGTGACAGGCTATCTGAACCAGTTGGACAACATGATAGCCCTGGTGAATGTGCCGGTGGGCGAGATTCCACAAGGCATCACTACCGCCTATTTGGGCGACGGAAGTAGCAACGTGCAGGCGCGTATGTACAAGAATATGGACAACGCACGTACGTACGGAGTGGATGTGACGTTGTCTTATAAGGTTATGCGGGACTTGACGCTCAGCGCGGCATACAGTTATCTTGACACAGAGGCTAATCTCTATGATGCATCTAAAGACAGAATGACAACAGTGGTCATCGACGGCACGGCACACCACAAATGGAGCGCTTCGGCAATCTACAACCACACGTTTTGTACGCGTTACCGCTTCGGCATAAGCCTCTCCACGCGCGGCAGCAGCACCCGCTACTATCAGAACAACGGGAACGGGAAGCCCTATCAGATATGGCGAATAAACACCACTCACGATCTGGGTAAATCCGGTAAAAAGCTCGCATACAGGTTGGAGTTTGGTGTAGACAATATATTCAACTATGTGGACCGCACCATGCATCCGTATCATCTTGGCAACAACACGTCCGGTACTACTGTGCATGGCACATTCAGTATTAAATTCAACCACGGCAAGAGAGTCAAACAACATAATTTATCAACAAAACAAAATTCAAACTATGAAGAAGATTAAGTTCTTAATGGCTGCTATGGCTGCATGTCTGGTGGCTCCTGTTTTCACTGCTTGTAGTGATGACGACAACACGTTAGACAACATTGTGTCTGAGTACACTGTCAACGACAACATGGTTGCTCAGCAGAAGGCTACATCGAATAAGGATGTTGCCGTGTTGCTGGTCGCTTTCGGCTCGACCTGGAACAACGCTTTCCAAGCTTTCGACAAGACGAAGGCAGCCTACGAGGCAGCTTTCCCCAATGCGGACGTTTATGTTTGCTTCTCCAGCGACATCTGCATCAACCGCGCCAGCGTTGGTGAGAACACTGACGACGAGGGCAACATCGTGAAGCGCGACTACTACGAGCCCCGCTACCTGCTGCACGCCATCGGCGCTGCGAAGTACAGCAAGATCTATGTGCAGTCTCTGCAGGTCATCCCCGGCGAGGAGTTTGCTGCTGTGGTGGCTTCCGTGAAGAAGTTCATGAACAACGGCTACATCGCAAGCGCCCATCTGGATGACGAGTATCTGGCTAAGCTGGAAGAGGACAAAGCCATCTTCCTCGGCCTGCCCCTGCTGAATGATCCCGAGGTGGATGTACCCGAAGTTGCCCGTCAGCTGAATACTCTCTATGCAAGCGAGGCTGCTCAGGGCGCTGTCGCTTTCATGGGGCATGGTAACCCCGATACCTATGACACCTTCAAGGCAAACGTGCGCTACACACAGTTAGAGGAAGAACTGCAGAAGCTGAATCCAAACTACTTTGTCGGAACCGTTGATATGGCTGACAACTACAAGCAGGATGTGATGGCTCGTATGCAGGCCAAGGGCATCAACAACGGCAAGGTATATCTCCACGCGCTGATGTCCATCGCCGGTGACCACGCTCACAATGACATGGCAGGTGAGGGCGAAGACTATTGGGATGCAGAAGAAGAGGAATCAGAGGACAACAGCTGGTATGAGTTCTTCAACCATAAGGGCTATCAGGCAGAGGTTCCTGTTACTGGCAATCATCCGCTTGGTCTGCTGGAGCTCCAAGGCATCCTGAACGTATGGATTAACCACACCAAGAATGCTGAGTTCCTGGAGGATGCTTACCACAGCATGTACCCCGAAGAATAAAAAACACATAAGTCTCCGTGAGGAGGCTCCCTTTCTGCTAATTAAAATAATGAATGATGATAGGACCGTCAGCAGGGCAACACCAGCTGGCGAGTCCTATTTGTAGATTTCACAATTTTACAATTTTACGATTTCACGAAGGTTTAAAAGTTAAGCGGCCCGTCGTAATAACGATATAACGGTATAACGTCATAACGGCACAGATTAGACCGCAAAATCGAAAATAATGAGGAAAAAGAGTTTTATCATTATAGCTGTCGCGGCGTTGTTGCTGTCTTGTGGGAAGCCGCATGGACAGGGGCGTGCCACAGCTGACGAGCTCTATCAGCAGCACGACTCTGTGCTGGCCACAGCCGACAATTTTTCGGACACGATAGAGATAAAATATGCACGCGGACTGAGTGTAAGCTATGAGGCCGACGGCATTCACGTGGTCATCACGAACCCAGATCCGGCGGCCAGACACTCGCGTCCAGACACGCTAGTAATCACAGAGCCGGCACGACGTTTCATCTGCACCACGGCTCTGCAGTTAGGCAACTTCGAGGTGCTGGGACTGGAGGACCGCATAGTGGGAATGAACTCCCTGCGGCATCTCTTCTCCCCACGTATGCGAGAGCAGATGAAGACGGGGCAGACGGTGAAGATTGGCAAGGAGGGCGTGTTCGACGTGGAGACAATAATAGCCTCACACCCGGACTACATCTTCGTCAGCGCCTCGAAGCACGGCGGCTTTGATGTGCTTCGCGACTGCGGCATTCCTCTCGTCACCCATCACGGATACAAGGAGACAGACCCGCTCGGCCAGGCTGAATGGATAAAACTCA
The DNA here is from genome assembly GCA_905233465.1 of uncultured Bacteroidaceae bacterium. Taxonomy (GTDB): domain Bacteria; phylum Bacteroidota; class Bacteroidia; order Bacteroidales; family Bacteroidaceae; genus Physcousia. The sequence continues at coordinate 55,782 of CAJOEI010000010.1, read as the reverse complement.
TAGGACTGCTCACAGGCGAACCGCGCCGTGCCAACGCCGTATTTGCCGACATCGAACGCAAGTACACGACTCTGCGCGACGAAGTGGCGAATCTCCAAGGGCCCACTCCCGACCCCCAAGGGAGGGGAGAAGGGAGGGGAGAAATAAGGAGTCGGGGGTGGGCTCTGACTTACCTACTGTGGCCTCCGGACGTCAGTTGCGCGACGGCTGGTATATCGTCGGAGGGCGCAGTTACATGGCTCAGCTCTTCCGCGATGCCGGAGCCCGATACATCATGGCTGACAACGAAGACTCAGGCGGAACGACTTTGGATTTTGAGGCCGCATACGCCCGGAGTCTGGATGCCGACTTCTGGCAGACCGACGGCTCTTTTGCGGGCGAATTCACCATGGAGACACTGGCCGCTGAGGATGCACGATACACCGCAATGAAGGCCTTTCGTAACAACAACGTCATCTTCTGCAACCTGTCGCAGACTCCTTATCGCGAGCTGGCCGGAGTGCAGCCACATCTGCTTTTGGCCGACTTCGTAAAGGCTTTCCACCCAGAACTTCTTCCACACTATACCCCGCACTACTATGTAAAGCTAAAAGTGAAAAGTGAAAAGTAAAATTCATAACCCGCTGGATATTTTAGTATTAAGTCAAACCTACGATGGCTCTATTCACAATTTATGTTTCACCTGGTGAGACGCACGTGTATCTCCAGTGACTTGTGCGTCTCACCAGAGATACTCATGCGTCTCACCAGGTGATACTTTTGCTGCCACTTGCCGGCACAATATAACATTTTCCGCGAATAATGCAAATGCGTTATCAACCGTCATAACCTACATGCGAACCTACATAGTCTTACCTTACACATTCACAACGCATTAGATGCCGTTCATGTAGGCATGTAGGTTGATTTCGGGAAAAAGGCATGTAACGCGCGCACGCGCGAGGGTACCAGAGGCAATTGAAAGTTCTTTCTGAGGAAAGCGTCCCATTGGGCCGAGCGGAAAATTGAAAGTTCTTTCTGAGGAAAGCGTCCCATTGGGCCGAGCGGATAATGGATAATGGAAAATGGATAATGGGGCAATAAATCACAATGCGCGCGCGTTCTTATATAAACAACAGAGCTTTCAATCTTTAATGCATAATTCACAATTCATAATTCATAATTCATAATGTATGAAGATATATACTAAAACAGGCGATGCAGGCCAGACTTCTCTCGTAGGCGGCCAACGTGTCAGCAAATGTTGCGAACGTTTAGAGAGCTACGGCACCGTCGATGAACTGAACTCACACATCGGACTGCTCATAACACTCTGCAAGGATGCCACCGATCAGAAATTCCTGCTTGAGGTGCAGGCAAATCTCTTCGTGGTTGGAGGCTATCTCGCCACAGACAACTCACAACGTGAAGTGCGCCCCGGAAACATCGTAACGCCGGAGATGGTGCGAGACATCGAACTGCAGATTGACCGCCTACAGACGCTCGTTCCGCCCCTGCGACTCTTCATCCTGCCCGGCGGTACATACGCAGCTGCCCAAGCCCATGTATGCCGCACGGTGTGCCGCCGCGCAGAGCGCGACATACTGCGACTGGCAGAGACCGGCGCCGAAGTTGATGCTCAGGTGCTTGCATACATAAACCGCCTCAGCGACTATTTCTTCGCCCTGGCCCGCAAGTTGAACGCCGACGAAAAGGTTGAGGATACTGTGTGGAAACGAATCTAATTAATTCATAATTCATAATGCACAATTCACAATTTTGGGGCCGAACGCATAATGATAAAGTTTAAATTAGGAGGCGTGATAGTCTTAGCATTAACAGTAGCGGCTAACGCAAACGCTAACAATAACGTTAACGATAACCTTAACGATAACGACTCTATCCGCCAGACAACACTCAACCCGGTGGTAATAACAGGTACAAACACCTACCACAAGGCTGCCGACGCACCCGTGGCCGTTAAGGTGATTACAGCCAAAGAGCTGCAAGATGCAGGTGCCAGCAACCTGCAGGACGCTCTGAGCCGCCTCACCACGAACATCACTACCCACACAAATGGAATGGGAACATTCATTAACTTCAACGGTGTGTCAGATGACTACATCCTCATCCTTGAGAATGGCAAGCGAGTGAGCGGTGATGACCGCTGGAGCAGAATCAGTCTGGACAATGTCAAGCGCATCGAGGTGTTCAGCGGAGCCGCCTCCGCCCTTTACGGTTCTGATGCCATAGCCGGCGTAATCAATATCATCACGGACGACAGTCGCGACCGCGTCTCGGCCCAGACAAGCACACGTCTGCGCAGCAAAGGCCGTCTGGATCAGGATATCAATGTCGATGTTAATGCAGGCATCTTCTCCTCTTACACCTCATATAACCACCGCCAGGCTGATAACTGGCAGGTATCCAACCAACAGGCATTCACAGAAGAAGCCGCCGACGGTTCAGAGGTTGAAGTTCTGAAACTCACCGGCAGACCAATGTCAGTAGGCTTTGGCAGCCATAACATTTCGGAACGAATGGAATTCAGGTTCACGGACAACTGGTCTGCCTATATCCGAGGCAACTACTATGACTACACAACCCACAGGCCACAGTCTGCCACATACTTCAACACACCGAAGAAACAGGCTGACGGAACATATAAATACACCTCCAAGCAGGCATATACATACGACCTTCATCACCAGTCCTATTCCTACGGCGGCGGCGCACGATGGACTCCCAACAGCCGCATACACGTTTATCTCGACGTATATAGCGACAACCTGCGTTCGCTCTATGACTACTGGCAGACTGCCGACGAGGAGGCTTACGACGAGATGCGCAAGAAGACGCATTACACAAATGAGACCCTGCGTGGAATCTTCCGTCTGGCCGACTGGAACAAGCTGTCTGCCGGAGCAGAGTTTGTGCAGGAGAGCCTCACCAGCGAGAGCGACAATATCGACGGGCGTCGCACCCAGACATATAACATCTTTGCCCAGGATGAGCTGAAAATCCTAAAATGGATGGAAGCCGTCGTCGGCGTGCGATACACATACAACAATCTCTTCGGCTCAGCCGTGACTCCAAACGCAGGTCTGTTCTTCCATGTCGGCGGGTTCAGACTCCGCGCCAGCTATGCCGGAGGCTACCGCACCCCCACCCTCTCCCAGCTCTATGCTACCGACCAGGCTAAGACCACGGCTCGCTACACCCTCTACAACACATCTCTGAAACCAGAGAAGAACGACTTCTGGCAGGTGAATGCAGAATACTCTAATTCTTGGATGAGTGCAAGCGTAGGCGGTTTCGTGAATAAGATTCGCGACATGATCAACTACCGCACAATGACTACAACAGAGATAGATGCCGACAGCCACCTCTCTGATCTGCGCGATGAGGGTTGGACTACAATCCGCCAGCGCGACAACATAGACCGTGCCCGTCTGCGCGGCATAAGTGCCAACCTGAAGTTCATGTTCCCATTCGGTCTCACACTTGGTGGCGGCTACACCATGACAGACTCCCGCGCAGAGACTCAGACGCTGAACAAAAAGACTCAAGAGTATGAAATCACCACCACTCCGGTGGATAAGTGCGTACGCAACGTGGGACATGTGCAGGCCTCGTATGACAAGACATGGCGGCGCTACCACCTCAATGTGAACATAAACGGCCACATGCAAGGCCGCCGCTACAGCAGCACATACGGCTATGCCGACGGCTACAGCCAATGGGATCTCACAACACGACACACCTTCACCCTGCGCCAGTTCATCATTGAGCCCGGCATCGGCATCGAGAACATATTCAACTGCCGCGACACCTCCTATTGGAATTCGAACTTCTCCACGATAAACCCAGGACGTTCACTCATCGTGAGCCTCGCCCTGCGTTTCAGACAATAAATTACACAATTGTGTAATGTAAAATGTAAAATGTAGAATGTAAAATCGTGTTATGGGAAAGATTTATGTTGCTGGTATCGGTCCCGGCTCACCCGATGACATAACGCCGGCCGTGCTTAAAGCCGTCAGCGAGAGCGACGTGGTAGTAGGTTACAAGTACTACTTCCAGTTCATCACATCCTACTTGCGTCCCGGTACAGAATGTGTGGACTCTGGGATGAAGCGCGAGAGAGAACGTGCTGAACAGGCTTTTCTTCTTGCAGAAGGAGGCAAAACCGTTTGCGTCATATCCAGTGGCGACGCCGGCATCTACGGGATGTCACCGCTGCTGTTCGAGATGAAGGCTGCGAGTAAGCGAGAGAAGAGTGAAGCTCGCTTCAACTCTGCCGAGCGTGAGCAGGCTCGACCAGAGGTCAATAAAGAACGTGGGGCTGAGGACATTGAGATTATTCCTCTGCCTGGCATAAGCGCCTTCCAGAAAGCAGCCTCGTTGCTCGGCGCTCCGATAGGCCATGACTTCTGTGTCATTTCCCTGAGCGATCTGATGACTCCTTGGGCTACTATCGAGCGTCGCATCATCGCAGCTGCCACAGCCGATTTCGTCACGGCTGTATATAACCCTCGCAGCAACGGACGCTACTGGCAGCTACACCGCCTCCGCGAGCTTTTCCTGAAACACCGCAGCGGCGACACACCTGTGGGCTATGTCCGTCAGGCCGGACGCGAGGATCAGACTGTAACCGTAACCTCACTCAATGACTTCGACCCAGAGGAGGTGGATATGTTCACCGTTGTCATCATCGGCAACAGTCAGTCATATATCCGCGATAACTGCTTCATAACCCCACGAGGATACTATTCGGATGTAAAATGTAAAATGGAGAATGTGGGGGCTGCCATAATGCTACGTTCCTTCCAGACCATAATGGGAGAACTGCGCAATCCCTCTTATCCATTATGGCATCTGTGGCCGTTGCTTCACGCCATCCACACCACCGCAGACTTCGACATGGAGAGTCTGCTTTGGATGACTCCACAGGCTACAGCCAAGCTCTATGGGAAAGTGGCCGACGGCACCCTAAAGACCATCGTCACCGACGTAACCATGGCAGCCAGCGGCATACGCAAGGGAGCGCTGGCAAGGTTAGGTATAGAAGTGGTGTGTTACATTAATGACGAACGAGCCGTTGCTATGGCTAAGGAGCAGGGCATCACCCGCGCCCAAGCCTCCATGCGCCTCGCTGCCGACGAACACCCCGACGCCCTCTTTGCCATCGGTAACGCCCCGACCGCGCTGCTCGAACTGTGCGACCTCATCCGCCACGGGAAATGCAGACCTGCCGGTATCGTAGGTGCGCCCGTAGGCTTTGTACATGTTGAGGAGAGCAAACACGCCGCCAAAACCATGCGTGATATACCCTTGATAATAATCGAAGGACGCAAGGGTGGCAGCAATCTCGCAGCCACACTCGTGAACAGCATCCTAACATACGATGACGCCGAACAGCTAAGACCCGGACGCGATGTATAAAGGAACATGCATAATAATAGGCATAAATGACAGCCGCCGCCAGTGGTTTCCGCCAGAGGTGGAAGCTGTCATAGCCAGAGGTAAGCTCTTCTCCGGCGGACGACGACATCATGAGATCATGGCCGACCGTCTGCCTGAAGGACACTCATGGGTTGACATTACTGTTCCCATTACCGATGTGTTCCGCCGTTATGAGGAGGCGTTGGCTGACACGGACACAGGAATAGTCATCTTCGCCTCCGGCGATCCCCTATTCTACGGTTTTGCCGCCACCGTTCAGCGCGAATGGCCAGACTGCCGTCTCGTGGTCTATCCGTCCTTCAATTCTCTTCAGATGCTTGCCCACCGTATGCTTCTGCCTTATCAGGACATGCGTGTAGTGTCGCTTACAGGCCGTCCGTGGAATAAATTCGATGAAGCCGTAATACGCCAAGAAGTTCTAATCGGCTGTCTTACCGACCACACAAAGACCCCGCAAGCCATATACGAGCGTCTGCACGAATACGGCTACGACAACTACGACATAACCATAGGCGAGTTGTTGGGTAACGAGGAGGAAGAGCGCATCGGGCCGTTTGCCGAGGGACGCGAATATGCCGTACCCAACTGCCTCATCCTGCGTCGCACGTACATCCGCCCCCGTCCGTTCGGTATTCCAGAACAGGATTTCAGTTTTCTGGACGGCCGCGAACGGATGATAACCAAGATGCCCATCCGCCTCCTCTCCCTCTCCATGCTTGACCTGCACAACCGCAGTTCTCTGTGGGACATCGGGTTTTGTACTGGCAGCGTTAGCATAGAAGCGAAACTGCAGTTCCCGCATCTTCAAGTTACCGCATTCGAGGTGCGTGAGGAAGGCAGGGAACTGATGGCTGCCAACAGTCGACGTTTCGGGACGCCTGGTATAACCGCCGTCATTGGTGATTTCCTCGATGCCGACCTCAGCGCCTATACCCGCCCCGATGCCGTTTTCATTGGCGGCCACAACGGACGTCTGAAAGAAATTCTTGCCAAGGTGTTGACGGTGCTGACGGAAGATGGATGCATTGTCATGAACAGCGTCACCGCACAAAGCAAGCAGCTCTTCAACGAAGCTTGTATGGAGCTGGGACTCGAACAGCAGCCAGCCACCCGAATAACCATTAACGACTACAACCCCATAGAAATACTCAAATGCAAAAGAAAATAGCTATAGTCCAGATAACTGAAGTCGCGGACGACATTGCCCGACAACTCATACACGAGCTTGGTGCCAAGGCCATAAGCCGCGATGCCGTAGGCCAGCAATGGAAGAGCTACGATGCCTTTATTTTCATCGGAGCCATGGGAATCTGTGTGCGCACTATTGCCCCATATATAGCCGACAAGCACAAAGATCCAGCCGTGGTTTGCGTGGATAGTCTCGGGCTGAACGTCATTTCTGTTCTTTCGGGGCATGTAGGAGGGGCTAACGAACTGACGCAGACGGTGGCCTATATCATCGGTGCCCAACCGATAATAACCACACAAAGCGACAACGCCGGGTTGTGGGCCTTGGACACCTTCGAGCAGCGGTTTGACTGGCCCGTGGCAAGTGACATCGATGACATGAACGCTTGCATCTTTGCTTTCGTGAACTGTAAACCGACAGCCTTGCTGCTTGAAGCCCGCGACGAAGGCACAGACTATCTGGAGAAGACACTTCCCAACCACGTTACCATAATCAACGATATCAGCGAGGCTGACCCGAGCAAATATAAGCTGCTCATAATAGTATCGCCTTTTATCCGCCACGCTCCCTACGGGATGTTAGAACTGCATTTCGTCCCGATGGTCGGAACGATAGGCTTCGGCTTGTCTCATCACCCCGAGGACTACGATTGCATCTACGACGAAATAGACGAAGCGTTCGCCAATCAGGGCGTTCTGCCTTGTGCACATCGCTACTGCACCATAGACGTAAAGAAGGACGAGGAATTCATAGATGTGCTTAGAGAAGACTATGAAGAGGAGGTTGTATTCTTCACCGCCGAACAACTGGCCGCTGTGGATGTACCGAACCCAAGTCCCACAGTTAAGAAGCACGTAGGCACGTCGAGTGTCTGTGAGGCCGCTGCCATCCTCGGTTCCAACCACGGCAAACTGATTATCCCAAAGGTAAAGGGAGAGCACTTCACGGCAGCCCTCGCCATAGACTACCAACATCTGAGGCAGAGAAAAGGTCACATCGAAATCGTAGGTGCAGGCCCTGGCGACCCGGACCTGATAAGTGTGCGCGGCCGCCGTTTCCTTGAGCGGGCCGACCTGATTCTTTATGCCGGAAGTCTCGTGCCGCGCGAACTTACCCTTTGTGCCAAGTCCGGAGCCATCGTGCGCAGCAGCGCAGACCTCGATCTGGAAGAGCAGTTCGCATTGATGAAGGATTTCTATGACCGTGGACTCTTAGTAGTACGACTGCACACCGGAGACCCATGTATTTATGGGGCAATCCAGGAACAGATGGCATTCTTCGATGCTCACGGGATGGATTATCACATAACACCAGGAATCAGCAGTTTCCTTGCTGCTGCCGCCGAGTTACGCAGTCAGTTCACTATCCCCGAACGCTGCCAGACAATAATTCTAACCCGTGGCGAGGGACGCACACCGACTCCCGAACGCGAGCAACTGCGTCTCCTGGCCTCACACCAAAGCACAATGTGCATCTTCCTCTCGGCCTCTTTGGCTGAACAGGTGCAGGAGGAGCTGCTCGCAGGAGGTTATCCGCCCGAAACACCTGTTGCCGCCTGCTATAAACTGACTTGGAAAGAACAGCGCATATTTAGGGGGCAGCTGAAAGACCTCGCCGCCATAATCCGCGACAACAAGCTCACACTCACAACCATGATAGTTGTAGGCGAAGCCATAGACAATCGCGAGGGACTCAGCCGTCTATACGACTCTCACTTTACACATCTCTTCCGCAAAGGCAAGGAATGATACTTATATTCGGAGGCACAACAGAGGGCCGCCTCGCTGCCGAGGTTTGCGAGCAGGCCGGCAAGCCGTTCTTCTATTCAACGAAGAGCGCACTGCAGGACGTGCCTTTGCATAATGGGCAGCGTCTCACCGGCCCTATGACCGCCGCCGACATTGAACGCTTCTGCCAAGACAACAGCATTGAGGCCATCATAGATGCCGCACATCCGTTTGCCGAAGGCTTACATGAGGCTATAGCGGATTCGGCCCTGCCTGTGATTCGTCTTCAGCGACCACCTATTCAACTACCTGAAGGCGTAACAGCCTGCTCAGACTGGGCAGATGCGCTCTCACGTCTGCAAGCCGACAGTCCCCGTTGCCTTCTTGCCCTCTCTGGAGTGAACACGATATCCCGTTTGCGTCCATATTGGCAGACGCACGCCACTTATTTCCGGATACTTCATCGCGAAGAGAGCATAGCAAAAGCCGAGGCCGAGGGATTCCCTGCCGACCGTTTGCTCTTCTACAACGATGCTCTGACTCTCCCGTCGCAGGCAGAGGAAGAGACGCTGATGCGACAAATAGGTTGCGATGCCATCATAACGAAGATGAGCGGTGAGAGCGGTGGATTTAGCGCAAAAGTTGAAGCTGCCCGCGCACTCGGCATAAAGGTTTATGCAGTAATGCCGCCCCGTACGCCTGCCAACTGGACATACGTCACAGGACGTCACGGCTTGCGCCGCGCAATCGAAAGGCTTGTTCCCGCTTTCTTCCCGCTGCGCACGGGCCTTACCACAGGAGCCTGCGCCACAGCCGCTGTCAGCGCAGCTATGCAGTCGCTGCTCTATGGTCAGTTGCCGGAAGAAGCACATTTTGCTCTGCCAGACGGCGAGGTGTTGACGATACCAGTTGAGACCGAAGCCGGAGGAGTTGCCACTGTAACCAAAGACTTCAGCGACGACCCCGACGTGACACGCGGCTGTCGCATTACAGCGAGGGTAAGACCCACCCCCAGCCCCTCCCATGAGGGAGGGGAGAGCAGAGAGGGGAAAGCAAGGCTGTCCATAGTTCGTTTCCTGCATGGCGAAGGAGTTGGTCGCGTTACACTTCCCGGCTTAGGAATACCGGTTGGCGAACCGGCCATCAATCATACTCCACGCCAAATGATGACTGACACCGTCCGCTCGTTTACCGGCCAAGACATCGACATCACTATTTCTGTAGCTGATGGCGAGGCTCTGGCCGAACGCACATTTAACCACAAGGTTGGTGTTGTAGGCGGCATAAGCATTATTGGCACGTCTGGCATAGTATCACCTCTGAGCAATGAGGCCTTCATAGAGAGTATCGGACGGGAGCTTGAAGTGGCCCGCGCCATCGGCTGCGATGCCATCGGTCTTGCATCTGGCAAACGGGGCGAAGAGGCTCTTTTGCAGATGGAGCCGTCGTTGCGAGTTGTACACTACGGCAACTTCATCGGCGAGAGTCTCAAGCGAGCCCACAAACTCGGTTTCCACCGCGCCGTCATAGGCATAATGTTAGGCAAGGCCGTAAAACTGGCTGAAGGGCATCTTGACACCCATTCCCACAAGGTCGCAATGAACAAGGAGTTCCTTTGCGAGGTAGCTCAGAGCGCTGGAGTAGAAAATGCCAAAGCTATTTTCGACAGCATAACTATGGCTCGCGAATTGTGGAATTTGATGCCACAAGCGTTCTTTGACCGCATACACGAGCTGTGCCTTCAGCATTGCCGTAGCGTTTTCCCTAATAATGACCTGCAAATTCATCTGATATGCGACAGTCAAGCATAATAATCCTGCTCATTGTGAGCATTCCGCTACTAACTATTATCAACCTCGTCGTAGGCTCTGTAGCGATACCTTTTGGCGAGGTAGTCAGTCTGTTGTACGGAGGCGACGGAGGCAGCGAGATTGGTCGTGCTATAGTCATTCAGACACGATTGCCTCAGACCCTAACCGCAATATTCTGCGGCGCTGGCCTTGCCGCCGCTGGCTTACAGATGCAGACGGTGTTCCACAACCCCTTGGCCGGTCCTTCTGTCCTGGGCATCAGCAGCGCGGCCAGTCTCGGCGTGGCTCTTATGGTTTTGGCCAACGGAGCCCTCGGCGGTGCGCTGTTGGCAGGCTTCGGCGTATATGGTAACACAGCCCTCACGTTGGCTGCCATTGTCGGTGCGCTATCCGTGATGACACTTATCGTATGGCTCTCACAGAGGGTTGAGGGCAACGCCACCCTGCTTATCGTGGGTGTTCTCATCGGATATATCGCGTCAGCCATCATTGGTGTGCTGAAATATCTCTCATCAGAGGAGGATGTTCATCAGTTTGTGATTTGGGGACTCGGTTCCTTTGCCCGTGTCACAGGCGGTCAGGTCTATGTCTTCGTTGGGCTTATGGCTGTGCTGCTGCCATGCACTCTGCTCCTGGCCAAGCCTCTTAATATGCTATTGCTTGGAGAACAGTACGCCACCAACCTCGGTCTTGACGTTCGCCGCGCCCGGATGATGATTATCACTTCTGCAGGTATTCTGACAGCTGTAGCCACCGCCTACTGCGGCCCGATAATGTTCCTCGGCTTGGCTGTACCGCACATCGCACGCGGCCTGCTCGCCACAGAAGACCACCGTCTGCTTCTGCCTGCTACTATTCTGGCAGGGGCATCATTGGCTCTCATCTGCAACCTCATAGCCCGTATGCCTGGCTTTGAGGGTGCATTGCCTATCAACTCCGTGACAGCACTCATAGGCGCACCCGTGGCAATATGGGTGCTGCTAAGACGCAAATAGATTTGAAGATTTAAGGATTTAAAGATTTTACGATTTCACGATTTCACGATTTAAATAATTTTCCTTGTGAGACGAATCATTCTTATTACTGGAGGCCAACGCTCAGGCAAGAGCGCATATGCCGAGCGGCTCGCCCTGTCGCTCGCAAAAAAACCTGTTTATATTGCCACCGCACACATCTGGGACGCAGAATTCGCCAAGCGGGTTCGCATCCATCAGGAGCGACGCGGTCCCGAATGGACAAACATAGAAGAAGAGAAGTTCCTTAGCCGCCACGATGTGAACGGGCGCGTGGTGCTGATAGACTGCTGCACGCTGTGGTTGACCAATTTCTTTGCCGAAGACATCAACACAGCTCTCGACAGGTTAGAGGAAGAATTTGACCGTTTCATCGAACAAAACGCTACCTTCATCTTCGTTACCAGCGAAATAGGCCTAGGGGGAATAAGCGGCAACGCAGGCCAACGGCGCTTTACCGATCAGCTCGGTTCGTTTAACCAGAAAGTCGCAGCCATAGCCGACACAGTGACACTCTTAATTTCCGGCATTCCCGTAACCATAAAGTGATATGATAACACCCACAGATAAAACTCTAATCCCATCTATTCAGGAAAAGATTGACAACCTGAACAAGCCCAAGGGGTCATTGGGCCGTTTGGAGAATCTCGCCCTTCAGGTGGCACTAATCCAGCAGACGCTAAGCCCGAAACTGAGCCACCCCTGCCACATCCTTTTCGGAGGAGATCACGGTATTGAGCGTGAGGGAGTGTCGCTGTCACCGCGTGAGGTGACATGGCAGCAGATGAAGAACTACGATCGCGGCGGAGGCGGAGTGAATGTATTCTGCCGCCAACACGGCTTCAACTTACGTATTGTAGATGTGGGGGTGGATTACGATTTCGACCATGAGGCTTATCCGCATATCATAGACCGCAAGGTGGCACACGGCACCCGCAACTTCCTATACGAGCCGGCCATGAGCGAAGCTGAGTGGCAGAAGGCTTTGGAAGTAGGTAAGGAACAGGTGGATGCCTGCGTCAATGAAGGCTGTAACATTATCTGTTTCGGCGAGATGGGCATCGGGAACACATCGCCGTCAAGCATACTGATGCATCTGTTTGAGGATATACCTCTGGAGCAATGTGTAGGGTGTGGCAGCGGCCTCAACAGCGAGGGTGTGCGGCATAAGCTGGATGTCCTGCGCCAAGCTGTTGAAAATAGCGGTTTCACATCTTCGAACTGCACCGAAGATGCCTCTGCAACAATCCGCTATTTCGTCGGCTTCGAGATGGCTGCAGCCATAGGCGGTATGCTGCGGGCAGCTGAAAGGCGACTTGTTATCCTCGTTGATGGCTTCATCATGACAGCCTGTATGCTGGCAGCCTCAAAGATTGACAAAGCCGTGACTGACTATGCCGTCTATGGCCACTGCGGCGACGAGGGTGGACACCGTCTAATGCTCGACGAAATGGGCGCAAATCCACTTCTCCATCTCGGTCTCCGCTTAGGTGAAGGCACGGGTGCTTTAGTAGCCTACCCGATTGTTCAGTCGGCGGTTGCCATGCTAAACGAGATGGACAATTTCAGCCACGCAGAGATAACCAAATACTTCTAAGCATAATTCACAATTCATAATTCATAATGCTTAAGCGAATCCTTGCCTCCCTAATGTTCTTCACTCGTCTCCCCCTGTGGCGTTTATTTACGGTGGAGAAGGAATATTTCGAGAGAGTGGTGCCTCTGTGGCCGCTTGCCGGGTGGCTCACGGGAGGCGTTATGGCAGTTGTGTGCTGGGGAGCTATGGCAATAGGTCTGCCGCCTTCAGTAAGCGTGATACTCGCACTTGCCAGTAGGGTGCTGCTTACAGGAGCTCTCCACGAAGACGGTTTTGCCGACTTCTGCGACGGTTTCGGCGGCGGCACTTCGCGCGAACGGACTCTGGCCATTATGAAGGACTCGCACATCGGTACCTACGGCGTGCTGGGACTCGTTATTTATTATCTGATGCTCTCTGCAATCCTAACCCATCTATTGGAAGACGGCCTTTCGCCTCTCGTCCTCATCGTGGCCGACGCCGCCTGCAAATGGATTAGTTCCACAATAATTTATTTCCTGCCATACGCCAGACCGGAGTCTGAGGCTAAGAACCTCCTCATATATGAGCGTACGCCTTGGGGAGAGCGTATAATTAGTCTCATCCTTGGCCTAGCGCCAGCCTGCTTGTTCATATATCTTTGTCAATTGTCAATTGTCAACTGTCAACTGTCAACTGTCAACTGTCAACTGTCAACTCTCGCCCTCTCTTTGCTGCCTGCAGCTATCGTTGCCGCCGCCCTCATCCTACTTATGCGCCGTCGCATCGGAGGTTACACGGGCGACTGCTGCGGAGCCACCTTTATTCTCACAGAACTTGTCTTTTACCTTTTCTTACTTATACCCTAAGATGCAATGACTCATAAGTTCCTCATAGGAGCGCCCTCTTCGGGAAGCGGCAAAACCACCATAACACTCGGGTTGATGCAGACGATACGTCACCATGGACTGCGTGTACAGCCGTTCAAGTGCGGGCCTGACTATATCGATACCAAATTCCATAGTGCCGTGTGCGGACGACCAAGCATTAACCTTGACACGTTCATGGCAACTCCTGAACATGTGCGCGAGCTTTTCGAGCATTACGGTGCCGATGCAGATGTATGTGTCGTGGAAGGGATGATGGGTCTTTTCGACGGCTACGACCGCGACCGCGGTTCTGCATCAGAGATTGCCCATGTGCTGAATATCCCCGTGGTTCTGGTTGTAGATGCGAAGAGTGCTGCCTATTCGATGGCGGCTCTGCTCTCCGGTTTCATCCATTTCCGGGCAGACGTGAACATAGCAGGCGTCATATTTAATAAAGTAGGCTCAGCGAGGCACTTTGATATGCTCCGACAGGTATGTGACGACCTCCATACACGATGCTTTGGCTATCTGCCCAAAAGCACTGAATTGGAACAGGGATCCCGTTATCTGGGACTTGATTTCTCTGAGATTATTGTGCCTGAGCAACTGTTAAACCTGATAGAAGAAAATATACAATGGGAAGAGCTTCTAAAACTTTAATAGCAAGGAACAACGAGTCGTTTTCCTTTATCTATCAGGAGACGATAGACCGGTTGTGCAACGTCAGCTTCTTCGATCCGGAGAATGATGTACCGTGCTTTGACGGTATTGACTTACTCTATCTGCCTGGCGGCTATCCGGAGAAGCACTTGGATGTACTGGTGAGAAACGAGGCCTGTCGTAAGGCTATAAAAGACTTTGCTGAACATGACGGAAGAATCGTGGCAGAGTGTGGTGGTTTGATGTATCTGTGCAAAAGCATCCTCACTGATGATGGCGAATATCCGATGTGTGGCGTACTGCCTTATACCATCACCGCACGGAAGGCCGACCGCAAACTCTCTCTCGGTTACCGCCGTTTTGTGATTGACGGCAAGGAATACCGCGGTCACGAGTTCCACTACACGCAGTTCCTCGGTTCCGCCCCCGAAAGCATCGCGCAAGTCTATAACGCCAAAAACGAGCCCGTGAACACTCCCATTCTGAGATACAAGAACGTTCTTGCCAGCTACACCCACCTTTACGACCTGTGGTCGGTAAAATGTAAAATGGAGAATGTGAATTATGAATTATGAATTATGAATTCTAAATATCTTCACCCCATAATGCTCGCCGGCACAGGCAGCGACGTAGGTAAGAGCGTTATTGCCACGGCCCTCTGCCGCATTTTTCTGCAAGACGGATTTCACCCAGCTCCGTTCAAAGCGCAGAACATGGCACTCAACTCTTTCGCCACACCCGACGGACGAGAGATAGGGCGTGCCCAGGCTGTGCAGGCCGAAGCGTGCCAACTGGATCCACATACAGATATGAATCCGCTGCTCCTGAAGCCCAACTCCGAACATACTACTCAGGTGGTACTCAACGGCAAGCCCATCGGCAACCGCTCTGCATACGACTATTTCAGAAAAGAAGGGCGTGAGGAACTGCGTAGCGAAGTGTGTGCTGCCTTTGACCGCCTCGCAGCCCAATATAACCCTATCGTGATGGAGGGGGCGGGCAGCATAGCAGAGATAAACCTGCGGGAGAGCGACTTGGTGAATATGCCAATGGCTCGACACGCCAACGCTGACGTCATCCTCGTTGCTGATATAGACAGAGGCGGCGTCTTCGCCTCCTGCTATGGCAGCATAATGCTTCAGCAGCCCGAGGATCGCCATCGCATCAAAGGTATAATAGTCAATAAGTTCCGTGGCGATATCCGTCTCTTCGAAGAAGGACGGAAGATGTTGGAAGAGGTGTGTGGCGTTCCGGTGTTGGGCGTAGTGCCTATGTTCACAGACATAGTCATCGAGGAGGAGGACAGCGTCAGCCTCGAACGTAAACGACGTGAACTGGCAGAGGGGAAAGTGAATGTGGCCGTGGTGCTACTTCGACATATCAGCAACTTCACCGACTTCGGCACTCTGGAGCGCGGCCCGCGCGTGAACCTCTTCTACACAAACAACACCACCGACATTGAGCGGGCGGACATTATAATTCTCCCTGGCACCAAAGCCACTCTTGACGACCTGCTTGAACTGCGTCGTAACGGATGTGCCCAGGCTATAATCCGCGCTCACCGCAACGGGCGCTTTGTCGTAGGCATCTGCGGAGGCTATCAGATGCTCGGACAGACCGTCAGCGACCCCGACGGCATCGAGGGCGATATACCCTCTCTCCCAGGTCTCGGTCTCCTGCCCATAAATACCGTTATGACCGCTTCCAAGACCACCCGCCAAGTCACCTTCGACTGGGAAGGCCACACCTGTCAGGGCTACGAAATCCATCAGGGTGTAAGCACTAACGACCCCTCTTCACCCTTCACCCGCGCTCCCCGCTGCCTCGGCACCTACATCCACGGCTTCCTCGACAACCCACCCGTCATCGAATCCCTCCTCAAAGCCGCCTTACCAGCAGCCTCCGCTTTAACAGCCCCATCTGCTGCTCCAGCTTCTGCAGCCGCCTCATCTACTTTCACCCCGTCTGCAGCTGCCCCTCAGGGGGCAGTGTGCTCGGCGGTTTTGCCGCCGAGTTCAGCCTCCGCCTTCAAGGACGAGCAATATGACCGCCTGGCAGCCCACATCCGCAAGCACATAGACATCCAAAAACTCTATAAAATACTCACTCATGATTAATGGCCACGGAGACGACATCCACGCTTACAAGGACATCCGCCTTAATTTCAGCAGCAACATATACAGCCACTTCCGCCACGATGGTCTCTATGCCCATCTCGCAGAGGTCCTGCCCTCTGTGACCAATTACCCGGAGCCCTCACCCGAACGCCTGGAAGCCGCCTTAGCTGCCGACCTCGGCCTCTCCCCTTCGGAGGTTATAGCCACCGCAGGGGCCACAGAAGCCATCTATCTCGTGGCACAGGTCTTCCGCCGCTCCACATCCTACATTCTTCAACCTACATTCTCCGAGTATGCCGATGCCTGCCGAATCCACGAACACCGCGTAAAAGCGATTTACTCTCTCAAAGATATCCCCGGGGCCGAGGATGGACCGTCCGGGGGCAGGCCCCTTCTCTGGCTTTGCATCCCCAACAACCCAACTGGCACAGTCGTTCCCGAAGCCGAAATGCGCCATTTCATCGAGATTTACCCGCACACTCTCTTCGTTATAGATGCCTCTTACGCCCCCTTCACTCAACACCCCCTTATTTCCCAAAAAGAAGCCGCAGCCTTGCCCAATGTCATTATGCTTCACTCCATGACAAAGGAATATGCGGTGCCAGGCCTTCGTCTGGGATATATCACAGCAAACCAAACGTTATCCGAGTTTCTGCGTCGGCAGCGTATGCCGTGGACTATAAGCAGTATCTCTCAAGCCGCAGCCATTTATCTGCTCCGACATAAGGCTGATTACGTCCTCCCACTTGCAGACCTGCTTCATGAGCGCGAACGCGTAGCTACCGAACTCGCAAAGACTGGCGTCATCGAGCCGTGGCCTTCAGACACCCACATCCTCCTCTGTCGCCTGCGCATAGGCCGCGCCTCCGCCCTTAAAGAATGGCTTGCCACAGAGCGCGGAATCCTTATCCGCGACGCCTCTAACTTCGAGGGGCTTGACGCCTCCTTCTTCCGCATTGCCGTACAGACACCAGAAGAAAACAACGCCCTCATCGCTGCCATCCAAGAATGGATTAAATAAAAGCATAATGCTTAATGCATAATTCATAATTAAGGCTTCGCACAGCCAAATCGTAAAATCGCTCACTAGTTAATAAATCGTAAAATCTTTAAATCGTAAAATCGTAAAATAAAACTATGTCTCTCCTCTTCGGTTGGATCCTTGACCTTCTCTTCGGTGACCCTGCGCGGCTGCCCCACCCCGTTGTGTATATAGGCCGCTGGATTGCATTCTGGGAAAAGCGTCTCAACCAAGGCAACTACCGTATGCTGAAGGGTGCTATTCTGGTCATTGTCACCATACTGTTGGCCTTTGCAGGCACAACCACAGTACTCTATCTCCTCTCCCTAACCCCCTATACATTTCACATTTCACATTTCACATTTAATATTTTCCATTTAACTTTATCAACCATCCTCATCTTCTTCTGCCTTGCAGGCAACACCTTGCGGCGCGAGGTTCGTATGACATTCGAGGCTGTGGATCGCAGCGTGGAAGAAGGACGTACTCAAGTGGCACGCATCGTGGGTCGCGACACTCAGTCGCTATCAGCACAGGAGATACGACAAGCTGCCCTTGAGACTCTGGCCGAGAACCTCTCCGACGGCGTCATCGCCCCACTCTTCTGGCTCGCCCTGCTTGGTGTGCCAGGGATGCTAACCTATAAAGTCATCAACACATTTGACTCTATGATAGGCTATCGCACCGACCGCTACCGTCAATTCGGCTGTTGGGCCGCCCGCATAGACGACATCGCCAACTATATCCCCGCCCGCCTCACAGCCCTGCTGATACTAATCGTCGGTAATTTTTCTCGACGGCAAAACCGTCGAGCACACTACCGTTTCCTCCTCCGCTTCGGCCCTGCCCACGCCTCCCCCAACAGCGGCTGGCCCGAGGCAGCCCTCGCCGCAGTCCTCGACTGCCGTTTCGGTGGCACTCACGATTACTTTGGCCAAGCCGTGGAGAAGCCCTATATAGGCACTAACCCACGCCCCCTAACCACCGCCGACTGCCGTCTCAGCATCCGCATTGCCCTCATAGCAGAGATAATTGCCGTAGCCATCACATTCTCCATTTTACATTTTACATTTTACTGATTGTCACCTTCTTGATGTAGACTGCCTTGCGTGGACGTTCCTTAGCATCCACTGGTGTGCGTCCAATGCGCAGGGCGATGGGCATGCCCTCCACGACCTCGCCAAAGACGGTGTAGTCGCCATCGAGGTGTGGCGCTCCGCCAAGGCGGTTGTAGGTCTGTTTCTGTGTTTCACTTAGTGGCTGTGGTGGATTGACGGCCAGTGTCTGCTCAGCCTGCACCTGCAAGTCGTTGAGCCGTTGCTGCCAGGCATCGTGGTTAGTGCATCGTAGCGAGTCTATCTGCGTAGCGTGTTGTCGCAGCAGTGTCTCAAAGAGTGCTGCCACGCGCTCATCATATATTAGTGTCTGCAGCTCTCGCAGCTCGGCCGACGTGTATTTCTTACCAGTTACGATGTACCACTGCAATGGACTCGAGAGGCGGCTGGGATTGATACTGTCTGGTTCGCGTGCTGCTGCCAGGGCACCTTGCTTGTGGAAATGCCGAGGATAGACAATCTCGGCAGGAATGCCCGTTGAAGGACTGGGGTGAAGGCATCCCTGGGAGGTCTGGCTCGCTTTAGCTTTCATGGTGGTGTCTCCAGTTTGTATGACCATCTCGGGCACGATGCGGTTGAATAAGATGCCGTCGTAGCAGCCTTGGCGCACGTTGCATATGAAGTTGTCGCGGTGAAGCGGCGTGTCGTCGTACAGGCGGACAATGATATCGCCCTCGGATGTTTCTATTGTCACCTCTGTATGTCCAATAGCATCACGCTTGCTACCTGTACAGGCAGCAAGCGTGATGATGATAGGACAGATAATGTATAGATGAAAATGTTTCATGTCTATATTGCTTTTATTGTACAATTTTCACCTTGCCTCCCACGACATACACGCCCCGCTGTGTTACGCTCACTCTACGGCCGCTAAGGTCGAAGCACTGACCATTGAAAATTGAAGATTGAGGATTGACCATATGATTGTCAATGCCGTCGGTGAAGTCCATAGTCTTCAGCCTCTGGTATTCATCCTCAGTAATAGGGATGACGGTTCCGTGGCGCGGGGTGAACGATCCGCTGGTGGCTGTGTTCTGTCGTGCCGTGAAGTTGGTGAGGTCAGGCGATGAGCAGAACTGATAGTGCCCGTTCATGTAGCAGTCATACATGAGGATCCAGTCGTCGCTGTTGATGAGGCGGAACACTCCAGCTCCCTCGACGGCTTCGGATGTCTGCTGCAGCGTTCCCGATGGCTGGCTCCACTGTGTGCCTTCGGTTCCAGAGGGTGCTGTGAGGCTGGAAGCGGTGACCTTGCATATTCCGCCGGAGCCTTCGTTCTTGTAGAAGGCATGGTAGAGATGGTCGTTGTCGTTGTAGACGATGTTCATATCTATGGTTGCGGAGCCGCGGTCGTAGAGATAGACTGGTTCGCCCTCAAGGTCGGTGAACTCATCGTTGGCGTATGCATAGAATACTTTGTCGTAAGTCACGGTGCCGTCGTTGGTGAGTATAGAGAAGTAAATCATATATTTGCCTACCTCGGCATCCCAAATGGTCTCTGGTGCCCACACACGAATCACTTTGGCCAGATATGTTCCCGCATAGCGTTGTGGAAAATGCACTGTGGATGACTGCCAGTGTATCATGTCGTCTGAGCGCATAAGCACCATGCCGCGGTTGCTCTCCCATCCAAGTGAGCACTTCATGTCAGTGGCCACCATATAGAATCGTCCGTCCTGGCCACGAAGTATATGCGGGTCGCGAAGTCCGCCCATGACGGTGCGTTGCTTGGCGAGGACGACTGGCTGGGCGTTGTTGATGGTGGTGTAGTCGTAGCCGTTGTCGCTGAGTGCATAGTAGATGTTTTCGTCGCTGTTGCTCGGGAAGAAGGTGAAGAGGTAGTGACTGTATGGGCTATCTTTCTTGTGAACATAGACATCGAACTGCTTCTGTCGTTGCTCAGAGCCATTGGTGATAGTGGCCGTGAGGGTGACATGAGTCCGTGTCTGGGCGGGTTCTCCCACGACTTGCCCATCGTTAGAGAGTAGTCCTGCATCCGAGCTACGCCAGGCGATGGCACTACCGTAGCTGCCCATCAGCGGCAGCGTCACGCCTTCATAAAGATTGTTTATGCTTGATGGCAGCGTCAGCTCTTCTGCGTCCATCGCGATTGCCACGTCAGAGGGAAGATGGTTCAAGCTTTGGGCTATGTCAGCCAAGCGCTGCAACTCTGCTGCGTTGATGGCCTCGTCGTAGACGCGGAAGTCGGCATAGCGTGCGCCGCGCAACAGCACGTCGCCATCATAGGGGCTGCGGCCGAGATAGTTGTTTCTCAGCTGGTTGAGATCGGCAGGATGTAGCGTCACCGTCTGCTGTGCCTTGGCCTCTGTGCCCACATAAAGCGTACCGGTGGCACCGCTTTGGACATATGTCAGCGTGACCCACTCTCCTCGTGGGAGCGGCTCGTTTGCTCCCACGCTGGTCTCGTTGCTCCAGCTCTTCTTTGTGATGGCAAAGCGTGTGTCCTTGGCACTGAGGAAGAGGTAACCGTTGGTGCTACTGCGTGACATGCACCATATGAAGTTGCCGTTGGCGGCGAGCGATGTCTGGGATGGCACGTGGAGTGTCACGCTGATTGTGTAGTCGCCGCTTATGCTACGCACGGCAGCACCGAAGTCCGCACCCAGATCAGCATATCCGTCGCCCTGCCCCAAGTCAAGCAGCGTGTGGCCAGCAAAAGTCGTCAGCCTTGCTCCCCCCATCAACTGTGTCGAGTACTTGCCGCTAACATCAGCCGCCTGAGCGAAGTCATACACGATGGGGAACGTGGTCTGCTGCTCCTCAGCACGTAGTGACTGTGGGGTATACAGATAATAAATGATAAATAATAAATAAATAAAAGATAATCTATGCATCAAGGGAGAATAGATAGTTGAAAGTTGAAAGTTAATGCATTCGTTATTTCACCTCATTGAGGAGTTCCTTGCCATCCTTGAAATCAAGAACGTTCTGGAGCGTTGTCAGGGCAATGTTGTGCGTGGCTTCGCGTGTAAAGAAAGCTTGGTGTGATGTCACAATGACGTTCGGCATCATGAGGAGCAGTGCGAGCTTGTCATCGTCAATCATCTTGTCGGATCGGTCCTCATAGAAGTAATCCGCCTCCTCCTCATAGACATCCAAGCCGGCCGAACCTATCTGGTGCGAACGCAGTCCGTTGATGAGATCTTCTGTCTTGATGAGCTTTCCTCGACCCGTGTTGATAATCATCACACCGAACTTCATCTTTGTAATCGACTCGCTGTTGATGATGAACTTCGTCTCCTCCGTTAGAGGACAGTGAAGCGAGATAATGTCAGACTCCTCATACAGCTCATCCAGACCCACAACCTTCACTCCATGCTCTTCTGCAAATGCCATATCAGGATAGAGATCATAGGCCAGCACACGCATGCCGAAGCCCCTGAGTATCTTGATCAGCTCCTTTGCGATCTTGCCCATGCCTATTAGACCTGCCGTCTTGCCATGCATGTCGAAGCCCAGCAACCCACCCAGACGGAAGTTGCCTTCACGTGTGCGATAAACAGAACGATACACTTTGCGGTTAAGCGCCAGCATCAGCGTCACCGCATATTCTGCCACCGCATGGGGGGAGTAGGCCGGTACGCGCACAACGCGCAGTCCATGCTCATGTGCAGCCTTAATATCCACATTGTTGAATCCAGCACAGCGCAGCGCTATCAGTTTGACGCCATAGCCTGCCATACGCTCTATCACATTTGCGTCGCACTCAGCATTCACGAATATACACACTGCATCAGCCCCCTGGGTCAGCGAAACGGTGTTCAAGCTCAGCCGTTCCTTGAAGTACTGGATGTCGAAACCGAATGACTGGTTCACCTTCGCGAAGGTCTCTCGATCGTAGCTCTTCGCATCAAAAAAAGCAATCTTCATAATTATATTAAGGTTATCGTTCGCGCCGCAAATATACATAATAAATTATAGATAATTAATAATAAATGATATTTTTGTATTTCAGTATGCATAAATCACAACTCATAATTCACGATTGGAAATGACAAATTGTCTTTTATTACGACATTTTGTCGTGATAATGAGGTGGTTATACTGTCTTTTTGCTTCTGGCACGAGATTTGATTACTATGAGGTGAAACGCATCCATAAGAATTGAAAAATAATAATTGGCTATTAACTTTAAAATATATTACAACTATGTTACCAGTAATGTTTAAAAACAGTTGGTTCCCAACAGTATTCGACAGTCTATTTGACACAGACGTGATGCCAGCAACGCATCGCACATCACCAGCAGTGAATGTCAAGGAAGACCCTAATGCATACACTATGGAAGTAGCATCGCCTGGATTGAAGAAAGACTACTGCCGTGTCACCATCAACGATGAAGGCAACCTCTGCGTTGCTATCGAGAACAAGTTTGAACACAAGGAGGAAGACAAGAAGGAGCACTACCTCCGCCGCGAGTTTGCCTACACCAACTATCAGCAGGTATACGCCCTGCCCGATGATGTCGACAAGAATGCGATCGCAGCACATGTTGAGGACGGCATACTCACCATCACCCTGCCAAAAGTAAAGAAAGAAGAGGTGAAGGTCTCGCGCCACATCGAGATAGCATAATTCTCCATTGACCATTAACCATTAATAGTGATGAAGAGCGACATTATAATCGTTCTTCATCATTTTTTTGTTATTGGACGTTTGTAATTGAAAAAAATGACATATCTTCGTGGCGTTTTTCACTACACAGATTGTGCCACGCCTACTATTCTTCAATCCCGAGCATGACTTGGCCCTCGCTGCCAACGATACACATTATACACCACCCGCATCCGCTACACGTATGGCAAATGAGCTTCAACGCTTGCCATTGCTGTGGGCAGATGAGGGTGATGTCGTGTTGTTGAGAGACGGCACACTGCTTCGTCACGATGGAGCATCCATTTCAATTCACAATTCACAAATCATAATTCACAATTCACAATTGTCCATTTCCCCTTGGGGGTGGGATCCCCTTGTGTGTAAGCAACTGCAGCAGTGGGGCGTTCCGGCTCAGACTTTGCCCGATGCCGCGTGGCTCAGCCGCTTCCGTGAGGCTACGGGACGGGGCATCACTGCCCGCCTGTTGCCGCTGGTTCATGAGAGAGTGGGTGATGATAGACTTGTCGGGGAGGCGTGGCGCTGCGATAATATTGATGCGGCACGTCGTTGTATAAGCACAATGGGATGCACCCTGTTCAAGCAGCCGTGGAGCGGCAGTGGACGTGGCCTGATGCTGGTGGGCCAGGATCTCAAGCCTAACAACGAAGCATGGTTGCACCGCACACTGCGCACTCAGGGCTATGTGATGGCTGAGCCATACTACCCGCGCTATCAAGACCTCGCCGCCGAGTTCGAATGCAAAAGGGGACGCATCCACTATGCAGGATTGTCCATGTTCCATACCACTCCCATAGGCGTCTATGCTGGCAATATCGTAGACACCGAGGCAAACAAGCGCAGGCAACTTGCGACCATGATTGATATCAACCTCTACGACAGAGTCGTGGAGGCCCTTGCACTCCTGCTCGAAGATCTCATCCCCGATGGCTACAACGGACCTGTCGGCGTTGATATGATGGTCCTCCAAGACGGACGACTACATCCATGTGTAGAGGTCAATGTGCGTCACACTATGGGCTGGGTAGCATTGACACTCACACGACGTTATCCCAACAAGCTGCCATTCCACTTTGATGTCATGAAAGGAGTGAAAGACTTTCTTTCCTGATAAAAATATGAAAAAAGGAGCTTTCTTTGCTTCCCTTCACAAAACAAATTCATATCTTTGTCGCCGATTATCATCGTTGACCATTGACCATTATCCAAGTGAATATAATCAATGACATCATTGCTTCGTTGGCTAGCCTCTTATGGGGGTGGCCAATGATTGTGATGTTGCTGGGCACGCACCTTCTGCTGACGTTCCGCCTGCGCTTCCCGCAACGCAAGATATTGAAGGCCATACGTCTGAGCTTTGCCCGCGACCCGGAAGCTGAGGGCGATGTCAGCCAGTTCGGAGCTCTTGCAACTTCCCTTGCTGCCACCATTGGCACTGGTAACATCGTTGGTGTGGCTACGGCAGTGGCATTGGGCGGACCAGGTGCTGTGCTTTGGTGCTGGCTCACGGGTGTGTTGGGCATCGCTACGAAGTATGCCGAGGGCCTGTTGGCTGTAAAGTACCGTGTGCGCACGGCTTCTGGCAAGATGCTTGGCGGACCAATGTATGCACTTGAGCGCGGTCTGGGCTGGCGTTGGTTGGCAGTGACGTTCTGCGTGTTCACGGCCATTGCAGCTTTTGGCATCGGCAACACTGTGCAGAGTAATGCCATCGCCATGCTTTGCCAGGAGACATACGGCGTACCTACTGTGTGGACTGGCCTTGTCATTGCGACACTTGCTGCGCTTGTTATTCTTTTCGGCGTGCAAGGCATAGCTCGCTTCTGTACGGCCTTCGTGCCACTGATGGCGCTACTCTATGTTGCCGGGTGCATATATATTTTATGTGTCAATGGCTCATACGTATGGGATGCACTGTGTCTCATCTGCCGCAGCGCCTTCACCCCACATGCTGCTGGTGGCGGTTTTGTGGGCACGACAGTGATGATGACCGCCCGCTACGGTATCGCTCGCGGTCTATTTAGCAACGAGAGCGGCATGGGTTCCGCTCCCATCGTGGCCGCAGCTGCCAAGACCAAGGACCCTGTGCGGCAAGCACTCGTCTCGTCTACAGGCACGTTCTGGGACACGGTCGTCATCTGTGCTCTCACGGGCCTCGTCCTTGTGTCAAGCATCATTGCATACCCAGATATCAGCTATACCGATGGCGCGGCTCTAACCAAGCTCGCCTTTGAGAAGATTCCTGTTGTCGGTGCACCGCTACTGACCTTTGGCATCCTCACCTTCGCTTTCTCCACCATACTTGGCTGGAGCTACTATGGTGAGCGGGCGGTGGAATATCTGATAAAGAACCCAAATACTGGCATCCCTAAACTAGAGAAGCATCAGGCGATGGGGCTTTTGCTCTATCGTCTCCTCTTCATCGCAGCGGTTTTTGTCGGTGCAGTGATGCAGCTCAGTGTGGTGTGGAATCTTTCTGATCTTATGAATGCTCTCATGGCACTGCCTAACCTCATTTCACTAATCGCGCTTTCGGGTGTCATTGTGGCCGAGTCACGGTCATCATCAGATTTCTAAATAACTCTATAGAACTATGCGCAAATTACTATCAGCCATCATAGCACTCCTCATCATCACCGTTCCCGTCTCGTGCGTCGATGAAGAGCAATACGACAACACACCACATGGCAACTTCGACGCTCTCTGGAACATCATAGACCAGCATTACTGCTTCCTCACATACAAGCACGACAGCATAGGACTCGATTGGAACCAAGTCAAATGGCAATATCGACAGCAGCTCGATGCAAATATGTCATCCACACAACTCTTTCAGGTGCTCAGCAACATGCTGTCCGAACTACGCGACGGACACGTCAACCTATATGCCGCACACGACGTCGCACGCAACTGGTCCTGGTACGAAGACTATCCAGCCAACTTCGATTCTGAGCTACAACAAGACTATCTCGGCACAGACTACAGAATAGCGTCATCACTACAATACCGCATCCTTCCAGACAATATCGGATATGTCGTGTGCAGTTCGTTCAACAACAGCATCGGAGACGGCAACATCAGCGAGGCACTACACTACCTCCGATTCTGCCGAGGACTCATTCTCGACTTGCGCAACAATGGCGGAGGAAGCCTCGACAATGCACGGAGACTCGCATCACACTTCACCAACGAGCGACGACTTGTCGGATACTTCTGCCACAAGACAGGAACAGGACACAATGACTTCTCCACACCGGAGGCCGAGTATTTAGAACCGGCAACAGGCATCCGATGGCAGAAACGAGCCATCGTCCTCACCAACCGACACTGCTACAGCGCGACAAACGCCTTCGTGCGCGACATACTGCAGTGCCCACTCGTCACCACAATGGGCGACCGCACCGGCGGGGGCAGCGGTATGCCTTTCTCATCCGAGCTCCCCAATGGATGGAGCGTTCGATTCTCAGCATGCCCGATGTTTGATGCACAGATGCAACAAATAGAATTCGGTATCGAACCCGACACCCTCGTGGCCCTTGACGATGCAGATGTTGCACGCGGATATGACACAATCATCGAGGCGGCAAGGGCTATGCTAAAGTGAGCTTCGCCAGCACAACCGTCTCGCCTTCATTCCGCCGAATGTCATATTCCCATTCCTCTTGTCCTGAGCTTGTCGAAGGATGGTTGGCTCGCATGAGTATTGTGAGCGTGTCACCAAGATATGATTCGGCTTTGTATGCTATCTCGAATCGTCGTATACCCCTGTCTATCAGGTCGTGAGGAACCGTGTCCAGTATGTGCTCAATGTATTTCACGCTGTTGATGTGCCCATTGATATCCACATCGCTGTAGTGCGTAGCCACGTGATATGTTTCCACATCAGCCATTTCCGCCTCCAACCGCAGTAGACGTCCGTGACCTGCAATGGGACACGGTTTTTCCTCTGCAGGAATGATATATCGCAGTATGTCGCCGTCGTTTAGCGTCAGCAGGTTCGCAGGACGGCGCGTGGACGTGTCTATCATCGCCCACACGCTACGGGCGTAGCCGTAGATGTATCCGTCAGAGGCACGACGGATGACGAAGTTGCGTTCAGTGAATAGCTTCATCACGCTCTCCACCCATGTCTCCACCTCCACGCGCTCATATTGAGCAGGCATCTTCTCCATCTCGATGCACAGACGCGACAACACACATGTGAGATGGTTCTCATTCAGATGGTCAATGCCCCAGCCGCGGTTGTGAGAGTGATGGCCAGCCGCGTTGAGCAGATGGTTGCCCAGCACGCCAAGGAAAATATGTCCGGAGAAGTCCACGTGGAAGGGCTCAACCGTGAAAGTGTATGTCTCCGTCTTGGTCATTTTCCATTGAACATTGAACATTGACCATTATCCATTTTTCACTTTTCAACTTTTCTCTCCTTCTCTCTCTCTGCCAGATAGTCGTCGAGTTGCTCGCGATATCCCTTGGTTATGCAGATACGGCCAGAGCGGGCAAACTGCAGCACAACACCGAGACTGTTGAGCGAGTCGTATAGCGAGAGGATGTCAGATGTCATGCCGGTCTTCTCCACAGCACTGTAGGTCGGGTTGACCTCCACAATGCGCGCGCCGTGCTGGCGCACCATGCTGCACACATCGGGATTCTCCAGCATCATCGGCGTGGAGATCTTCAGCAGCGACGTCTCCAGCATGAAGATCTCGTCGTCAGTGAAATAGCGTGCCTGCAGCACATCGATGCGCTTCTCAATCTGCTTCTTGAGCATCTTGACCATATCCTCCGTACAGTAGCACGTGATGGTGTATTTGTGCACTCCAGGCGTTGACGAGGCACACACGTTGAGGCTCTCGATATTTACCTGACGGCGTGTGAAAACCGCCGTTATCTGGTTGAGCACACCAGCGATGTTCTCAGAATAGACTAATATGGTGTATAACTGTATGGAAGATGGCATAACTTTAAACTTTAAACCTTAGACTTTAAACTGTGGCGCTGCCGCGTCTCCTATTTCTTGCACAGCTCATCAAGCTTCTGCTGCACTGATGGTGCCAGGGCTGGAATGTTGTGGTCGCGCTCAAACTGTTGGATATTGGCGTAGTTCATCTTGATCTTGTTGTCCTTTTTGCGCTTCTTCAGCTCATCCTTGGTGACGTATGCGCGGTCGGTGGAGAAAACTTGAAGGGCCGTAATCACATGATCTGTCTCGCCTTCCTCTACTTCGTCCCAACTGCTCATATACTGCATCACCATCAGGTCCTCGGGAGCATAGTTTCCCGCATCGTCAATGTGGTAGATGCAGAAATCCATGTCCTTGCGATCTTTTTTCTTCTCGTCGCGTTTCTTCTTCTTCTCGAGGCTCTTTGCATCACCCCCAGCCTCAAGTAGATGCCTGGCCAATATATGTGTGTTGTAGGCGAAATAGCGTTGATGGCTGTCCATGTCGTCTGTGATGTGGCCTATAGTGCCCTTGTTGTCGATAATATTCTTCTTGTGGGGGCCTGCGTCAGTAATCTTCAGTTGCACAGCCTTTCCGCGTGAGATTAGTCGATTCTCCATCTTCTGGGTCGATATGCGGCTTTGCCGGTCAAACAGGCTTCCGAACATCCCCATTACTGTCTTTATCAAGCCATATTCAGCCTTGGACATGTGCGAGGTGCTGGCTGACAACTTTTTCTTCTCTAAATCATACACGTTATCCGTCACGCCAGTACGGTAGTATATTATACCATCCTTGCCGCTGTAGTAATACATGCGATAGTATGTCTGGACATAGACGTAAGGTTTGGGCGAGACGACAATCTCGGGCATGTCAAAGTCGGCGTCTTCGAGCACAACACGCACGTTGTCGCCGTTGATTTTCACCCTCTTGGACTTGAACGCCACATGGGTGATGGTGATGTCAGTGCAGCCTGCCAGGTCAGCCACCACTCCGTCGAGGTCGGTGATGCCCACATATTCGGCATCGGAATTCAGCACAGAGGCGTATGCCACCCCG
Organism: uncultured Bacteroidaceae bacterium; assembly: GCA_905233465.1. Lineage (GTDB taxonomy): Bacteria > Bacteroidota > Bacteroidia > Bacteroidales > Bacteroidaceae > Physcousia. The sequence continues at coordinate 26,627 of CAJOEI010000010.1, read as the reverse complement.
TTACCATCGCTGTCCACCACCTCCAGACGCTGTGCCTGAACACTTATCACAGCCAACACGACAGCAATGATTGTCAATAGAATTTTCTTCATGTGTGTGTTTATTCTGTGTTGTATCATATCTTGCGCACAGGGTCACAGGTCAGCCCGCAGCCCAGTTTCTTGAATATCTTGCGGTCCACCTCGCCCAGCATCACAGTGGCGTGCACCTGACAGCCGTCGAGCAGCGGCAGCGTGTCCAATGCCCGTCGGCAATTGTCGTCGTGCTGGCTCAGCACAGCCAGTGCCACCAACACCTCATCGGTGTGTAGCCGCGGGTTGTTGCCATGCAGCATGGATGTCTTCATGCGCTGGATGGGAGTTATCATATCTTGTGGGATGAGGCGCAGTGCGTGGTCTATGCCGGCGAGATGTTTGGTGGCATTGAGTAGCAACGCAGCGCAAGGGCCCAGAAGGTCGCTGGTGTCGGCAGTTATGATGGTGCCGTCGTCGAGCTCTATGGCAGCCGACGGCGTGCCGCTCTGCAGTCGTCGCTCATAGGCCGCCACGGTGGTAGACCGATAGGCTGTGGTGAGTTTCATCTGCTTCATCAGCAGGGCAATCTTGTTCACCTCCTCGTTGCCCTTGCGACCGTCGAGCATTTCGCCCAACGCTGCATAGTAGCGGCGAATAATCTCCTGCTTCGATGCCTCGCTACACACTTCGTCGTCCGAGATGCAGAACCCAGCCATGTTCACGCCCATGTCGGTAGGCGATTTGTAAGGGCTCTCGCCGTAGATGCTCTCGAATATGGCATTGAGCACGGGGAATATCTCGATATCGCGGTTGTAGTTTACAGTCGTCTTTCCGTAGGCCTCAAGATGGAAGTGGTCAATCATATTGACATCGTTGAGGTCGGCGGTGGCGGCCTCGTAAGCCACATTGACAGGGTGCTTCAAGGGTATGGACCATATAGGAAATGTCTCAAACTTGGCATAACCCACTTTCACGCCACGGCGGTTCTCGCCCCACAACTGGCTGAGGCACACTGCCATCTTACCGCTGCCGGGGCCGGGAGCTGTCACAACCACCAGCGGGCGGCTCGTCTCAACAAAATCGTTGCGGCCGAAGCCCTGTTCCGATGTGATAAGTTCTACGTTGGTGGGATAGCCCTCGATGAGATAGTGGTAGTAGACGCGCACACCGCCCAGCCGCTCCAGCTGCTCACGGAAGGCGACGGCGCTGGCCTGGCCGTTGAAGTGAGTAATCACCACGGCGCTGACATACAGCCCGCGCTCGTTGAATACATCGCGCAGCCGCAGCACGTCCTTGTCGTAAGTGATGCCCAAGTCGCTGCGCACCTTGTTGCGCTCGATGTCCTCGGCAGAGATGACAATCACAATCTCGACATCGTCCTTGAGCTGCATGAGCATCCGCAGCTTGCTGTCGGGCTGGAAGCCTGGCAGCACGCGCGCTGCGTGGTAGTCGTCATAGAGCTTGCCTCCAAACTCCATATACAGTTTGTCGCCGAACTGCGCTATACGCTCTCGGATGTGTTCCGACTGAATGCGGAGATATTTCTCGTTGTCAAATCCTACTTTGGTCATGGGTGGATGAAAATTTTCGGCAAAAGTACGGCTTTCAATGCAGATTTCAAAGTATATCATTCAAAAAAATACATGATTATCTGCAATAGCGCTACCAAGGCCGCAGCGCCTAAGCGTGAAACCTCTTTAGCTGACGGCTGCAGAAACCAAATGGCGGCGAGAATATCACCTGGTGAGACGCACAAGTATCTCCGGTGAGACGCACAAGTATCTCCGGTGATACTCGCAAGTATCACCGGTGATACCCACGCGTCTCATCAGGTGATACATGAATTGTGAATTGTCAATTGAGCCACAGCAACCGATGCAGCGCGGTTGAGCGCCTTAGCTATGGACACACAAAGGGCCGCTTCACAGCGGCCCTTTTGCTTCAGTCTTTAGGTATTAGTCCGTCTAAGGTAAAAAGATTGTTTTCAGGATAACTGCTGCAAAGGTAGTGCATTTTCGTATATGAAAACAATTATTTTATATGTTCTACAGCATGTTTTGCGAAAAAGGCCATTTTGTTAACGTTTTTTTGCCATTAGGCCACATGAAACTGTGCCATAGCCTCAATGGGGTCGCGCAGGATGAGGCCTATTTTGTAGCCTTCGGCCTCTGCCACTTGGCGCAGTTCGTCCTCAAACTGGTGAGCTATGCCACCAACGAATCCCACGCTGAGTTCGCGTTGATTGTAGGCTGCCACGTTGCGGCGAAAAAAGGAGCTGAAGGAATGTGTCAGCAGTGCGTGTATTGCTGGTTCGCTGCGATATTCGGCCAGGAATGGCACCAGCGATGCCAGAAAACGGTTGGGTATCGGCTGGCGGTAGACAGCATCAATGACTTTGGCTGCGGTGAGCTCGAAGCGTTGCAAGAATGCCTCGCACAACGGCTTCGGCAGTTGGCCTTTGAGTACATCTGCCACAAGTGTGCGACCCAGCACAGCCCCGCTGCCTTCGTCGCCGAGAATCCACCCCAGCGCGGGCGTGTTGGCAACGATGCGCTCGCCATCATAAAGACATGAATTGGCGCCCGTTCCGAGGATGCATGCTATGCCTGATTGATGGCCGCATAGCGCCCGCGCCGCACCCAGCAGGTCACTATCTACGGTGATGGCGGCCTGTGTACCAAAGACTTCACGCAACACTTGTGCCACGATGTCGCTATACGGCGCGATGCATCCCGCGCCATAGAAGTGAATGGCGGTAGTGTCTGTCAATGCCTGCTGAGGCATGCCCTGTGAGGCCGCTACGATGTTGTGGCGTATGCGAGCCTCATCATCGCGCACGGGATTAATGCCCTCTGTGGTGATGCGGATGGCGCTGTCGGATGCTGCGGCCAGCCACCATGTGGCCTTCGTGGAGCCACTGTCTACAATGATTTTCATGCCGCAAAACTATCCTTTTTTTCTCAACCGGCAAAGCGAAACATGCTTTTTTATGCTGCTGGCAACACAATTCCAGTTTCACTGAACTTGCGCACGCGTGCGAACATATTTTCTATAATTATTGCTAAAGAGGGCATAAAATCCTGCTTTAACTACGAAAAAAACGTGTTAGCTTTGGGCAATGCACGAATTATGCCTATCTTTGCCGCAAAATTTCGTGTGATTATGAGAAAATATATTTCAACCATCATTGTTGCGGCCGTGACCTTGGTGCCTTTGACAGCCGCTACGCGAGCTAAGCAACAGGTTAGCACACTGCAGACACAGTGTGATTCGATAGTGGCGCGCTATGCTCGCTCGTTAGATGCGCTTTCGACAGCCAACAAGCCTGACAGCGTGCAGGCTGTCAAGATGCCAAGCCCGTATATGTTCCGCATCTTCGGGCCTGGCACGTTGTATGCCAGTGCCCTGTCACAGACATTTGGTACGCAAACCAACCTCGTGGCGAGCACCAGCAACAGCCGTCCTGACCCGCAACTGGCCCTCAACACCGCCGTCAGCCAACAGCTGGCAAAGGCATACGTGACTACGCCCCAGCTGTTCACCACCACAGAAGAACAGCTACAGGAAGCCGGCACGCTGCGCACCGACCTTGCAACAGAGGTAGTGGAGCCTCAGGAGAAACTCGCCGACAAAGTTGAGGCCGAGGCCATACAGATCGACATCGAACCTGTGGAGCCCGAGGTGACCAAACCAAACTTTTGGGCTTTCAAGGGCAATGGCGGCTTGCAGTTCACACAGAGCTACTTCTCCAAGAACTGGTATCAGGGTGGTGAGAACAACTATGCCATGCTGGGCCTGCTCAACTTTGACGCCAACTACAACAACCAGCGCCGTGTGCAGTTAGACAACAAACTGGAGGCTCAGCTCGGTTTCCAGACATCCGAGAGCAGCAGCCCCAAGTTTCGCCCCACGAGCAATCTGCTGCGCTTCACGTCCAACCTCGGCATCAAGGCCGTCGGCAACTGGAACTATGCAGCCCAGCTGCAACTGCAGTCGCAGCCGTATCGCAGCTACAAGGGAAGCACCAAGACCGTGGTGGGCGACATCATCGCACCCCTCTACGTGCGTTCGTCAATCGGTATGGACTTCAAGCTGAAGAAGCCACGCTTTGAGGGTACGCTCAAGCTTGCTCCGCTGTCTTACGTCATCACTTATGTCCGCGTGGACAGCCTCATCGGCAACTACGGCATTCACGAGGGACACCACAGCAAGCACGAGTGGGGTCCCAACATCGAGGCGCGTTTCAAGTGGAATATGTTCAAGAACGTCTCGTGGGAGTCGCGCATATATGCCTTCACCACCTTCAGCCTGTTCAGGTTTGAAAACGAAAACACTTTCAACTTCACCATCAACAAGTATCTGTCTGCCAAGTTCTTCCTCTATCCGCGTTTCGAGGACATCAAGTACTACAACTACAAGGAGAACGACGACGGCAGCCGTGCTGACGATAGTGCTCGCAAGACTCACTGGATGTTCAAGGAGTTCTTCTCGCTCGGCCTGAACTATGACTTCTAACCTCTTTCAACTTTCAACATTAAACTTTCAACTTCCATCTTGGACATCCATACAGCCACATATCTCAAGAGCAGCGAGTTCATCAGTCAGTGCCCCGTCCACAACAAGCCTGAATATGCCTTCATTGGCCGCAGCAATGTGGGCAAGTCGAGCCTCATCAACATGCTCACCGGCAACAAGAAACTGGCCAAGACCAGTGCTACGCCAGGCAAGACACTGCTTATAAACCATTTCCAGATTGACGAGGGCAAATGGTATCTCGTAGACTTGCCTGGATATGGCTTCGCCAAGCGCAGCAAGACCGAGCGCACGAAGCTGGAACGCATGATAGAGGGCTACATCTTGCAGCGCGAGTGCCTGACCAACCTCTTCGTGCTCATCGACTGCCGTCATGAGCCCCAAGCCATAGACTTGTTCTTCATGCGATGGCTGGGCGAAAGTGGTGTGCCATTCAGCATCGTCTTCACCAAGGCTGACAAGCTTGGACGCATGCGCCTGCAGGAGAACATCGACGAATATCTGCGTGTGCTCGCTCAGGAGTGGGATCCGCTGCCGCCGCATTTCGTCACGTCGGCCGAGACACGACAGGGCCGCGACGAGTTGTTGCAATATATAGGAAGCATAAACACATCAATAAGCACTAATCATTAAACACTAAACTGCGGCTCGAGCCGCACCATTTATGGATAAAAGAACACTCACAGGATTCATACTCATGGCACTCGTGCTCGTGGGATTTACATGGTATAGCCAACCCAGCGAGGAGCAGATACGTGCCGCACAAGAGGCCGATTCCATCGCCGCTGTGCAACGCGCCGAGGCGCAGCGCATAGCAGAAGAACAAGCCAAGGCTCAGGCCGAGAGTGCACAGGCGGCAGCTCTTGACTCTGCCAGCATATTGTTTGATGCAGCACAGGGCACAGAGCAACTCATAACGTTGGAGAACGACCTGCTCAGCCTCGTCATCAACACGCATGGCGGCGTTGTCGAGACAGCAACCATCAAGAACTACAATGACCAACAGCACGAACCCGTGCGACTCATCACACCAGATGATGCACAGATGTCGCTGGCACTGGCTGCCAAGAACGAGAATATCGTTACTTCAGACCTATACTTCGAGGTGGTGAGTGCCGACAGCCAGACAGCCACACTTCGCCTACCCGTTGCCAGCGGTTCATTGGATATCGAATATCGTTTGCATTCCGATGCATACATGGTGGATATGGTCGTCAAGGCCAATGGCATCAGTGGACTCTTTGCGCCGTCAATGCGCACGCTGGACATAGTGTGGACCGACCGCGCACGCCAGTTAGAGAAGGGCTTTGACTTTGAGCAGCGCTACGCTTGCATACGCTACCACGAGGCCGACGGCGACACAGACAATCTCAGTGAGACAGCCGACAAGCAGAAGGATGTCGATGAACCGCTCGACTGGGTGGCATTCAAGAACCAGTTCTTCTCCGCCGTGCTCATCAGCCAGCAGGAATTCACTCACGCACATCTCAACTCGCAACTCTATGAGAAGGGCCAAGGCTACCTCAAGAACTACGAGGCTCAGCTGCAGACTGCATTCGACCCCACTGGAGCACAGCCCACACAGTTGCAGATGTACTTCGGTCCCAATGACTTCCACACGCTGAAGGCTCACAATAAGCTCAGCAGCAACCCCGACCGCGACCTCGAACTTGAGGATCTCGTCTATCTTGGCTGGCCTATCGTTCGCTGGATCAACCGTTGGTTCATCATCTACCTTTTCGACTGGCTCAAGGGCTTCGGCCTCCACATGGGTCTCGTCCTGCTGCTCTTGACGATCATCGTCAAGGCACTTGTCTATCCCGCCACGAAGAAGAGCTACCTCGCCAGCGCCCGTATGCGCGTCCTCAAACCCAAAATCGACCAGCTGAACGCTAAATATCCCAAGCAGGAGGATGCCATGAAGAAGCAACAGGAGATGATGCAGCTCTACTCGCAATATGGCGTTTCGCCCATGGGGGGCTGTCTGCCGATGCTGATTCAAGCGCCTATCTGGATTGCCCTCTTCAACTTCGTCCCCAACGCCATTGAGCTGCGCGGCCAGAGCTTCCTATGGGCCGACGACCTCAGTGCATACGACGATGTCATCCGTTGGGGCAAGGATGTATGGCTCATCGGTGACCATCTGAGCATCTTCTGTGTGCTGTTCTGTGTCATGCAGATTGCCAACACGTGGATCAGCATGAAGCAGCAGCAGAACGCCGTTATGTCGCCTGAGCAGGAACAAAGCATGAAGATGATGAAGTGGATGATGTACCTCATGCCGCTGATGTTCTTCTTTATGTTCAACACCTACAGCTCTGGCCTCAACTACTATTACTTCCTCTCTGGTTTCACCAGCATCCTCATCATGTGGTTCTTGCGCAAGACTACCGATGACAACAAGCTGCTTGCACAGCTTGAGGCATACAAGGCCAAGAACGCCAACAATCCCAAGAAGACATCCGGCATGGCTGCACGCCTCGAAGCCCTTCAGAAGATGGCAGCCGAGCAGCAACGCCAGCAACAACAGCAAAAGAAATAACGGCCCAAAGTGGGCACGGCGCATTAGCCGTCATAATATGACTCAACAATGAAGACAGCCTTGAAAATTCTATCCGCATCGGCCATCATCGCCACGCTGGCACCACTCACATCGTGCACCACTGATGGCGGCAACGACAACTCAGTCCGTAATGAGATAACACTCGCTTCCGATACTCTCACACCAGAAGCACTGTGGGCAATGGGACGCATCGGCTCGTATGCTGTAAGCCCTGAAGGAAAGAAGGTGGCATATCAAGTCTCCTACTACAGTGTGGAGGAGAACAATAGCCGCACCGTCATCTATGTTCAGGACATCCCTGACGCTGCCTCATCACAAGATGCAGCTGTCAACTCACCCTCCACAGCCGAGGCCCCTGTGGCCGACGCTTCTCCGTCGGGTAACCCCACACTCCTCGGCCCAGGCCGCGACCCCGTATGGCTCGACAACGACAAACTTGCTTTCCTCTCCGATGGTGAGCTGTGGACGATGAACGCTAATGGCAAGTCACGTAAGCAACTCACTAAGACCGATGGCAGCGTGGATGGCTTTCTCTTTTCGCCAGATGGCAAGCAAGTCATCATCATCAAGGCTGTGCCCTATCACGACATCATCAAGGACAAGCCCGCAGACCTGCCCAAGACTACAGGCCGCGTCATCACTGACCTAATGTACCGTCACTGGGATCACTACGTAGAGAGCATCCCGCATCCCTTCGTCCTTAACCTTGTTACGGGTGATGAGTTCGACATCCTTGCCGACTTGCCTTACGAATGTCCTATGGAGCCTTTTGGCGGTGTTGAGCAGTTAGCCTGGTCACCTGACGGCAAGCACATTGCTTTCACCTGCCGCACCAAAACTGGCCTTGCCTATAGCATCAGCACTGATTCGGACATTTTCCTCTATGACGTTGCCTCTCGTGATGTCAAGGCAGCCAAGAACCTCTGCAAGCAGGGTTCTGTGTTCGGAGACAACGCCAACGACAAGGCTTATCTTGATGCCGTCAACCCAAGCAAGACCCTCCTCAACCAGCCTGTTAACAGCCCGGAGAACGCAATTGCAAATAATCCTGGCTACGACACCAACCCCAAGTTCTCGCCCAACGGCCGCTATGTAGCTTGGCTCTCCATGGCTCGCGATGGCTATGAGTCCGACCGCCAGCGCCTGTGCGTTTATGACTTGCAAACCAACGAGAAGAACTACGTCACAGAGTCCTTCGACAGCAGCGTGGATGACTTCATCTGGGGGGATAACTATAACTTATATTATATAGGTGTATGGCACGCAACGGAGAACCTCTATCGCACTACCATCGATGGTCATGTCACTCAACTCTCCGACTATCAGGCTGACTTCGGCTCACTACAGCTTGTCGATACACAGTCAAAAGACTATGGCTGTCAGTCGGGGGTTCCTGTCAAGCTGTTGGTGGAGCGTCACGACTACTTCCATCCCGCTGACCTATACCTCTGTTCTGTGGACGGCAATTCTATCGCTGACATCCAACAAGTCACCCACGAGAACGACCACATCCTCTCTCAGCTCGCACTGGGCAGCAGCGAACCGCGTTGGACAACAGCATCCGACGGCCAGCCACTTCACTATTGGGTCATCAAGCCCCCGCATTTCGATCCCGCGAAGAAATACCCCACCCTTCTCTTCTGCGAGGGCGGCCCGCAAAGCCCCGTCTCACAGTTCTGGTCGTACCGCTGGAACTTCTACATCATGGCCTCGCAAGGCTACGTCATTATTGCCCCCAACCGCCGTGGTCTGCCTGGCTTCGGACAGGAGTGGCTCGAGGAGATTTCCGGTGACTGGACTGGCCAGTGCATGCGCGACTATCTCAGTGCTATCGATGATGCTTGCGACTCGCTGCCTTATGTTGACCGCGACCGCCTTGGCGCTGTGGGTGCCAGCTTCGGTGGTTTCAGCGTCTATTATCTTGCAGGACATCATGACAAGCGCTTCAAGTGCTTCATTGCTCACGATGGAGCCTTCAACCTCGAGGCTATGTACACCGAGACCGAGGAGAACTGGTTCAGCAACTGGGAGTATGATGATGCCTACTGGAATAAGGACCGTACCGACCGTGCTGACCGCACCTATAGCAACTCACCACACCTCTTCGTGGACAAATGGGATACCCCCATACTCTGCATACATGGCGAGAAGGACTACCGTATCAACGCCACACAGGGCATGAGTGCTTTCAACGCAGCACGCATGCGTGGCATCGAAGCTGAATTGTTGCTTTACCCGGATGAGAATCACTGGGTGCTGAAGCCGCAGAATGGCATTCTATGGCAACGCACATACTTTGACTGGCTTGCGCGCTGGCTAAAATGACAATATAGCGAGAATATATCATCATGGAGAACAAAGAGTTTACCTACAAAGGAGCTACGCTGAACGGCTTTGCAATGTTGTTCATCAACTTGGCACAAGCCTTTGGTGCCATAGCCTTGCTCGTGTTAGCAATAAATGACGAATCATGGCCTTTGGGAGTTATAAGCACATTGTGGCTGTTCATCACTTTGGTTAATTGGTGCGGTTTCATCATGCTTGAGCCTGGTGAGGCACGCGTTATAATGTTCTTTGGCAAATACGTGGGAACCTTCACGCGCACTGGTTACTTCTGGATTAACCCATTCACTACCACCAAGAAGCTATCCCTACGTGCACGTAATCTTGATGCTGAACCCATCAAGGTCAATGATAAGGAAGGCAACCCCGTCATGATAGGCCTTGTGCTTGTATGGCGCTTGAAGGATACATACAAGGCTCTCTTCGAGATTGATTCCCAGACAATGGCCTCCAACAATGCACAGGTGGGCACAGATGTCAAGTCGATGATGGCTGCTTTCGAGCGGTTTGTGCGTGTGCAGAGCGATGCTGCCCTGCGTCAGGTGGCTGGACAATATGCATATGACGACACAGAGAGCCGCTCATCGGATATAACCTTGCGCAGCGGCGGCGAAGAGATTAATGATCAATTGGAGCAAAAGCTCAACGAACGCCTTGCAATGGCAGGCATTGAAGTCGTTGAGGCACGCATAAACTATCTGGCTTACGCCCCCGAAATCGCTGCCGTGATGCTGCGCCGTCAGCAGGCAACAGCCATTATTGCTGCCCGCGAGAAGATTGTTGAAGGTGCCGTGTCAATGGTAAAGATGGCCCTCGACCAGCTGCAGAATCAGGACATCGTTCATCTTGACGACGAGAAGAAAGCTCAGATGGTGTCAAACCTGCTTGTCGTGCTTTGTGGCGAGGACAACGCTCAACCTATTGTCAACACAGGCAGCGTGTGAGTAAGTAGATAATTGAAAGTGGACGAAATGAAACAGAGAATAACCGGTGCCGAAGCGCTGATGCGCTCACTTGCAGCGGAGGGCATAGAGACAATATTCGGGTATCCGGGTGGCTCTATCATGCCTGTCTATGATGCGCTATATGACTATACTCGTGGCGAAAAGAAAGCCTTTGACCACATTCTTGTGCGCCACGAACAAGGTGCGACTCATGCAGCAGAGGGCTATGCCCGCGTCTCAGGCAAGGTGGGGACATGTATCGTCACCAGTGGTCCTGGCGCGACAAACACACTGACAGGAGTGGCCGATGCGATGCTGGACAGCACACCTATAGTTGTCATTGCTGGGCAGGTGCCAATATCGGCTCTCGGCACAGACTTCTTTCAGGAAGTGGACCTTGTTGGCGTAGCACAACCTATTTCCAAATGGAGCTATCAGATACGTCATGCAGAGGATATAGCTTGGGCTGTGAGCCGTGCATTCTTTATTGCGCGTAGCGGACGTCCTGGGCCTGTTGTACTTGACTTCCCCAAGAATGCGCAGACCGAGATGGTCGACTTCCAACCGGAGAAGGTGGATTTCGTCCGCTCATACGTGCCTTATCCCAAACTGGAGGTTGATGCTGTGCAGGCAGCTGCAGATCTCATCAACAACGCACGTAAGCCGCTTGCACTTGTCGGACAGGGCGTTGAGCTTGGCAACGCACAGGCAGAGCTACTGGACTTCCTTGAGAAAGCAGACATTCCCGCTGGCCGAACCATGCTTGGATTGAGTGCACTGCCCAGCACTCATCCGTTGAATGCTGGTATGCTCGGTATGCACGGCAACTATGCTGTGAATATGAAGGAGCAGGAATGTGATGTACTGATAGCCATCGGTATGCGTTTCAGCGACCGTGTCACTGGTAGTCTAAAGACATACGCCAAGCAGGCAAAAGTCATACATCTGGATATCGACAAGAGCGAGATAAACAAGAATGTCAAGGCTGATGTGGCCGTTGTGGGCGATTGCAAGGAATCGTTGCCTGCTATCACTGCACTGTTGCATAAAGGTAACCACAAAGAATGGCGTGAATCGTTCAAGCCGCTTGACGAACAGGAGCGTTTGAAGGTTATTGAACCTGCAATACATCCCACTGACGGGCCTTTGCTCATGGGTGAGGTTGTGAATGCTGTGGCAGAAGCCACACAAGGTGACGCCGTGCTGGTGACCGATGTTGGCCAGAACCAGCTGTTCGCCACACGCTATTTCCGCTATCCCCGTAACCGCAGCATCTGCACAAGCGGTGGATTGGGCACGATGGGATATGGTATGCCTGCTGCCATCGGCGCCACGTTTGGCGCACCAGACCGCACCGTGGTCTGTTTCATGGGCGATGGCGGTTTCCAGATGTGCATTGAGGAACTCGGAACAATCATGGAGCATCAGACGCCAGTGAAGATGATAGTTATGAACAACAACTATCTCGGCAACGTGCGTCAGTGGCAGGACATGTTCTGGCAGCGACGTAAGTCATTCACGAGGATGATGAATCCCTGTTACGAACTGATAGCTCAGGGTTACGGCATACCGTACGAAGCTGTTACAGACCGCAAGGACCTCGCTGCTGCGGTCGACAAGATGTTGTCAACGCAGGGGCCGTATATCATGGAATGCGCTATCCTTGAGGACGACGACGTGCTACCGATGACGCCTCCAGGCAAGGGTATTGACGAGATGATGCTGAAGGTTGACAACTAATCCATTACTCAATGGCCATCAAATCGGCCATTATGCTATCACTAATCATAATGGCATTGCGTGAGAGGCGCAGGTGGCCGTTGGCCAGCAACAGATTGCCAGCTCGCACATGTGTATCTGCGGCGTGAAGCAGATAGTCGACGCGCTCGCATCCGAATGTTGCAGAGATGGCCTCAATGTCAATTCCCGACGCAGTACGAAGCCCGCACATGGCGGCTTCGTTGTATGCATCAATATCAGTCAGATGCTCAAGCACAAACCAGTCATTGGTCGTGTTTGAGCGTTGCATGTAATCATGCAATGATGATTTGTTGGCACGCCTTGTGCGCTGGCCATCATAACTGTGTGCACCAGGGCCAAGACCGATGTATGGATGTCCATACCAGTAACTGCTGTTGTGACGTGAGGCGTAATTTGGTCGTGCCCAGTTGGAAATCTCGTAATGACAAAAGCCCTCGGCTTCAGCGCGCTCGCACAACTTGTCATACATCTCTGCCATGCTCTCATCAGCCACAGGTGTTATCGTTCCGTCATCTCGAAGTCTTGACAATGCTGTACCAGGCTCATAGCTCAGTGCGTAGGCCGACAGATGCTGCATGCCGAGGCCAAAAGCCGTGTCCATGTCATGCTCCCATATTTGCATGGTTTGGCCTGGCAAACCGTAAATGAGGTCAATGCTGATATTGTTAATCCCATGTTTGTGCAACGTGTTGACGGCATTAATAGCTGTGTTGGCATCGTGGCGTCGATGCAGCATACGTAGCAACCCGTCGTCGAAGGTCTGTATACCAAGCGACACGCGGTTGAAGTAAGATGGGAGATTGGCAATGAGTGATGAGTGATGTTGTGCTTCCACGTCATCGGGGTTCATCTCTATTGTTACTTCTGCATTATTATCTACGTCGTAGCATGAGCGAAGACAATCCATCAGCTGTACCACGTCTTGCGATTGCAGCAGAGACGGCGTGCCACCACCTATATATATGGTAGTTACACGCTGTCCCTGCAGCTCATTACGGCGCTCGCGTGCCTCATGGCACACGGAGTCTACATACCTTGATATGAGCCCTACATCGGTGGTCGAGAAGAAGTCGCAATATATGCATCTCGACTTGCAAAATGGAATGTGGACATATATATGGGCTGTCATCTTTCACCCTTCACTGGTTTAGCCAGTGGGTCGGCCGTGCTTAAGTTGGAGTCCACGATAAGTGCATCTTGCAGTCGCAGTTTAGGCTGAATGTTCTTTAGAGCACGGAAGCGTATGGTGAACAGTGTTCCGTCGCCCTGCAACGTTGGGTGAGTGCCGCAGTTGACGAAGGTGGGATATAGCGCTTTCTGCCCGTTGCTGTGCAGACGATCGCAGGTGAGGTTGCGCATCTCTTGCATGCCAACGGGCTCCAGTCCCATATACTCAAGCTGTGTGGCATCGTATGGCAGCGCCATGCTGATGGCATTCACGTCCTGCATGCCATGTGCTGTCACGGTGAGCGTTAACACGTCACCCTTGGCCAGCGTCGTGCGATCGGCTGTCATCGTGATTTGTCCTGCCACATGAGGCTGGCTCTGTGACGCGATGCCGTCCTCGAGTTCAATGGCCACTGTGCTGATGTCGTATGCGTCAATGAGGCCGTTGCCATTGATATCGCCGCCAGAGATATAGCCTTCGAAGTCCGAGTCTCCGCTACGCAAGCCTGTGTAGTTCATGTACGATGTGAAATCATTCTCGTCGAGCCGGTTATCGTGATTGATGTCTCCGGGGTTGTACCACTCACTGCCTTCAACACGGAAGAGGTATATCTGCTGTCCGCTTCCGAATCCGCCGCGAGCTTCGTCAATATGCAGACGGATATAGCGAGCTTTGCGTTGCGACTCAGGCAAATCAAACCGGATTTCTTTTGGTGTACCGTCTGCTGCCCATTGGAATGCCGTCGGCTCACTCCATGTCTGGCCCTCGAGGCTCACAGCGATGGTGCCGCGTGTGATGGTGCCGTTGCCGGCGTCAGGTCGAGGTAGATATTGAAGTTTATCGAGCTGGTTGACGCTATGTAGGTCTATAATGACATCAAATGGTGTGGCGTTAGGCTTATCCCATGCTGTGTGCCATGGTGTGCCCTCATCGAAGTCAAAGAGGTGGCGTATGCCTTGTCCTGGCTGATCTGTTATGGTGGCCTTTGCCGTTATGCCATGTATGGCATGGCGTAGCGGGTCTGGGCTAGTGCGCAGGCGTTCGCGTGTCCAAGGGCCTGCTCCGTTACGATTTACTGCACGTACACGAATCTCGTAGTTGGTATCTGGGGTGAGGTCCTCGACGCAGAAAGCTGGTTGCTTGATGTCGCTATAGACGACACCCTGACGCTCTACTTCATAATAGTCTGCACCGTCAACAGCCGTCCATGTCAGCGGCAGCGAATAGGCTTCGGGTGAGATGGCTCCGTCCTCCCATGCGTCAAGTAGTAGCGTGGGTGCTGTGAGTGTTCCGGTGTGCGAAAGCAGGGAATTGGTTGTGTCCACTACACATCCGTCCACGATGACCTTGAGTTGTGTGGCTGTAATGTCAGCATCGGCTGCACAAACATATAGACGTGGCGTGTGGGTTATGTTCATACGCGACATCGGTGAGTTGGGAGTAGACCAGTAGTTGAGCTCTGGTGCAGAGTCGTAGTAAAACACATTTGTGTTCTCAGTGAAATCGCGTAGTGTCTGGGCCTCGTCGAGGCGCAGACGCTTGCCGTTGGCAAGCAGCGACACATGGTTCGGGCGTTGGCTGAGATTGATGACGAACTCAGTGCTCTGCATGCGTTCCATGCCTTCGTAGCTGCCGTGGGTGGGCTCCACAGTGATGGTGAGCAGTCCGCGCTCGTCAAGCTCGCTGCTAATATATGTACTGGCACATTCGCCTCGTAGGTATGCTTGTGTGCACCCGTCGTCGTTATATGCGGTGAAGCTTGTTGCGCCTAACGGGTAGAAGGCAAATGCTCGCGTGTGGCGGTCAATCTGATTGGGGTTGTTGTGGGCATGAATCATGGGCACTATCGCTCCGCGGCGCACAAAGACTGGCAGCTTCCATAATGGTGCATCGAAGCCGTTGATGATGCGCCCGCCCTCGTAGACTTGTCCAGAGAAGAAGTCTACCCACTGTCCTTGTGGCAGGTATATGTTGTTACGTATGTCGTTGCCGAGGCTGTCGGCGGCTGTGTTCTTGTAGATGGGGGCTACGAGTATACTCGGGCCATAGAGGAACTCATATCTCACTGCAGCGCTGTTGGCGAAATCGCGGCGCAATAGTGTGTCCTTGCTGAGGTCGATGACTGGGCGTATCATTGGCAGCCCGTCAACGGCCTGCCGTGCTATTGTGTAGGTGTAAGGCATGAGCATGGATTTCAGTTTGAGATACCAGCGGTTGATGCTCGCTGCAGGTTCACCAAGCGCTTGCGGATACTTGGGGTTGCTTCCCCAGCCGTCCATGTTTAACTGCATGGGCGAGAAAGTCTTCCACTGGAAGTCACGAACATTGACCGGCACATTGCGGCCTCCGAAGATGCCGTCCATGTCCGAGCAGATGTTGGGTTGTCCACTCAAACCTGAACCTATGTACGTCGGAATGTGAAAGCGTATGTATTCCCATTCTCCTCCTGTCTGGTCGCCAGTCCAGATACCAGCATAGCGTTGTGTGCCGGCCCAGCCGCCGAGCGAGATGATGAATGGACGGGCATCGTTGCCGTAGTATGGCATTATGCTTCCCACGTCGGCCACGCCATTAAGGCCAAACGAGTAGCCGGCACCCACCCATGCCACGTCGGTCTTTAGGACACGCACGCCGGCATCTCGCACTTCACGCACGATGTCGCGCTGCAGTAGTGCTTCCACTTCCGGCTTCGGATGGAGGTCACTTTGTGTCCACAGACCTATCTCCACGCCCTTGGAACGTGCATATTCGCCGAACAACCGCAGGTTCTCCACGTTGCCTTCCAGCGTTGGTGTTTGGCCGTAGCCCGCACCGTAGCCGTCGTTGGGCAGGAACCAGCCCAGAGGCATATCGGCCTGTTCATAGCGGTCGAGTGCTGCGCGGGCAGAGAACTGATAGTTGTCAGCCAGTTCGCCGTTGAGACTTTCGCGTATACCGCCATTGTCGGTTTGTGCTTCCTTGTAGAGACGGCCGTCCTCGAAAAGCACAGAACCTGCAGGACCGTACATGGGCGCAAATCTGTCGTGCTTCTTAGTTCCATCATCCGCGACTTCCTTCCAATAGTCGCGATTGTATGCGTTGAGGTGACCCTCATAGAAGCCGAATTTAGGCAACAGCACAGGTTCTCCCGTGAGTTGGTAGAAGTCACGCAGCAGCGCTACGGGGCCGTTGTCAATCATCACGAAGGCATCAAGATATGCTTCGTCATGTCGTAAAATGACACGGTCGGGTGTTGTGGCTCCAAAATCGTAGCGTCCAGGCTTGAAAGTATGGAACATGATGCCGTAGCCTGCAGTGCTCCAGTAGAATGGTGTTGGTGATGCTACGCCACCATCGACCCAGTTATTGGTGTTCTCAATAGCTATTGTTGTAGCGCGGTGTGACCATCGGCCGTTTTGCACGCCGCCGCCATAGAACTCTTCATCGGCCTTTGCTGCCAGCGTCAGAGTGGTGCTTTTGGCATCAAAGGCGATGCCAGATTGGGCATTCTCTGTACCCACAAAGTTGACGACATCACATCCCCTGCGCTTGTCGGCGATGGTGATGCGTCCAGTCTTACGGTCTATGCAGATGTCAATGGCGGCTGTCTGAATATGACTGGCTGTCGCACTATTATTGATGTCAATAGTACCTACGGTTCTCCGCGGATGCTCTGCAAGAATAACTGCGGGCGGTGTGGCTTCGGGATTGCGTATGATTCCCCCTTGTGGATCCTCAAAGAGACGAACTATGCCAGGGCCGTAGAAGTCCAATGTCAGCACTCGGCCATCGTCGTGGCGCACTTCCGCTGTTGTTGGATTGAGTTTCTGCACGTTGATGGCAGCCTGTGTAGTGGTCAGCGTAGCAATAAGTGCGCTGGCGACAAACATAAAATGGCGGATTGTCATAGCTATAAGGTAATGTTTTTGATTATTACGCAAGATTCGTTCATTGACCTGCTTGAGATGTTATGTGGTCAATGTATAGCAAGAGCTATGCTCTTCGGCGGCGAAATTAATGATAATTTCGCAACTTAGGAACAGAAGCATCAATTTTTTTATAAAAATGTGTAGAACACAGCTCGACAGAGCTTGTGCTAAGCCAGAGGAATCACTCGAAATAAAAAGTGAGAGTGATCATACGTGAGCGACCCTTATCGAGTGAATTCGTGAATTTAAGTAATGATTCATCGATGAGGTCAGTGCGGTTGTGCGCAATGATGTCGCGCAGACCGAAGCTGAAACGTAGTTCTGGTATGAACTTAAAAAACGGCATATAGATGTCGCATCCTGTGCCTATCTCAATGAAGCAGTCCAGCTTCTCGGTGAGCACGGCATTGTGCTTGCGTGTTGTCAGATCCACAGCTGGTGCCACTGCCGCCACGACGTATGGTCGAAAGTTGTTGCATCGCGGTGCTGCCACCTTGAGCCTCAGTGGTACGTATATATATGTAGATTTGATATTCTGTGTGCTGTCGCGGCCAGAACGCTGCTCGTGGAATGAGATATGCTTCTGTCCGAAATGAATCGTTGGTTCAAGCCTCAGACCAAGTGTCTTTGTCAGTCGTAACTCGCCCAGCACACCCACACTGAAGCCTGGTTGGTAGTTGTCTACGTCGGCATACCACTGCTCGCCGCTTGCCTCATCGATGTAGCCGTTGTTGCGTAACTCCATGTCCATCATGTTCAGTCCAACAAAGAAGCCATAGTGCAAGCGTCGCGTATCGAGGTAGGGACGGTTTTGTATTTTCTGTTCTTGGGCAATGACTTCGCACCCTGCTCCCCGCCACAATATGGGGGAAAGCAGGGCCGCAATCAGTGTAAGGATAATCTGTGTGTATCGCATGCGTTACACTAATAACGCACAGAAAGCGATTTTATTGCGTTGTCGCTTCGACTACAGTGTCACCAGAGTGCCGATAGGCTCGCCGTTGATGACTCGCAGCAGGTTGCCGTCTTTGTCCATATTGAAAACGTATATGGGCAATTTGTTTTCGCGGCACAGTGTGGTTGCTGTGAGATCCATGATGCGAAGGTTGCGGGCATATATCTCGTCGTAGGTGATAGTTTCGAACTTCGTCGCTGTCGGGTCGCGCTCGGGGTCGGCAGTGTATATGCCGTCCACTCGTGTGCCCTTGAGCATCACATCGGCTTCAATCTCAATACCACGCAGGGCCGAACCAGTGTCGGTGGTGAAGTAGGGATTTCCAGTGCCGCCACTCATAATAACAACTTCGCCGCGCTCCATCGCTTCGATGGCACGCCACTTTGTATAGAACTCGCCGATGGGCTCCATTCGTATGGCCGTGAGCACACGCGACTTCACACCAACAGCTTCCAGCGCACTGCTCAACGCCAGCGAGTTGATGACCGTTGCACACATACCCATTTGGTCTCCTTTTACACGGTCAAAGCCACGGCCTGCACCACTCAGTCCGCGGAATATATTACCGCCGCCGATGACGATGCCTATTTCCACACCCAAATCGTGGATGTCCTTAATCTGTCGGGCATAGTCGGCCAGACGCTGTTCGTCAATGCCGTACTGTTTTGCCCCCATGAGGCTCTCTCCGGAGAGTTTGAGAAGAATGCGTTTGAACATGAGATAACAATTTAGGGAGGTTCTAATAATTCGCTGTTGTGAGATTTGATAATATTGTGCCAAGAAATGTTATTTCTTATGAAGGCGTAATGCGGTGTATTATAACTGAATAGAAATAACAGAGATTGGATGCAAGATTATGGAAGGTCATAATTGTGAATTATTAGAACCTCCCTTTACAGGTTATGGAAACGCCACGCGAGCAGTGACAAACCTATGTACCACAAGATGATTACAGGCAAGGCTGCAGTAGCCAGTGGCAGACACAGCAGGGCACCGGCGAGGAAGATCCACTTCACGCGGTTGTCGCGCCATGAGAGGTTCTTGAACTTCAGAGCAAACAGCGGCACTTCTGCCACCATCAGGAAGCAGAACATCATCATAAAGAGGAACAGGAACACCACGTTGAAACGGCCTGATACGAGGAACGGCAGCTGACCGGCAATGAGTGATGACCAAAACAGCGCATTGGCCGGTGTCGGCAGGCCAATGAAACTTGTCTGCTGGCGTGTGTCGATGTTGAACTTGGCCAGTCGCAGTGCCGAGAATGCGGCCATTAAGAATGCCGTATATGGCATGAAGGGGCGCAGGGGTTCAAGTGCCTCGGGATATACCACGAGTCCGTAGAGCTGGAAGAGCATAGCACTGGGTGCCACGCCGAAGGTGACGACATCCGCCAGCGAGTCGAGCTCTTTGCCAATGGGCGAGCTCACGCCCAACAGCCGTGCTACCATGCCGTCGAAGAAGTCAAACACGGCACCAAGGACAATCATGCCCAGCGCCCATGTGAAATGGCCATGAAAGGCGGCACCCGTAGCCATACAACCGCAGATGAGATTGCAGCACGTCAGAGTATTAGGTAGAAAAGGTAACATCGTTAAGAGGAAAAAGTCAATGGACAATAATAGTGAGTGCGGTAGCCGCTACAGATGTGCCAGCACCGTCTCGTTGCCTGTAGTCTTCTGTCCCACCTGCACCAGTGCCTTGGTGCCTATGGGAAGATACACATCCACGCGCGAGCCGAACTTGATGAAGCCCAGATGCTCGTCAATGAAACAGTCCTCGCCCTCGGCCGGATATGTCACAATGCGGCGCGCCACAGCTCCGGCAATCTGACGTACAAGGATGTCTTCGCCACCAGAAGCCGTGATGACCACTGTCGAACGCTCGTTGTCAGTGCTTGACTTGGGCAGCCATGCAGCCATATAGCGCCCGTTGTGGTGACGGACAAGCTTGATGCGTCCGTCAACAGGAATCCAGTTGGCATGGACGTTGAACACACTCATGAAGATGCTTATAAGCAGGCGACGATCGTGGAAATACTCGTTTTCATCCACCTCTTCCACCACTACCACGGTGCCGTCGGCTGGAGCCACGACCACATCGTCGCTGTCCGACTGGAAAATGCGTATTGGACAACGGAAGAAATTGACAACAACCAGATATATAGCAACGGAGATGCCCAGTACAATCCAAAAGGGGATGCTGCTGTAGCCCAGCAGATAACCCACAAGTAAACACAGCGCTGTCAGCGCTATGCCGCCAATAATCAGTGTGCTGGTACCCTCGCTATGAAGACGTATGTTTTTTAGTTTCTTGATGCGCTTTACCATGAATATGAATTGACTTTTTCCGTCACAAAAGTAGGCATTATTTGTGTATGGCCAAAAAAAACTTTCATTTTTTTGGCAGTTTGGCAAAAGAAACTTACTTTTACACCCGATTTCGACCGATATGCACCCTCTTTGTAGCGTATCAGCACCGGTTTTATGACAGATTTCGTCCATCTACACGTTCACACACAGTATTCTCTGCTCGACGGGCAGGCCAGTATACCCAAACTGGTCGACAAGGCCGTGGCCGATGGCATGCCGGGTATGGCTGTGACTGACCACGGCAATATGATGGGCATTAAGGAGTTCTTCAACTATGTCAACAAGAAGAACAAGAAACTCAAGGAAGAAGGTAAGCCCCCATTCAAGCCTATTTTCGGCTGTGAGATGTATGTCGCTGAACGCACGCTCTACGACCGCGACAAGGACATAGACAGCCGGCGCTACCACCTCATCGTGCTGGCCAAGAACGAACGCGGCTACCATAATCTGATAAAACTGGTGTCCAAGTCATGGGTTGATGGCTTCTATTCGCGACCCAGGACAGACCACAACGAACTTGAGAAACATGCTGAGGGCCTTATCGTCTGTTCGGCATGTCTGGCTGGCGAGGTGCCGCATAAGATACTGGCCAACGACATCGCCGGAGCCGAGCAGACCATACTGTGGTACAAGCGTGTGTTTGGTCAGGACTATTACCTTGAACTGCAGCGCCACGAAGTCACGGACCCGAATCAGCGTGCCAACAGAGAAACGTTCCCCCTGCAGCAGCAGGCCAACGCCGTGATTATAGAGTTAGCCCGCAAGCATGGGGTGAAACTCGTTTGTACCAACGACGTCCACTTTGTTGATCAGGAGAATGCTGAGGCGCACGACCGCCTGATTTGTCTTGGCACAGGCCGCGACCTCAACGACCCGGCACGAATGCTCTACAGCAAACAGGAGTGGTTCAAGACCAGAGCTGAGATGGAAGCCATCTTCGGAGACATCCCCGAGGCAATGCACAACACGCTCGAGGTGCTGGACAAAGTGGAGACATACAGCATCGACCACAGCCCCATAATGCCCAATTTCGCCATTCCGCGAGAATTCGGCACGGAGGAGGGCTATCATCAACGCTTTACCCCACAACAGCTCTTTGACGAATTCACGCGAGACGAGAATGGTCGTGAGATATGCACGCATGAAGAAGCCGAGAAGAAAGTAGAGAAGTTGGGCGGTGTGGAGAAACTCTACAGACTTAAGCTGGAGGCAGACTACCTCGCACACCTTACTTATATAGGCGCACGCGAGCGCTATGGCGAACAGCTGACACCCGAAATCGAAGAGCGACTGCGCTTTGAGTTGCATGTGATGAAGACGATGGGTTTCCCAGGCTACTTCCTCATTGTGCAGGACTACATCAATGCTGCACGTTTCGAACTCGGCGTAAGCGTGGGCCCTGGCCGCGGTTCGGCCGCAGGCAGCGCTGTGGCCTACTGCTTGGGCATCACCCAGGTGGACCCAATACGCTACGACCTGCTGTTTGAGCGTTTCCTGAATCCCGACCGCATCTCCCTGCCGGATATAGACGTTGACTTCGACGACGACGGCCGCGGCAAGGTGCTCTCGTGGGTGACACAGAAATATGGCGAGGCTAACGTCACTCATATCATCACCTACGGCACTATGGCCACCAAGTCCGCCCTGAAGGATGTGGCACGAGTGCAGAAGATGCCCCTCGACGTCGCCAATGCTCTTGTCAAGGCCATCCCCGACCGGTTGCCAGGCGATCTGAAGATGAATCTGAAGAATGCCATCGCGTCAGTGCCAGAATTACAGCAGGCAGCTGTGTCACCCGACCCCGTGCTACGCGACACAGTGCGCTATGCTCAGATGCTGGAGGGCAATGTACGCAACACTGGTGTCCACGCATGTGGCGTCATTATCTGTCGCGACGACGTGTCGGACTGGGTACCCGTTTCCACGGCCGAAGACAAGGACACTGGTGAGCGCCTGCTCTGTACGCAGTACGAAGGCTCTGTCATTGAGGACACGGGACTGATCAAGATGGACTTCCTGGGTCTGAAGACCCTGAGTATCATCAAAGAAGCTGTGACAAACATCAAGGACAGCCTGGGCATAAACATCAAGATTGATGCTGTGGATATCGAGGATATGGCCACATATCAGCTCTATTGCGAGGGCAACACCATAGGCACATTCCAGTTCGAATCCGCCGGCATGCAAAAATACCTGCGTGAGTTGCAGCCGTCAACATTCGAGGACCTCATAGCCATGAACGCCCTCTACAGGCCGGGCCCAATGGACTATATCCCAGACTTCATCGCACGCAAACAGGGACGCAAGCCTGTGGAGTATGACATACCGTGCATGGAGAAGTACCTCAAGGACACATACGGCATCACGGTATATCAGGAGCAGGTGATGTTGCTGTCCCGCCAGCTGGCCAACTTCACGCGAGGCGAGAGCGACACGCTGCGCAAGGCTATGGGCAAGAAGCTGCGCGACAAGCTCGACCACATGAAACCCCAGTTCATCAATCAGGGCAAGTCCAACGGCCATGACCCTGCCGTGCTTGAGAAGATATGGGGCGACTGGGAGAAATTCGCCAGCTATGCCTTCAACAAGAGTCATGCCACGTGCTACTCGTGGGTGGCCTA
The DNA here is from genome assembly GCA_905233465.1 of uncultured Bacteroidaceae bacterium. GTDB lineage: Bacteria > Bacteroidota > Bacteroidia > Bacteroidales > Bacteroidaceae > Physcousia. The sequence goes on along the minus strand of CAJOEI010000010.1, from coordinate 3,445 downwards.
CCAGACAGCCTGGCTCAAGGCCAACTTCCCAGCAGAGTATATGGCAGCCATCATGACATGCAACCTCGACAGCATATCTGAGATCACCAAGCTCATGGAGGAATGCAAGGCGATGGGCATTGCCACCCTCGGCCCCGACGTCAACCACAGCCGCCACAAGTTCAGCGTGGACGAACAAGGCAACGTGCGCTTTGGCCTCGCTGCCATCAAGGGCTTTGGCGAAGGAGCGTCTGAGGCGGTCATCAAGGAGCGTCTGAAGGGCGGGCCCTTCAAGAGCATCTTCGACTTCGTGCAGCGCGTGAACATGGCCGCTGTAAAGCGCAACGGACTCGAGAGCCTCGCCATGAGCGGAGCTCTGGATTGCTTCCCCGAAGTGCGCCGCGAGCAGTATTTTGCCACCAGCGCGCGTGGCGAAGTGTTCCTTGACACACTCGTTCGTCATGGCGCAGCCTATCAGCAGAGTCGTGCCGAGGCAGCAAACTCGCTCTTTGGTGACTTCGACGCCATAGAGGTTGCCACACCAGCCGTTCCCGAGAGCTACGAGGAGTGGACGCTGCTCGAGCGTCTCAACAAGGAGCGCGACCTCATAGGCATATACCTCTCGGCTCACCCCCTCGACCCATATTACGTCGTCCTCAACCACGCATGCAACACGCATGTGTCTGAGCTCTCCGACCTCGGCCACCTTGTGGATAAGGAGATACGCTTCGGCGGCATCGTCACCAAGGTGCGCAACGGCATCAGCAAGGCCGGCCGGCCATTCGGCTTCGCCACCATAGAAGACTACACAGGCTCCTTCGAGCTGCCACTGTGGGGTCAGGACTGGCAGACCTGGGGCACCAGCATGGCCGTCGGCTGTGCCGTATATGTCACAGCCAGCGTACAGCAGTCGCCACACATCCCCGACCGCATAGACATACGCATCTCGCAGGTTGATTTCCTCTCGGATGTCAAGGACCGCCTCATCGGTGACGTCACACTCGTGCTGCCCGTCACCAGCGTCAGCGACAACCTCATGGCCAGCATAGACAGCCTCTTGCAGAATCATGCCGGCAACACGCCCCTCAACTTCCATCTCCTGGACCCGGAGGGGCAGATGAGTGTCAAGCTCCGCAGCCGCACACGACGTATCAACCCCTCACGTGAGTTCTTCAATGCCTATATGCTTGAGGTCGCCGACATAGACAATGCCACATACAAAGTATCCGTTGGACATTGAACATTGACCATTGAACATTGAACATTGAACTTTCAACTGACTTTAAACTTTAAACATTAAACTATAAACTTTAAACTGCGGCGAAGCCGCGTCCATTATGGCACTACAAATCACAGATCAGAATTTCGAGCAACTGCTTGCCGAGGGCAAGCCCATGCTCGTTGACTTTTGGGCAACATGGTGTGGACCATGCAAGATGATTGGTCCCAGCATCGAGGAACTCGCACAGCAATACAGCGACCAAGCCATCATCGGCAAGGTCGACGTGGACGACAACTCCGAGCTACCCCTCCAATTCAGAGTGCGCAACATCCCCACCATCCTCTTCATCAAGGACGGCCAAGTCGTTGACCGGCAGGTCGGTGCCGTGCCCAAGTCCACACTCGAAGCCAAACTCCAAGCTATCCTATGAATACCAAAGACTTCCTCCCCAATTCCTCCCACAATTCTCCCATCCCTTCCCCCCTCCCTAACAGGGGAGGGGACGGGGTTGGGGCTGAGCCTGATCCCCTTCTCAGCGCAGAAGATGACCTCCGCACAGTGGAGTTCATCAAGGCATATCTGCCACAAGAGCTGAAAGAACGTTTCAGCGACGATGACCTCTTCTATTTCATTGATGTCCTCGCCGACTACTTCGTAGACAGCGGCCTTCTCGACCAGGAGCCCGATGCCGACGGATGTATTGAGGTCGATACCGAAGCTGCTGCCAAGCATCTGGCCGATGCCGCACGCAAGGACCACATTGGCGACTTCGACCCCGAAGACCTCGTGTGGGTTGTGCAGGGCGAACTCGAATACGGAGAATAGGACGACCGAGACTCACCTACTTACTTTATGACTATAAACTTTAAACATTAAACTATAAACTTTAAACTGCCTATGAAGAAGACATTTGTTTTCATGTTGCTGCTTGCATGTGCATTGGTTTCCCCCGCGCAGCAGAAAGTCAGTTTCCAGACCGCATGCCATCCCGAGGATGTCAAGCACTACGACACCCCCACCCTGCGTGAGCGATTTGTGATGGAGAAGGTCATGGTGGCCGACGAGATCAACCTGACCTATTCCCACTACGACCGTTTCATCTTCGGCGGCGCAATGCCTGTCACCAAGACCCTGAAGCTGGAGGAATTCCTTGAACTGGGCCTCGACGTAGACCCGACAATCAAGGAGAAGTACTTCCTCTACAACCGTGAGCTGGGCGTTGTCAACTGCGGTCAGGGCGAAGGCTTCGTCATCGTGGATGGCAAGGAATATCCCCTCGCACCCAAGGAGGCGCTGTACATCGGACGCGGACACATCGCCAAGAACAAGGATGTGAACAAAGAAGTCCTATTCCGCTCCAAGGACCCCAACACCCCTGCCAAGTTCTACCTCAACTCCGCCACGGCCCACCAGCACTACAAGACGCAGTGGATTACCCTCGACGGGCGCAAGGGTTCGCTCAAGGCTGCCGTATGGGGTCCTGTGGGCACAACCGAGGAATGCAACAACCGCACCGTGTACAAGCTCATCGTCAACGACGTGCTTGAGGAAGGTCCCTGCCAGCTGCAGCTCGGTCTGACGCAGCTCAACCCGGGTGCCGCTTGGAACACCATGCCACCTCACACCCACGGCCGCCGCATCGAGGCATACTACTACTTCAACCTCCCTGCAGACCAGACAATAGCCCACATCATGGGTCAGCCTCAGGAGAGCCGCGTCGTGTGGCTGCACAACGAGCAGGCCATCATGTCACCCGAATGGAGCATCCACGCCGCTGCCGGCACACACTACTACACCTTCATCTGGGGCATGGCAGGCGAGAACCTCTATTATAATGACAAAGACAACATCCCTGTGATAGAGCTGAAATAAGCGCATCACAGCCGGATTCCCCATTGCAAGCATCCGATAAACTGCAGGTTTTCAAGCCTGTAGTCTATCGGATGCCTGCATTTCTCTATCAGCTCCCCTACCTAACTCCCCTCCCTTGGGGAGGGGCCGGGGGTGGACTTTGTGGCATCTTTTCAACATCCATACGTTAGGATCAAAACATCCACAAGTTGGCATAAAAACATCCGGAGGTTGGCGGAAAATGATCCTGGAAGATTTACATGAAAGTCCCGGATGTTTTAGTGTAAACCCCCTGGATCATCAACCGCTAACCCCCGGGCCTTTTACCGCTAAAATGTTAAAATATCTAACTGATTGATTAACAGGACTCATCCCCACACCAGCCCACCCCTC
>CAJOEI010000009.1 GCA_905233465.1 uncultured Bacteroidaceae bacterium | reverse complement strand
CCAAGTACCCACTCGTTCTTCGTAATATTATAGTCACGAATGCGACCTGCTAACTTATAGATGCCATCAAACAACCGGCGATGTATAGAAATCAACTGAGCAGGAGTAAATGAGAACGTCTTTTCCTCTATCAACTCCGTGATACGTGCAGCAACCTTGTCTGCTTCTTCCGTTCGGTCATTCTCAACAACCTTTCGTCCAGGCGCAGACTTATAGTATGAGTCGATAAGTTGCTTTGCCTCAGTGATACTGATGTCCCCCTCGATATGTCGTTTGGCAGTATCAAGCAGATATTCAGAAGTCTGAAGTCTATCAACCTGTTGAAGCCCTATAGCAACCTTCCAAGCTTCGCTACGCTCACGCTTCTGTGGTTCACCTTGGCGTATGTATTCATCTAGGCCCTGAATGGTATATTTCTGTTCGTCGCTCATATATTTATAACGTTTTTATTCCGTTCATTATTTCCGTAAATCCGTAGATTCGTGAGTCCGCATTTCCGTGAATCTGTGACTCCGTCTTACCTCTTCCATCATACATCTTACATCTATTAGCCTCGCTCTTCTCTCGCTCTAGCCATACTCTAGCCATACTCATGAGTAAGCTTAGAAGCAGCCTAGAGTATGGCTAGAAGCAGCCTAGAGTAAGCCTAGAGTATGGCTACACTATATCAACACCTCCCAATGCCCACCTTTATCACCACCAACACGTCGAATGATGTTATTCTTTTTCAGCTTCTTGGTGTTCCAATAAACACCATCTTCTGTGATACCACAAGTTGCAGCTAGCTCCTTATTGGTAATTTGAGGGTTCTCTCTCATCAGTCTAATGATTTTCTCCGTAGTTGCTTCCGTAGTTTTATTGCTTTTCTCCGTAGTACTTCCGGTTTTCTCCGTAGTTTTCTCCGTAGTAACGGGGCTAACTTCTTCATCAGTTCCAGACACAGGCTTGCTACCACAACCAATATGTACGGGGATGTGGATAAGGAATGTCAGACGGTCTTCGGTAGTCTCAAAGGTTGCTCGGGGAGAGCCATTGGCCGCTAGTTTCTCTTGAATGGTGGGTACTCCCGTCGAGCGACCTTCCGTCAAGTCCAACTCTTTCAAGAAGTCGCCCAATCGACGGTTCCGATAACGACGACATTTCAGACTATCGCCCTTTTCAATGGCAGACATAGGGATGCTACGATCAGGTCCAGGGCAGTTGAGAATGGTGATTCCATCTGGCTCAATAGTTATTTCCACGGGTTCATGTTGCTGATAGTCTCTATGATACATCGAATTGACCACAGCTTCCTCCAGCGCATCGTAAGGGTAGTTCCAAAAACGGTTGGCTTCTTGCTTGCCAGACACTTTCTGAACCATCTCATAAAGAATATTCGTTTCCAGATAGTCCATCGTCTGCTTGATAATTTGTGGAACGCTTCCCTTGAACGTTTTCTCTGTGAAGTTGTGGGGATTCTTCACTTTCCCTTCAGGAAATGCTACAATATCAATCTGCGTATAAGGGAAGATCTTCTCTGGATGTTCGCAGAACATCATCGCCGCCACATTCTTAATCATGCGGTTCTCTGTTGGGCCTGTCATCAGTTCCATCTGCTCCAAGGTCTCCACCAAAGGCTGTGTAAACAGTGAAGCCTCCAGTTTGCTGCCAATTGTTGCCAGATAGTCCCTCAGAAGCACCATTGAGATGTCGCTCATGACGATGTTCGGATTGGGCCGTTCGTCAAAGGGTATGCGGTTTGCCATATCCCTCAACTCGTCCAGTACCTCGCCCTTTGCAATGATACTGCTCGATCCGCTGCGAACATAATATTTCATCTGCTTCACCTTGGCCTGCACATCCATCGGTATCGCATACGGACGGTTAACGCCCGACGGTGCCCATATCACCAGCACTTGCTGACCATCCACCTCTTCTACCGACGTCCTTGGCAGATAGTACGGGTCAAACATATTGTTGAACCCCACCATCTGTTTCAAGATGCCGTCTACTGCCTCGATGTTAATCCCTGCTACAGGCCGCTTGGCGAGTCCGTTATCATGTTGCTCCACGCCCACAAGGATGTAGCCGCCTCCGAGGTTGTCAAAGTCGTTGGCAAACGCACAGATACTGTGATAGATGTCTGCAGGGTTCCAACCCTTCTTAAACTCTATCCTGTTCCCTTCAATCTTCCGCTTATTCAGCAGATCTTCTATGTTAATTGGTAGTGCCATATATTCTTATAACGTTTTTATTTGGGCCTAATATCCGTGAATCCGTAGATTCGTGAGTCCGTAATACTTTCAGCCATCTTCAGCGGATCAAGTCCCGTGATTCTCCATCCAGTTTATACCATTTGGTTTTTGCTTCCTTATAAATGTGGATTTTACCTTAAACTCGAAACCTATTTTGCCAATTCTGAATTCCTGTTCATTTCGAATAAATTTCCACCCATCAACCTCTCGTAATATCGCATGGCCACTAAAAGTCGCAGAAGGAAGGTTCTCTTCTTCTAACTCTTCCAAATTATAATCACCTCTTAATGATGATTGAAAATGTCTAATGTATTGACCAGCCCACTGGTCTTTTTGATATTCAAAAACCGCCCAAGGATTTGATACTATTTTACCGACTTTATCGAAAAGAGTGCCATTGTCTAGTTCAACAGGGATGTTGTTCGTGTCCCAGACAATCATTTTTGTTGGCGTTATGTCTCTATGGTCAATCCACGGGCTATACCAATGTATTTCTCCGTCTTTGCAGAACCCTATGTCGGAATAATTAATTGAGCGTAAATCTTTTTCAACCTTTCCTCTTACAACATATTGAAGAGTGGCATGTTTGTCAATACAGTCCGGCTTGATGGCCATGTTCCATTCTATCACATCTTCAACTTTGGTGCTTGGATATAACAGACCGTCAAAAGGCTTCATATAACTGCCATCAGGAAGTAACTTGGGACGGAATTTGTATACAAAGTTAGCATAAAGAGCAGAAACCATGTATTTTGCATTTCCCTCTTCTGTACTCATCATAATTTCGCCAAGCTTCTGAAAGAAGGATTCAAACACTTCACTTTTTTCTTCGTCCAGCTCAAAGAATCTTTTAATGTTATCATTTAAGAATGTATCTTTTGGTGGCAGTATACGATTAAGCATCAAATTGGCATCTGGCGATAAATTCCATTTAGCCATGTATATTTCCTCTCCTGCTGTAACATCATCACTAATTTCCCTAAAGTTGGTTGTAGGCGAGAGAGACCCATAGAAAATTGACTGTCCTGAGAAATTAGCTCGCTGTAAATTGGGGAAATAACCGTTGGCTAATTCTAATGGCACATAAGAAAAAGTCCGCGGTGAAGACAAATCCTCCTTGTTACCCACTTTGCGTTCTAATCTGCTCCTATAAAGGCTTATAGGAATATTGTGAAGATGAATTGTGCTGAACGGCAAAACTCCTTGGTCATTCTCATAGGTTTGACGAAATGTCTGCTCATCCATAGCCTTTGCTGCACGTACATATTCATCTAGCATTGTCTGATACCTTGGAAACTGCTTAATAAGTTCCGTAGTACTCATTTGTTTATATTGGTCAGGATTACTCATGAACATATATTCAGATTTATACCATCTCGCCTAGTTCATCCTTTATCTCGTCGCACCGTTTGTCCATGTAGCTTATCAACTTGTAGAACAGGGTTTCTTCGTCAAGGTGCTCGGTGTATTCTTTAAGGATGCCAAAGCCGGTGTTGGCACACCTCTCTGCAAGGTTGTAAACCTCGTCGCGATTACAGATATTGTCTATGTTTTCAGGATTGTCTTTCAGCTCTTTGTCGTAATACAGGCATGAAAGTAGCGGCTCTACGTTGGTCAAGAATTCAGTACGAACAATAGATTTTGTTGCGCCTACCGATGATATTGGCGTAGGCTCCTTCTCCTCCATTTCGCAGAGTGCGATGGCAAAGCAGTAGAGGTCTGTACGCGATGCAGCGTTCTTGTGGAGTTGGAAATACTTGGTCTTCTCGATGTTCTCAATTAAACCGTCGTCGTAAGCTTTTGCTATATTTAATGTTACTCTTGCCATAGTTTTTACTTGATTACTGTTATACCATCTTCGATTGCTAACCTATTGAATGAGGCATATTGGCCTTGCAAAGCAGCCGCCACCTTATCATCGTATTCTACAGGTGTAAACGTCAGAATCACCTGTTTGGACTTGGCTATCTCACAAAGTGTATTGACAAAGTTCAAGCGGTTGTCCTGATCTACGCGGCCAATAGGTGTGTCGATAAACAGCAGAGAGTCGTGCATCGACACTTTCTGTAAGGCCAATGTAAACGATAGAGCCAGCAGAGCACGTTCAGCGGCACTACATGAGCCAAGCGTCTGCGAACCGTATTTGTCGAGTAGACGGAAGGTGTAATCCTCCAGAATCTCCACCTTAGAGAAAGCATCTTTCTTCCACAACAAGCGGGAGAATGTGTCGAACGTCTCCTGTTCCATTTCTCGACGACTCTCTTCCAGCAAGTCAAGACGAGTCTCTTTCAACACATTCCGGCACTTCTTGCAATAATCAGCCTGCTGGTTTATTTTTTCGAGTTGCTTGTTCTTTTCTATGAGTGACTTCAACAGTTTACTTTGATTGTAGAGCTGATTGTCGAGCACCTTCTTGTGTTCCTCTTCAACGCCTTTCCTGGCAACTATATCGTCACGCTTCTTACGATATTCTTTCTTGTCCTCAATGGCTTTGGTCACAGCTTCGGTATTAGGGATATTCATCAGGTAGATGTTCAGCTGCTTCTCCTCTTCAAGGTACTCTGTATATTGTTTTCGAAGTGCCTTTTCTTCCTCCATCAAAGCGATACGCCGTTCCCGATAGTGTGACAGCTTGTCAATATACTGACGCAATACCACTACCGACTTGTTCAACAGGGCAGATGTCTCCGACGACACTTCAAGTTCTTTTCTAAGTTCTTGAATAAAACTATACGAATGGTCGCTTAAGTCTTGGTCACAAATCAGACAATGTTTGTGCTCCTCGATTGTCTGAAGCAGGAACTTGTCTATGCGGGGTGGCAGCTTGCCGTGCTTGTCTTGCTCCTGAATGTAGGTGTATAGATTCTTGATGGCAGGATATAGAGCGAAATATTGAATATATTCACGTACAAACACCATCATTTCTGCTTTCTTTTTGTCTATATCTGCTTTCAAAGAGTCAATCAAACCTTCCACCTCTTTCAGCCTTGATGTTTTCTCTGAAACATGAATATGTCCGCTGATAATATTATCAAGCGATGAAATCTCATCGTCACAATGATGAATCTGTGTTGTCATTGCTTCAATAGAGGTAGAACATGCATCTATGGCCTCCTGTATTTTATCCATCTCTTTCTGTGCGGTCGAAATATCCTTGACAGAAGAATTGGCTATTTGAGGATTTAAAACGCCTGTCAGATAATTATTAAAAGCTACTTCGGCTTTCTCTATAATTACAGCTTGCGTTAATTCCTCTATGCCATTTTTTATATTGTCTGATTGTCCAGCTCTAAAATAGTTTTCAAGGTGCTCACCATCGAAGAAAATGTATTCATGAATCTCTTCTGGTACGTTTCTCTTAACGAGAGAAAGCGTTTCTTCTTCAGATTCAATAGAATTCCACTCACCATTAATAAAATGCATAATGGTAAATTTTGTGTCAACGGATATTATAGCATCTGTTGTCACATTGAATTTTCCTACTCTCTGAAAAAGAATTTTCTCAGAAGCATCGTCTGATGAAAAAGTGATTTTCACAATTGCCTCACCAATCACACTTCCGCCTTCTGGTAGATGAGTACGCAGTTCTTGAACCTTCTGGTTGTTCAATATAGCAAGTGCGGTATTCTTATCACCCAGATGCATTTCTGTGTCATAAAGACACCATGTAATAGCATTGAGTACATTCGTCTTTCCTACACCATTGTTGGCGAAGATAATATGCAAGTCATTATCCCCTGTGGAATGTGGGAACTTAAATGACAGATTGCGATACTGACGAAAATTCTGAATTTCAATATTCTCTATTCTCATAGCGTTATATGGATTTCATTATTTTGTCAATAATTCGTTTACCTTGACGACCTTCTTCAATGCCTGAAAGCACACTCTCGATATTCTTCTGCATAGCGATATCAGACATCGTCTTATCTGCTATCTTCGTTAGGATTTTCTTGCTGATGGCCATATTAATCTAATGAATTTATTACTGTTAATGCATCTATCGAATTGATTGCATTTTCTGCAATCTCTCTGAGACGGGTTTGTTCTTTAACTCTTATTTTGCGTTCCAATGCAATATAATCATCATCCACACAATTTATCGTATCTACACAAATATCATACAAATCTGCAGAAAGTTTATTGGGGCTCTGGCGAATAATGCGACCTATTCGCTGGATATACTCACGCGGATTGGTACTTGATGCCATTAATATCCCCACATCTGCGGTGGGAATGTCAATTCCTTCATCCATACACTTGATGGCAACAATCACCTGATAGTCCTTAGATTTGAATTTTGAAATGATGTGCTCCCGCTCTGATTTGTTACCAAACCGTTTCTCGGCTCTGGTCCCCTCTTTTTCTGTCAATTTATGGAAGATGACACCTTTTGAGGCGAGAATGTTAAGGACTTCTGTTATCTGTTGCGGCGACACGAAGATAATCATATTCTCAATTCTTCCTTTTGCCTGGAGTTCATCAAGAATCACCTCCAACTGATGGTATTTGGCAGAAGCGTTCTTGATAATATTAGCCCTCTTTTCCATTAGCCTCTCAATAGTCAGAGCTGCTTCGGGATCGTTGTCCTTCATGTTCCAGTACTTGCTGATTCTTGCAGAGACCTCCTTGTATTGTTCTGTTTCGGATTCGTCAAGAGAGACTTTGGATATGAGATAGTGGTAATTGACAAGGAAGTGTTTCCCTGTCATTGGGTTATATTCTGTCAATGCGTCTTTGATGGTAAACTCAAAGTTCGCATTTCCATAAAATGCTACCAATTTAGCTGTGCCTGAATCGTCAAACCAACGGCTGGGAGTAGCACTAAGACCTATTCGGTATTTATAACAAGGTAATAGGGCCTGTTGGAATTTACGAGCTCCCAGCCAATGAGTCTCATCTCCAACAAATAGGATATCTGTATCAGAATGGAGATTTTGTTGAATTGCAGATGTAAATTTCTCAGATGAAGCCGTATTGTGTGTTGTATATAGGCAGATATGGTCAGCCATTCCCGCTCCATTCTTTAATAGCAACTTTACCAGCAATCCATCCCATTGGGGTACAGACCCATCAACAATGACACTTTCGTCAAATGATAAGTTCTGACCATCAACTTCGTCTTTCCATTGCTTGGAAAGTGTATTCTGAGGTGTAGTAATAATTGTAATCAGGCGTTTTCTCGTTTCATTCAGATACTTAATTCCGGCAATAGCAGTCCTGGTCTTTCCAGTACCTGTTGCCATTTCAAAAAGCAATCGGTAATCATTATCTTTCCATTTGTTTAAGGCATCTGCCTGATAGAAGAACAGTTTCTTGTCATTCTTGAAATTGAAACTCTTCATTCGAATGGAACGATACTTTTTAAGCGAGATGCCTTCTAAATCGAAGTCTGATGAATAGTGGACGATGTTAGACTTGATGGCTAACGGGAGATTATAGACCTTCACGTTCTTTCGCTCGCCGTTCCATATCTCATCGAATCGTTTCTTGTCTCTCTCGAAATACTCACAGGCATCTGTCCATTCCTTGAAAACCTTAAACTCTTCATCGTTGTTGACCCATGCAGAAGCAGTCTCGTTAATGGAGCCACTAAACGACATTTCATTTCCTTCGTTATCTTTTAGTATTCCTACCTTCTGATGGAAAAGCCCCTTCTCAGATATAGTTTCGTTGTCACAGATGCTGCCGTCATCATTAAAAACAACTGCCAATTTCATTTCAAGCAAGCCAGAGGCAAGCATCCAGCCAAGGGCCTTGACGTGGTTCTTCTCAAACTCATTTTCAAGATTATCCAAGTCAAGCCCGAAATCAGAAGGTGACAGAGACGAATCATTTGCGACTATTTTCTTGACTATCTCAATATCTTCTCCATTTAACCGTGGACTAGTAATGAGTCTCATTCTGCCACCATTAACGATAAAGTCAGCAATGCCACGGGCAGCCACAGCCAGAGATGTTGAGGAAAAGAATCCTGCAATCCTGTCATATTGCACCGCAGCACCAAGTACAGGTACATAGTAATCCTCTATTATGTCATCTACACCAGATTCATAACATGGTTTTATATGTAAATCCTTAAAGCTCATAGTCTATAGATTCCTTTATCGTCTGAATGATAGTATTGACATTGGAACGTCTTCTTACCTGTGTGGTGTGAGACAATATGCTGAGTATTTCATCCCGTACTTCATCTGTGGCACCAGCCATGAAGTAGTTCTGAATAAAGGGAATATACAAGCAGAGCTTGGGCAGAATGTTCCTTCTGTCTGCTTCACTCAGCTTTACAAAGCAACTGCCCAAAGCATTGGCATTCCCGCGACATTTCTCGAATCTGCAAAGACCCAGTTGTGCGGCTGTTTTCATATGGTTTTCGCCATACTTCTTGTCTGCAACATCCTTCCGCTTTTCATTGCGTAACATGTAACCCATCTTTGAGTAATCAACATCCTTTATTCCGCAATTCTGAAGCATAAACGGTACTGTATAGTATGCGTCTTTGAAATCGCTAAACTGAGATATGTCCTTCTTGTCCACGTCCGCTGGCTCAAAGCCATCTTCGATGATTTTCAATATCTCGCTGCATTTGTGTTTCTTAAGTACCTCCAACAGCAATGCACTTTTCTTTTCGTCCTCCAAAAGGCTGGCGTCTGTATGTGTATAAAACACCTTTAGCAAGGCTCTTTCATTTTCGCTGCAGCCGATTAGGTTTTCCCAGAACTCGCTGTTTAGGGTGTATTTCACTCCTTCCAGCGTTATCTCTGTATCACGATACCATAAGTTAGAATCTATCATCTGCTTAAACGACATATTGAAAAAAGACAAAAACAAATCTTTATGTTCCTTGAATTGGTTCAGGAAGTCTACTACAGTCTTCAGAGGTGTGGATATACCAATCTCACGATAATATCCATTATTATAGTCCTTCATGAACTCCTCATAAGATTTTAGCCTTGACGGCTCACGGCCAAGGGTATGTTCCTCCCAGAAGGTCTGGTTTTTATAGCAGAACTGCCAGAACGAAAGGTTGCGAAAGAATCCGGGCTGGTTGCACCAGCGGGCTATCTGCACATAGATATTGGGCAGTGGAGCCTTCTTGTAATCTTCATGACGCATGATGTATGGAAGACATCCGTATCTCATCAGCACACAAATACGCATGAAAATCTCGGCAATGTCCAATTGAAATTTCTTGTATTCATTCTCCGACTGACGGAAACCACAGAACAGGTAGAACTTCGTTTCTTTCTTGGGACAATAATGCTTCCATATATTTAAGGCTCTAACTATGAGTTTGCGGTCAAACCAGTTGTCAAAGGCAAAGATGAAGTCACCATGATAGTTAGCACTTGCCAACTTTCTCGCCATATCCTCACCACGCTTATGCTGAGCCAGCAAGCGTTCATCAAGTCCCTGTCGGAACTGGAATGGACGTTTTGTTGCTATAAGTTCATCCAACAACTGCTCCCAATAGGGTGAAGCAAGGAAGTTATCATCCCAAAGGTATATGTAAGGGCGCTTTAGTTTTCCTGTTGTCTCGTCAATCTCGTTGTCAAGGAAATCGCTAAGTTTGGAATATGGCATAGCCTTGCGCTCCAACTTATTCACACAGAACGGACAGCGACGGAAACAGCCTCGCGTCAAGAAACCAATAGAGTATTCCTTGTAGTCCTTGTAGTACGCATCCGATGCCTTTACGTTCTCCATCACGCTGACGAAATCATCATACAGGTGATAGTCGGGCATCTGAGTCTGCATGTTAATGCCATAGCCACCAGACTTATTTTTAAGCGTATTCAGGAATGCATCTTTCTCCAACCGTTGCATATCCTCTTCACGCTTCTCGGCAAATCCTTCTTCTACAGAAAGATTCGCATAAGTGCCAGTACCACCCATGCGGACTCGCTTTGAGAGTTTCTTGTCGTTGAGAAGAGTCGTTAGCACAAGCGGAGGGTCATCGATGGTAAAGGTAAAAACGCATGAGACATAGAAGTAGTCGTACTTCTGCAACTCCTCGAAGTTGCTTTCATTCGTAATCAGTTCATAGCAGCAGGCATCGTCGGTATAGCCACGTACATAACCATTATCCCTGAAATATCCGGCAATCTTCAATAGTGCAAGGTTAGGGTGCCGTGTCCCATTGCAAAGCAGGTCGGCATCCACAAGCCCTATCTTGATTTTTCTTTTCGCCATAATTCTCAGTCTGTCATGTTATGCTGCGTCAAAGATGACATTGCGTGTATCTGGGTCTGGCAGACAAAGCAGTAAACCTTCATCGACCAGAATTAGCAAATCCGTATCTTTTGACCAATTAGCAAACTCGTTAAAGCCAAGTTCAACATTCTCGCTGGCAACTTCTTCCTTGCGAACAACGCTAATGTCATGACTATCGGCTATGAATTTCTTCATCTCTTCAATATCGTTTGCCATGCTTTGGGCTAAATCGTCATCACCATAATCTCCATCGGGATGGGTAATACACATTAGTCCATCACCAAACTGGAAGGCTATTTCCTCATGCTTAATGTAATCGAGCAATTTATTTCTTGATATAGTTTTCATTATTTTCAATACTTAATTTATTTGCTTCTTGTTATCTTCTTCCATATTCGAGTCATCTCTAAAGGAATAAGCTTGGCCTATGCTCTTACTACGATAGCTGACTATCTTTTGGCTTGGTGCGATACCTCTGATGAGGATGATTTGGAATGTCAGGATATTCTTTTTCCAATTTCTCAGCAAGCTTGGGTAATACCTTATTCCTTATGTAGTTCTTGTCTCTGTTAGAGAACTGCGCTATCTCATCCATTGAGCGCCACGTATCGCAGTATTCCAGAATGTAGATGGCCATTTCTTCGAACGAGATTTTCTTCTTCGGGCTTGCAACTTTTTCTTCGGAGGTTGCAACCTTTGGCTCCGAACTTGCAACCTTTTCATCCAAGGTTGCAACCTTTAAACTGGAGGTTGCATCTTTTGCATCAATACTTGCATCCCTTTCTTCGTCTGGGGACAAGACTTGTGACAAAGCTTGGGACAAACTGGGGACATTATCACCGCCAACTTTACCGCCAATTTTACCGCCATTTTCGTTGGTATAGCTCTGTGAAACTTTCACATCCACCTTGAATGCCGTGATAAGATTAACGTTGAACTCTGCAGGTAGGTTGCCATTTTCTTTCAGGTCAGTCTGGACTTGTCCTACACCTCGATTGAACATATTGACATAGCCAAGCGTCTTCATGGCACTGGCTACAAGCGGATTGCGATAATCATTGATGCGTGGGAAATTCTCAGGACGGGCATTGCCATACAAGCCACCAGCATTCAGAATCTCCAGATGGCAGGCAAACTCATAAAAGCGAAGTGGCGTATTACTCTGCATATCGCGGTGCATACAGGCGTTGAGAAGCAGCTCTCGGATAGCCTGATAGGGGTAATTGCTGACCATCTCCTCACGTAGGATGGAAACGAAAACGGGTTTCTTCTTGATGACAGACAACTCCAAAAGAGATTCCAGACGTGGCAGCAGTTCGCAATAATTGCCTTCCAACTGCATTTCGTTCTCAACCTCACTGGTCACGTCCTCGCCCTTGAAGCATACATACTGCACGTACAGGCCAGGCATGAAGCGGCGCGGCTTGTTGCCAAACAAAACGACCGCTGCGTATGTCGGGCATTGATGCTCTGTGTCATACATGCCCACAGCGGCCATCTGTTCCTCGATGGGACGAGTATCAGATTCCACTAACTCATTGCCTAATAACGGTATCAGATACTTTGTGCGCAGCAAGTCCGTGTTGACATCATTCAGTTTGGCAGCCAAACAAGGCATGGTGTCAAATGTGGCCATGAAAGACATTCGACGCTCTGCCAATATGCGCTCCTCAGCTTCCGTTGCTATGTCACGACGAGGACCAATACGAATAAAAGTTCGTCCACGATAGCGCACAGGAGGCAGGTCGGACGGACTGACCTCAGCAACCAACAAGTCACCTTCAGGGAACTGGAAACGATCAACACTCATAACAGGTATAGGCAGGATGTTTCCATTGCTGCGTATGGCAGCGATCTTCTTCAGCAAGTCATCGGTGACCTTCAGACATGACAACTCACCATTGTCGAAAGCACCCAATATCAGGTAGCCATTCTTTCGCGAGTTTGGAAGGTCATTGGCAAAGGCACAGATGGCCTCTTGGAACTTATCCATGTCACCTGTTGACGTGGTTCGCTCCACACGATAGGTTTCCGTGCTATGCAGCAGTTCTTGTATTTCGTCTTTTGTAATCATTTGACTTCGTCTTCTTCCTTCTTGCAAGGCATAGCCAAAACAAACTTTAGCTCTGCTCTTACTTCGTGCGTCATTTCGACTTATTTCTCTTGATTGAATTCTTCCTGTCTCACCAACTCCTGCACAGGCACTTCAAGCGCATTTGCTATTGCAATAAGTGCTTCAAGGCTTGGCTGGGTGGTATTGGTGACCCACTTGGAAATAGTTGCCTGATCCTTTCCAAGCTTATCTGCCAACCACTTGTTGTTTAGGTCGTGTTCTGCTAGAACGATTCTTATCCGATTTAATTTTGCCATAATAGATTACTGTTGTTTGACGGCAAAGTTACAAAAATTAATTCAAAATTCAGCAGAATACACATAATTTTATTGTTTGTAGTGAAAATTTGATGATTTTATCAAGTATTTGCTCTTTTAGCTGTCACAAACAAATCATTTTGACAATGTAATCGCATTCCTCTTCGAGCATAATTTAATTTGCTGGCAATTTGCTGAAACAATCAAAATACGGATGCAAATTTAGCTAATATACTGATAATCAGCGATAATTAAAATCGAGTTTAATTTGCTGGTAATTTGCCAGAGACAGAGATAATAGAGCTTTTTTACAGGCATTCCCGAATAAGAAAGTGCCAATAGTGGCAGATATTTAATGCGACCACGACAAAGACAAACCTCACGACTAAAAGTTGTCAGTATTGGCAGATTTTGGTAATAAAAAGTATGTCCCTTCAATTCCTGATAACTCCTAGTCCATTCCTTTCTGTTCCTTTCAAATTCAGCTGGAGAAAGTTGCATACAGATATTTTTTTGTGCCGAAAATCTACCGAATCTACCGAATTTAGTGGTTATTGATTTGATATTCAAGAAATAGGCATTCGGTAGATTTCAAAAAAATCTACCGCAAATTCGGCGAATTTCGTCCCATTTAACATAATTTCACTTACAAAAGTGCGTATTTTATAACATCTGAAAATACGAAATAAACAAAAACTTGTCCTCAGGTCTTAGGTATGAAAAATATATACGTTACTACCTATACATCCACACGTCGCGACCAAAACGTACGGATGTATTATTGAGTCCATGTGCGTGGACTCTTGAGTCCGTGTGCGTGGACTCTTGAGTCCATGTGCGTGGACTCATGAGTCCGTGTGCGTGGACTCAAAGACATGTCCTGACGATGAAGTGTTTTTCCCCAGAGGAGGCTATGAAATCGTCCACATAATTAAGGCAACTTCTAAATAATTGGACACAGAGACACAAAGAAGCAGAGATAGGTACGTATCATCATAATCATATCGCGTACCTACGGCACGCTTATTCTCAACAAACACAAAACCAGCCATTGAAATGGCTGGCTACCATTATCTGATGCCCACGGCATCGACCTTGCGAAGCTGATGCACCACAAACTGACGATGAAGTGTATATCTTCTGATGGGAAATGATGTGTGAAGGGCTAGTGAAATGAGTTGTAGGCATAGTGCAAGCCGTACTTCTCATGTAGCTGGTGTAGAGTGCCGTCAGCCTTCATCTGGCGGATAGCGGCGTTAACCAAAGCAAGCAGGTCTTCCTGTCCCTTACGCATCAGGATGCCGATTTCGCCATGATTAAACGGATCGTCTATCAGCGGGGCTGCTAATCGGGAGTCGGCCTGCACGTAATATGGTGCTTCGGTGATCTCGGTTATCATCACGTCGGCCACGCCCTCGGCCACGAGCGACGGAATTTCCTCATTTCTCTGGTGTACGATGATGGTGGCGTGAGTGAGGTTCTCGTGGGCGAACTTCTCATTCAGCCCGCCAGGATTCACCATCACACGCACCTCTGGCTTGTCAATGTCTTCTAAAGACTTATAGCGATCTGCATCGGCTGCACGGCACAGGATAGTCTTGCCATTGGCCAGATAGCCGTCGCTCATCAGCATCGTCTCGCGACGGGCATCGGTGATGGTGATGCCGCCGATGGCGAGGTCAAACAACTGTGGCTCTGCCTGAACGTCGGCCGACAGCGTGGGCCATGAGGTGGGAACAAAACGGATGTTAACACCCAATCGACTGGCAATCTCACCAGCCACTTCAATGCCAAAGCCCCAATATGTCCCGTCATCCTCGCGGAAGGACAGAGGACGATAGTCGCCAGTGGTGCCGAAGAAGATGGTGTCACGATCAAGAATCCCTGCCACCTTGCCCTCAACAGGAACTTCCACATCCGCCGAGAGGATATAGACAGAATGCTGTCCGCCCGCCCGTCCAAAAAGAATAGCAGCCTTCAGGGAGTCTTCGGAAAATAGCCGTGCACTGTCGAAGTAATAAAGTCCATCCTTGCTATTGAGCCATCCGCCCACGTATCCGTCGTGCTGCAGGGCATGGCTCACCACAGAGTCAAGCTGCTCGCGGCTGTGACTGTGTTGCGTGGCAGCATAGCTGACGGCAATGCCTTTCGTCGGCTCCGTCATGGTGCGGATGTCGAGCGTGAATCCGTCTGGGTGGCTCTGGCTGAAGGCCCAAACTCGGTCGGCAATAATCGATATATTGCTCTGCTCCGCTGTGACATCCTCCTTTGTGGAGCATGAAGCAAAGCTGGCCGTGCCGCAAATAATCAGTACGGCGAAGAGAAACCATTTATTGCAATTCATAATTCACAATGCACAACTGAAGACAATTCACAATTCATAATTCACAATGCACAATTGGGCTGCGCGGTGACTTTCAATGGTCAATGGACGATGGGGACTAATTCACAATACAGAATTCACAATCCCATTTAATTGACGATTTGACAATTTACGATTTATTTACGATTGAGTAATTATCTTCGTTATTATTGCCTTTAAAACGAGCAAAGCCCGGAGTCCGATTTATTTCAACTTTCAATGGTCAACTCTCAACTTTCAATGCTCAATGGTCAATGGTCAATGGACCAGCGGCAGGGCAAAGTGCCACGACATGGGGCCCTTGAAGGTGTTGATGCTCAAGAGGATGCTATCGCCGGCAGGATGGGCTTCGCGCAGGCTATCGGGACTGATAGAAGCATAGATATGCCCTGTGTAGGAGGTGGGGTCGTTGAGCTGCTCGTGGTAGATGGACAGGTGGTGTGTAGTAGTGCCGGCATCATTGGCGCTGAGGGAATCCTCGATAAATCCCCAATTCTGGAATTTGCCCTGCGTGAGCGGCAACAGATGCAAGTTGATATATCCCCCACTCGACCATACACCGGCAACGTCGGTCGGATCGCGGTGGATGGAAGGCAGCGATGTGCAGTTGTACATCACAGGTATGCCTGTAATGGAGTATACGAGAATAGATGGGATATTGGTGGGCTCCTGCAGAATCACATAGCTGCATATTGCACGTGCAACGGTGTCGGCAGACATACCGCTGATGTTATTCTCCACGGCATAGCGCTGGCCATCGTCCGTCAGGATAAAGGACACATGCCCCTCGCTGTTGCTTTGAGCCATGACAAAGTCGGAGATGAGCGACGGATAGACTTCGTCATCGTCGTCACTGCACGAGGTCATACTGCACAATAAGACAATGGACAATGCAAAATGCAAAATGGACAATGGACAATGGACAATACGAAATGGACAATGGACAATGGACAATGGACAATGGTCAATGGAGAATCCCATGTAATTTACGATTTGACGATTTACAATTTTCTTTAAACTTTAAACCTTAAACTTTAAACTGCGGCATAGCCGCGTATGGTCAATGGTCAATGTTCAACGGCTTGAATTCAGCACTGGATTGGCGTACATTGTCAGGATGCGTTCACGCAGATAAGCTTTGTCGGGTTGAGCCAGTTCGACCTTTGCCACGCGCGCATCTACATATTCAAGAAACGCCTCGCGCTCTGCTGATGTATAATGGTCTGCATGTGCGGGTGCTGCAGCCAGTTCGTCGGCAGCCACATAGTTGCCGGGGAAGAGGCGGTAGCTTCGGAATATCTCCGCATCGATATGCTGCGCAATGAGATGGAAGATCTCTGTCTTGGGCGTGTCGGCAGGTATGGTGTCGAGCCAGGCATTGATGCACGGTGCTGCCTGAAAATGAATGCGTCCCTTGCGTCCGAAGATGCCCGTCTGCATATTGCGGAGGTCGTCGTCAGGGCTCTTGCGGAAGCCCTCGATGTCGCGTTTCTGCTGAAACTCCTGTGCCTTGAGGAAGTCGCAGGGGTCGTATTCGTAGGAGAGCGCCATCGGCGTGATGTTGAGACTGCGCAGACGCTCCACGATGCTGCCTTCGCCACCCATAGCCATCATCTTGAGGATGCTGTCCTGAGTGCGGTCGTCGCTGTCCTTGGCACGTCCCTCGCGCTGCGCAATCCAGATGTTGTCGCGTTTCTCGCTGATGACGAAGTGCATATAGCGGCTCATGACCTGCGAGGCGCGCAGCAGCTCGCGCATGGGCAACGAACGCTGGACGATGAATGACTTGTTGATGCGCACCAGCTTCTTTATCCACGGATATATCAGCAGATTGTCGCCGATGGCAATCTCAGTTGTTGTGGGGAATCCATTGGCCACAAGCATATAGCTCAACAATGCCGAGTCGAGTACGATGTCGCGATGGTTGGTGATGAAGGTGTGCGGCTGCTGACGGTCGAAGTCCTCAGGCACAGACAGTTCGGCTCCGTCGGAACACTCGTCGATGATGCGACGCACAAGCGGATAGAAGAACATCTTCTGCACATCAAGACTGGTGGTGCAGTGCGCAAGCTGCTGCACCAGATACGGTCTGGGCACGTCTGGCATGACATGGTCCAGTATCGGCAAGAACTGCGGGTCATGCAGCAGCTCGTCAAACACCCGCGGCAACTCGTCGGGGGTATATGGACGTATGTCCTTGAATTCTTCGGGAATCTGATTGCTGTTCATAGCTTGTCTTCGATGATTTCAGTGAGGACGTCCTTGATGTCCAGGCCTGCGGCGCGTACCTGCTGGGGTATGAAGCTTGTGGCCGTCATGCCTGGTGTGGTATTGATTTCCAGCATGTTGATGCGTTCGCGTTGGCGTCCGTTGTCCTCAACATGTGTGACGATGTAATCTATGCGTATGATGCCCGAGCAACCAAGTATGTCGTAGATGGCACTTGTCAGCGCCTGCACGCGGTCGCGCAGCTCGTCGCTGATGCGGGCGGGAGTAATCTCATCGACAGAACCATTGTACTTGGCATCGTAGTCGAAGAACTCGTTGTGTGTTACCACCTCGGTGACAGGGAAGACGACTTCCTTGCCCGTCACCTTGTAGCATCCGCAAGTGAGCTCTGTGCCCGGCATGAAAGCCTCTACCATCACTTCGTCGCTCTCATTCATGGCACAACGTATTGCCGGCCGCAGTTGGTCGAGGGTTTTCACCTTGGTCACGCCGAAGCTGCTGCCGCCAGCATTGGGCTTGACAAAACATGGCAGGCCAATGTGCTGCAGTATCTCGTCGTCGGTGACAAGGTCTTCGTTGCCGCGCCTGACGACGAGACTCTCAGCCACACTCACGCCAAAACCCTTCAGATATTGGTTGAGCGTGAACTTGTTGAAGGTCATGGCTTCCACAAGCACGCCGCTGGTGCTGTAGGGCATGTGTATGAGGTCGAAATATCCCTGCAGGCGTCCGTCCTCGCCGGGCGTGCCGTGGATGGTGATGTATGCGAAATCGGGCTGCACGCGCTGATCGCCGACGACGAAAGAGAAGTCCTCACGGCTCACGGCTGCACGCGTGCCGTCAGGCAGATGCACCTCCCATGTCAGGCCGCACATCTCCACAATATATACGTCAAAACGCTCCTTGTCCAGGAAGCTTTCTATGCCTTGGGCGCTGCGCAGGCTCACATCATGCTCCGAGCTGTCGCCGCCGCAAACTATTGCAACAATCTTCTTCATAGGTATATTATAATAATGTACGCGCGAGGGCACGCCATTTGTTAAGTAACTCTGTCAGGTCGGCGGGCAGGGGGCTCTCGAAGAAGAGCTGCTCGCCTGTGCGCGGATGGCGGAAGCCCAGTGTGCGAGCGTGCAATGCCTGACGCGGGCACACCTCAAAACAGTTGCGCACAAAGGCGCGATATGTGGCACTGTCCTGACCACGTAAGATCTCCATTCCGCCGTAGCGCTCATCGGCAAAGAGAGGATGACCGATGCTCTTCATATGTGCACGTATCTGGTGCGTGCGTCCTGTCTCCAAACGGCATTCAACCCATGCGACATAGGCCAGAGGCTCCAACACACGCCAGTGTGTCACGGCTTCCTTGCCCTGTTCGCTGCCAGGCGGCAACACCGTCATGCGCTGCCTGTCGCGCGGGTCGCGGGCGATATTGCCCTCTATGCGCCCTTCGTTACCGTCCATGCGTCCCCACACGAGGGCATTGTATTCACGACGCGTGCTGTGCACGAAGAACTGCTGGCAGAGGTCGGTCTTGGCCTCCGGTGTCTTTGCCACCACGAGCAGACCGCTCGTGTCCTTGTCTATACGATGCACAAGACCCACGCTGGGGTCGTTGGGGTCATAGTCGGGGTTGTTGCGCAGATGCCAAGCCAAGGCGTTGACCAGCGTGCCGGTGTAGTTGCCCACGCCCGGATGCACCACCAGTCCGGCAGGCTTGTCGACCACGAGCAGGTCGCTGTCTTCATAGACCACACAAAGCGGGATGTCTTCGGGCTCGATGCTTGTCTCGATGTGGGGATGGTCGAGCATCAGTGTGACCACGTCCAACGGCCGCACACGGTAGTTGCTCTTCACAGGCTTGCCGTTGACGTGTATGCATCCGGCCTCTGCTGCCCGCTGTATGCGTGCACGGCTGGTGTCGTGCAAGTGCTCCATCAGGAACTTGTCTACACGCAGCGGTGTCTGACCACGGTCGGCCTCCACACGGCGATGCTCATAGAGCTCACCATCAGCCGATGGCTGTATGATTATATCATCCTGCACATCAGGGTCATCTGGATAATCCAGTGAATCCTGTATGTCAATGTTATTCAAAGACCTCAATGCCATTATCCTCTGACTCTACAGTCTGGTCGGCTTCGTCGGTCCATTCATCCTGTTCTGTGGCAAAGCCAGAGATGTCGTCTCCCGTATTGCCAACCTGCAGCACAATGGGCACGTCGATGGGCACACGTTCGCCACTGTAGACGTTGCGGCCACGACTCTTCACGCCGTAGACCCAGTCCTTCTCACCAGCAACATACTCTATCGGCCCGAGCTTGAAGCCCATAGCCTTGAGTTTGGCCTCGGCTTCTCGCAGCGAGCTGTTGTCGGCGATGTCCGGGATGGGCATTGTCGGCGTGTCCTCGGAGTTCACGGTGAGATATATCTCGCGCCCAGCCTTGACACGGCTGCCTTCGGCAGGCATCTGTTCGAGTATGCTGCCAGCAGGCGCAGACTTGTTGAAGGCCGAATCGACGATTACTGCCGTCAGGCCCAAGCGCCCCAGAGCATAGCGTGCGTCGCTCTCCATCATGCCCACGACATTCGGCACGGGCACTCCTTCACCGTGGCGGGTATAGATGTCCATGCCCTTCCACACGCCAATGAACACCAGTACAATGACGACGGCCATCGCCAGCAGGTTGCCCCATATCAGTGGGCTGAACAGCTTCTTCAATACAGACATACTAACCTACTTAAACAAATTAACACGTTAGCAGATTGCCCCATTACTCATGTGCGCCTACGCGCGGGTTAATGGTAATCTGTTAACGTGTTAACGAATTAACGTGTTAACGGGAATTCTTTACTTGCCGTGGCGCTCGTCGGAAACGGTGAGCTTCTTGCGGCCCTTGGCACGGCGTGCTGCCAGCACTCGGCGACCGTTAGCGGTAAGCATGCGCTGGCGGAAGCCATGCTTGTTGTTTCTTCTTCTGTTGTGGGGTTGGAATGTACGTTTCATTGTCTTTTATCTTGATTTTTGTTTGTTTCGGGCTGCAAAAGTAGATACTTTTTTTCATTCACGCAAGATTTCGTTCAATAATTTGGGCATTTTCACTAATTTGCACTACCTTTGCACCCGATTTCAAGCAGAAAGCATATATTTTACATTTAACATTATACATTTTATTATAATTATATGATTAACTCTCAAGACATCAAGAAGGGCACATGCATCCGCATGGATGGCAAGCTCTACTTCTGCATCGACTTTCTCCATGTGAAACCCGGCAAGGGCAACACCATCATGCGCACCACTCTGAAGGACGTTGTCTCTGGCAACGTGCTCGAGCGCCGCTTCAACATCGGCGAGAAGCTGGAAGACGTGCGCGTCGAGCGCCGCTCATACCAGTTCCTCTACCTGGAGGGTGAAGACTACATCTTCATGAACAACGAGACCTTCGAGCAGATTCCCATTCCAAAGGATCAGATCAACGGCGTAGCCTTCATGAAGGAGGGCGAGAACGTGGAAGTCGTCACTGATGCTTCCACCGAGACAGTGCTCTACGCCGACGTGCCCGTGAAGGTCAAGCTCGCCATCACATGGACAGAACCCGGTCTGAAGGGCGACACCGCCACCAACACGCTCAAGCCCGCAAAGGTGGAGACAGGTGCCGAGATTCGCGTGCCTCTGTTCATTAACGAAGGCGAGATTGTGGAGGTCGACACCCGCGACGGCAGCTATCTCGGCCGCGTCAAGGCATAACCCTCAGCATTACAACCTGATAACGAGTTCCGCCGACGGAGAGCAACAAGCCTCCGGCGGTGGAACTTGTGCGTTATTAAAACTCTTCTATCCATGAAACCCGTCATTCCACTGCTCATGTGCGTGTGCATCGCTGCCTGCAGCTGCAACAGCGACAGCCCAAATATCGACAACCCAAGTGAAGAGCCAGGCGAGCCCACACGCACGGCAGTTCACTATGCCTCAGCTGTCAGCGTAGATGGCAACTTCACTGTCACCGAACAGCAGCAGGCAAGCATCAATAGCAACAACGACAT
Source organism: uncultured Bacteroidaceae bacterium (assembly GCA_905233465.1). Classification (GTDB taxonomy): domain Bacteria; phylum Bacteroidota; class Bacteroidia; order Bacteroidales; family Bacteroidaceae; genus Physcousia. The sequence goes on along the minus strand of CAJOEI010000009.1, from coordinate 35,686 downwards.
GGCGCTGCAACTGCTGCAGCGCTTAGCAGCCAACGACGAGAGCACTGTCTTCTCGCCGCTGAGCATGTCCATGGCACTGGCCTTTGCCGCCGACGGTGCCTCGGGCCAGACACGCAACGAGATTATGCAGGTTCTGGGCTTGGACGACAGCCAGCCATACGCTGTGGCCACACTATGTGCCACTATCATGCAAAACACTCTGCAGGCTGACACTGCCACACGATTCAACATCGCCAACGCCTTCTACCTCAACTCGCTGAAGAACTTCACGATGCAGCAGGACTATGTCGACCTGCTACACTCATACTATGATGCCGACATCGAGACGCTGGACTTCAGCGCACCGGCATCGCTCGAACACATCAACGCATGGGGCAAGCGCCAGACCGACGGTATGATTCCAGCTGTGCTCAATGAGCTGAAAGCCGAGGCCGTGGCCTATCTGCTGAACGCCATATACATGGAGGGAAAATGGATGTATCAGTTCAGTGAACACTCTACAAACGAAGGGGCCTTCTACACCGACAGCAATCGTAAGCGACGCGCAACAGACTCTGTCAAACTGATGCATCAGACCAAAAACATGCAATACGCCGAGACAGACAAGTATCAGGCCGTGCGGCTGCCATACGGCAACGGCACCTTTGGTATGACCGTGCTGCTGCCGCGCGAGGGAGTGTCGCTCAAGGATATGCTCAAGAACCTCACAGCCACAGAATTGCGCAGCATAGCCACAACATACGGCTACGAGCTCGTGGACCTGACATTACCACGCTTCACCACCGATGTGAAGACTGAGCTCAACGGCCATCTCCAGCAGATGGGAATCAATCTGGCATTCAATCAGGACTTAGCCACTTTCGACGGCATCGTCAACGAGAGCGAGCTATACATCAGCCGTATCTTCCAGAAAGCGCGCATAGAGGTCGCCGAGCTTGGCACCAAGGCAGCTGCAATAACTGTCATCGAGATGCGCGAAACCTCATGTGGCCCAAGCCTGGATCCCGAGCCCATCTATTTCACGGCCGACCATCCATTTGCATACTTCATCACCGAACGCACCACAGGAACCATATACTTCATGGGTACTTACAATGGGAAATAAACGTTTCTCCATAATAATCCCCGTCTACAACCGCCCCGATGAGGTCGAGGAACTGCTGGCTTCGCTCGAAGCACAGACGCAGAAGGACTTTGAGGTCATCGTTGTCGAAGACGGTTCGACAGTGACGTGCGACGACGTGTGTCGCCACCACGCTGCCACATTGGACATCAGCTATCATGTCAAGTCCAACGGCGGGCCAGGCCCGGCACGCAACTTCGGCGCAGAGCGGGCCAAGGGCGAGTACTTCATCGTGCTGGATTCTGATGTCATCCTGCCTCCAGCATATCTTGCAGCCATAGAGGATGAGCTGCAGAAAGTTCCAGCAGATGCTTTCGGAGGCCCGGACCGTGCACACCCCGACTTCACACCCACGCAAAAAGCTATCAACTATGCTATGACATCGTTCCTCACCACGGGTGGCATACGCGGCGGACGCAAGAAGCTCGACCGTTTCTTTCCCCGGTCGTTTAACATGGGTGTGCGGGCCACGTTGTGGCAACAGTTAGGTGGCTTCCGCCAGATGCGCTTCGGCGAGGACATCGATTTCAGCTACCGCATAGTGGAGAGCGGCGCTGCATGCCGGCTCTTCCCCGAAGCATGGGTGTGGCACAAGCGGCGTACAGACTTCAGCAAGTTCTTCCGTCAAGTGCGCAACTCAGGCATAGCACGCATCAACCTCACACTGCTGCACCCGGGCACGCTGAAGCCAGTGCATGCGCTGCCGGCCATGTTCACCATCTTCTGCGCAACGCTGGCTGCCATCTTCATTGCAGGATTGCTGTTCACCTGTCTCGGGCTCGCCACAATCCGACATGAAGGCTGCAACATGAGCATGGTAGTTATATTCTTTGGCCTTGCTCAGATGGGCCTCGCGCTGCTGCCATTGCTGCTTTACTCCCTGCTCATACTCGTGGACTCCTCGGTGCGCAACCGCAGCCTGCGAGTAGGCCTGCTGTCCATACCTGCCTCGTTCATACAGCTCAACGGCTACGGCAGCGGCTTCATACGTGCCGCTTGGCAACGCCTTATCCTGCGACGCAAAGGCGAGGGCTTCGCCTTCAGCGACAACAAGTCCTTCTATTCATAGAATGTAGAATGTAAAATGTAAAATAACATTTTGAACATTAAAGACCTCCCATACGACGACCGCCCGCGCGAGAAGCTTGCCAACAGCGGACCTGCAGCACTCTCCAAAGCAGAGCTGCTGGCAATTCTCATTGGCTCAGGCAATCCCGAGGAGACAGCCGTAGAGCTCATGCAGCGACTGCTGGCCGACTGCGACGACAGTTTGCGCACGCTGGGACGAATGAGCATAGCCGAGCTAACGGCATCACGATACAAAGGCCTCGGGCCGGCAAAGGCCATCACCATCCTCGCCGCCTGCGAACTCGGCAAACGACGCGCACTCGAGGCCGCCGAGGAGAAGAGAAACATCGCGACGAGCAAAGACATATTCAACCTCATGCACCCCATCATGCAGGACTTGCCGCACGAGGAGGGATATGCCATCTATATGCGCGCGGACCACAGCGTCATCGGAAGACCGTACCTCATCAGCCGCGGAGGCATAGCAGAAACAAATGTCGACATACGCCTGATGCTGCGAGAGGCACTCATGCGACACGCCACGACTTTTGCGTTCATACACAACCATCCATCCGGGAACATAAGACCCAGCAACGCTGATAACAAATTGACGGAACGTCTGTCCAAAGCTGCCAAGCTGATGGACATAAGGTTTCTGGATCACGTCATCGTAACGCCAGACAACTACTACAGCTACCGCGACAATGGCCAACTTTAACTTTCAACACTTCACCATATCATGTCTCGAACCGAACTCGAAGAACTAATAATCGAACGACTGAAAACAGTCTTCGACCCCGAAATACCAGTAAACGTCTACGACCTTGGGCTCATCTACCGCATAGAGCTCAACGACGAGCTCACACAACTTGACGTTGACATGACCATGACGGCGCCATCATGCCCAATGGCCGACTTTATCGTCGAGGACGTGCGACAGAAATTGGAGAACATCGAAGGCCTTACCACTGTGAACGTCAACCTCGTCTTCGAGCCAGAATGGACACAGGACATGATGACCGAAGAAGCCAAGTTGGAACTCGGATTGCTATAGTAAAAACCACATCCATGAAACCTATTTACTTCATAACAGACGCACACCTCGGCTGCCGCGCCATACCACACGGGCGCACGCAGGAGCGACGCTTGGTTCGCTTCCTCGACAGTATCAAGGAGAAGGCCGGAGCCGTATATATGCTCGGCGACATGTTCGACTTTTGGCATGAATACCGCCTATGTGTGCCAAAGGGCTACACACGTTTGCTGGGCAAGGTGAGTGAACTCACCGATCTCGGCGTGGAGGTGCATTTCTTCACCGGCAACCACGATCTGTGGTGCGGTGACTATCTGCATACGGAATGCGGCGCCACGATACATCGCCAACCCGAGACCATAGAGCTGGCAGACAAGGTCTTCTTTCTTGCACATGGCGACGGGCTCGGAGATCCTGACCAGAAGTTCAAGTTCCTGAGAGCTGTGTTTCACAACAAAGTGTGTCAAAGGCTCTTCGCCATGCTGCATCCGCGATGGGGCATAGAGCTTGGCCTCACATGGGCAGCACACAGCCGACGCAAGCACGAACGGCTGGGACCGCAGCCGTATTGCGGCGAAGACAAGGAGCCACTGGTGCTGTTTGCAAAAGATTATCTGCGCACACACCCGTTAGTAAACTACTTCATTTTCGGACATCGACACATTGAACTCGATCTGATACTCTCGCACACAACACGCATGCTCATCCTCGGAGACTGGATAGAACGATTCACCTACGCAGTCTTTGATGGAGAACACCTGTGGATGGAGAACTATATCGAAGGCGATACACAGCCGTAGATAACTTTTCTCACTCAACGAATTATACAAATTACACGAATCTCTCCGCTATTGCAAGTGGAAAGATTCGTGTAATTTGCAATTTGTTAAAAGGAGATGTCCTTACTTGCCAACGATAGCCAAGGTGTCGAGGGCTATCATCAGTTCCTCGTCAGTGGGTATGACGCAGACTTTGACCTTAGATGCATCTGTGCTGATGATGGCTTCCTTGGCGCGGCAGGCATGGTTCTTCTGCTCGTCAACTTCGACACCAAGGAACTCCAGCCCCTTTGTGGCGCCCTCGCGAACCTCCCACTGGTTCTCTCCGGCACCAGCGGTGAATAGGATGACATCGACGCCACCCATTGCAGCAGCATAGGAGCCAATATATTTCTTGATGCGATAGGTGTACATCTCCTTGGCCAGACGTGCATGGTCATTGCCCTCGGCAATGCCAGCCAGGATGTCACGGAAGTCGCTGCGTCCCTCGCTGACACCAAGCAAACCGCTCTGCTTGTTAAGCAGCGCAGAGATGCCCTTAGTGTCGAGGCCAAGCTTATCCATGAGGAACGTCACGGCACCTGCATCAATGTCGCCAGAGCGTGTACCCATCATCAGACCTTCGAGCGGAGTAAGACCCATCGACGTGTCAATAACCTTGCCATCCTTCACAGCTGCGATGCTGGCACCACCACCGATGTGGCACGTGATGATGCGCGAGCCTTCTTTCTTCATGCCCAGGAACTCCAACACACGCTGCGACACATAACGGTGGCTGGTGCCGTGGAAGCCATAGCGACGCACGCCGTACTTGGAATACAGCTCGTATGGCAAGGCATACATATAGGCATAGTCGGGCATCGTCTGATGAAAAGCTGTGTCAAACACGCCTACCTGAGGCAGGTCGGGCAGCAAAGCCTTGACAGCATTCACGCCCTTGATATTCGCTGGATTATGCAGGGGCGCGAGATCATTGCATGCAGCGAACTGCTCCATCACCTCGGGAGTGAGCAACACACTCTGTGAAAACTTCTCACCGCCATGCACCATGCGATGGCCCACAGCGTCAATCTCATGCAGGTCACTGATGACAGCCAGTTCGCCCTCAGTGAGCACCTTGAAAATGAGCTGCACGCCGGCAGTGTGTTCAGGCACTGGGGCGTCAAACTGCACTTTCTGGCCCTTGGCCTTAATCTTTATGAACGAATCGGGCAGACCTATCTTCTCAATGCCGCCACTGGTGACGACGCTCTGGTCGTCCATGTCGTACAAAGCATATTTGATGGACGACGAACCACAGTTTAGAACTAATATTTTCATGTTATCTTTTTATGATGAAATACACGCTACTTCGCATCCATTGCCTGACAAGCTGTGATGGCAATCAAATAGTAAATGTCCTCAATGCTGCAGCCGCGGCTGAGGTCATTGACAGGACGGGCTATACCCTGGAGAATTGGACCAATGGCAATGGCGTCACCAAGGCGCTGCACAAGTTTGTAGGCGATGTTGCCCACTTCGAGGTTGGGGAACACAAGGACATTGGCCTTGCCTGCGATGTCACTGCCGGGAGCTTTCTTAGAGCCCACACCAGGAACGAGAGCAGCATCGGCCTGCAGTTCGCCGTCAACCTTCAGCTGCGGCTCGCGCTCATGCACAAGACGTGTTGCCTCAATGACCTTGTCCACCACTTCATGCTTGGCACTGCCCTTGGTGGAGAAACTCAACATGGCTACACGCGGATCGTCGAAGCCTGCTACGCTCTTCGCCGTCTGAGCTGTGCACACGGCAATCTGTGCCAACTGGTCAGCATCGGGCATCGGCGTAACTGCTACGTCACCAACAACAAGCACACCGTTTTCGCCATATTCGGGTTTCTGCGTGATAAGCAGCATAGCACCACTGACACAAGTAATGCCAGGAGCACACTTGATGATCTGCAATGCAGGACGCAGCGTCTCACCTGTGGTCGAGAGGGCACCGCTAATCTGTCCATCAGCGCCCTCGGTCTTGATGATCATGCAACCCAGATAAAGCGGATTCTTCACCAGTTCACGGGCTTGCTCGATGGTCATACCCTTCTTCTTGCGCAGTTCACAGAGCAACGTGGCCATCTCCTCCGAACGCTCGTAGTTCTCAGGGTCGATGAGCGTGGCCTCGCCAATATGCGTCAGTCCGTTCTTCTCTGCCAAAGCCTGCACCTTGGCTGGATTACCGATAAGGATTATGTCGGCCAACTTGTCGGCCAAAGCCCGGTCAGCGGCACACAGCGTGCGCTCCTCTTCTGCCTCGGGCAGCACGATACGCTGGCGATTGGCCTGCGCACGGGCAATGATTGATTCAATTAATGACACAGAAGTATGATTTACGATTTTACAATAGCATTATATAAGCCTCAAGTGCTTTCACCAATCTGCACATAAACCCAGGGCTATGCCCTGGGCTATGTGCTAATGCCCTGACAGGGCGCAATGACATTTACCGTCACACGGTAAGATATTAGAGATTGTCCTTTTCGATGTCCTTGAAGTACTTGTAGGTACCGTGCTTGATTTCCTCTGTGGCAGCCTCATCGCAGACGATGATGCCGTGAGGATGCATCTGCAGGGCGCTAATGGTCCACCACTGTGTGACGGGACCCTCAATAGCAGCTTGCAGGGCACGCGCCTTGTTGTGACCGTTGCAGAGGATGAGCACCTCACGTGCAGCCATCACAGTGCCCACGCCCACGGTGAGGGCTGTGGCAGGCACATCCTCGGGCTTTCCGCCAAAGAAACGGCTGTTGGCCACACGCGTGTCGGTGGTGAGGGTCTTCTGGCGTGTGCGGCTGTTGAGACTTGAACCAGGCTCATTGAAAGCGATGTGTCCGTCGGGACCAATGCCTCCAATAAAGAGGTCTATGCCTCCGGCTTCCTCAATCATCTGCTCATAATGTGCGCACTCGGCAGCAAGGTCCTTAGCATTGCCGTTGAGGATATGGATGTTCTGCTTGGGGATGTCAATATGGTCGAAGAAATTGGTGGCCATGAAGCTGTGGTAGCTCTCGGGGTGACTCTCGGGGAGGTTGACGTACTCGTCCATGTTGAAGGTGAGGACGTTCTTAAAAGAGACGCGGCCTTCCTTGTTAGCCTTAGCCAGAGCCTTGTACATGCCGATAGGACTAGAGCCTGTTGGCAGACCGAGGACAAAAGGCTTCTCTGCCGTGGGTTGGGCAGCGTTGATACGTGCGACAACATAGTCAGCTGCCCACTGGGACATCTGATCGTAATTAGGTTCAATGATTACTCGCATAATTGTTTAGTGTTTAATGTTTAGTGATATTACTTCTTGTTATGGTCGCCGTGATACGGCAACGTACTTATCTATAACTAATAAACGTTTGATATAGGACTATATTGTGCTGTCTCGGCCTCAGTATGTAGGACGACATGCTCCAATTGGCTCTGGCTGATGCAGACAGCGTTCCGCGACAGCTCGGGAACATTGTAGCTCTTCAGCAATAGAGTGTTGTATTCCGGGTCACGTTGTGGCAGCAAGAATGGTTTGCGCGCATGGCCGTCTGCATCGAAATACGCTATATATATGCGCGTGAAGTCGCCATCGTCGCGCCGACTGGCAAAGACTATCCACCGGCCATTTGACGACCATGTGTGGTAGCTCTCAGGGGCGGGACTGTTTAGAATTTCACAATCTAACAAATTACAATTTGACGATTGTAGTTCAGACGCAGCAAAATCGTCTGATCGTACAATTGCTAAATCTGCACTCTTGTGCCATATATGAAACTGTCCGTAATCACCGAGAGTGAAGAGTAGGTAGCGTCCATCGGGGCTGATGCGTGGCACGCTGGCACTGCGGCCCATCGAGGCAGCATCAACCTCAATGCGTGGTTTGCCGAACTGACGTGTTGCAGCATCAAAGGGCATGGAGTAAATGTTATAAAGCAAGCTGTCGTAACGCATTGCTATATCCATTGCCGTGTGGTCCTCAGGAATGGAAGTTGGCATCTCGGCAGCACAGTAGTATAGACGCGTGCCATCCGGCGACCAGCATGGAAATGTTTCCAACATGCGATCGGTTCGCAGGATATTGCCCACAGCATTTGTCTCTGCGTCATAAAGGATGAGGTCTGAGGCTTCATCGAGGACTTCTATCTTCTCGGCATGTAGCATGTGGAAGACCTGTCCTGTCTTATTGGAGGAAAAGGCCACCAGCGGCAGCGTGGGATGCCATGATGGGTATACTCCTGCTCCAAGAATGCTGTCATGCTTAATAGCTATCTTATGAGCTTCGCTCCCATTAGTGACTACAGTTCCACCATGTGCAGCACGAACGTGGAACAAGGTGCGCTGACTGTCGTAGTTCTGATAGGTGTGACAGTTGATGCAATGGTTATGGTCATCTTCGAACACACGGTTGTTCTCGTAGATAACCTGTTCGTCAAAGGATGTTAGGTCGCGTTGATATAACCCGAGCTGGCGATATAGCTCATAGCCAGGCTCTATGAGACGGTAAGACAGATACGGGTCAATATCCTCCTGTGCCACAGAGATGTTGAATGATGGATAACGCACCCATCCAGCCTTACGATGGGCATAGACATTGACTGCGAGGCTTTGACCCTTTGCACCAGACAAGACCCGATGCCACACTGCCGCGTCGAAGCCCATCTTGCCATCAGACGTGGCACCACACACAAGCTCACCAATATTAGCAACGAACTCTGTTGCCTCAGCATCTGTGACAATGAAATTGAGTGGAGCGATGTTAGCTGGAACGGTGACATCACGATAGTCGGGGTAGATACACAGGCTGTCTTGCACATCGATGAAACTTGTCGGCACTGATGTGGGTTTGCTTGTGCAGGCTGTGAGAACTGAAATGGTGATGATAATCACTAACTGATAAATAACAAATAACAGTCCATCACGTGTGTGGCCGCGATGAGTTGAAAGGGATATGGGTCTATTCTCTATCATTTATTATTTATTATTTATCATGTCCACAGCAATTAGTTCACGCCAACGTTAGACGATGCGTGTTCTTTGTCAGTGGCCTTTCGAGTAGCTTTGAGGTTGCCGAAGAAGTAATAGTATGGATAGTATCCGCGGTAGCTGTCAAAGAGTTCACGAGCATGTGCGGGTCGGTCTGTCATAGCACTTTGCACGTTCTGCAGGAAGCCACGATATATCTGCGCGTTCATCTGCAGCTGCGGGAATGCCTTGAGGATGTCGGGGTTCTTGACACACTGCGTAACGAGACCCTCGGCAATGGTGCGAGGGGGCATCGACCCCACAAGCGGCTCGCATCGCATGAGGAAATCAGGCATACGTTTGCTGTAGAGGTTAGCCATGATGCTCTGCATGAGGGCATCTGGCGTTCGACCGGCAGTGAGCGTAGCTGTGTAACCGAGGAAAGTGGGCTCCTGATGTTGGCTTTCAAAGCTGTCTATCACAGGCTCCGTACGCCGCAACAAAGCGAACTCAGGGTCAGCAGCTACGGCATCTGGGTTGTCGAGCATGGCACTGTAGTGCGATACAAAGTCTGACTCAAAAGGTGCCTTGTCAATAATGCTCAAATACTTGCGAGCCAACGACCAAGCGTCATCTAACAATGCCAACCGCGTGAGATGTTTGAGTGAGTACAGCGTAGGCCCATTCATCGTCAGGTGCTCCATAGCCTTGTGTGTAGCAGCGCGGAAGAGGCCAGTCGTGTAATCACAATCCACCAGATAGTAGTTTGTGCCATTGTCTGGCTTACGACTATAGTTATACAAATATAAGCTGTCGTAATCCAGACGAATGTCGAAGAGAGCATCCGTGAGATGCCCTGTATGTACAAGGGCTATGGCGTAGTACGCCGCCAGCGGACGATAGCTGAGCGTGGCGTTGTCATGGGCCGTAGCAACCATTCCTTTCCAGTCATCGTGAAGCAACTGCACCTGCATTCGTGTGACGGGACGTGCATAGGGATGGCGCAGATGAGTAATGGCAACTGGAATAGCAAAGCTGAGAACAAGGGATAAGAAATACGGGATAAGGGATAAGGTGATATTATTCCTATTATCCTGTTCGCTGTGCTGCTGTTCTTGAGCTGCTTTGCCTCTGATTAATCTGACAATCAATGCTATCGCTGCACTGACAATGAACATCACCAGCAACACACCAAGCGTGCGGCCAGGCTCTGTCTCATAGAACAGATTAAGGCCTGTCCATGCTGTCCAAGACATCCACGCACAAGCGGGAAGGATGGATAATGTAAAATGTAAAATGTAAAATGGAGAATGTCCATCACCACGTAGCAGCTTGGCCATGCTCCATGTCGTGGCTGTGAGCATTAGTGTCACCAAGAGGCCACCAAGCAGAGGCCAATGGTATAACGTGAGCAAGGCACGCCCTGCAAGCCACAGCCATCCGAAGGACTTCTGAAGCAGGAAATGCATCAGCGTGGCATCAGAGGCGAAGAAAGATTGTTCATAGGCCACGCGGAAGATGTCGCCCATCCACCACGAGGCCCATACCCAAGCGAGAAGGAAGAAAGCGAGAAGCGAGAAAGTGAAAAGTGAAATTTGCTTTTCACTTTTCACTTTCTCATTTTTCACACTTTTTTTACTTGACGAAGACTTTCTTTCCATTTACGATATACATTCCGGCACGGGTGACATTGTCAACACGGCGTCCTGTGAGGTCATAGACCACCTTGCCAGTGAGCACCTGACCCGTGACGATGTCGCGAACGGCACTGGGGTCGGGTTTGGTGTCGGTACATTCGGTGTCGCTCATGTCGTAGTTGGCCGTAACGACACGCAGGTTGTCAACACCTATGTCTGTCACGCGTTTTGGCAGTGCGACCTTCTTGAGAACGGTAGCATAGATGAGGTTGCCGTCGGCATCGTAGAACTTATGGCCGGCATAGTTAGTACCCTTGAACTCAATGGTCTTCTTGTTATTGCTTAGCACATAGTAGTCATCTGTGCTGGGCGTAGCGTCTGCTGTAAAGAGTGTGTAGTCACCACCCACATATGTAGCACTGGGACTGCTCATGAGGAACTGGTTCTTTGCCTCATCGCTATGCGGCACACGATTTGTGCCTGATGGCTTTCCCTCGAAGATGTTGTCGACGATGGCTGGGTGCGTGATGACACGATCGTCGATGAACATGATGTTGCCGAGCTTCTTCTCATACTTCTGCATGTACTTCTTGGCAGAAGTGATTTGGGTCTGGGTGGTGGTAACGTAGTAGGTAGAATAGTCGCCAACCTCCACATTGCTGACAGGTATGAACATGCCGTAGGCTTCGAAGAACTCGCTGAGGTCAGCCTTGGCAACATCGCATATCATCTTAGCCAGATGCAGATAGTCCTTAGCGCCGCTGCCACTCTTGTCTATTGGGTTCTTACGCATCTTGCGGAAGAGGTTCGGCAGGAAGTTGTCGTCGTGATGCTGTACATGGAAGTAGAGGTACAACTGGTAGTACATGGACGTGGTTAGCCAGATGTCTCGTGTCGTCCAAGGATTCTGTTTTGCCAGCTGGTTGAAGTTCTCCGACGGTCCGTCGCGACGACTTGCAGCTATGCCCTGCTCGAAGGTATTGATGTTCGAGAACATATTGTTCGAACTCTCCGTTGCGCCAATGACGTTGATGCTTGCCTGATGGTTGTGACCCATCTCATGCGACGGCCCCCAAAGGTTGCCAGGCTTGCGCATGTTGGCATAGTTCATGATTGTGGACAGCGTGGAGTTGTTGTAGTAGGTGCCGTAGGTGGAGGCAAACATGTAGCTGTAGTCGATGCTGAACACATTCCACACGTTGCGATAACGGCCTTCGAAGTCCTCAACACCCATATATCGCTCTTCGTTTTCGGGAATCTTGTCCCAGATGCGCATTAGGCCTTCCATATTGTTGGGCTCGCACTGCTTGACAAGGGCAGCATCCATGCAGAAGACCAAGTGGTTGGTCTTGAGGTTGAGCACAGGACTGGCTTGCAACAGATTAGCCTGAAGGTTCTTCCAGTCAGCATCAGTCATGCCACGTGTAGCATCCCAGTAGCCATTGAGCTGACCGCCTTCGATATGGATCTTGATGTCGGGATAGTTGGCGAGTTGCTTAGAGGCATCTGTCAGCTGATAGAACACATAGAGCATTCTCTGCTCACTGTATTTCAACAGATTGAGACCCTGATTCAGCGTTGTGACCTCACCTGTCTGGTTATTACCTGGCACGCCATCGGTCTTCACTGCTTCAATCTGCAGGGTGGTACCGGTTTTTGCCTTGGCATCAACATAGACATAGATAATATCCCCACTGTTGGCAACGATGCCAGTAGGCCCTGAGAGCTTACCGAAGCTATTGCTCATGGTGAAGTTGTTACCGTTGGCCATCGTCTGGTAGTTGCTGTATATCTGGTAGTCAGCAATGCGGAAGAAACGCTCGTAGTCTGCTGTATAGCTGCCGTCGGTAAATTGTTGCCAGGTATTGTTTTTGATCTTCAACACCATAGCCTTCATATCCGCCGTGAGGGCAGCATAGTGCTCATTGGCAGCCAAGGCATCATCCGTGAGTGCGGCAATCTCTGCCTTGAGTGTGGTGCAAGCCTTATCCTCGAAGAGGGCATCCAGATGTCCTTGATAGACAGCAAGATTCTCTCTTAGCTCGTCGAATCCCGCCTGACCTTCACGTGCGGCATCAATATCTGCCTGCGACACCTCAACTTCCTGGAAGCTCCATTGGCTGGCATCTGCATTGGTGCTCCACAGCACTGCGTGATGGCTCTGTGACGATGCATCATGCAGGCCTTGGGCATCGTTGCCGAAAGCTATAGTCCACTTATAATCCCATTTGCTGCTAACAGGAGTTATCTTGAAAGCCACGTCGAGATTAAACTGGTTCACATTGGCCTCGGAACTTGTATGGTAGGGAGCGCTCGTGGTCTTCTGACGTAGTAGGTAGCGCTCAGAGAGGAGGTTCTGTATGCGCCATCCTGAGCCATCCTGCTTTAGCATCCAGTACTGTGCTATATTACTGGCATCAATTGGCATGGTACCTATGTCGTCACCAGCCTTAGAGCCGTCAGTGAGGGCACGTCCGTAGTATGAAATGATGCGGTAGTACTTGCCTTCGCCAATTTCCTTGGCATAGCCCGTCATCTCTGCAAAGTGGTCACGGACTTCGTCCTCGGTAACATCATCAGCAGCCTGAATAGTCCACATCGAACCTGTGTCATTACTGTTGTTCCACTTGGTAATCTGTGTACCATTGTTGCCAAGATTGAGACATGTCAAGCCAGAGAAGTCGCTATTTGACGATATGTTGAAATAACTTGATGCACTGGGGTCTGGAGCAATGTAGAGTGTTGCAGAACTAGATGCTGGTTCTGCAAAGTTAGCCTGCAGGTACTCAGCAGTCTGTGCGTTGCGCACAGTGTAACCGCCACCAGCTGCCTCAATAATCCAAACCTGCGACAGACCAGAGGAGACTTTCTTTGCCCCCACTGCCGTACCAGGAGTGTTGGATGTTAGATAAGCCGTGGAAGTACGGCGGTTCTTGATGCGTACTAGTCCCGTCGGGACATTCTGTGCGTATGCCGTGATGCTTCCGAGAAGCACCAGCATCGCAATGAAGATAGAGTAGATTTTGTTCATATTGATGTTGGTTTTAGCGTATTTCGGGAGCAAAAATAGTGCTTTCTTTCGAATGAGAAAAGTAAAACGGCAAAAAAGTGCTTATTGAGCGGCTTTTAATGTTGCTATGATGCGTTCCCCAAGTGCACTCTTGCGTTCGATGTGTGCCAATGTCTCGGTTACGAACGGGTTGCTCTCGAAAGCTCCGCGCACCTGCTCGAAGTCAGCCTCGGCAGTGCGTGTGGTGCCGTCGAAGCCAAAGCCAGTCTTGGAAGAGAGTGAGAACTCCTTCTTGGCATCGGCATATAACATGCGGTCGAGGCTTACGACGCTCTCTTTCCACTGTTCTATGATGCGTATGAGGTCTTCGATGGTGATGTGGTCGGGGTATAGACTGTAATATTCAAGCATCTTATCGTAGGCCCACGTCCATTCATACTCATAGTAGTTTGAATGCAGCGCACGCAAACGAGCATTAAGCTGTTCGGCCGAGTTGACGTCACCACGCTCCACATCATCCAGTATTGAAGAGATGCCCTCCTTGGGGGCTATGAGGCCTGCCAAGTCCACCCACACACCATGTCCCAGCACACTGGTGGGCTTCAGACCTTCGAGAATGCTTTCCGCGGTGGAGCAGTCTATGCGTTCAAGTCTGGATATTAACGAGTTGCCAAGGAACTTCTGTATTGCAATGCGGTAAAGTTGTTGTCCGCGGTGCAGTGATGAGTTGCTGATCTTGGCACTCTGATAGGCATAAACATCGCTTGTCGGACCGCTCAACCGCTCAAGTTCTTCAAGTATGTTCAAACCTCGGAACATCTTGTCAATGGTATATGGGGATAGGAGGTTGAAGTTGACCTGATCAAGACGGCCTTCTGCGGCACGCTTATCACGTTTTGGCCACTTCTGGGCATCACGCACCGTACCCACGCTACGCAAGTTCACGGCCGGTGCCAGATATGTCTCACCTTTTTTCTCGATGAGATACGAGAAAGGCAGCGAACTTGTGTCGGGGTTGGAGGTGTGTCGTCCCATGACAAGTGAGAAAGCACCGATGCGTGCAGGCCAGAGGATATAGGAATCGGAACTGGTCTTTGCTCCACGCTCCATCGCACCCTGATGAATTGGGCCAAGCTTGTACATGTGGTTGCTCTGGTTGCTGCCAGAACCGGCGTTCATAAAGCTGAACATACCAGCGATAAGCAGGGTTGACTTGTGGTGTGTCACCGTAAACGGTCCTGCGAAGATGGCACATGCCTCGCCGTTCTCTTCCTGACAGTTGCAGAAGAAGAGCGAATCAGAGGCCGAATAACCATGACCCAAGGTGCAAGCCTGGCCCACGTATACACGCGTGAGCGTAGTGCAGTCCTCTACGACGGAGCCATCCTGCACGATGAAGTCGTCGGCGATGACACCATAGCCAATGTGTATGGGCGAGTCCTTGTGACTGTTGAGGGTACCGTTCTTCAGGCGTCCGGCACCTTCGACCTTAGCATACGGTCCCACATACATATTCTTAATATACCCTGTGTCGACGATGGTGACGTGCGAACCTATTGTACCACGCTCACTGGTGCGCTCACGCACACGGTCAGCCGCAAAGTGCTTGAGCTGGTCGATGAGCGCAGGGCGATGGCGATACATGGCCTCAATGTATGCCTCGTGAGCAGTGAGACGGTCGTGGATTGTCACCTCACGGCCACCAGTCTCATTTAGTACCGCCACTTCAACACCGTTGCCGAAGCTGCTGGGGCCGTCGCATAGGATGATATCGACATTCTCGATAAAGCAGTTGTCGGCAATATCGTATGAAGCGATATAGTTCTTGATATTCTCAATGCAGCAGTCGTCACCGATAGTAACATCATGCAATGTTGCGTTGAAAATGCCAGTATGTTTGTGGATGCCGCCAGGCATCTCAAAGCTTTTCTGGAAGGAACCCAGACGTATGTTGCCCGAGAAACGCGTGCCACGGATGTACTTCAAGCTCTGTTCGTCCGTGATGAGCACTTGTGTCCAATCCTGTGATGTACACCCTTGTGCTTCGAGCTGTTGTATTTCTGTTTTTGTCAGTTGTCGCATAGTGTTGTGTTATAATTGTTATGTGAATTCGGGCGCAAAAGTACTACATTCCATAGAAATATGCTTACATTTTGATATTTTTTTGAGGTTAATGGTCAAAAAAAGTAGCAAAATGATTATCTTTGTCGCGAAAACACAGGAAACTATGCGCAGACATTACTTTCGCAATCCTATGATATGGCTGCTTAGAGTGCGCCACCGTCGTGGCTATGGCGTGCATTCGCCATTCGCTTTTGGCTTCATCACGGGAGTCATCTACCAACGCTGGCCGTATTATGCCTACGCCGAACTTGCACGCCTTCACCCGTGGTGGGTGCGCCTACTGCATCTCAGACCTATGCGGTGCTGCCGCTTGCTGTTTCGCTTAGCCAACTATGCCGAGGCACATACGGTATGCCTCGTGGGGGCAACGGCAACGGAACTCGAATATGTGCGTGCAGCTGTGCCAAGTGCTGACATCAGATGTGGTCAGGCCGCAGACATCAAACCTGCAGATTTTGTACTTGTGGCCGCAGAAGACATATCTGCCGCACAGGAGGTTGTTGGCCAGATGCCCCTGCATGGAATGCTTGTCGTGGAAGGGATCCACGATTCGGATGCACATCTCACAATATGGCAAAACATCAAAGGCGACGCACACGCTGGCGTCACCTTCGATCTATATGACTATGGTATAGTCTTCTTCGACCAACGGCTGACCAAGCAGCACTATGTAGTCAACTTTTAGGCTTCCTAGGACTTCCTAGGTTATCCTAGGTTATCCTAGGTTGAGCGAATCTCCACAGTGTTGGCTGGGTCACGGTCGGCTTCGCGGTACCAGTCGGCATACTCGATGTAGTGCGAGGCATAGGTTTTGTTCAACGCCTGTGCCTGTTCGGGATCAACCCTCTTAATGAACTTTGCCGGCACCCCACCCCATAGCTCGCCGTCAGGGATATGAGTGTTGGAGAGCACCAGCGCCCCAGCAGCCACTATTGCTCCACGGCCAATGACTGCGTGGTCGAGCACAGTGGCACCCATGCCGATTAGCGCACCGTCAAGGATGGTGCAACCGTGCAACGTCACGCTGTGACCAATGGTGACATCCTCGCCAATATCAAGCGGTGCCTTGCCGTTGAGGGTATGCAGGCATGAATTATCCTGCACGTTGGAGCGATTGCCGATGTGTATATAGTGGACATCGCCACGCAACACAGAACAGGGCCAAATTGTGACATCGTCGCCCAATACGACTTCGCCGATGATGACCGCGCCATCGGCCAAATAGCAGTTCTTGCCAAACTGGGGTTTTAGCCCCTTGATAGTCTTTACTATTGCCATAATAAGCGGGCTATGCCCGCGGTTGAAAGTTAAAAGTTTAGAGTTTAAAGCTTAAAGGGGCTGTTGCCTCGATGAGCCATTGTCTGTCGTCTTCGTCGTTGAGCAGTGGCAGCAGTGCCTCGCGCACGCGTGCGTGATACCTATTTAAATACTCCACCTCGTCAGTCAACAGCATGTCGCGTATGACAGGCGTGGTGTCAATGGGACATAGAGTGAGTGGTTCGAGGCAAAGCCAAGACCCGCCGGGCACAACGTTGTGTGGCTGGATGAGCATGGTGTTCTCAATGCGTACCCCATGACTGCCGGCAATGTATATGCCCGGCTCCACGGTTACTGTCATGCCGGCATGCAGCGGAGCGGGAACATAGTTCATACGGAACTGGTGAGGCCCCTCATGCACGCTTAGATACGAGCCCACCCCATGTCCTGTGCCGTGGCCATAGTTCTTGTGCTCCTGCCACATAGCATAGCGTGCCAGCACGTCGAGCTGCGTACCTGTGGTACCATCGGGGAATACAGCCATACACAATCGCAGGAAGCCCTTAAGCACAAGCGTGTAGTCGCGCCGCTCGTCTTCGGTGAGCGGTCCAAGAGGTATGGTGCGGGTGATGTCGGTGGTGCCATCCTGATATTGTGCACCGCTGTCCAGCAGCAGCAGGCCATGCCGCTCCAGTGGTATGTCTGTGTCGGGCGTGGCCTCATAGTGCACGATGGCAGCATGAGCACCATAGCCCGCAATGGTGTCAAACGAAATGTCACGAAAGCCTTCCTGCTCGGCACGTAAGGATGTAAGCAATTTGTCAACTCCCATCTCGGTGATATCGAGCGAAGCGAGGCTCTCCCCCTCACGGGTGAGCTGGGAGAGGGTCTTCAGGAACTTGACCATCGCCACTCCGTCCTTGAGCATAGCCGAACGGTAGCCTGCAATCTCGGTGTCGTTCTTCACCGCTTTCATCTGCGTCACAGGACATTCGCCCTCAATGACGGTTGTCGCCACAGCTTCATCACCAGTCATGTAGAGCTGGTCACAGATGGCACTGTTGGTTGTTGATGGGTCAACGAGGAAACGCAGCCCTGGCTGCTTACTGTTTTGCGCTAACAGGCTGGCAATGGAGGAGTAAGGTTGTGTGCACACATTGATGCTGTCAAGATACTGCTGCACGGCTGCTGTCACCTTTTGCGGGTCAACACACAAGACCGTTTTGTCAGGGAGCAGCAGCAGATATGACACGAATAGCGGTGTGCAGTGGACATCCGTTCCACGCAGGTTGAGCGTCCACGCAATGTCATCGAGCTGTGTTATGACGGTGGCATTAGCACCGAGTGCGTGCATGGCCTCGCGTATGCGCTGCAACTTGCTTGTGGCTGTCTCACCTGCATATTCTATTGGCTGTATCTCAATCGGATTGACCGGCAAAGCAGGACGGTCTTTCCACAGCTGCGAGGCTGGTTCTACGTCTTGCCTCAGCTTCAAGCCATGTGTCTGCATAGCTTTGACCAGACTTCTGGCAAAGCTGTGAGAGACACACCATCCATCTATTCCGACGCCCCCCCCTCTAACTCCCCCCAAGGGGGGAGAAAAACCCGCTTCACAGCTAATCCATTCTGCCAGCTCATCAGCAGTAGCTACGTTGCGGCTACAGCGCATGACCTCAAAAGTTGTCCCTGACAACTGTTCCTCTGCCGCCAGCCAGTAACGACTGTCCGTCCATAGCGCAGCTCGCGTCAACGTGACCACCGCCGTTCCAGCCGAGCCGTTGAAGCCCGATATCCATTCGCGCACTTTCCAATGGTCGGGAACGTATTCGCCGGCATGTGGGTCGGTGGAGGGAAATATGAAGGCGCTTATGTCATGAAGACGCATCCATTGTCGGAGGGCCTCCAAGCGTGAAACTATGACTTCATTCATGCAAAAGTTTTATCTGTTGTGTGCGTTTGTTCGGCAAAGTTACACATTATTCTCATTTACGGACGGCAAAAAGGAAGAAAAAACGCCTAAAGATGAAAATATTTACGGATTATGAATTGTGAATTGTGAATTAATCACTACTTTTGCCCTGCAATAGTGCTTACAGCATATTTAAATCAACATAATTCACATAACCCTTTAAAACTTTAAGACACAAATGAAATTCTTAACTAATGACAAGCTCGTGATTGTCGGCGCAGGCGGCATGATTGGTTCTAACATGGTACAGAGCGTTCTGATGCTGGGTTTGACTCCCAACATTTGTCTGTATGATATCTATGAGCCTGGTGTTCATGGCGTTTACGACGAGATGTGCCACTGCGCTTTCCCCGGTGCCAACCTCTCATACACCGTTGATGCCAAAGAGGCCTTCACTGGTGCCAAGTACATCATCTCCAGCGGTGGCGCTCCCCGCAAGGAAGGCATGACTCGCGAAGACCTGCTGAAGGGCAATTGCCAGATTGCTGCCGACTTCGGCGAGAACATAAAGAAATATTGCCCCGACGTGAACCACGTCGTTGTGATATTCAACCCCGCTGACGTTACGGCCCTCACAGCGTTGATTCACTCCGGCCTAAAGCCTAACCAGCTCACATCATTGGCAGCACTGGACAGCACCCGTCTGCAGCAGCAGCTGGCTCAGGAGTTCGGCGTGCAGCAGGATAAGGTGACACAAGCCTACACCTACGGCGGCCACGGCGAGCAGATGGCAGTCTTTGCCAGCAAGGCCCTCATCGACGGCAAGCCTCTTGCTGATCTGCCCCTCTCACCCGAGCGTTGGGCCGAGATCAAGCACATGACAACACAGGGCGGCAGCAACATCATCAAGCTGCGTGGTCGCTCTTCGTTCCAGAGCCCTGCATATCAGGCTGTCAAGATGATTGAAGGCGCAATGGGCGGCGAGCCCTTCACATGGCCTGCCGGTTGCTATGTCAACGCCTATGGCTTCAAGAATGTGATGATGGCTATGCCCAGCGTTATCGACAAGGACGGTGTTCACTTCACTAAGCCCGAGGGCACTGCCGAAGAAATGGCTGCATTGCAGGCATCCTACGAGCACCTGCAGAAGATGCGCGACGAGATCATCGCCCTCGGCATCATTCCTGCTGTTGCAGACTGGGGTAAGGACAATCCCAACCTTTAATTCTTTATAGCGTTAAGTGTCAATTGCCACAAATTACTCTGCTGGGGTAATTCGTGGCAATTGGCGATAATTAGTATATGACATAGTTATTAAGGAAGTTATATAATGAAGAAGATTATATTCATTGCAGTCGCTGCCATCGCTGGCCTGACTGCCTGTACTGGTGGCAAGACCGCCCGCACGTCAGACCCCGATTCACTGTTCGCACAGGCTTGCTCATGCTCTGAGAAGTGTGCCTGCGACAAATGCCAGTGCCCCGACGATGCTTGTGCACAGGGCAAGTGCGTGAACTGCCCATGCGTGTGCGAGGATGCACAGGCTGCCTGCCAGCAGAAAGACGACTCAGAGATTGTTTATACCTTGGCCGAAGCCATGAAGACAGACAATTCAGACCTTTTGAAAAAGGCTGTCGACACCATTGAACAGACCCTGAAGGAGTACATCGGCAAAGGCGACACCGAGGCTATCAACAACTATGTGGCCATAGTGAGCAAATTCCTGACCGACAACTACCAGACATTGCAAGAGGCTGGTATGGCGACAGTTATCTCCAATGCACTGTCCAACATCGAGGGCATGCCCACCGAGGCCGCAGACATCATACAGAGTGCTGCCAAGGGCGAGAAGAGCGCAGCGCTCACCAACATCCTCAATGCTATGGACAAGAAAGCCAGCGAAGCCGCTGCCGCTGCACAAGAAGCCGTAGCCTCTGGCCGCGAAGCTATCAATGAGGCTGCCGCTGCTGTCGATGCTGCACCTGCCGCCGCCAAGGAAGCAGCCAAGGAAGCCGCCAGCAAAGCCATCGATGCTGCAGCTGCTGCCGCCAAGGAAAAACTGGGAGAATAACACACGAATAATTGAGAACGCCTAAACGCACACCTCATATCATGAAACGTCAATCCTCGCTTGCCATGCTGGTGTTGGCTCAGATGCCCGCAATAGCCCAAACTGCCGCACGACCAAACATCGTATACATCATGACGGACGACCACACGGCGCAAATGATGTCAGCCTATGACACACGCTTTGTGGAGACCCCCAACCTGGACCGCATAGCACGCGACGGCGTGCGTTTCACACGCAGCTATGTTGCCAACTCGCTCTCTGGCCCCTCTCGAGCATGTATGCTCACTGGCAAGCACAGCCACAAGAACGGCTTCACCAACAACGAGCACGGCATCTTCGACGGCTCGCAGCAGACAATGCCCAAACTGCTGCAGGCTGCCGGCTACGAAACGGCACTGATAGGCAAGTGGCATCTTGTGAGCACCCCCACGGGCTTCGACCACTGGGAGATACTGCCGGCACAAGGGGACTACTACAATCCCACCTTTATCCATCAGGACGGCTCTCGCGCCGCCGACAGCGGCTATGTGACACGCATCATCACCGACAAGGCCATCACGTGGATGAAGGAACATGAGCAGGCGACAGCCAACCCCAAGCCTTTCGCGCTCTTCGTGCATCACAAGGCATGCCACCGCGCTTGGCTGCCGGCGCTGGAGGACATACAGCTGTATGAGGACCGCAGCTTTGCACTGCCACCGGAGTTCCATGACGACTATGCTGGCCGCCAGGCTGCAGGCCTGACAGAGATGGAAATCGGCAAGGATATGGATATCGTCTACGACACAAAGATGTATGTCGACAGCCTCACGCCTGCCACACGCCTCTCCGCCAGCTATCTGAACATGATCGGCCGCCTCGCTCCTGCAGAGCGCAAGAAGTATGACAGCTTCTATGTGCCTCTGTCACAGCAGTTCTATCAGAAATGGGGCACAGACTACAACTTCCTGCCGCTGCGAGATGCAAGTAGTCAGGCCGGCAGCCGCGATGCCGAACTACTGGAATGGAAATACCAGCGGTATATGCGCGACTATGCCAAGGTCGTACACTCGCTGGATCAGGAAGTGGGCCGTCTGCTGGACTATTTAGAGAGTGCCGGACTGCTTGACAACACACTTGTCGTCTACACCTCAGACCAGGGTTTCTATATGGGTGAGCACGGATGGTTTGACAAGCGCTTCATGTATGAAGAAAGCCTCTCCACACCGTTGGTGATGCGTCTGCCTCGGGGCTACGAGCGGCGCGGCGACATCAACGAGATGGTGCAGAACATCGACTATGCACCTACATTCCTGGAGCTGGCCGGCGCACCCATACCCGATGACATCCAAGGTATGTCGCTCGTTCCGCTGTTGCGCGGCAAGTCATCACCCAAGCAGTGGCGTGATGCCATCTACTACCATTACTATGAATATCCTGCCGAGCACGCTGTGCGCCGTCACTATGGCATCCGCACAGACCGCTACAAGCTGATACATTTCTACGGCCACGACATCAATGCATGGGAACTCTATGACATGAAGAACGATCCCCACGAGATGCACAACCTGTATGGTCAGCCTCAAATGGCTGAGGTTCAAGCTGATATGCATCGCAGACTGGAAGCGCTGCAAATACAGTACGACGACCCGCAAAGATAACATTTTCAGAGACTTATCCGCAACTCAGACCGCGCAGCCCACGTTTCGGCGTATGCGCGGTCTGATGTTTTATAATTTAGCCCTTTTACCTATAAGATTATGTATCAGGGAATTATTGCTATTTCCCCAAGGGGAATTGTTTCATATTCCAGTAATTTCTTTGAGTCCATGTGCACGGACTCTTGAGTCCACGCACATGGGCTCTTGAGTCCGCGCACATGGGCTCATGAGTCCACGCACATGGGCTCTTGAGTCCACGCACATGGACTCAAACAAACATCCGGACGTTGCACCGCAAACCTATAGGGAATTTGCATCCATCGCCCGGACGTATCAACGCGGCCAAGCGGAACAATAAGTAACCACTCAGAATTATACCCAAATCCGATTTGTCTTTAATCACCACAGATTACGCAGATTAAACAGATGCCCATCGGCTTCTTATCTGTGTAATTTCAATGTGAATTTCACAGATTTTCCAAGGCTAGGAAGCATCAATCCGCGTAATCTGTGTAATCTGTGGTTCAAGTAAGATAATTTATCGCATTACCACAGCCCGCACCACAAACCAAGCATGGGCTGCCAGCGCGCAGGGCCAACCATAGTGGCGCGCCATTAGGCGCAGCCGCTCCACAAGTGAGCGACGATGGTTGCGTGTGGTCATGCCCTCAGAGAGATAGTCGGTCAGCGTCAGACCGCTGTTGTGTAACGCCAGTCCGCGCCGCTCACCTTGCCGAATGATGCGTATGCACCAGTCGTAATCCGCTGAAAAGCGCCATCGCAGGTCGTAGAGCTGCGCGCGGGCAATGTCCGTGCGTGCATAGAAACTCTGATGACACACGAGCATCCCGCTCAGGAAACTCTTTGACGTCAACCGTTTAGGAGCCTGCAAGCGTCGGTGGCGCAGAAAATGTCCTTCGTTGTCCACGAGATCTGTCTGGCCGTAGACCACAGCCGGCAGGCGCGAGGGATTGTAGCGTTGCAGCTGTGCGGCAACATCTGCCAACGTGGTGGTGGTGTGAAACTTGTCACCGGCATTAAGAAAAATGATGAAGTCGCCTTTGGCGGCAAGTATGCCTTTGTTCATAGCATCATAGAGTCCATTGTCAGGCTCCCGAATGAGGCTGATGCTGTGTGGATGGCCAGTGTCACAGTTGTGCTCAACATACCGCTGGATATGCTGCATGGTGTCGTCGGTGGAACAGCCGTCAATGATCAGATGCTCCACGGCAGAATATGTCTGTGAAGCAATGCTATCCAGCGTCCGTTGTATGGTAGTGCCGGCATTGTATGTGACGGTGACTATCGTGAATCTAAGCATGACTGATACAGTTGGATATACTGACGAGCAACAACGTCCGCGCCGAAGCGATCGAGCACACTCTGGCGCTGCGCTGCAGCGTCCAGTTGTTGTCCAAAGGCCCATTTCAGACCGCGTGCTAAGTCATCGACATTGCCCGCATGAGCCAGATAGCCGTCGTGGAGATGGTGGATGATGTCGCTCTGGCCGCCGCTGTCGAAACTGACCGGCACACAACCACAGGCCATAGCTTCGGCCAGCGTCTGGCCAAAGGTCTCGTAGGACGAAGCAGACGCAACAATATCGGCTGCCGAATAAAGTCGTGAGAGAGCCTGTGCACCGGCCACGGGGCCAACATATGTGTAGCCGCAAGGCACACGACTCAGCAGTGTGTCATCTTTCATGCCACCAAATAGCAACAGATGAATCTTCTGACGAGGCAGACCTGAACGCCTAATGGCATCAAACAGGCGGTTGAGGCCCTTAAGCGGCAAATCCAAACGTGCGGCACCAAAGACGATGACCTTTGCATCCTCGGGCAACGACAACTCACGGCGAGCCTGAGCCTGCGGCATGGGCTGCAGTTCGGCCACGGGCAAGGCATTGTGAATGACATGAACATCATGCCCCTGTGTCAGAGCACTTTGACGGGCCTTGTCTGCCGTCCAACGGCTCACGCCGACAAAGTTGATGTGTCCGCGTGTGTAGATTTGTCGCTTGCGGTCGAAGACCCGCGCAGAGAGGTCATCAGGAGCAGGATTGCACAACATGGGACAGTCGTGACAGCGGCGTGTGTAGGCGCTGCACCGCCCAGCATGGTGGCAAATTGCGGTCACTGGCCACATATCGTGGAGCGTCCACACGACAGGCTTGCCGCTGTCCAGGATGCGGCCTATGCTGTTGAGCGAGAGAAAACCCTGATTGACCCAGTGCAGATGCACGATGTCCGCACGGCGGAACTCTTCACGTCGCGTGATATCCTCACCAACATTGGCGATATCCACCAGCCACAAACCATTACGGCTGCAGCCGTTGGCAACAAAGATGCGCAGACGTTCCATCAGAAAAGGCAGATGGCCACGCCGCACACACAGCGAACTCGTCACACCCTGTGCTTGCAGGGCTGCACTGAGACGGCTGGCAGCTATCGCCGCCCCGCCGCCATCGGCCAGGGTATTGACATGAAGAACATGCATCATTGCGGGCGCAAAGTTAGCTAATTAAACCTAAATTTGCCACTGAACACAAAAAAACTTATGTTTTTATATGCGGGATAGGGCTTTTTTTCATACCTTTGCACCCGAAGAGGATGCTCGAATGGTGGAATTGGTAGACACGAGGGACTTAAAATCCCTTGGCCAGAAACGGCCGTACGGGTTCGATTCCCGTTTCGAGCACACAGTTGAATATATTGTCATTATTCAACATAGTGACCTTTAAACATTTCAACCTTTCACCTTATTTGCCATGCATACATTATTCAGACACCTTGCTGTAGCAGTATTGGTGCTGATGGCGTCTTGCTTGTCACTGACCATCAGCGCACAAAGTCAAATCCCGTTCACCGACGAGAATGCCTCTGAGTGGTATGTCATCCAGTTCAGCCGCGAGGGAGCGGCAGTCAAGGACATGGGTGAAGGGGTAAAGTTGCAGACAGCCGATGTCGACAAGACCGACGACGCACAACTCTGGCACATCGTCGGCACGGCCAGCAACTGCGAGATCATCAACAAGCTGGGGCGGCACATCTACTATGACGCAGATGCCAACCGCTTCTTTGCCGCCACAGGCAAGCAGGGACAGCTGCGCATCATCGCCACAACAAACAGTTCTTATTCAGGCGCTTGGGAGATACAGCCTACCAATGGACAGAAGAGCATGAACCAATGGGGCGGTGCCGGTGCCGGACATGAGCTGGGCGGATGGAATGCTGGCGACGTGAACAATCCGTTGCAGTTCATCGATGCCGCCACGCTGCCGGACACTGACCCACAACCCGCAAAGCTGACGGAATGGGGCACATCAGCCTACAGCGGCTTCAGGCCGGAACATCAACTAACGCTGTGGTACACCGTGCCTGTCACAAAGGCCAGCGTCGCCAACCCGTGGATGGAATACGCCCTACCTATCGGCAACGGTCAGCTGGGAGCAATGATTTATGGAGGCATCAGGCAAGACATCGTGCAGTTCAACGAGAAGACGCTGGTCAGCGGCTCGCCAACGAACTACGACCGCGGCCATGGATACCAGAACTTCGGGGCTATATATATCGAGGACCTGAGTGAACAATTCGGTACTGCCAGCTCAAAAGGCGCCAAGGATTATGTCCGAACGCTTGACCTGGAAACGGCTGTTGCCACAGCAGAATGGAAGAGCACAGACAAGAGCATCACATACAAACGCGAATACATCGCGTCAGCACCCGACCAGGTGGTGGCCGTTCACCTCACAGCCAGCGAACCAGGCCAGCTGTCCAACCGTATCTATCTGTGGAACGCACACAACGTGCGCGCAACGTATGAGGATGGAATGGCAACATTTGAGGGACAGCTGGAAACTGTCAGCTACGGAGCTGTGATGAAAGTCATACCCAAGGGCGGTACAATGTCCGCAACCCCAACAGGCATAGAAGTGCGCGGCGCCAACGAGATTATGGTTGTGCTTTGCGCCGGAACCAACTATGATGCCGTAGCATCGGGTTTTGTGAGCGACTGGGCTCAGAAAAATGCATCCCATCGCCTTAATATAGAGAATGCTTCACAGAAAGGCTGGTCGCAGTTGCTCACCGACCATATTGCCGACCATCAGACATACTTCAACCGTTGCCGCTTGCAACTGACGGATGCCGAGAACAAGTGGCCGACCAACAGCCTGATAACGAAATATGCTACGCTGACAACAAAGGCGACGCTGCAACGCTCCGCCGAGGCACGCATGCTCGAACAGCTGTATTTTGCCTACGGACGCTATCTGCTCATCGCCAGCTCCAGAGGCGTGGACTTGCCGGCCAACCTGCAAGGCATTTGGAACAACACTAATACGCCACCCTGGAACGCCGACATTCATTCCAACATCAATGTGCAGATGAACTACTGGCCCGCAGAGAACACGGGCTTGCCCGAGATGCACGAGAAGTACCTTAATTATATATATAACATGGCACTCGTGCAACCTGTGTGGAAGCAGTATGCCCGCGACTGGCTGGGTCATTCGGTGGGCTGGGCATGCTTCACAGAGAACAACATCTTCGGTTGCTGCACCAACTGGCAGGCTACAGTGTATCCAGAGGCCGGAGCATGGAGCGCCGACCACCTTTGGCAGCACTTCCGCTATACGCGCGATGTAGAATTCCTGCGCACAAAAGCGCTGCCAGTGATGCTCTCCGCAGTGAAGATGTGGATGCAACGTCTGAAGAAGGCAACCGACGGCACATGGGAATGCCCCAACGAATGGAGCCCCGAACACGGCCCCACAGAGAATGCTACAGCTCACTCGCAGCAGATCGTGTGGAACCTCTTCGATGCCACACTGAAAGCTATAGATATCGTGGGCGCAGAAGCGGCCGGCGTTAGCCAAAGCGAGCTGACGCAGATAAAGAATAAGTTCGCTAAGCTCGACGACGGTCTGCACACCGAGACATACAACGGCACCTTTGGCACACGCAATGGCGTCAAGAACGGCGACCTCATCCTGCGCGAATGGAAATACACAGACTATGCGACAGGCAACGGCAACGAATCAGGCCACAGACACCTGTCACACCTCATGGCGCTGTATCCCTTCAACATGCTGCCAGCCTCAAGCCCATACTATGAGCCCGCTGTGCGCAGCCTGCTGCTGCGTGGCATAGCATCAACGGGATGGTCTATGGGATGGAAAATCAACCTGTGGGCAAGAGCACAACTGCCAGACCAGTGCGTGGAGACATTCAAACTGGCCTTCCGTCACAGCGAAAGCTACGGCACAGACCAGAGCAAAGGAGGAGTATACTACAACCTCTTCGACTCACATTCGCCCTTCCAGATTGACGGCAACTTCGGCGTTGCAGCAGGTATGGCAGAGATGCTCCTGCAGAGCCACACCGACACGCTGACGCTGTTGCCGGCACTGCCATACACTTGGCAGTCGGGCCAGATTCTCGGCCTGCGGGCCGTGGGCGGCTTTGAGGTGGATATGACATGGGAGCAGGGCAAGCTGCAAGAAGCAACCATCCGCTCGCTCGCCGGCATGCCTCTATGCATTGGCTACACAGGCATCAACAACTATGATATCACCGGCACCGCAGAAGCCACAGTATCAGCCAACCGCATCACCGTACCTGCCACAACAACAGGTCAGGTCATCAAGCTGAAAATCAAGGACGACGGCGCACACGTGGAAGCAGCGCAGGCGGACAGCGATGCACAAAACGAGCGCTATTACGACCTCAATGGCCGCCCCGCAGCAGACACTTCCCGAGCTGGCGTCTATGTTAGCCGCGGCCACAAGGTAGCTATTTACTGATATGCTCTACACATCTCCTATTTTCGGTCCCGTCCACAGTCGGCGCTTAGGACTGTCACTGGGCATCAATCTCATGCCATCTGACGGCAAGATGTGTTCATTCGACTGCATCTACTGCGAGTGTGGCTTCAACGGCGATGCGCGACCCAAGCAACACCGGCCTTCGGCACAACAGGTGTCGCAGGCGCTGGAACATAAATTACAGTCTATGGTTCAGGAAGGGCGGCTGCCTGATGTGCTGACATTTGCTGGCAACGGCGAGCCGACGTTGCATCCCGACTTCAAGCATATAATCGCTGAGACACGACGCCTACGCGACATCTACTGCCCACAGGCACGCATCAGTGTGCTCACCAATGCCACAACATGTGTACGGCCCGACGTGCACGAGGCATTGATGCTTGTGGACAACAACATCCAGAAGTTAGACACAGTGAATCTGGATTTCATCCATGCAGTGGACAGGCCCACAGGCAAATACGACCTCAATGCCATACTTCAAGCCCTATGTGACTTCAAGGGGCATGTCATCATCCAGACCATGTTCCTCACGTCGTCCACGGGCTTAGACAATACTACAGATGAGTATGTCGAGCCGTGGTTGCAAGCACTTGACCGAATACAGCCACAGAGTGTGATGGTCTATACCATCGACCGTACTACGCCAGATAACACACTGCGCAAGGCGTTGCCTGCCTGCTTGGACAGCATAGCACAGCGCGTACGGCAGCGTGGCATAGAATGTACTGTTGCCTATTGAGGCCGCATAGAGAATTCACAGCCGCAATAAAGCTGATTGTAGAAACCATATTGGCGCAACAATTCGTTGCGCCTTTCTTGTAGCCCACCCTTGCGCCAGTTGCGAGCCCAGAATGTGGAGCCTGGCACTGCAGCCTCGGCAGCACGACCGGCTGCCTCTATCTGGTCGAGGCGTTTCCATCGCGAGGATGCCAGCGTAGTGGTGAATACACCAATACCCAGTTCCACAGCCTTGCGTGCCGCTGCCAGCAGCCGCAACTCAAAGCAACGGGCACAACGCGCTCCGCGCTCTGGCTCACACTCCATTCCCCTTATTGATTCCAACCACGACTCGTGCTTCCAGTCGTCATCAATCCACCTCACTCCAAGGTTCTCGGCATGACGTTGACTCTCTGCCTTGCGAATGTTGTACTCCTCAAGCGGGTATATGTTAGGATTGTAATAGTATATGGTCGGTTCATAGCCATTGTTCAGCAACCATTCCACGATGGCGCTGGAGCACGGTGCACAACAAGCATGCAGCAAGACAGATTTCTTATCGTTCATTGATGAATTGTCCATTATCCATTGTCCATTGTCCAATTCATACTATGCTGGGTCTATACGAAACAGTTTGTCCGAGGGTCTAACCTTGGCGTCAACGGCAAAGGCCACGTTCTGACCTTGTCTGGCCGTCGGCACAGCACTGTTGCTATCATCATGCATCTCGCTAATGACGCCGTAGACAGCTCCTGTGGTTGGACCAGTGACCAGAAAACGGTCACCGACGTGCAACTCGGCAGCCTCGATATGGAACTCACCAAGGCCCAGTCGGGAGTAGTATTTTGTCCCGCGCCCAACATAGACTTTGCGCTCCGTGGCCTGAGAGCCATGACCAGGAGACAGCTCCGGCACAGGCTGGCCAAGATAGTAGCCATCCCAGAAGCCTCGGTTGAAGACTGCCTTTAATTTCGCATTTTCGCGATCTACAATTTCACGATTTTGCTGCGTTGTCAATGCCGCCTTGTACGCCTCCACAACTGTACGCACATATTCAGGTCCTCGTGCCCTACCCTCAATCTTGAAGACGCGGACACCTGCTTCAATCATTTGCGGCAGGAAATCGATGGTCTTCAAGTCCTTGGGGCTGAGCAAGTAGCGTCCCTCCGCCACAAGTTCGTTTCCCGTCTCATCATCAATGAGGCGATAACGCCTGCGGCACACCTGCATGCACTCGCCACGGTTGGCCGAACGTCCCATGCAATGTTCGCTGAGATAGCACTTGCCAGATATGGCCATGCACAGCGCTCCGTGGCAGAACATCTCAATACGCACCTGCTGTCCACTTGGGCCACAGATGTTTTCCTCAACAATTGCACGATGAATGTCAGCCACCTGCTTTAGGTTGAGCTCGCGTGCCAGCACCACAACGTCCGCAAACTGAGCATAGAAACGCAACGCCTCGACATTGCTGATATTGAGCTGTGTAGAAAGATGCACCTCAAGACCAATAGCGCGGGCATAGGTCATCACCGCCACATCTGATGCGATGATAGCACTTATGCCAGCTTCGTACGCAGCGTCCAACACTTGTCGCATCAACGGCAAGTCCTCACCATATATGATAGTGTTCACGGTGAGATAGCTACGCACGCCTGCATCGCGGCACGTTGCAGCTATCTCAC
Source organism: uncultured Bacteroidaceae bacterium (assembly GCA_905233465.1). Taxonomy (GTDB): domain Bacteria; phylum Bacteroidota; class Bacteroidia; order Bacteroidales; family Bacteroidaceae; genus Physcousia. The sequence continues at coordinate 4,836 of CAJOEI010000009.1, read as the reverse complement.
TAAGGTCGTCCAAAGTGAAGGTGTTGGCCGAATGTGCTCGCATGTTCAGGTGTGTCACACCAAAGTATATGCTGTCAGCGCCCGCTTGCAGCGCTGCTGCCAGGCTATCGCGAGAGCCTACAGGGGCCATCAGTTCCAGTCCGCTATTCATTGTTTTCATTTTTTCCTTATAATAGTGAGTCCGTCCCGCAACGGCAAGATGACTTTCTCCACTGCGGTGTCAGCAGCGACGAGGTCGTTGAAGTCACGTATGCCCTGCAGCTGTGCCTGCTTACCTGCTGTGGGAATATATGTATCATCAGCCACATGTCCGTCCCACAGGGTGTTGTCGGCGAGGATGTAGCCACCTGGGCGTACTCGTGGCAGCACAGTTCTATAATAGTCTGGATAATGACGTTTGTCGGCATCAATGAAGACGAGGTCAATGTCATTGAAGGATGCGGGATGAGACGTGAGCCATGACAAGGCATCGCCGATATGCAGCGTCACGCGGTCGGCCCACGGCGAGCCTTCTATCCACGGACGCGTGAAGACCTCTTGCTCGTCATTTATCTCGAATGTGTGAAGCATTGCTCCAGGCTCCAAGGCACTGGCCATAGCAAGAGCTGAGTAGCCAGTGTATGTGCCTATCTCAAGTACCAGACGCGGCCACATCATCTGCACGAGCATACGCAACACCTGCCCTTGCACATGCCCGCTGGCCATGCGGGGATAGTTCAGATGCAGGTGTGTGGCACGCCACAGTGCGTGCAGATACGGATGCTCCAGCTCACTATGAGCTTCTATGTAGTCTGAGATGCTCAAGTTGTCACTTTTCGTTGTCCATCTGCATCAAAGCTTCGATAGCCAGTCTATAACTGTCAAGGCCGAAGCCGCAGATGACGCCCTTGCATGCCGCACTGATACAGCTGTGGTGGCGGAATTCCTCACGCTGGTGTACATTGCTGATATGTACTTCGATGACAGGTGCCGTAATCGCACGTATGGCATCATGCAGTGCTATGCTGGTGTGGGTGTAGGCTCCTGCATTGAGTATTATGCCGTCAATCGCAAAACCCACCTCATGTAGTTTGTCTATCAGCGCTCCCTCATGATTGCTCTGGAAGTAGTCAATCTGTATGGCTGGATAGCGATTGCGCTGCTCAATGAGATAATCTTCAAACGAACGCGAGCCGTAAACGCCGGGTTCTCGACGACCAAGCAGGTTCAGATTGGGGCCGTTGAGGATGAGGATATTCATTGTGAATTATTTTACGCGGCTATGCCGCAGTTAAAGTTGAAAGTTGAAAGTTGAAAGTCTAAAGCAAATCGTGAAATCGTAAAATCGTAAAATCGTAGAATCGTGAAATCGTGAAATCGTGAAATAAAATCACTTTTCCCTCTCTACCACGAAGTCGATGTACATGCGCAGAGCTTCTGCCACAGCAGTGTCGTGAAGAGTGCTTAGCAACCTTGCAGCCTCGTCACGCAGCCGGTGCATCTCTCCTGTGGCATATTCCACTCCACCATGATGCAGTGTGAAGTCCACCAGTTCCTGTATCTCCAAGCGCGAAGCCTCGTGTGCACGTACCTTCAACGCCAGTCTACGATGGTAGTCGTCACTGTTGGCAACAGCATACAGCACGGGCAGCGTCAACTTACCCTCTTGCATGTCGTTGCCCTTAGGTTTACCTACGTTGAGGCTCTCATCAAAGTCAAAGATGTCATCACGCATCTGGAAGCAAAGGCCCACAAGGTGTCCATATTGCTCCAATGTGGCCACAGTGTCTGACGAAGCACCTCCCAACAACGCTCCCACGTATGCACATGTGGAGAACAACGATGCCGTCTTTTTGGCAATAATCTTGTAGTATGGAGCCTCGTCGAAGGTCGTCAGCTGCGTTGCAGACAGTTGTTCCAGCTCGCCATCTGCCAGCGTCTGGCCCAACCATGCCATGCGGCTCACCACGTCTAAGCTATGCGACAGAGACATCTCAGTGAGTGCCTTCGACGTCACATAATCGCCTACAAGCACTGCGGCCTTGTTGTCGAACAACGCATTCACCGACCTCTGGCCACGGCGCATAGCGCTTTCGTCTACAACATCGTCGTGTATAAGCGATGCAGTGTGCAACATCTCCAGACCTGCCGCCGCGTGCAGCACCTCATCGGTGATGTGTCCGCCCTCGCGAGCGCACAACAACACCAGCGTGGGCCGCATCATCTTGCCCAGTCTGCGCGTCAGATGCGACAGCGCAGCTACTAACAGTTCACTTTGCTGCAGGCCATTATGCTCTCCGCTCAGCGTTGGCACATCCGATAACAGTGCAGCCCTGAATATGGCGACATACCTCTCCAGCTCTGCATGTATGGTGGTTTGTATCTTGTCTAACATAATCTGGCTACAAAGGTACGTCTATTTTGTGGTTTTTCGTCTTATGAGCGGCATTTTATTTGAAAATTCCTTTGTTTTAACGTCAAATATTCAAAAAACTTTCCGCTTTTCGCTTTCATTCTTCAAAAACTTTCAACTTTCAACTTTCAACTTTCAACTTTTTACTACCTTTGCGCCTGAATCAGAAACAACAACCTCCTTGGACAAGCTATTCCTCCTCGATGCATACGCACTCATTTTCCGTGCGTACTACGGTTTCATCAAGAACCCACGCATCAACAGCCGCGGCGAGAACACGTCTGCAGTATTGGGTTTTGTCAATATCCTTGAAGAGGTGCTGGCCAAGTTCCAGCCAACGCATATCGGTGTGGCTTTTGACCCGCCAGGCGGAACATTCCGCAGCGAGCGCTATCCTGCATACAAGGCTCAGCGCGACGAGACACCTGAAGGCATACGTTTTGCAACACCGTGGATAAAACAGATTCTAAACGCCTACCACATACCTATCATCGAGGTCGCAGGCTTTGAGGCAGATGATGTCATCGGCACATTGGCCACGACTGCTGGCCGTCAGGGCATAGACACCATAATGCTCACGCCAGACAAGGACTATGGCCAACTCGTCTCTGAGCATGTCTGCATGCTGCGTCCCGGCTCGAAGGGTGACTTCGAGCGTCTTGGTGAGGTCGAAGTATGTCAGAAGTGGGACATCGATAGTCCACGTCAAGTCATTGACATCCTGGGCCTCATGGGTGACGCCTCCGACAACATACCCGGCTGTCCGGGTGTTGGCGAGAAGACGGCCTCTAAGCTCATACGCCAGTTCGGCGGCATCGAAGCGCTGCTGGAACACACCGACCAGATCAAGGGTGCCCTGCGTACAAAGATAGAAGATGCTGCAGAGCAGATACGTCTTTCACGCTGGCTGGCAGAAATTGTCACCGACGTACCTGTTCAGCTCGACATGCCAGCGTTGGCTTATCAGCAACCAGACATCAACGCCCTGACAGAGATATACAATCGGTTGGAGATGCGCTCACTGATTAAGCGCAAGCAAGTGGCAAAAGAGAACGCCAACCCTTCTGCACCAGTACAGGGAGACCTCTTCGCACAAGGAGACCTTTTTGCACAAGGTGACCTCTTCGCACAAAGCAACCTTAGCCAAACCGAACAGGACACTACCCCACCACCCGCAATGAAGCAATATGCCGAGGGCGAGGCCGTTTACACCTTTGTCTCCACGGCCGACGATTGCGCATCACTGCTCACAAAACTGTTGTCAGCCAAAGAAGTAAGCATTGACACCGAGACCACATCCACCGATGCCGTCAATGCCGAACTCGTTGGACTGAGCTTTGCCATCAACGAGGGCGAAGGATATTATGTTCCCGTGCCTGCCGAACGTAGCGAGGCACAGGCCATTGTTGACATCTTCAAGCCACTCTACGAGAGCGAAGCCATAGTCAAAGTGGGACAGAACCTGAAATACGACCTCAACGTGCTGGCCAACTACGGCATCACACTTGCCCCACCAATGTTCGACACCATGTTGGCGCACTACGTCCTCCAGCCAGATATGCACCACAGCATGGACTATCTCTCGGAGGCATACCTCAACTACAAGACCATACACATCGACGAGCTGATAGGCGACAAGAAAAGCAAACAGCGCTCTATGCGCGACGTTCCTGTGGAGGACGTCTGCACCTACGCCGCCGAGGATGCAGACATCACACTTCGCCTGAAGAACAAGTTTGCGCCGATGCTCGAAGCCGAAGGTACAGCATCCATTTTTGCCGACATCGAGATGCCACTGATGCCAGTGCTGGCCGATATGGAGCGCACTGGGGTGTGCCTTGACATCGCATCACTGGCCGAAGCAGGACGCATACACAACGAGCGTATGTCAGCTCTGGAGCAGGAGATCTATGCCCTTGCAGGACTGCATTTCAACATCTCCTCGCCGCGACAGGTGGGCGAACTGCTCTTCGAGCGCATGCACCTTGCCGACAAAGCCCGCAAGACCAAGGGCGGGCAGTATGTCACCAGCGAGGAAGTGCTTGAGAAATTACGGCCCAAACATGAGATTGTGGGCAAAATACTCGACTACCGTGCCGGCAAGAAGCTACTGGGCACATACATAGAAGCCCTGCCCAAGCTCATCAACCCTCGTACAGGGCACATACATACGTCATTCAACCAGGCAGTGACAGCCACAGGACGCCTGTCCAGTTCCAACCCCAACCTGCAAAACATCCCTGTGCGCACAGAGGACGGCAAAGAGATACGCAAGGCCTTTGTTCCCGAGGCCGGTCACCTGTTTTTCTCAGCCGACTACTCGCAAATCGAGCTTCGCTTGATGGCACATCTCAGCGGCGACGAGGGGCTCATAGAGGACTTCCGCCTTGGTCACGACATCCACGCTGCCACGGCCGCAAAGATATTCCACAAGGACATTGCCG
>CAJOEI010000008.1 GCA_905233465.1 uncultured Bacteroidaceae bacterium | reverse complement strand
CGGCTACACCTGCTGACGGCTATGCCCTCACGGAACTCTCCATCGTGGATGTTGACAACCATGTCGTGGACGTAAGCAGGGAGCTATGGGCCAACACGGCCACCTTCACCATGCCCTACGACCCCGATGCCGTCTTCCAGAGCGATGCGGCAACATTCACCGTGCGTCCCGAACATATCCGCGCCTTGGACGGCGATAGCGTGGACCACGCACAGGCCTTTGCGCCAAACAGCACAACGCCAGAGAGTTATGACTACTGGCAGCGACGCTTCAATGATGTCGTCCTGGCTGTGCAGGAGCAGCAATATGGCACCGCGACCCCTGTCGACACCATGTCGCGTCTCAGCCTTGTGGCCCACCGTGCCGCCGAAGCTGCCATCCCCGTCGAGGAGGCTGTGGAGCGTGCCTGCCGCCATTATCTCTGGAGCGGCGAGGGGCGTGGTAGTGTGCGTGCCGTGGTGGAGGGCGTGTATGCCGAAGCTGCTGCCGCTGCGCGCCGTCAGAAACGCGGCAGCACCATGCAGGATCTGACCTACCGTCTGGGCGAGTGGATGCGTAGCCGCTATGACTTGAGATACAATGAGTTGACCAATGGGGTGGAGTGGCGTCAGAACAGCAGTTACGGTCATCGCTTCCGCCCGTTGGACTCGCGCGTGGTGAATACCATGATCCAGGAAGCCAACGAGAGCGGTCTGGAAATCTTCGACCGCGACATGCGGCGCTATCTGGGTTCGTCGCGCATCCGCGACTTCAATGAGGCGCATGCCTATCTGCGCAGCGTCAGTGGCTGCTGGGACGGCGAGACCGACCATATCGGCGATCTGGCACGCCGTGTGCCGACGGCCAACGAGCGGTGGGTGGAGTGGTTCCACACGTGGTTCCTGGCGATGGTGGCCCAGTGGCGCGGCATGGACACGCGCCACGGCAACTCCACGGTGCCGCTGCTTGTGGGGCGTCAGGGTTGTGGCAAGAGTACCTTCGGACAGCTGTTGCTGCCGCCCGAGTTGCGTAGTGCCGGCTATCGTGAGTTGGTGGATTTCAGCAGCAAGGCCGAGGCCGAGCGCATGCTGGCTACGAGTCTGCTTATCAACCTTGATGAGTTCAATCAGATAGGCGAGAAGATGCAGCAGGGCTTCCTGAAGAACCTTATCCAGAAGGCCGGCGTAAAGGGCCGCAGGCCGTATAGCCAAACCATAGTGGAGCTGCCGCGCTACGCCTCGTTCATCGCCACGACGAACATGGGCGGTGCGCTTGCGGACCCCAGCGGTTCGCGCCGCTTCATCATCTGTGAGGTGGAAGACGGCGGCGTCATCGACACCGCCACTCCCGTGCCTTATGCGGCGCTGTATGCGCAGGCCGTGGCTGAGCTCGACGAGGGCCGTCGCTACTGGTTCACGCCCGAGGAGGTGGCACAGTTGGAGCAGCAGAACATGACCACCGAGGCTCAGCGGCCTGAGATACAGGCGTTCCTGGAACACTACGAGCTGAGCGCCACCGAGGGTCCCGACACTCGCCGTATGCGTGTGACGGACATCTTGGCGGAGCTGCGGCGCCGCACGGGGATGAAAGCCACTCCCACGGCCCAGAACTACCTTGGTCGCTGGCTGCGCAGCGAGGCGCGCGCCGGCCGCACGCTGATGCGGCGCGTGGGTGGCACGGCGAGATATGTGGTGCGCGTTGGGGATTGAAAGTTATGCATATTGTACTTATTAACATAAACTAACACGCCCGCGCGAGGCAGAATCAGAAATAATGACTACCTTTGCGCCCAAAATACACGAACTACCCGTTTGAACCCATTATGGAATTCACTGCACAACAGATAGCTCAGCTCGTGGAGGGCACCATCGAAGGTGATGCCACGGCGTGTGTCCACACCTTTGCGAAGATAGAAGAGGGTGTGGAGGGCGCGCTGTCGTTCCTCTCCGATGCGAAGTATGAGCCCTATGTCTACCAGACAGCCTCCACGGTGCTGCTGGTACCCACCGACTTCCAGCCTGCGCAGCCGCTGCGGAGCACGCTGATACGCGTGCGCGACCCGCGTGAGGCGCTGGGCCGCCTGCTGGCGATGTACCAGAGCATGAAGCCCAAGCGCACGGGCATAGACCCGCTGGCATACGTGGCACCTACAGCCAAGGTGGGCAAGGATGTCTATCTGGCACCCTTTGCCGCCGTGGGCGACAATGCTGAGATCGGCGACGGCACCGAGCTGCATCCCCACGCCACGGTGGGTGCCGGTGCACGTGTGGGCAAAGACTGCATCCTCTACACTGGTGCCGTGGTCTATCATGACTGTCTCGTGGGCGACCGCTGCATACTTCATGCGGGCTCGGTGGTGGGTGCCGACGGTTTCGGCTTCGCCCCCACGCCCAAGGGCTACGAGAAGATCCCGCAGATAGGCATCGCCGTGCTGGAGGACGACGTGGAACTGGGTGCCAATGCATGCGTGGACCGTGCCACGATGGGACGTACTATAGTGCATCGCGGTGCCAAGATCGACAATCTGGTGCAGGTGGGCCACAACGTTGAGGTGGGTGCCAACGACATCCTGTGTGCGCAGGTGGGCATCGCCGGCAGTACGAAGGTAGGGGAGTGGTGCACGCTGGCTGGTCAGGTGGGCATCGCAGGCCATATCACCATTGCCGACCAGACCACATTAGGCGCGCAGAGCGGCCTGGCGGGTACGGTGCGCAAGGCAGGCCAGACGTTGATAGGCTCTCCGGCCATCGACAGCAAGGTGTGGTCCCGCAGCGCTGTCCTCTTTAAGACCCTGCCTGAGATGGCAACGCAGTTGCGTGAGCTGCAGAAGCAGGTGGAGGAGCTGAAATCGAAACTTGAAAGTTTGAGTTAAATATCTAATGACAAAACAAACGACATTGGGTGGCGGCTTCACGCTGTCGGGCAAGGGCCTGCATACGGGCCTGCCGCTGACGGTGACCTTCTGTCCGGCACCCGAGAATCACGGATACAAGATACAACGAACGGACCTGCCCGGTCAGCCCATTATAGATGCCGTGGCCGACAACGTGGTGGAGACCACGCGTGGCACGGTGGTGCAACAGGGCGATGCGCGCTGCAGCACCATCGAGCATGCCATGGCTGCATTGTTTGCGCTGGGCGTGGACAACTGCCTGTTGCAGGTCGACGGTCCCGAGGTGCCCATCCTCGACGGCTCGGCAGAGATTTATGTTGAGAACATCCGTCGTGTGGGCATAGTGGAACAGGATGCCGATGCCCGCTATTTGGAGCTCGACGGCGAGGTGCATGTCGAGGACGCTGCCACGGGCAGCGCACTGTCCATGGTGCCGGCACAGGACTTTCAGGTGACGGCGCATATTTCCTTCAGCGGTCGTGCGCTGAGCGACCAGACGGCGCGTTTAGACGACATGGGCAACTTCGGTACGGAGATAGCCGCCGCACGCACCTTCTGCTTCGTGCGCGAGGTGGAGATGCTGCTGGCTGCTGGACTTATCAAGGGCGGCGACCTGGACAATGCCATCGTCATCTACGAGAACGAGAAGAGTCAGGCCGACCTCGACCGTCTGGCCGATGCCATCGGCGCACCGCACCGCGACGCGCATGAGTTGGGGTTCCTGCAGACCAAGCCTCTGGTGTGGGACAACGAACCCGCCCGCCACAAACTGCTGGACATCATCGGCGACATGGCGCTGGTGGGGTGCCGCCTGCGCGGACACATCACTGCCAACCGCCCCGGACATACCATTAATAATAGGTTCGCGCGCGCATTGCGCGAGAGAGTGTAACTCGACACATTCATAAACTTTCTTTTTCTGCATGATCAGTCCATTAGCATATATACATCCTGAAGCACAGATTGGCGACAACGTCAAGATAGGTCCTTTCTGCTACATCGACAAGAACGTGGTCATCGGCGATGACAACGAGTTGATGAACAGCGTGACCATCCTCTCCGGCGCACGCATAGGACGTGGTAACATCTTCTTCCCGGGTGCCGTGATAAGCGCCATACCGCAGGACCTCAAGTTCCGTGGCGAGGAAACCACGGCCGAGATAGGCGACAACAACAAGATACGCGAGAACGTGACCATCAACCGTGGCACGGCCGCTAAGGGCCGCACTGTGGTGGGCAGCGGCAACCTGTTCATGGAAGGCGCTCATATCGCCCATGATGACATCATCGGTAACGATATCATCATCGGCAACTGCTCGAAGCTGGCCGGCGAGGTCACCGTTGACGACCATGCCATACTCTCGGCCTGTGTGCTCGTACACCAGTTCTGCCGCATCGGTTCCTATACCATGGTCGGCGGCGGCACGGGCACGCCGCAGAGCATCCTGCCATACAGCATCTGTGCCCGCCATCCGGCAAGCTATTGCGGCCTTAACATCGTGGGGTTGCGTAGACGCGGCTTCGAGCGCGAGGTCATCAACACCATCCACGAGGCATACCGCATTCTCATCAACGGCGGCATGTCGCTGGCCGACGCTCTCGACACCATACAGCGGGAGCTGCCGCCGACACCGGAGATACAGTATATCCTGCAGTTTATCGAGGATACCAAGCAGCGCGGATTCATCAGGTGATTTCTTAATTTCCTACTTCTGAATGTTATACACCATCATCGTAGCATCGCACGAGGCAGAGGACTTTGATGCCGAACTGCAGATAGAGTCGCAGGCCACTTTCTACGACTTGCATCAGCTGGTGCGCCGCGCATGCGGGTGGGGCAAGGGTGCGCCGGCAACGTTCTTCATCTGTGACCATCGCTGGCGTCATGAGCGCACCATACCCGAGTCGAGCTATGAGCTCGACGTGATGGCGGACATAGAACTGGGCGACTATCTCGAGGATGAGGGACAGCGCCTGCAGTACCTCTTTGACCCGCAGGAGGGTCGTGTGCTGCTGTTGGAAGTGCGCAGCATAGCCTTCTCGAAGCATATCGACAGCCCCACCATAGTGCGTTCCCACGGCCAGGCGCCGGCTTTGGAGTTGCTGCAGGCAGAGCCGCCGGCTCCCAAGACAGCGACGCCCACCAACGATGACCTGCTGGCGCAGCTCACCGCGGCGGCGCTGGCCATCGATGCCGACGACGAGGGGACCGACATAGCCGACGACAGCGACTTCGACCCCGAGGAAATAGACCCCGAAGGCTTTGACATCAACGAGTTCTGATGAAGACGCTGGTTGTCCTGCTGGGCCCGACGGGAGTGGGCAAGACCGAGCTGGCGCTGACGCTGGCCCAACGCTATGCCACACCCATCATCAGTGCAGACAGCCGGCAGATGTATGCAGGCATGACGATAGGCACGGCGGCGCCTACGAGGGAGCAGCTGGCGCGTGTGCGCCACTACTTTGTGGGACAGCTGCAGCCGACGGAATACTATAGTGCCGCACGTTTTGAGGCCGATGTGCTCAAGCTCGCGGCGGAGCTCTTTGAGAAACACGACATACTGTTGATGACTGGAGGTTCGATGTTGTATATCGATGCCGTGTGCAAGGGCATCGACGACATCCCGACCATTGAGGCAGAGACGCGACAGATGTTGCGCCGGAGGCTGGCCGACGAGGGCTTGGAGACGCTGAAGGCCGAGCTGCGGCTGCTGGATCCGCAATACTACGAGCAGGCCGACCTGAAGAACACCCAGCGCATAGTGCATGCCCTGGAGGTGTGCTACCAGACGGGCAAGCCGTTCAGCAGTTTTCGCACCCATAGCGCCAAGCCAAGGCCGTTTGACATCGTCAGGATAGGACTATGCCGGCCGCGCGAGGAACTCTTTGCACGCATCAACAGCCGTGTGGACCAGATGGTGGCCGATGGCCTGATGGACGAGGCGCGACGCCTGTTGCCCTATCGCCAGGAAAATGCCCTGAACACCGTGGGTTACAAGGAGATGTTTGCCGTGATAGACGGCACATGGACGCTGGAGCAGGCCACAGAACGCATGAAGAAGAACACGCGAGTGTATGCCAAGAAGCAGATGACGTGGTTCCAGAGGGACAAGGACATACGGTGGTTCCACCCTGATCAGACACAAGAGATAACCGATTATTTAGACAGCATACGGAAAAACTGAAATCCATACTCAGCAAGGTTTGTAGCGGCTTTGCCGCCGCCTATCGCGGCCCCTGGTGGCGACGTGTATTGGTGTGGTGTGTCACGGCTGTGGTGGCGCTGGTGTTGCTGCTGCTGGCAGTGGACAACAATGTGCTGTGGCTCTTCGGCAAGAGCCCGACCTACGACCGCATCACGCATCCCGAGACATCAGAGGCCAGTGAGATATACAGCAGCGACAGTGTGCTCATCGGGCGCTTCTTCAGCGAGAACCGCACGCCTGTGACATACGACCAGATCAGTCCCATTGCCATACGCACGCTGATAGCCACGGAGGACGTGAGATTCTATCTCCATCGCGGCATCGATGTGGCGGGCCTCTTTGCAGCTGCCAAGGACATGTTGCACGGACGCGCACGCGGCGCCAGCACCATCACCCAGCAGCTGGCAAAGAATATGTTCCGTGTGCGTACGCAGTACAGCACAGGCCTGCTGGGACACATACCCGGCGTGCGCCTCGTGGTGATGAAGCTCAAGGAGTGGATTGTCGCCACGAAGCTGGAGCACGCCTTCAGTAAGGAGGACATCCTGACGATGTATTTCAACACCGTGGACTTCGGCACCAACAGCTTCGGCATACAGACGGCAGCCAGAACATACTTCGGCACCACGCCCGACCGCCTGACCTACGAGCAGGCCGCAACGCTGGTGGGACTGCTCAAGGCCACGAGTGCATATAACCCGCGCCGGAATCCGCAAAACGCGCTGCAGCGCCGCAACGTCGTGCTGCAGAACCTCTTTGACCAGAACGGCATCATCATCAACGGCTATGTGGCCACGCAGCAGCAGTTGGACAGCATCAAGGCGCTGCCCATAAAATGCGTGGAGAGGGTAGAGGAGAGCAGCTACGACGGTCCGGCACCATATTTCCGCGCAGGATTGCATGATTATATCGACATGCTGTGTGACATGGGCCTGGTGCAGGGCATGTCCAACGACCGTTTGGATGTCTATGCCGACGGACTGAAGATATACACCACCATCGACATGCGCATGCAGCGCTATGCCGAGCAGGCCGTGATGCAGCAGATGCGCACCCTGCAGCAGCGCTTCGACGAGCACTGGGCAGGACAGAACCCCTGGCAGGACGAGAACCATCGTGAGATAGCTGGCTTCATTGAGGACATCGCGCGTCGCACATCGGCATACAAGGCACTGGCACGCCGCTATGACGGTAATGAGGACAGCATCTTTGCTGCGCTGAACACGCCTCACCCGACAAAGCTCTTCAGCTACGACGGTCCCATAGAGCGCAACGTCTCGGTCATGGACAGCATTCGCTACATGGTCAGCTTCATGCACTGCGGCTTCGTGGCCATTGAGCCCGACACGCGCTACGTGAGGGCATGGGTGGGCGACATCGATTTCGATGCTTGGAAATACGACAAGGTGACGGCCTTGCGTCAGCCGGGTTCGACCTTCAAGCTCTTTGTTTATGCCGAGGCCATGAACCACGGCATGACGCCGTGCACACAGCGCATTGACCAGTGGTCGGCGTATGTCGACAGCACCAAGGTGGGCAAGGACAAGGTATGGGCTCCGCAAAATGCCAGTGGACGCTACACCGGTGCTGCCATGCCGCTGAAGACAGCCTTCGCACAGAGCGTGAACAGCATAGCTGTGAAGCTGGGCAACGAATTGGGCATACATGCCGTGGCACAGACTGCCCACCGCATGGGCATACAGTCGCCATTGGAGGAGGTGCCGGCGCTGAGCCTGGGCTGCAGCGACGTGTCGCTGCTGGAGCTGGTGAACAGCTATTGCACCGTGATGGCTGATGGCATGTATAACATGCCGCTGATGATAGAACGTATCGAGGACCGCGACGGCCGCACCATATACACGGCATCGACAGACCCCATACGGGCCATCAGCTACCGCTCGGCATATCTCATGCAGATGATGTTCCGTTCGAGCATGAACATCCCTGGCAGCACCACGGGTGCACTGTGGCAGTATATCAACCCCGTGGCACGATATGCCGAGTTCGGCGGCAAGACGGGTACGTCAAACAACTACAGCGATGCGTGGTTTGTGGGTGTGACACCAGGCTTGGTGGGAGGTGCCTGGGTGGGCGGAGAGTACCGCAGCATTCATTTCCGCACATCGGCACTGGGACAGGGCAGCCGTACGGCGTTGCCCATCTTTGGCAACTTCATGGCCAAGGTGCTGGGTGACGAGCGCTTCCGGCAGTATCGCCGGCGCTTTGCTCCGCCGACGCAGGAGATTGACTCACGTGCATGGGAGTGTGCTGCCACATACGACCTGCCAGATGAGGGATTGCCGATTATCGACCTGCAGCCGTTGGAGGGCATAAGCTTAGAGGACATAAAGCCACAGGAGGAGCAGTCGGCGCAGGCGTCTGAATCGGCCGACATGCCGCAATCCCTCGACTCAGACCTCATGCCGGAGGAATAGCCAAGCTGCCATGTCACAGATTGACACCTCTGCACCCGAGTTTCAGGCTGCACTGAACCTGATACGCCACACGCAGCACTCCATCTTCCTCACAGGCAAGGCAGGGACGGGGAAGAGTACCTTTTTGCGTTATGTGCGCGACAACACGCGCAAGCAGTGTGTGGTGCTGGCACCGACGGGCATAGCAGCCATCAATGCCGGTGGGGTGACGCTGCACAGCTTCTTCAAACTGCCCTTTCATCCGCTCACGCCAGACGACTCGCGGTATTCCACGGCACGGCGTCTGCGCGACTTCATGCGCTATAGCAAGGAACATATCCAGCTGCTGCGCAGTCTGGAGCTCATCATCATCGACGAGATATCCATGGTGCGGGCCGACATCATTGACTTTGTCGACCGCATACTGAGGACGTACACAGGCAACAGCCGTCTGCCATTCGGCGGCAAGCAGATGCTGCTCATCGGCGACTGCTTCCAGCTGGAGCCCGTGGTCACGGCCGACGAACGCGACATACTGGCGCGCTTCTACAGCAGCCCGTTCTTCTTCGAGGCACGCGTCTTCAGGCAGATGGAACTCGTGAGCATCGAGCTGTCGAAGGTCTTCCGTCAGAGGGACCCGCTGTTCATCTCCATACTTGACCATATCCGCACCAATCAGGTCACGGCAACAGACCTGCAGGTCGTCAACCGCTGCGTGAGTGACAGTGTGCCCGCTGAGGATGCCACGGCAGCACCGTTTGCCGTGACGCTGTGTACGCGTCGCGACGATGTGGATCATATCAACAACACACGTCTGGCTAAGCTCGACGGACAGGTGATAACCCTGCAGGGAGAGATTCGCGACGACTTCCCGCAGACATCGCTGCCCACGCTGCTGAAGCTGGAGATCAAGCTTGGCGCGCAGATTATCTTTGTCAAGAACGACCAGGAGCGACGCTGGGTGAATGGCACGATAGGCATTGTCACGGGTATGAGTGACTCGCCATACGCCCTTATCGTGAATACTGACGACGGCAAGGAGGTGATTGTTGAGCAGGCGCAATGGAGTAACATGCGCTATACCTACAACGAGAAGGAGCACAAAATAGAGGAGGAGGAGCTTGGCACCTTCACGCAGTTCCCCATCAGGTTGGCATGGGCCATCACTATACATAAGAGTCAGGGCTTGACGTTCCAGCGTGCAACGATAGACTTCGGTCGCGGCACCTTCGCCGGCGGGCAGGCATACGTGGCACTGAGCCGCTGCACTGGCCTTGATGGTCTGCGGCTGAGCAGGCCGTTGCAGCGCTCGGATGTCTTTGTCAGGCCCGAGATACTCAACTTCGCCACCCGATTCAACAACCCGCAGGCATTGCAGCGCGCACTGGCAACGGCCAAGGCCGACATCGAATATGCCGAGACGGTCAAAGCCTTTGACGAAGGACGGTGGGAAGACTGTGTCAATCATTTCTTTACAGCTATCCACGCCCGCTACGACATCGAACAGCCGGCACCGCGACGCCTCATACGTCGCAAGCTGGCAAGCATCACCGCTCTGAGAGAGGAGAACAGGCAGCTGCGCCAGCAAATGAAGGCCCGTGCGCAGACGTTGCATAAGTTTGCAAAGGAATACTACCTTATGGGCAACGAGTGTCTCACCGAAGCCCACAGCAACAGCGCTGCGTTGCGTAACTATCAGAAGGCCGTGACGCTGTGGCCTGAGTTTGAGGCCGCCAACAAGCGGCTCGGTGACTGTCTGGATCGCGACGGACAACATGAAGAGGCACGTCGCTACTGGGAAATAGCCGACAAGCTGCATAAAAGAGCGCTACGCAAAAAGAAAAAGAAGTGACAACGTTAAACAAACTTAATAATTAGACGGCCAAGCATGGCTCTCGCTAATTATTCATATCTTTGCCGAAGATAAACTAAACTCACTAATTACCCGCTTATGAAGAAAACCATCCTCGTTGCAGCGCTGGCAATGGCTGCAACATTCTCCGTATCAGCCAAGAAGACTTGTGCGTATCTCTTCACCTATTTCACCGGCAATGCTCCCGAACAGGAGCAGATATGCTATGCCATCTCATACGACGGCTGGAACTACACACCACTGAATAACGGCAAGCCCGTGGTGGCATCCAAGGACATCGCACTGACAGGATGCGTGCGTGACCCGCATATCCTCAGAGGCAAGGACGGATGGTTCTATCAGGTGGTCACGGACATGAAGTCCAGCCTCGGATGGAGCAGCAACCGCGGTATGGTGCTCATGCGCTCCAAGGACCTCGTGAAGTGGCAGTCGCACACTGTGCATTTCCCCGAACGCTTCAAGGGAACAATGTTTGAGCATGTCACACGTGTGTGGGCACCTCAGACTATCTACGACGAGAAGGCTAAGAAATATATCGTCTACTTCTCCATACTCACCGACGACGGCAGCTGCCCCTACGACAAGGTGTTCTGGGCATACGCCAACAAGGACTTTAGTGACCTGGAAGGCGAACCACAGGTGCTCTTCGACGTGCAGAATGCCAGCATCGACACCGACATCGTTAAGGATGACGAAGGACTCTATCACGTCTTCTTCAAGACCGAAGGCAGCAAAGAAAAGGGTATAAAGCAGTTCATAGCTCGCGACCTCTTAGACTTCAGCACATGGGAGCTGCAGTCTGGATGGTGTCAGGACACCAACAAGGCTGTCGAGGGTTCGGGAGTGTTCCGTCTGCACGACGGCACATGGGTGCTCATGTACGACTGCTACACCAGTGGACACTATCAGTTCTGCAAGAGTGCTGACCTCAAGACCTTCAAGCAGGTGCAGGACACCGAGACCAAAGGTGCTTTCACACCGCGTCACGGCACTGTCATCGCTATCACCAAGAAGGAACTGAAGCGACTGCAGAAAGCCTTTCCTAACAAATGACGCAACAGGCAGGACATCCGGAAAGACCATGTCGTTGAGGCTGTCACTGTAGCAAGGCATATATCATTTACCTATTAGAATACATCCTTCAGCGCCGAAGACCACGGGCCTTCGGCGCTGATGTGGTCTTGTCGATTATGGTTTAACGGACAATTGTTAAACATTCTTAATGGAAAGTGATTTTTGTCAATAAAAAGTCATATCGTTTATGAAAAACCTTTAATTTTGGGCGCTTATTGGGTACATTAAGTAAATAATTGATACCAAAAAGAACTCTTTTTCACATTGCCAAACGAACAACAATAACTAATAATAATCTCAATTTCAAATGTGTATGAAAAACCGTTTTAGCACCACTGCCAAACACATGGCCAGGGCCTTATGTGTCTTTGCAGTTTGTGGGCTTTCGTGGTCATGCACGGACGACTACAAGTGGGATGATGAGAAACCCACGTGGCTCAACTCCAGCATCTACGAAAGCCTTCAGGCCGGTATGAAGGACGACCAAGGTAACGTCACACACACGTTCAGCAACTATCTGCGGTTGTTGGAGGATAGAGACGTGAACCCGGAAGGTGTCCGTAACCTGAAAGACGTGTTGAGCAAGACTGGCTCCAAGACAGTCTTTGTGGCCGACGACAATGCTTGGGAAGCTTTCTACCAGCGCAACGCTACGTTGCCCGAGACCAATCCCTGGCACAATGCGACGAGCTACAACAGACTGAGCCCTGCACAGAAGAAGCTCCTCATCCATGCTTCGATGCTCAACAACGCCATCGTCATGGAGAACCTCGCTTCAAGCGACGGACAAGGTGATGCAGCCCCTGCAAGAGGACAGTACATGCGTCGTTACACCGACGTGGACCTTGTGGACTCCATCACATTCCTGCCTGCTGAGGAGGTACCCTACACCTACAATGCAGCAGACGATGAGAACCGCAACTTCTGGAAGGAGTTCGATTCACGTCATGGAGACGGCAAGGGTATTTATCTTGTTCTGGACTCCACACGTAGCATGATGCTTCATTTTACTCAGGAGCACATGGCCAACCACCAGATTACGAATGAGGACTTCGCGAAGTTCATGGGCAAGGATCGCAACACTCGCGACGTGCACATCTACGACGCTCTGCTGGTGGCTCAGGACGGTGTGGCTGAGAACGGATATGTCAATGTCACCGAGAAGGTCGTAACGCCTCTGCCAAATATGGCTGAGCTGATTCGCACCAATGGCAATACGAACATTTTCAGCCACATGCTGGACCGCTTCTCCTATCCCTATCGCAATGCAGCCGTCACAGAGTCGTACAAGAAGCTGCATCCTGATTTCGATGGAATAATCTACACCAAGCACTACTTCGCCCTCAACGGCGTCGGTGGCAAGAGCCAGACGATAACTCCCACCGGACAGAAGTTCGCTGATGAGAAGGGTGAAGCCTACCTGCAGTATGATCCGGGATGGAATGAATTCAGATATGAGTTCGACGCTCGCGAGGACATGGCAGCTATGTTCGTGCCCAACGACAAGACCATGTTTGAGTACTTCACTGAGGGTGGCGCCGGATGGCAGCTTGTGCTAACCTACGCCGAAGACCCATACGCAGAGGTGGCTGAAGGCGATTTCGATGCACTTTATCGCAAGATAGACCAGATTCCTCTCTCCACACTGAAGGATCTCATCAACGTCATCATGTTCAACTCCTTCAACAATGCTGTGCCGAGCAAGATGATGGACCTGCGTGACTACCAGTCGCGTGAGGAGATGTTCACACCTGAAGACGTGGCACTCATCGACACATGTATGATGGCATGCAACGGTGCCGTGTATGTGATGAACAAGGTCTATGGTCCTGCTTCATATATTTCAGTGGCTGCTCCGGCCAATATCAGCACCACCAACCTCATCATGAAGTGGGCTATCAACAACGGTGCCGACCAGAGCAACGACCAGATGCACCTCAACTACTCGGCATACCTTATGGCTATGCGTTCGAACTTCACGTTCTTCCTGCCGAGTGACGAGGCCCTGAAGCGCTACTACGACCCCGTAAGCTTCACCAGCCAGAAGCCGCGTATCATCGAGATGGCATTCCTGGAGAAGTCCTCAACCCTGCCTGTGGCTGTGGGTAAGATATTATATAAGTATATAACACCTGCCAACGCTGCAGCCGAAGGACGTGAAGCTGGAGAAATCGGTGACCGCTACAATGCCGATAACCTCGAAAAGAGTGAGCTCATCAACCGTCTTAAGGACATCCTTGAGAGCCATACCATCGTGCACGACGGAACCAACCCCATCGACAATGCTGACCAGTACTATATAACAAAGAACAATTCCGCCGTCAAGGTCACAAAGGATGCACAGAACAACATCATTAAGGTGCAGGGTGGCTTCCAGCTTGAGAACGAGCGTGCCGGTGTCGTGGGTAGCATGACCAACGTGCGCCCTAGCCGCGGTATACAAGGTATCGAGGTGACGACAGCCAACACCAACCACATGGCCAATGGTACTACATACATCATCGATGATTCACCTATCATCCCCGCAAGCAAGAGTGTCTACAGCATCATGCATGACGAGTTCGGTGATGTCTGTGAACAGTTCTATGAGATGACAAATGTGAGTGCACACTCGGAAGTCATCAAGGCCTGCGGTATGGATATTTCCACCTTGGCTGTTTGGGTTGATGGTAAGACTGCCGGCGGTGTGGACCAGAACGTCAAGTTCTTCAGCAACTATCTCTACACTGTCTTCGTGCCAACCAACGAAGCTATTGAGGAGGCACGCGCCAATGGCCTGCAGACATGGGAAGAGATTGAGGCCGACTACGAGAGCCTGCCAATGACCGACGACGGTACAGAGAAGCGCATCCTCAACGGTGCCGACTCCACTCGTCTGCAAGCTAAAATCACCTATCTGAACAACTTCGTGCGTTGCCACTTCGTGGACAACAGCATCTTCGTGGACAACAGCGAGCGTACCGAAGCCGACTTCATCACTTCCAGTTATGATATAGACAACGGTGTCTTTGTCAAGGTGCACACCAGCCGCACCAAGGAAGGCGGCGAGACACGCCTGCATGTCCGCGATGACCAGGGTGGTCCGTTGCTCACAGTGCAGGATGACATGCAGAACATCATGGCACGTGACATCGTATGTCTGTATGACCCCAATGGCAACTACAGCGGTGCTAAGCGCTCGCCGACAGGTGAACGCTCGATGAACAACATCGTGCTGCAGAGCTCCAGCTTCGCTGTGCTACACCAGATAGACGGTGTCCTCAACCACACCAAGCTCAACAGCGGTAAGTATCCTACATTCAGCTCCACAAGCGAATGTAAGTCCTACCTCAGAGCGCATCCGCTGGTGGACATCCAATACGATACCCCCGCACCGGGAGAAACGAGAAAAACTAAGAGAGCCGTCATCCGATAAATACTTAATGATATGAATAGACTGATTAAACTTATACTGTTCTGGACTATTTTCCTGACAGCTACCAACGTCAGCGCCCAACGACGTATCTCGGGTACCGTATCGGATGACATCGATGTCGTCATCGGCGCTAATGTCGTGGAGAGAGACAAGAACAACCGTATTGTCAGTGCTACCGTGACTGACATGAACGGTAACTTCACACTCAATATCAAGGATCCCAATAACAACCTGTCTATTACCTTCATGGGTTACAAGCCCTGGAGCCAGAAGATTGGTACACGTACCGTCTTCAAGGTCACACTGCAGGACAACACCAAGGTGATGAAGGAAGTGAAGGTTGTCGGTAAGAAGAAGCAGCAGAGCGGCGGTCTGAACATCCCGGTTCGCGAGCTGGCAGGTGCTACACAGACCTTCAGCATGGACGAGATGCAGGGTATGGCCTTCGAGTCTGTTGACCAGGCGCTGCAAGGTCAGATCGCAGGTCTGGATATCGTGGCCAACTCCGGTAACCTCGGTTCCGGTACCACGATGCGTCTGCGCGGTACCAGCACCATCAACGGTAATGCACAGCCTCTGATTGTTGTCAACGACCACATCTTCGAGCTCCCCGAAGACGCACAGAGCGTCAACTTCGAGGATATGGACAACGAAGAACAGTTCTCTACGCTGCTCAACGTCAACCCCGAGGACATCGAGAGCATCGAGGTCCTCAAGGATGCTTCGACAGCAAAGTGGGGTTCGCGTGGTGCCAACGGTGTCATCGAGATCAAGTTGCGTCGCGGTCACCGCGGACCGACCAATGTCACCTTCTCATATAAGTTCAACGGCACATGGCAGCCCGACGGCTATAAGATGCTTGACGGTGACGGTTACACCATGATGCTGAAGGAGGCTTACTACAATCCACAGCAGAAGGCAACGTCAATCCTTGAGTTGGACTACAACAACAACCTTGCCGACATCTATGGCCACTACAGCAATAACACCGACTGGATTGACGCTGTGCGCCAGTTTGGTAAGGAACACAAGTGGTACGTCACACTTTCTGGTGGCGGTGAGAAGGCAACCTTCCGCGTCTCTGCCGGTTACGACAAGTCGACGGGTTCCATCATCGCACAGAAGCTTGACCGTTTCACCACCCAGACAGCCCTTGACTACTGGGTCAGTGACCGCATCAAGTTTACCTCGAACATCAGCTTGACGTTCACCACCAACTACAAGAACAATCCCAATGATATCCTCAACCGTGCATACACCGCTATGCCGAACATGAGCATCAACGAGCTCATGGCACAGGATGTCGACGGCACCCTGACGTATGTGCCCACGGGCCGCTACTTCAACATGTTGCCTTTGGACCTCTCTGGCAACAACGACGGTCACCACACCAGCTATGAGCTGCGTGACATGTTCATGAACGGCAACCCCGTGGCTTACGCTTACGGCGGCTGGAACAAGGAGAACCAGTACAACCTCACTCCTCAGTTTGCCATCGAGTACAAGCTCTTGGGCAAGGACGACGACCACACACAGCTCAACTACAAGGGCGACGTGCAGCTCAACGTCTACAACACCAGCAACGACCGCTACATACCTGCCGAGTTGCGCACTATGGACTGGGTCTATGGCGGTGAGACATCACAGCGTTGGGATAATGCCGACCATTACAATAACCGCAACACCGTGGGCAATTCAGAGTATAAGAGCCTTGAGTTCACCACACGTCATGACTTGGCCTTCTATCCTCATTTCAACAATGAGAACTGGTCGGCCAGTGCCCTGGCACGTTGGGAGATGAAGAGCGGACAGTCGAGCAGCCAGAGCACAGACCTCTGGAATGTGCCGACATACATCACCGACCCCACTGTCAACGCATTGCTCACAGGCGTGAGTGCAGGTAACAACGAATGGCGCGAGACCAGCTTCTTCCTGCAGGCTCACACATCATTTAAGAGTAAGTACAACCTCGACGTCAGCGTGCGTTGGGACGGCTCCACGGCCTTCGGCAAGGGTAACCGCTTCGGCACATTCCCCTTCGTGGGTCTGCGCTGGAATATCATCGACGAAGAGTGGATGAAATGGTCCAAGAGCTGGCTCAGCATGTTGTCCATACGTCCCACATGGGGTGTCACGGGTAACACCGGTGGCGGCGGCTACAGCCAGTACAACCGCTATTATTCTGCTGGTTACTATGACGGTCACACTGTCATCAAACCCGAAAACCTTTCGCTGCGTTCCATCCGTTGGGAGAAGACACGTAAGCTTAACCTCGGTTTCAACCTCGGCTTGCTGGAAGACCTGCTCAACTTCGAGCTTGACATCTACGACCACAAGACAACGGACCTCATCATGCACAACCAGCGTATTGCATCCGCCAATGGTTTCAGCTCGCTGGCCAAGATGAACGGCGGTACGATGCGCAACAAGGGTTGGGACCTCAACTTCCACACAGGTTGGTTTGCCAAGGTCGGCAAGTTCCAGCTCAAGCTGCGTGCTAACGTGGCGCAGAACTTCAACGAAGTCGAGGAGATGGATGCACTCATCCTCGATGCCCTTAACCCCAGCGACACCTATCAGCCTGCCAACCTCGAATACGATGCTCTGCGCCGTGTGCAGGTGGGCAACGCACTGGGTTCCATTTATGGTCTGAAGTACAAAGGCGTTTATCGTTACGACTACGACCACAGCGGCTACACCCAGACATCGTGGTACCGCTACGGACAGTATGAGGTGGATGCCAATGGCAATACCTTCAACAACTATGCCGATGCAATGCTCCACGGTACAGGTTACGACGCACAGGGCAACCCCATCAACACTGCATCCGCTGCCGCACACCGTGGCGAGAACGCTTCATGTCCTATAGCCTATGACTCCGACGGCAACATGCTGACCGACCAGCGCGGTGAGCCGCTGCAGCTCTATTATGCTTACACCGAGAGCAACGGCAAGCCCTTCTCCGGCGGTGATGCCATGTACGAGGATATCAACCACGACGGACAGATTGACCGCTACGACGTCGTTTATCTTGGAAATTCCAATCCTAAGTGCAACGGTGGTTTCGGCTTCACAGCCAAGTGGGATCGCCTCTCACTCAACACAGGTTTCAACTTCCGTATTGGCAACCAGATTGTGAACTTGGCACGTGCCAACGCTGAGAGCATGCGCTCGAATGCCAACCAGAGCTTCGCCACCACATGGCGCTGGCGTAAGAACGGCGACGAGACAGTGATTCCGCGAGCACTTAACTCCACGAACTTCTCGAGCTACAACTCACTGCCTTCCGACCGCTATGTCGAGAATGGTGACTATCTGCGTCTGCAGTACGTGCAGCTCAGTTACGACTTCGACCCGAAGATGCTCAAGAAGTGGGGCATACGCTCACTCAAGCTCTATGCTTCGGCCAACAACCTCTTTGTATGGAGCAAGTACACCGGTACCGACCCGGAGGTGAGCCCCTCGGGATTCAGCATCGCAGTGGACAACAACCGCACACCGCGTTCACGCTCCTTCACTGCAAGTATCAACCTCGGCTTCTAACACTCTTGAAGATATGAAACGAATCAAATATTTATCTGCCGCAGCGATGCTCGGCATTGCACTCCTCGGAGCCACCTCATGCGATGACTTCCTGACGATATATCCTCAGGACCGTGTCGTGGAAGAGAACTTCTGGGAGGACAAGAACGACCTGGAGGGTGTGCGCTATGGTGCTTACCAGCAGATGGCGTCTACCGTACACAAGCTCATTGTGTGGGGTGACGTTCGTTCCGACGCATACTACCTCAACCAAGACTATCACAGTCAAGATGACTACTATACATATAAGAAGATAATGCTGGCGGAGTTGGACTCCACGATGGGTTTCTATGACTGGGGCTCTGTCTACACCACCATCAACTTCTGCAACAAGGTGCTTGCCAACGGCGAACTCGTGTTGTCGCGTGACGCACAGTTCACACGCACAGAATGGAACCAGATGAAGGCTGAGGTCACCGCCTTGCGTGCACTCAACTACTTCTATCTCCTGCGTTCCTTCAAGGACATCCCCTACAGCAAGGAAGTCATCAATTCCGATGAAGAGACACATCCGTTCACTGCCACTCCGCAGATGGAGGTGCTCGACAGCCTCATCGACGATGTCAAGGCTGTGGCCGGACAGGCGCATAACCGCTTCGGCGGCTCCAATGGCACTGCCGACACCAAGGGCCTGATGACCAATACCGCCATCTATGCCCTCCTGTGCGACATGTATCTCTGGCGCAGCGCCCTGCTTGAGGGCCGCGGTGTCTCGGCCGACAGTGTGAAGGCCGATGCTCAGGCTGCCATCGATGCAGGCATGAAGTCAATAGAGTACCTCGCCTTGCAGACAGAGCAGACAGTGAACAGCCAATTCGACCGTTTACGTGTTGAGAAGGACGACTTCGGCAGCGGCATCTCCAATGCCCAGCTCATCCAAAACAAGGACGCTCAAGGTGACTTCAACGGAATGGGTAGCGTGACAGTGGACAGCTATCTGCGCATCTTTGCCTACGGCAACAGCGATGAGAGCATCTTTGAGTTGCAGTTCAATACCTCTGACCAGCGCAAGAACACCGCTGTCAACACCATGTTCGGTCACACCGATGCCACCATTCTTTGTGCCAGCGCCGACGCAATGGAGAATGCGCTTAACAACAACAAGACCAACATAGCTCAGGACACACGTCTGTGGTACTCTTGCACCAAGCGTACAGCCGCCACTGGCGACAAGGAAGAACTCTCCCATCCATATATGCTGAAGTGGAATGACTGCTCCTTCACCTCCGACGGCAGCAAGGTCCGTACAAGACATTCAGAGAGTGAATACCGCAACTGGATTGTCTATCGTCTGACGGATGTCATGCTGATGATAGCTGAGGCTAAGGCCGTGGTTGGCGCATATCGCGAGTGCCGCGACATCGTGGATGCCGTGCACAAGCGTTCCCTGCTTGACCAGGAGACAGGCCTCTCCAACAATGAGAATACAGCCCAGAAGTGTATCGACCTTGTGATGAAGGAACGTCTGCTGGAGCTCTGCGGCGAGGGCAAGCGCTGGTTTGACCTCGTGCGCTATGCCGAGCGCATCGGCGGCGGTCGCAATGCAGACCCCTTCCAGCCGCAGTACATGGATGGTGCCGACGGTGTCAAGAAGATGGTTGAGAACTGGCTGGGTAAGGGCGCATACAACCGCCAGCAGGCAGTGCTCGAGAACCGCATCAAGAACCGTTATGGCCTCTACAGCCCAGTCTACTACATGGAGCTGCGAGCCAATCAGTACCTCTTCCCGCAGAATCCTGTATGGAACCGCGAGAAAGGCATACCCGAATAATACCCACAAAACAGTTTAACAGCAAAATCCAAAACTATGAAGTACATCAAGAAACTCCACCAGCTAAAGCTCGTGCTGGCAATGACTGTCGTGGGTGCTCTGGCCACTGCGTCGTGCACGGAGGATATCGACACCTCAGCCCGATTCACGCTGACGGAATATACCGTGCTCTCTTACTTGCAGACCAGCCCCGATTCGGCACTCTACACCGAGTATGTCAAGCTGCTCTCGCAGGTGCCAGTGAGCGACTTCTCGGCTTCATCGGTGGCGCAGCTCCTATCGGCACGTGGCCACTTCACATGCTTTGCTCCTACCAATAAGGCCATTTACGACTATCTTGACACCCTATACACCAAGGGCATCATCACACAGCCGTCGTGGGAGGGCTTCACTACCGAGGCCACGCTGGACTCCGTCCGCAAGGTGATAGTATATAATAGTATCATCGATGGTAGCAACAACGGTGAGGTTTATGACATGGGTACCATCTCGTCCCTCAAGGATAAGGATGAGATTGCCACTGCCAACCTCAACGACCGCAAGCTCTACAAGACATCCATTGCACAGACAGACAGCATCTGGATGAACGGTATGGCCTTCATCGACCTCAACCACCGCGACATCGAGACCATCAACGGTCGCATACACGAGGTGCATAACGTCATTGCTCCGAGCAACGACACCATGTCCGACCTGTTGCGCCAGTGGTTGGCAGAGGGCAAGAAGGGCTTCCTCACAATGGCTAAGCTCATCCTTGCCTGTGGCCTTGACGACACCCTCAGCCGCACACGTGACGAGGTGTGGGAGAAACTCTATCTCAACAAGCAGGTGGAAGACCTGCCACAGCATCCCACTGAGCCGGCAACCGAGATAGGCTCGCTGCCCAAGCATCGCAAGTATGGCTTCACCATCTTCGCCGAACCCGACGAGGTCTGGGAGGCAGAGCTGGGCAAGAGCGTTGAAGACATCACCGTCAACGACATCAAGAACTGGCTCATCAGCAAGAATGTCTATACCGATGCCACAACAGATGACAACTACACCAGTGAGGACAACATAGTCAACCAGTTTGTCACATACCACATCCTGCCCGAGAAGCTCAGCAGCGACCGTCTCGTGATACACTACAACGAATATGGTTACTACTGGACTACCTCCACAAGCTACACCATCCCCGTCTACGAGTATTTCGTCACGATGGGCAAGCGTCGCCTGCTCAAGGTCTTCGAGAGCGCTGAGTCCGACGGTGTCTACCTCAACCGCTTCCCCGTCCTGCGCAACGGACGTGGTGAGTTTGGTTCCGAGAAACAGGATATCAACGACTACCACGAGAGTGGCATGTTCCGTGAGGTTGGCAGCAGCGTGGCCATCTATCCTGATGAGAACGTAGGTAACAAGGTCTACACCGACACCTATGGTAGTGCCACTCACCACAACATCCTCAACTCCACCATCTACCCCATCGAGCGCATTCTGGTCTACACCGAGAATGTCCAGCGTCGTCTGGCTGGCGAGCGCCTGCGTATCGATGTGGCATCGTTGTTCCCCGAGATGATGAACAACGACATACGTCGTCCTCTGTCACCATATCCCGATGGCGCACCGCGCACCAAGGCATTCCCCGTGGAATATAACTATCTTGCCGACGTGTCGATGCAGAAGGGAACTAAGTTCTACTACCTCAACGGCCTCAACCAGGGCTGGAGCAACTATCAGATGGATGAGTTCAACGTCATCGGACAGTATGAATTCACCATGAAGCTCCCGCCCGTGCCGATGAAGGGTCACTATGAGATACGCTTCGGCGTGAGCTCTGGCTCCAGCCATCGCAGCATGTGTCAGGTGTACTTCGGCGACAACCTCAGCTACCTGCCGGCAGCCGGTATTCCTATGGATCTGCGCATCGGCTTTGTGCGTCACCGTTTTGCCAATGGCGATCAGCAGTCCAACTTCGGCTACGTCAGCGACGCTGTTTATGCTGCCGAGGTCAACCTCAGCAGCGAGGAAATGGACGAGATCACCAAGAACCTGCGTGCACGCGGTTTCATGAAGGGTCCGAAGTCATTCCTCATCGGCACCTCGGCCAGCGCCAACAACGGTATGCAGGCTGAGCACGTGACACGACGTATCATGGTCAGTGCCGATCTCGACCCCGACAAGACCTATTACATCCGCTTCAAGAGTGTGCTCAACGACACCCAGGCACAGTTCTTCATGGACTATCTGGAATTTGTGTCGAAGGAAGTCTACGACAACCCCGTCGAGCCCGAGGACATTTGGTAAACATTAAAACTCTCTTCAAGTTATGATACAAGGAAAAATATCAAGACTCGTCGCCGGAGCACTCTTTGCCGCAGGCCTGTTGGCCGTGGTGCCATCGTGCGTAGACGACCACTTCGATGTTCAGGACGGCGGAGGCATAGGGCAAAACGCCACGAAGACACTCTGGGAACAGCTCAGTAGCAATCCCGACCTGAGCAACTTCGCAAGCATTGTGCAGAAGACACCTGCTTTCAAGGACGAGAAGCACCAGATTCAGGACTACACCTTCAAGGATGTGCTCTCCGGCACACAGACACTCACCGTCTTTGCTCCCGACAACGATGCATTCACGGCCGAGGATGTGCGCGTGTATGATTCCATCCTGCAGGTGCGCCCCTACGATGTCTATCTCCGTCTGGTGGGCAACCTCGTCGCCCGCAACCGCTTTGTTGCCACCGGCACCAACCCCAGTGGCGAGGCCGAGGAGCTGGTGTTGATCAATAACAAGAAAGCCACCTTCGATCGCGAGGCTAAGGCTTTTAAGGGCATCAAGCTGAAGAACGCCGACGACCCAGCATGCAACGGCAAGGACTACAACATCCCGGCTACCAACGGCGTGCTGCACAAGATGTCACAGCAGCCACAGTTCACATACAACGTCTACGAGTATATCCGTGCTAATGCCACACGCTTCCGCCATCTCAATGCATGGTTAGAGCAGCACGACACCCTGTACTTCAACTCCAACCTCAGTGCCGAGGCTGGCTCAAATCCTGAGACAGGTGAGCCAATCTACGTTGACAGTGTGTACTCACGCTACAATTCTCTCTATCAGTACAGCTATCAGCCGTCGTCAGTGGAATGGGTCATGCCCCACAAGGGTGTTGCCGCCAACCTCGAGAACGAAGACTCCATATGGGCAATGGTGCTACCCACCGATGCCGCATGGGAGGCTGCCAAGAACGAGATGCTGACATGGTACGACTATGCTGACCAGTACTACGACAAGACGCGTGAGGATGCTTTGGCAAAAAATAACTCAACCAGCAAGAAAAACATGCTGATGAGTCTCACCGATTCTGTCAAGACTCTTGCTGTAGTTCAGGATGAGGCCATCAGCATGGATCTCGTCTCGCCGTTGGTCTTCAACGTCCGCACGCAGAAGCGCACGGCCGAGCAGTCCAACTTCTGGACTATCGATGACTTCCTCACAAAGCAGATTAATAAGCTCACCAATACCCGCGACGACACCTTCGCCATCGACTCTTTGGCAACACAGAATGTCAAACCGCTGATATTTGCCAACCAGCAGCCCGTGTCTGTATCCAATGGTATTGTCTTCCCCGTAGACCAGTGGAACTTCAACAAGTCCTTCGGCTACAAGGATATTGAGATTCAGGCCTCATCGTTCAACATCTTCCAGATTGTGCGCCACAACCTCACTGCACAGGAGAAGAAGCAGACGGACAAGTATGACTACAACAGCCAGTACGAGACCTACAGCTTCAACAGCTCGACCAGCAAACTTGTCAATGACAGCCTGCTCGGTGCTGTGACCAAGAACAGCTTCATGACATTCTATGCCGATCCCGAGCTGCCGAAGGTGGAGTTCAAGATCATTGACCGCGAACGCGGACATCAGGTGTTCTCCAACGTGCCCTATGATGTCTACATCGTAATGGTGCCCGACTTCTACCGCTACGACCCCGACAGCATCATTGTTGCCACACAGGGTCGCACTCCGTTCCAGAAAAACCACATCTCTGTGCGCATCTCACGCATAGACGAGCGCGGCAATGAGACCAAGACCGACGAGATGAAGTTCGACTACGATGGTCAGCGTGTGGAGGCTAAGTATGCCGGCACGGTGACGTTCCCCAAGTCCTACCGCAACATCGCCAAGTCCTATCCCACCATCACCATCAGTGCAGGTGCCGTCAAGCGTGCCGAACAGGCCGAATACCAGACCACCTTCTCCATTGATAGGATCTTGCTCAAAGCCAGAGAAGAATAACACCATGAACTCTTAAAGATTAGACATCATGACAATGAGATTCAATATTTCCGACCTACATAAGGTCTTCCGCATCGCACTATGCCTGATGTTCCTCTCTGGTTCGGTTGTGCCCGTCATGGCACAGGACGAGGTGGACGAGGAAGCCATCGCCGAGGCCGACAGCATTGCATTGGCCAAGCGGCGCGCGGCCAAGAAGACCGAGAAGCAGTATGAGATGAAGACCGTTGCCGGTACTATCACCGATGCTTCCACTGGGCAGCCGATGGGTGGCGTGCGCGTGCAGGCTCTCCAGCTGCCGAAATACTCCACGCTGACTGAGGAGGACGGTACCTACACCATGCAGGTGCCCGTCTTCTGCCACGCACTCATCGTGGATGCTCCCGACTACAACATCCTGCAGATGCCCATTCGCGGTGAAGAGGGTCAGGACGCCAAGCTGCTCAGCTCGGCATTTAGCACCTACTACACCGATGCCACATCCATCACCTCGCAGCGCAAGGTGCTCCTCGACCAGACCAGTTCCATTAGTGTCGAGACAGACATCCAGAACCTGCTTGCCGCAGATGTGCATTCCACCAGCCGCAGCGCGCTGCTTGGACAGGGAGCCTACCTCACCATCCGTGGTATCAACTCCATCAATGCCTCGGCACAGCCTCTGTTCATCATCGACGGCAACATGGTTGACCTCGAGGAAGAGCGCACCAGCCTGCATGAGGGTTACTACAACAACATCCTAGCTGGTCTCGACCCAGAGAACATCGAGAGCGTGCAGGTGTTGAAGAATGCCACTGCTATCTACGGTGCCAAGGGTGCCAATGGTGTGATTATCATCAACACCAAGCGCGGCCACAGCATGGCTACGAAGATCAACGTCCGCATCTATGGCGGCGTGGAGCTTGCACCAAATCGCATCCAGATGATGGACGGCAACGCCTATCGCAGCTACCTCAGCGATGTGGCAGGCACAGTGAAGGACGTGCGCGAGGGCACCAACGGCTCGCTCACACAGTATGCCTTCCTCAACGATGCCCCCGAGAGCAGCAACTATTATTATAAGGTGTTCCACAACAACACCGACTGGCAGAAGGACCTCTACCACACTGCTTTCACGCAGAACTACAAGGTCAGCGTCGAAGGTGGTGACGACATTGGTATGTACGACCTCTCGCTGGGCTACACCAAGGGCGATGCCACACTCAAGGGCAACGACTTCAGCCGACTCAACCTGCGCTTCAACACCGACATCAAGGTCTTTGAGAAGGTCAAGGCTGGCCTCGACATAGCCTACAACCAGACCTCATACAATGTCCTCGACAATGGCTGGAGCCAGGACTACGAGATGCAGAACATCGGTTCGGCCAACGTCCTCGGCCTGCTGCAGGCTCCGAGCATATCGCCATACGCCTACTACCACGACGAGGGCACGGGCAACCTCCAGCTCTCCGACGAGTATGCAGGTAAGTATGCTGCCTCCAGCACCACCGGCCTGTGGGTGCAGAACCCATTCGCATTCCCCCACGGCTTGGACTACGACATCAACGAGTGCCTGCGCAATCCCTACTGGATCATCCGCAACGGCAAGGGCAAGAACAAGAACTATGCCGAGCTCACACAGATCAGCATCAACTTCTCGCCGAAGTATCAGGTGACAAAGCAGTTCGCCATCAGCGACCGCTTCAACTACACCCTCAACCGCAACAACGAGAAGTACTTCCTGCCCATCAATGGCGCTACGCCCTACTACCTCACCGACCTGGGTGAGATTACCTCTGTGCTCAAGTCACAGTTCACCAAGGAGAGCACCATCAACAACGACTTCCGCTTGGAGTGGGGCAACAACTATGGTGCACACACCATCAGCGCTTTTGCCGGCTGGCGTTACAACAACTACAGCTACAGCTACTCCTTCACACGAGGCTACAACAACGAGAACGATAAGCTGCCCAACATCTCCAAGAATATGCAGTATGTCAACTATGGCGGTACGAAGGACAACTGGATCGACATGACCTACTATCTCAATGCCGACTACAACTTCCAGAACAAATACTTCGCACAGTTCTCCATCGCCTCGCAGGCCAGCTCGCGCTTCGGCCACGAGACCAAGGACGGCTTCCAGCTGGCAGGCGTCAGCTGGGGCATCTTCCCCAGCTTGCAGCTCGGATGGCTCATCAGCAGTGAGAAGTGGTTCCGCGCTCGTGCTGTGAACTACCTCAAGCTCACCGCAGGTATCGACCAGAGCGGCAACGACGGCATTGACTACTATGCTGCCCGCACATACTGGCAGAGCAAGCAAGCCACTGAGACCACAGTGGGACTGGTGCTGGCCAACATCGAGAACACCAGCATACAGTGGGAGACCACCACACGTTTCAATGCAGCTCTCGAAGGCTCGTTCTTCAACAACCGCCTCAATGCCGGTGTGGACTTCTACTACAGCCGCACATCCAACCTGCTGACGCTTAAGGACCTCGACTATATGTCCGGCCTCGGCAAGTATTGGACCAACGACGGCGAGCTGAAGAACATCGGTCTTGAGTTCCACGGCGCTGCAGCACTCGTCAACCACAAGAACATCAAGTGGGAGCTCGGTGCCACACTCGGACACTACAAGAATGAGATCACCAAGCTGCCTTCAAGCGACATCATCGTGCAGAAGAATGCCATCACTGGTGCTACGACCAACACCATTCAGGGTCACACCAGCAGCATTTATGGCACCGAGAACGTCCTCACTGCCGTGGGCTATGCCGCAGGCACTTTCTTCGGATGGCAGACCAACGGTGTTATCGCTGACGACCAGCAGGCATCCACTGCTGCAGGCAATGACTACCTCAAATATCCCACTGGCATCAAGGCTTCGCCCTATCGCAACTTCCAGGCTGGCGACATGCTCTTCGTTGACCAGAACGGCGACGGTGTCATCGACGATGCCGACAAGGTGGCCATCGGCAACCCCAACCCCGACATCTTCGGTAACATCTTCACCAACCTCACATGGAAGAACCTGCGCCTCGACGTCATCTTCAAGTATTCGCTTGGCAACGATGTCTACAACTACCAGCGCAGCATCATCGAGGGTGTGAACACCACCTACAACCAGACCACTGCCGTGCAGAACCGCTGGACCTACGAGGGTCAGGTCACCGACATCCCCAAGGCTTGCTACTTCGACAGCGAGGATTGGCGCAACAACGAGCGCATGTCCGACCGCTGGATTGAGGACGGTTCCTATCTCAAGCTGAAGAATGTGCGCCTCACATACCGCGTGCCGCTCAACAGCGACTGGCTGCAGGGCCTGAGCATCTGGGGTGAGGGCAACAACCTCTTCACTCTCACACGCTACTACGGCGTGGATCCCGAGACCAGCTCGCGCAACAGCGTGCTCTATCAGGGCATCGACACCGGCATCCTCTCTGTGGGACGTAGCTTCAACCTCGGCGTTTCCATCAACCTCTAATACGATACTATGATGAAAAAGAATATATTTGCATCTATCCTTTTAGCTATGACCCTCGCCACAGGCTTCACCTCGTGCGAGGACATGCTCACGGGCAACATGGATCGCCACGTTGAAATCGATGAGGTGGCACAGGATACCCTCTATAGCTACTGGGGCATCCTGAGCAGCCTCCAGCGCATCGCCGAGCGCTACGTCATCCTCGGCGAGTGCCGTGGCGATATGGTTGATGGCACCGAGTATATCAGCGACTCCATCAGCTCCATTCTCGAGTTTGGCATCAATGGCGATGCAGTCGACGGTTCCAACCGCTATCTCAAGGCTGCTGACTTCTATCACGTCGTCAACGAGTGCAATGCCTACATCTTGCGTGCAGATACAGCTAAGGTGTCGGGCCTCAACCGCTCGCTCATGCTGTCGGAATACGCTCAGGTGGCCACCATACGTGCTTGGGCTTACCTGCAGCTCGTGCTGACATACAACCGTGTGCCCTATTTCGAGCAGCCTATGCTCTCCACGGCTGACATGGAAGCCTTCCGCAACGCACCGCAGTATGTCGACATCAACACCCTCGCCACAAGCGGCGTAGTCCGCAAGGTCGAGGAGGTGTGCTACGTCCCCAGCCAGCTGGCAGGCGACAGCATACGCGTCATCCCGTACCCCGATTACTTCTACTATGGCCGCACGTCCATCATCGCCTACGCATCACAGTGTGTCTTCCCGCAGGACCTTGTCCTGGGTGACATCTATCTGCTGCGTGCTCAGGGTGAAGGCTCTGAGGCTGACTATCGCACTGCCGCACAGCACTACTACAACTTCCTCAACAGCGAGAAGGGCGGACCGCTGGAGCCCAACACCTACTACGGCCTCATGCGCAAGGATCGCCAGACAGAGCAGTATGAGCTGGCAATGACCTCACGTCCCACGTGGATCGGCATCTTCAACACCGTGGCCAAGACATCCTCCACGCAGGAAGTCGTCACCGTCATCCCCAGCAACACCAACAAGCTGTGGGGCGAGGTGCAGCGCGGCGTCAACGAGCTCTTCGGTTTCCGTGCCACCATCAGCGTGAACACCTCTGCCGAGGACACCACCACCTCTGCCAGCATCTATCTCACACGTGAGTTCGAGCGTCAGTTGGTGGCATCCGAGTACTATCGTCAGCTCAACCGTTCGCAGAACTACGAGTCCTACATTGGCCCGTCGGGCAGCGAGCAGTGCACCGTCTACGATGGTGCCGGCGATGCACGCTACTATATGGCAACATCCACCTTCACCGACTATGCCAAGGGCTCAAACGAAGAAGAGACCTTCGTCATGAAGCAGAACCCCGGAGGCGGATTCTCCACCACCTTCCCCGTCATCTACCGCAAGGCAAATGTCTGGCTGCACTTCGCACAGGCACTCAATGGTGCCGGCTACCCGGGCTACGCCTTTGCCATCCTGCGCCACGGCCTCGTGGGCAGCGACGGATGGGTGCCTGACACCAAGGCTGTTCAGCGTGTCAAGTCCAATGCTGCTGATGGATTCCCCCTCACTGTCGTCATCAATGGCGACTATGTGCCCGAAACAGTTGCGTTCTACGACCCGACAACAGTGGTGGCTGACCAAGACACTGTGTTCTACACAGATTATGTCCAGTTCTATCTTGCATGTCTGGCCGAAGGTCTTGACACCCTCACCACCAACAAGGATTCTGTAAACTTCTTCACAGACCACAGATGGGCCAAAGCTCTGACATACAATCAGCAGGCAATCTCCGGCTCTGCCGTATGCGACTACATCAGCCGTCGTGAGGCACAGAGTGCATCCAGCGCTCCGTTCCTGAACTTTGGCACCATCTTCCTCCGTGGCTCTGAGAGCAACAACAAGTTCAGCATCTACGGTGGCATCACCGATGAACAGCTGTCGACAATTGGCACCAACAACTTCACCGGCGGTGCATGCTCAATGGGTATACACCAGCGCGGATGTGGTATCCTCAAGCTTGCTGAGTCAAGACCTACGGATCGCGACGCTGGCACAACCTACAACTACGTAGACCAGATCAACAAGATGCGTCGCCTCTATGCAGGTGCCACAGAGGACCTCACCGAAGAAGAGATCTACGATCCCGCCAACCTGCGTGAGGTGCAGGATGCCATCGCATCGCTCATCCTCGACGAGCAGGGTCTGGAGACAGCCTTCGAGGGAACACGTTTCTTTGACCTCCTCTGCTACAGCCGTTTCATCGGTGGCACAGAGGGTGTGCAGCGCGTGGCCAAGCGCATTGCTGAGCGCAAGGGTCAGCTCGACGGTTCTCTCTATGGCCATCTGCAGAACCAGAACAACTGGTTCTTCCAGCTGCCGTAAAGCCCCTCCCCCGGCCCCTCCCCTGTTAGGGAGGGGAGGAAAGTAGAATCCAAAAACAGACGAACCCCGAAAGCCGTGATAGGCTTCCGGGGTTCGTATTGTCATGTGTTCCCAATGCCTCGAACGTTGCGTTTCCAAAGCCTCGAACGTTGTGTTTCCAAAGTCTCGAACATTGTGTTCCCAATGCCTCGAACGTTGCGTATTCAACCGTTTCGGGCATTGCGGTTCAACCATCCAGACGTTAGCACCAATATCACCGGTGAGACGCACAAGTATCACCAGTGATACTTGCGAGTATCACCGGAGATACTCGTGCGTCTCACCAGGTGATACGACCCCGTCTCATTCGGTGATACTTTCGCCATCACTTGTCTATGAAAATGTGTTGTGTGGAATGTCGAACTCATATCGCTATGTCTATACTGTTTTCTTAGTGCAAAGATAATGTTTTTCTTTGAAACAGCCAAATTTCCATCCGACACCAAATTCTCCATTCTCCATTTTCAACTTTCTGCTCGAATTCTGGTCGCTTTCCTCAGAAAGAACTTTCAACTTTCAACTTTCAATTTCCATTGTTCATTGTCCATTGCCCATTGTCCATTGGGCTCTGCCTACATGCTAACCTACATACTCCTATCCTACACATTCACAACATTTTAGCTGCCATTTATGTAGGCATGTAGGTTGATTTTGGCAAAAACGCCTGTGGTGCGCGCGCACGCGTTTTCTCACTTTTTTTACTTTTCATTCTTTACCATTCATTCTTTTTGCTACCTTTGCACCGACTTCGATAGTACGAGAATCTCAAACCACCGATGAGATAGTACAATAAATCACAATATGATGAGTACACAAGCAATGAACAATATTATAGCCAACTATTTCCGAACCCAGCCGGTGAAGAAAGTTTGGCTCTTCGGCTCATTTGCCCGTGGTGAGGAAAGGCCGGAAAGCGACGTGGACTTACTTGTCGAATTCGACCATAGTTCACCCATAGGCCTGTTTGCATACGCCAGAATATGGCGTGAGATAGAGGAAAGACTTGGGCGAAAAGTGGATTTAGTGGAAGATGGAACACTCTTGCCTTTTGCCGTCGCATCTGCCAACCATGATAAAAAGCTTATATATGAGAGAAAAGAATAGAGACATTGAACGCCTCCGCCATATTGCAAACAGCATAGACAATGTTGTGTCATTCCTCACTGGTAAGAATATTGAGGATATGAAATCAGACATCATGTGTTATCATGCTGTCGTTTATAATATAATGATAATAGGCGAGGCAGCCAATATGCTTACCAAAGATTTTAGAGATGAGCATAATGAAGTGCCTTGGAGACAAATAATAGATATGCGCAACGTCCTCGTCCATGGCTATTTTACAACCAGTCC
Source organism: uncultured Bacteroidaceae bacterium (assembly GCA_905233465.1). Classification (GTDB taxonomy): domain Bacteria; phylum Bacteroidota; class Bacteroidia; order Bacteroidales; family Bacteroidaceae; genus Physcousia. The sequence continues at coordinate 28,049 of CAJOEI010000008.1, read as the reverse complement.
TCAATTTATCTGGGAAACGTATACCGATGATCTACCGCCTCTTCGGAAAAAAATAGCGTCATATATTAAAGAACTTGAAATAGAATGTAGCTAATATATGCTTTTACCTCAATTTGTTACTTGCAATACATAATTCATAACTCAATCCCCTGCCTATGAGATAGCACTGCACTGGGGCATTGAGCGACACGCAGCTGCCGCCGCCCCGAAACGGAAACAACACACATTTATTAATTAACTTGTGCGCGTTCCCGTTCGACACTTTATAGATAACTTGAGCTTTCTGCTCTTGTAATGTTTCATGCAAGATGATGAATGAGTATTTTCAACATGAAATCATGCTTTTTGAACCTAAAAAGGCTTTTTTTTCTGCATTTTTCTTGCACATCCCATAAAAAGTTACTTTCTTTGCACTGTGCTTTACCAAAAGCATGGCTCTAACATCAGCGAACTACCACCTCGACGACAGACGAGCCAAAAACATATAATAGTCTTTAAAGCGTTGCGCACTATGCGCAGACGTTTCTATGAGACTATTGGGCTGTGGTAGGCCTGCTGATGCGTAGACAATGTCTGCGCATTTTCTGTGTATATATATACCAACAAAAGCATATATGAAAAGATTTGCATTTATTCTCATTATTCCTATTTGGCTGATAGCCATAATTATCCCATTATTCTCTTCATGCACGTCAGACGATGAAAAAGAAGAGAAGGATGAATACGAATTACTGTATGATTGTTGGTGGACAAACGATCTTTATGGAGAAGATTATGATTATGAGGAATTTCATTTCTATCGTGATGGTGTTGGGGAATATTGTCGCCTTAAATGGACACCTGAAAGTAATACGGGATTTGCAGTTTGTGATTATATAAAAGTGTTTTCTTTTAATATTGAGAATAGCTATTTGAGTCTTGACTACGGCTTTGGTTATATAATAAGATATAGAATAGACTATATTTCCAAAGATTATTTTTCATTATTATTGGGACAATCTAGATATGATTTAAAGAGACGGAATGGATATAGTTCAAGAGACAATGTTCCCGACTTTGCGATGCAGATAATTGAAGCAACCTGGACAATTGAAGACACTGAGAAAAGTCAGAAATATGTCCTTACGTGCCGTGCTGATGGAAGCTATGAGTCGAAAAGTTATCCAAATATAAATAGCACATCCTATGTCTATGAACAAGGTATTTATGCAATTGATAAGTCAAGAATCAAATTCACTTCTAGTAGCGGTAATAGTCTATTAAGTGGAAGAATATTTATGATGACAAAAATCTTTAGAGGTAGTTATGCTTCCAAAGGAGAAATTTGCTTAGAAACTGAAAATGGAACAAGAATAAAAGGATACCCCGAATGAATAATTATGAACTAATAAATAGACGCGAGTTCTTTAAGAAAGCAACTTCACGTTTATTACCCATGCTGGGCGCATTCATAGCTACGCCAACATTACTGACATCTCTCACTTCTTGTGGGTGTGGTGGCTGTGAGGCAACATGTACAGACTATTGCGAAGGAACATGTTTTGGCAATTGTAATTCTGACTGCTGGACCTCATGTTCCAACTCTGCTGCAAACTCCTCATGCTCAAATTGTGCAAACGAGTGCTCTTCAACTTGTACAGGAACTTGTAGTAGTACTTGCACAGGTTCTTCTAAAGGTTCATGTTCTGGTTGTTCTTCTACTTGTAAAGATGAATGTAAAGGAACATGTAGTGGCGGTTGCTCTTCTGGATGTTCTGGGTCATGTGGTAGCAATTGTTCAGGCAATTGCTCTTCAACTTGTACAGGCGGGTGCTCATCAGGATGTTCCAACACTTGTACAGACACTTGTAAGGGTGGATGCTCCAGTGGATGTACTACAGGCTGTACAGGTGGCTGTTCCAGTAGCTGCACAGGTGAATGTAAAGGTGGCTGCAGCGGCGGTTGCAGCTCATCATGTACAACGAATTGTGCCCAGAATTGTGCATCTGGATGTTCGTCTGGTTGTTCTGGTGGCTGCTATACTGGTTGTTACACTGGTTGCGAAGGTGGCTGTGATGGTAGTTGTCTATACGGTTGCACTGGTCATTGTGGAACAAGTTGTGGCTCCAGTTGTTCTGGTGGTTGTGATGGAACATGTTATGCTGGTTGTAGCGGTCGTTGTAAAGGAAGTAGCTCTGGCATGTGGTAAACAAAACGATTAAAAAAGATGAAAAAAGAAAATAAATCAGAGGTATTACAAACAAGGCGCGAATTTTTTAAGAGTGCAGTAAAGAAGGTACTCCCAATCATTGGCGCAGTTGCATTGACTAATCCAATAGTACAAGCAGCTGTTACGACACATCCAATGGAGTGTAAAGGTTGTTCTGGAGGATGTTATTCTTCATGTCAGGGTGGATGCTACATCTCATGTAGTATAACATGTGAAACGACTTGTCAGCAGACATGTAAAGTTTATTGCACGCAATCATGTTCAGATAGTTGTCCACACAGATGTACAATGGGCTGTGGAGAAGGTTGTTCTAACTCATGTTCAGGATCTTGTTCTAGGTCATGTTCAGGTTCAGTGTCATCAAAGACGACCACTTGTAATGGATGTAATAACGGATGTAAGAATACTGCAAAGGGCGCTTGTAGCGGGTGTTCCAGTTCATGCTCTTCGGGATGCAAGGGCGGTTGTAGGGGCGGTTGTAATACTGGATGTGAAGGAGCTTGTAAAGGTGGATGTAAGGGCGGGTGTAGCTCTGGTTGTGATGGAACATGCAAAAATTCCTGTTCTGGAGAATGTTCAGGTGGTTGCAAGGGCTCCTGTTATACTGGTTGCGAAGGGACATGTGAATCTGGTTGTAAAGGAACTTGCACAGGTGGTTGTGACGGTTGTGCGGGAACTTGCTATGGATCATGTGGAGACTTATGCACATCTTGTACTGGTTCATGTACAGGCAGCTGTTCAGCATCTTGTTTAATGTCTTGCATGGGTAGTTGTTTTATGATGATGTATTATTAGTTATTAGTCAATACTTTTCTGAAGATGATTTAATAACTTCGTTATAATGCAATGGTTGAAAAAGGACAATATGACAATAAAAAGTAAGTGCTAATTTATAATTCTGATAAAACACAAACAGGGCGCGAGTTTAATGGACACATTAGATATTCAAGATCATTCTAATAGTTGGCAGGAGGGTCGAGCCAAGTCCATCACCTTTATTGTGACGAAGGACTGTCAGCTGGCGTGCAAGTACTGCTATTTGGTGGGTAAGAACACTAAGGAACGGATGTCGTGGGAGGTGGCGAAGAAGGCCATTGACTATATACTTGATAAGGAAGAGGAGTTCAAGGAGGAGAGTGTTATTTGGGACTTCATCGGTGGGGAACCGTTCTTGGAGATTGACCTAGTAGACAGGATTTGTGACTACCTGAAGACGGAGATGTACCGTCGGAACCACCATTGGTTCAACTCTTACCGCTTCTCGTTCTCCACAAACGGCATCAACTACCATACAGAGAAAGTGCAAAAGTTCATTGAGAAGAACAGGAATCATCTGAGTATAGGCATCACCATTGACGGCACACAGCGCAAGCACGATCTAAACCGAATCTGGAAGACACCGGAGATGGAACAGGGCATTGCACCGAAACCTGAAGATGAGCGTGGCTCGTACAACGACGTTGTGAAAAACATCCCACTTTGGTTAGAGCAGTTCCCTGGTGCAAGTACTAAAGTTACCATCAGTTCTGCAGACCTGCCTTACATTAAGGAGAGCGTACTCCACCTGTACAGCCTCGGTATAAAGGAGGTGAACATAAACTGCGTGTTTGAGGATGTATGGAAGGAAGATGACGATATGCTTTTTGAGCAGCAGCTAATGGAGCTGGCAGATGCCATCATTGACAGAAAGTTATACGAAGACCATACCTGCTCTTTCTTCATGGAGCACATCGGCAAACCCATGAATCGTGAGCGTGACAATCAAAATTGGTGCGGCGCAGGCATGATGCTTGCGGTGGATGCAGCGGGTATGTTCTATCCTTGCACACGCTTCGCACAGTATTCGCTTCGCAACAAGCAGGCTTGGATTATCGGCGACATCCACAACGGCATAGACAAGAACAAGCTACGTCCGTTCCTGACGCTCGATCGTACTACGCAAAGTACCGAGGAGTGTATTACATGCGAGGTAGCCAGCGGCTGTGCGTGGTGTCAGGGCGAGAACTTCGATGCCGCAGACACGCACACCGTGTATCAACGCTCAACGGCCATTTGCCGAATGCACAAGGCACGCGTGAGGGCAAACAACTATTATTGGAACAAGCTGTTCCGGAAGTTGGAACTGGAGAACCAGCGCGAGGAGTTTGAGAGACAGAAGGCGAATGTACGCGAACCTAAATGCTGACCACCATGTTGCAATACCTTATTATAATATTGGACGATGCGAGCGTTTCGTATTGCCACTATGATGCCCCTTCCGACTCTCCAAAAGGAGAAAGTCTTATATCGCTTGAAACTCTACAGGCTGGCATTGTCTTCGCCATGAAAGAGAACCTGAACATACAGTTTGTATATCCATCGTACGCCTTGCCTGCGGAATATGCAGAGGTTATTGAATCCATCGACCACACAAAGATTAAACCCGACGCACAGACAAAGGAGGCTGATGTCGTGGTACTGACTGCATGGCAGACACAGAAGGCTGAGGACGTGGAAGGTGCCACATGCATCATTCGTACCAGCTGTCAGGAACTTAGTGAGCATCAGGAGCAAGTGAAGGCTCTGCTCAACAAGGTCGCAAGGCTGAACATCGTGCTGACAGATGTCGAATCATTCAAGGACGCAGATGCAGACAACTACAAATCACTGCTCGAAACACTTGCGGACATGCTGACAGAGATATTCAAGACGGGACGCATGGTGCAACTGAATCTGCTGACCGACCGCCTGCAACTCACGCAGATGAACAACTGCGGAGCGGGTGACACCACAGTGACCTTGGCTCCCAACGGAAAGTTCTACCTTTGCCCAGCCTTCTACCATGATGACCCCTCGCAGCATGTCGGCAGTCTGGAAGACGGTCTCGACATCAAAAACCGTCAGCTGCTGCGTCTTGACCACGCACCCATCTGCCGCCACTGCGATGCATTCCAGTGCAAACGTTGCATCTGGATGAACAGCCGTCTGACACTGGATGCCAACACACCCAGCCATCAACAGTGCATGGTTGCCCATTTGGAACGTAATGCTTCGCGTTATTTGCTTGCAAAGATGGCAGAGCAGGGCATACGCATGAGCGACACGCACGACATTCCAGAAATAAATTACTTAGACCCTTTTACAAATTATAAGCAATGGAAATAAGAAAAATTGTAGGACAGGTAACGCCGGAAGAGCGCACCGAAATCCAAGCTCTGTTTGAGCGCAAGAATGGTCTCACGGAACTGGCGAAGATCGTCACGGCCGACAACAACGACCTCTACGAGAAGCTCATCAAGGACATGGGTGAGACGGGAGTACGTTTTCAGCAGTGGTGGGACAACAAGGCAAAGAAATACAGTTGGGAGAGCCACCCGAACGGCAACTGGGAGATAAACTTCCAGACTTGTGAAATCACATTAGTAGTCAAGGACGCATGATTCAAACATTATTTATTGGCACCAGCGAGATTGTACTTATCGCTGGTGTTATCCTCTTGCTCTTTGGTGGCAAGAAGCTACCAGAGATGATGCGCGGCATGGGACGAGGCGTGAAGGAATTTAAGAAGGGCATGCATGAGGTGGAGGAGCCAGTCAATGAAATCAATGATGTTGTAGCTGAAGCCACAGATATAACCGTATGTGAAAAACAAGGATAAACTCTATACTATATCAGTTTGGCTGGTGAGAGTCGACAGTAAAGGAGTACATAATCATTCGATAAATACCCGTTTTAGCTGTTATAGTATTGTCATACCTTTGCCTACTCAATAGTGTAAATTAAGTACAGCTATACATCCTTACTGACTTTAACAACGTGTCTCGCCGAAATCAGGAGTCAGGTCTTGCGGTGGGACGGGCCCCCAAGAGCCCATTAGCCCCGCTACGGGGTGATTCCTGTTTCCGGCCTTTCTTTTTCATACACACACTACATCGCCCTCTGTCCTCGTGTGGGATGGAGGGCGATTGTATGAGATTGAGTGTCTTTATATAATCCTATTTTGGCGAAAATGTATGAGTTTTGATACTTTTTTATGATGTTTCTTGCGTAAGTGTATTAGTATTCGTATCTTTGCGAAATGGAAAAAGTTAAGGCAATCATCGAAATGGCTTCTGACGGCCACTATAGCATCTATATGGATGATGACACGAAGGACTATCTTGTTACAGGAACAGGTAAAACGGTGGACGAGGCAATGAAGGTTTTTCTTGGCGGCTACGAGGATATCAAACGTATCCGACAGGAAGATGGGCATCCTTTCGAGGAGGTGGAGTTTGAGTTTGGCTATGACATGGCTTCCTTCCTGTCATATTTCAGCAAAGCATTTACTTTGGCTGGTCTATCACGTATAACGGGTGTCAACCAAGGACAACTAAGTCATTATGCCACAGGTCATAGCCGTCCGTCGCGTCGAACCACAGAAAAGATTCAGCAGCACGTCCATTCCTTCGCAGACGAACTACGTCGCGTCCAGTTCGCATAATTGCTGCAGAATAAACGTAAACACCGCATCGCCCTCTGTCCTCGTGTGGGATTGAGGGCGATGTGTTGGCGCAATAGTACGCATAAAGTAAGTACAGCTATGCATCCTCCGCACGACCCAGCAGCATCGACCGGTCAATGCAGATGGGTCGTGCGGACAACCCTGTTGCATCGACCGGAGGTACATAAACTCCGATGAATACAAACGATTGCAAAGATTCAAGCCCCTTCCCAACCTCCCCCAAGGGGGAGGAGAGCAAAATGCGGCATGGTTCGACAGGGAATTACGTAATATCAGCGATGAAAAACGCACACAAGGAAAAATAATTCGCAAATTTGTAAATTAATTTAGGAAAAAGAATTACTTTTGCAGCACAAATTTAGTGTGACATGAATATTGAATTCCAAGATACAGCTTTAGAAGACCTGTTTACGAGTGGAAGCACAAGTGACAGTCGTTACAGAAGGCTTCCACGTGATATAGTGAAACGCTATGTGAAAGTTGTCAATTATCTCAGAGTGGCGCGACGCATAGAAGACCTTTATTTAGTCAAGTCTCTTCACTACGAGAAGAAGAAAGGCAATCTTCAAGGTGTTGATGTGGTATGGATCAATGACCAATATCGTTTGCACTTTAATAGTACACCGGATGACATAGGAATAGTTGTAAACGCTTTATTAACTGAAATTTCAAAACATTATGAATAGCACTATTTTACAGACTCCATTTATAGCCACTCATCCTGGCGAGATGCTGAAAGACGAATTGAAAGAACGTGATATGACGCAAAAGCAGCTTGCTGAGTTTGCTGGTATTCCTGCATCCGTAATCAGCGAGATTATTCATGGCAAACGGTCTTTGTCCAAGACCGTAGCCTTGGCCTTAGAAAAGACATTGGGCATTCCCGCAGAGATATGGATGAATATGCAAACGCAGTATGAGCTTGATTCTGCGGCCATAGCTCAACGCGATGGTGGTAGCGAAGTCGTTTCAGTCACAATACCACGCCGTGACAGGACGCTCCTACGAGAACTATCGCGTAAGTTTGGTTGGGCCTGCGTGTTGTGACAATAAAAAAACCAGGATTCATAATGGCTAATAGACAAAGGATAGTGTTTTTGTCATCTGTGTTGTTTGTTTTCTTGATGTTGCTGGTGTCTACAACTGTGTCGGCACAGGAGAACCTACAGCGTAGTGCGGCGGCATCTATGGAGAGGAAGTCGTTCACGACAGTGAAAGAGAACCCGATAACGAGTGTGAAGAACCAATGGCGCAGTGGCACATGCTGGGATTATGCCACGTTGGGCTATTTTGAGAGCGAGATCCTACGCAAGACGGGCAAGGAGTACAATCTGTGTGAGATGTTTGTGGTGAACAAGGATTATATGGACTGCGCTACTCATTATGTCCGTATGCATGGGTATAGTCAGATTTCGGAGGGCGGTTCGTGCGATGACGTGCTGGAGGTAATCCGTCAGCACGGCATCTGTCCAGAGGAGGCTATGCCTGCCCCTGGTTCGCTGACCGGCGACACGCTGGCCAACTTTAAGGTGTTTTTCCCTGAACTGGAGCGCGTGGTGAGCGGTATTGTCAGAAAGAACGCCAAGGAACCGCTCCCTCACTGGCAAGATAGTGTGCAGGCACTTATAGAGAAGTATGTTGGTCGCTGCCCTGACTCGTTTGTCTATGAGGGCAAGACGTATACGCCGCAGTCTTTTGCTGCGAGCTTGGGGCTCGAACTTGACGATTATGTCAGCCTAACGAGTTTTACACATCATCCGTTCCGTCAGTGGTTTGTCATTGAGGCGCCTTACAAATGGCGGCTGAAACCGAGCTACAATATTCCCATCGATGAGTTGATGGATGTGCTCGACCATGCTATTGATGCTGGCTATACGGTGGCTTGGGGTGGCGATGTAACGGGTGATTTCACTCGCACAGGTCTGGTTATGTTGCCGGATGGAGTAGTGCCTTCTCAGGAGTTGCGTCAGGAGCAGTGGGACGACTGGCGCTTCACCTACGACCATGTGATGCTGATATACGGAAAGGCCATTGACGAGCAGGGTAAACCATTCTATATGGTGAAGAACTCATGGGGCGAGAGTGGGTATTACAAGGGCATATGGTATATGTCGCGTGATTATATTGCACTGAACACGGTCTATTTGTTCCTGAATCGTCATGCGTTAACAAAAAAGCGTTCGGCAGAGCTTTGCCGAACGCTAACGAAGTAACTATTGGATAGTCTGGTTTATTCCTCTTCCATCTGTGCAATGAGGCGATAGCCTTTGCCGTGCACGTTGTTGATTTCGATGTCTGGGTCGTCCTTGAGATGCTTGCGCAGCTTGGTGATGTATACATCCATCGAGCGTGCGTTGAAGTAGTTGTCGTCAATCCAGATGGTCTTGAGTGCCAACTCGCGCTGCAGCACTTCGTTGGCATGTGAGCAGAGCAGAATGAGCAGTTCGCTCTCCTTGGTGGTGAGCTTCACTTGGCGGTCGCCGAGGCTGAGTATCTGTCGTTTGGTGTCGAATATGAACTTGCCGATGTGGTAGATGGCGACGTTCTTCTGCTGCTTGCCGCGCACACGACGCAGGATGGCCTCCATGCGTAGAACGAGCTCCTCCATAGAGAATGGCTTGGTGATGTAGTCGTCGGCGCCGATCTTGAAGCCGTCGAAGATATCTTCCTTGAGGTTCTTGGCTGTGAGGAAGATGATGGGTACGTCCTGATTGACCTGACGTATCTCCTGTGCGAGTGTGAAGCCGTCCATCTTGGGCATCATCACGTCGAGGACGCATAGGTCATAGGGGTTCTTGACAAATGCCTTGAGGCCTGCATCGCCATCGGGGCAGAGGTCGGCATCGTAGTTCTTGGCCTGCAGGTATTCGCGGAGCAACATACCGAGGCTCTCGTCGTCCTCGCAAAGTAGGATCTTAAGTTTTGAATCTTCTTGCATGATACTTATTCGCGGCTATGCCGCAGTTTAAAGTTTATAGTTTAAGGTTTAAAGTTAGTCTATGAGTGGGAGTGTGATGGTGAACTTGGTGCCACGGCCTATTTCGCTTTCGGCTTTTATGTTGCCGTGCATGAGTTCCACCATGCCGCGGACATATGACAGTCCGAGTCCGAATCCCTTGACATCGTGTTTGTTGCCAGTGTGTACGCGATAGAAGCGGTCGAAGATGCGTCGCAGGTCGTCGTGGCGTATACCTATGCCGTTGTCCTCAATGGTGATGAGGAGCTTCTGGCCCTGATTGGCTGTTGACACTCGCAGCTGAAGTGGTTGGTCTTCGCGACGATATTTCACGGCGTTGTCGAGCAGGTTGAAGATGAGGTTGGTGAAGTGCATCTCATCGACGTAGATTGCTCCGTCTTCTGCATCGAGGTCGGCATGCAGTGTGCCTCCGGCCTGTTGCACCTTGAGTGCAAAGGTCTTCACGACGTCGTCGATGACGACATTGGCGTCTATCTCGCGTTCGTTGAAGCGTATGTTGCCTTTCTCGTATAGCGACATCTGCAGCACTTTCTCCACCTGATAGCGCAGACGTTTTGTCTCGCCTACGATGACGCCCGAGAGGTTGTCTATCATGGCTTCGCTCTTGTTGATGCTCTTGTCGCCGAGCATCTGTGCGGCGAGTGATATGCTGGAGATGGGTGTCTTAAACTCATGTGTCATGTTGTTGATGAAGTCGTTCTTCATCTCTGTGTCGCGTTTCTGGCGCACTATGAGCCATACGGTGAAGCAGAATGTGAGGAAAAGAACGAGCGTGAAGCCCATCAGCGGCAACACCGAGCGTGCCACGCCGAGTATGTATTCATCCATATCGGGGAAGTGCACTCGCAGTATGCCTCTTTTGTCAGTGGGGTCGTTGCGGAACAATGTCTGAGAGTAGCTGTGCTCAGCTCCATTGGCAGAATAGTCTTCACAGCGATAGACTTCATTGCCGTTGGCATCGTAGACGCAGAAATGGTATTCGAGCTGTATGCCTCCGGCTTCGAGCTCAGCTCGCAGGTTAGAGTCCAGCAGGCGGAAGTCTATGCGTTGGCTGAAGTCTTTCTGGCTGGCGTTGTAGAGTATGGTGTATACCACCTCGTCGAGCACGCCTTTCTGGTAGAGGTATGCGTTTTTGACAAACTCCTGGAAGCGTTGGTTAGCACCTGCGATGCCCATCGATGGACGTAGCGAGAGTGCCTTGGGAAGCTGAGACGGGTGGCGTTGCTGCGTCTGTAGTTTGAATGGTGTCTGGTCTGCTTCAGAGTTGATGCTGTCAGCTGGTGCTGTTATGCTGTCTGCTTCTACCTTCTGTGCCTGTGGGCCAAGATTGTCGGCATCATAGTCAGTCTGTGCGGCTACTTTCTCGAGATAGCGGAAGGTCTCGTTGCGCTCAAGGTCGCGGCTGGTTTGGTCAAGTGCGCGGAACACGGTCTCGTCGAACTGTTCCTTGCGCATCTTGGCCATAGCTGCGATGATTCGGCCTTGCAGGAACAGCAGTCCGAAGAACGACACGCCTATGACGAGGCTCACGATGGCTATGGTTGAGCGTTTCATGCTGCAAAGGTAAGTGATTTGAAGGTTGAAAGTTGAAAGTTGAAAGTTGAAAGATTTACGTTTTTAACAGAATTAACGATAAAAATGCGGTTAAGTGTCAAATGTGCGTATTTGAGTATTTCGAGTTTCAGGTTTCAAGATTTAAGATTCAAGTTTCAGGATTAAAGTTTGGAGGGGGAACATAAAAAACATATCTTTGCGACGGCCTGAGGCCGTAGTTAGTTTACAGTTTAAAGATTAAAGAATATAGCTGCTATGAAATCAAGTCTTAAGTTTACCGTTTTATTTATCCTATCTGTTTTTGGCTGCCAGCTTTTTGCTTTGCACGCTCAGACGCCAGGTTGCGAGGGTGGGCAATACCTGTTTGTTACTCCAGACGCATACAATGTGCCTTATCGCATTCCTGCCATCACCACCACGCGTTGTGGAGATGTGATAGCTGTTGTTGACCGTCGCTATTGCGGTGCAGATATTGGTTATGGTCGCATTGACATTGTGGCCCGTACGAGCCACGACAATGGAGTCACATGGGGTGCTGACACAGTGATACAACGTGGCTCCGGTGTAGCTGGTGCAGCAGACTGTGGTTATGGCGATGCAGCCATTGTTGCCGACCGGACCTCAGACCGTGTGCTGTGTATGTCGGTGACGGGCAACGTCGCATATATTAATGGTACGCGCGAGAACCCCAACCGTGTTGCGCGGTGGTATGGTGAGAAAGGAGGCCGTTGCTGGACCAAGGCTGAGGATGTCACAGATGACTTCTATGACATGCTGCCCTTCACCCGCACAATGTTCATTGGCAGCGGGCGTTTGATGCAGAGTAGGATTGTGAAGCTCGGAAAGTATTATCGTGTCTACTGCTCTGTGCTTACTCGCACCATCAAACCCGATGGCTCTGACGTAGCCTGCAACTATGTCATCTATACCGACGACTTCGGCCAGAGTTGGGCTGTGCTTGGCGGCACCACGCTGGACGGTAACGACAGTCCGTGTATCGGTGGCGACGAGCCCAAGGTGGAAGAGTTGCCCAATGGCGATGTCGTTTTGAGTTCGCGCAAGCACCGCGGCCGCTATTTCAACGTCTTCCATTTTGACAACCTGCGCAACAATGCCACCGTCGGACGTTGGGACAAATGCGTGGCGAGCCACGATGTACGTGAGGGTATCACTGTTGGCAACAACTCGACCAACGGCGAGATATACCTTGTGGATGCGGTGGAGACCAAGAGCGGGCGGGCTGTGAAGCTGATGCTGCAGTCGCTGCCTTTTGGTGAGGGGCGCGAGCGCGTGGGTTTCTGGTATAAGGAAATAGTGCCTAACGGCTGGTATTCATCGCTGGCCTTTGCTCACAAGTGGACACGTGGCATGGAGGTGACTCAGAAGGGTTCGGCCTATTCCACGATGACGCTTCAGGCCGATGGCCGCATAGGTTTCTTCTATGAGGAAGAGCCTCAGTGGTACAGTATGGTATATGTGCCTCTGACCATTAGCCAGATTACGAATGGAGAATACAAATGACACGGCCTTTGGCCGTAGTTTAAAGTTTAGGGTTTAAAGTTCAAAGAATAGTTTAAAGTTGAATGTTTACAGTTTCGTGAGGCTTGTCCTATGATAGGTGATTATATTCAGCGAATAGAGATAGAGTCGTTGTGGCGCGGCACGCGTCACATCGTATGGGATCTGAAGCCCGATGTCAACGTGCTTAGCGGTATCAACGGTGTTGGCAAGAGCACGATCCTGCGCAAGACCATACGCCGCCTCATCGAGGGGCGTGAGACTCTGGAGCGCGACTCTGGTGTGCCAGGCGTGCATCTTACGTTCTGGCCAGAAGAGGCTGATGCTGTGCGCTTTGATGTCATTCGAGGTGTGGATCGTCCTCTTGTGAGTGCCGACTTGCTTGGCCGCGTGGCTGATGCACATCTATCGACGGAGTTGGATTGGCAGTTGTATCAGTTGCAACGCCGTTTCCTTGACTATCAGGTGAACCAAAGCAACCGCATCGTGGCGCTCTTCACTGCTGGTGACCCCGATGCGCAGACAAAGGCTGCTGCCATAGCTGCCGAGAAGACGCATTTCCAGGACTTGGTCGATGAATTGTTTGCTCCTACAGGCAAACGTATAGATCGCGACGACAACGAGATATGGTTCCACCATCTCAACGAACGCATTACGCCGTACGTATTGAGCAGTGGTGAAAAGCAGATGCTAATTATTCTTCTCACGGTGTTGGTGGAGGACCGCCAGCCATACGTGCTGCTAATGGATGAACCAGAGATTAGCTTGCATGTTGAGTGGCAGCAACGGCTGCTCAACCTAATCCGTGACCTCAATCCTCATGTGCAGGTTATCCTGACTACACATTCGCCGGCGGTGATAATGAATGGCTGGCTCGATAGTGTGACGGATGTGGAGGATATAATAGTTGAGAGTTGAAAGTTGAAAGTTGAGAGTTGTTGAAAGTTGAAAGTTTAGAGTTGGGAAGTTGGCTCATCGTCTGATTCATAACCTCAATTCGGCGTATATCGCTGCAGCCAACCGTCTGCGTCCATCGCGCGAGCGCAGACGCATTGTGGTGTATGTCGAGAGCTTTGATGATGTCTCCTTTTGGCGACAGGTGTTGGACGAGTTTGAGGATGCGACGCGCTACTTCGAGATTAAGCTACCTGGGCGCCAGACGCTGGGCAAGGGCAAGAAGCTGGCTGTCACCAACGTGTTGCAGGCCAACCAACTGGGTCCTGAGATGCTGGCCTGCGTGGATGCCGACTACGATTGGGTGCTGCAGTCACACACAGAGGCATCGCGGCAGCTAAACAGTTCGCCGTACATCATCCATACCTTTGTCTACGCCATTGAGAACTACCAGTGTTTTGCTCCGGGACTGCACCGTGCAGTGGTTACGGCAACGCTCAATGACCGTCAGACGCTGGACTATGAAGCCTTCTTGCAGGAATATAGCCGCATCATCTGGCCGCTATACGTTTGGAACGTGTGGGGCTATGTCTCAGGACGTTATCATGGTTTTACCATTATGGATATGTGTGGCTTCATCACTATAGACAAGAGCTTCAGTATGTCGCATCCTGAGAACACCTTGGCAGCCCTTCGCCGCCGCGTGAACCAAAAGATGGCATGGCTGCAGCGTCACCGTCCCGAGGCACGCAAGACACTATCCATCGTGCGACAGAATATAGAAGACTTGGGCATACGTCCCGAGGATACCTATCTTTATATACAAGGTCACACGCTGATGGAGAACGTGGTGCTGCCGATGCTGAACCCCATCTGTGTGATGTTACGCAAGGAGCGTGAGCGCGAGATTCGTAATCTTGCGATACACTCCACCCAACGACAAAACGAACTGTCATCATACCGTCACTCGCAGATTCCTATTGAGGAGGCGCTGCGCAAGAGCACAGCATGGCTGCACGCTCCACAGATGGAGCGTGTGCGTCAGCGAATACGTGAAGTGCTGGGTGATGTGGCTGATGTCACTTCAGCAGACGCGAAATGATGTTGCCGCGTGACTTGCGGAAGAAACGGTCGAGCTCTGTGAGCATTGATGTGCGTGCAAATACCACTACGTGGTCACCGGCTTGGATTTGTGTGCGGCCATTGACGAGTATACCTTCATTATTGCGTACGATGCCGCCAATGGCGATGCCCTTTGGCAGCCCCAGGCGCATCACAGGCTGCTGTGTCACCAGTGAATCTTCGACGGCTACGAATTCTGCGACATCGGCATCGGCAATGGTGAAACTCTTAACGCTGGCCACATCTGCTGCAAGCATCATTTGATAAATGTGGCTGGCGGCAATAGCTTTCTTGTTTATTATGGTGCCGATGTCCAACTTCTCGGCCATTGTGATGTATTCGGAGTTTTCTACCAGCGCCACGGTCTTGCGAACACCCATACGTTTGGCTGCCAGACAGGCCAGAATGTTGGTCTCCGTCTCGGCTGTAAGCGCACAGAAGGCTTGTGTCTGTCGGATTCCTTCCTCTACCAGCAACTGTGTGTCGCGTCCGTCGCCGTTGATAATCATTATGTCGTCGTTGTCAAGCAGGTCTGCCAGCTGTCGACAGCGTGCGGCATCTTGTTCTATGAGTTTGGCTTGCATGTAGTCTGGCAGCATGCGGCAGGTCTGCACGGCAATGCGTCCGCCACCCATAATCATCAGCTTGCGTACATCCGGATAGTGCTGCTTGCCAACAATTTCGCGGATGTAAGGCACATAGCGCTTGGTGGTCATGAAATATGCTATGTCGTTCTGGTATAGCTCGTCGAAGCCACCTGGAATGATGGTCTCGTCGTCGCGTTTGATGGCAACGATGTGGAAAGGTGTCTCAGGTTTGCAGAGGTCTTTCAGCTGTTGTCCAAATAGGGCCGAGGCTTCTTCGCGCAGCTTGATGCCCAGTGTGATGAGGGCTCCGTCATGAACCTCCCACCACTGCCTGACCCACGAGCGCTGCACACCGTCGACAATATCGTGTGCTGCCAGCTCTTCGGGGTAGATGAGCGACCCTATGCCCATAGCCGTGAAGAAGTCGCTGTTGCGTGGCTGGGTGTATTCGGCATTGTCAATACGTGCCACGGTCTTGCGTGCTCCGAGTTGGTGTGCCAGCATACAGCACGTCATGTTGCGTGTTTCGCTTGGTGTCACGGCAATGAATAGGTCAGCCTGTGGTGTACCTGCTTCCTTGAGCCCGCTGATGCTTGTGGGTGAGACGGTCAGTGTCAGCAAGTCTAGACCCTCGCTGGCAGCAGCGAGTTTGTCGGCATCCTCGTCCAGTAGAACTATGTCGTGGCTATCGCGTGTGAGCAAGGCTGCCAGATGGCTGCCCACTGCTCCTGCGCCGGCGATGATAATCTTCATGGATAAACAATGATAATGTGCGCGGCAAAAGTAGTATGATTATTCCAAATCTCCAATTATCTCTGCATAAAAACGTTCTTTTTCTTTGTCTATGACGACAAATGATACATAAATTATTGTCTTTGTGACATCGCAATAATGCAATAAGTGGTTTGTACATTTCTTTCAAAAAGTTAGGTTGTTTCACGATATTGCATTACCTTTGTGCCCGAATTTTCAACAAAAGACAACAAAATGGCAGAGACACAGACACCCATCAGCCGTGAAATTGTTGACGGTATCATAGCCCGTTTGGGCATTCAGGACTTCGCCAAGGCGACCATCCGCGAGGTGAAGCAAGTGGCTGCTACGGCAGAGGAACAGAGCGGCGTGGAGTTTATCAAGATGGAAATGGGCATTCCCGGCCTGCCGGCAGCTGCCGTGGGTGTGGAAGCACAGATACAGTCGTTGAAGGACGGCATAGCCCATTCATATCCCGACATCCAAGGCTATCCCGAACTGAAGCGGCAGGCATCGCGCTTCGTCAAGGCTTTCATTGACGTAGACGTTGCTGCTGAGTGCTGTGTGCCTGTGTGCGGCAGCATGCAGGGCACATTCGCATCATTCCTGACGTGCTCTCAGGCCGACCCGAGCAAGAACACGGTGCTCTTTATCGACCCTGGCTTCCCTGTCCAGAAGATGCAGCTGCAGGTGATGGGCGTGAACTACGAGACATTTGATGTCTACGACTATCGTGGCGAGCGTCTGGGTCCGAAGATAGAAAGCTATCTGAGCAAGGGCAACATCTGTGCCATCGTGTACTCTAATCCTAACAACCCATCATGGGTGTGCCTGACCGAGGATGAGCTGCAGCAGATAGGTCGTCTGGCCACTCAGTATGGCTGCATAGTGATGGAAGACCTGGCTTATTTCGCAATGGACTTCCGCACAGACCTTGGCGTACCTTTCGAGCCCCCATATCAGCCCACCGTGGCCCGCTATACAGACAACTATATGTTGCTCATCAGTGGTTCGAAGGCGTTCTCATATGCTGGCGAGCGCATCGGTGTGGTGTGCATCAGTGATGCTTTGTTCCATCGCCACTATCCCGCGCTGGCTGAGCGCTACGAGGGTTTGCCCTTCGGCCTTGTCTTCTCCACACGCATGTTGTATGCCCTGAGCAGCGGCACCAGCCATTCGGCACAGTATGCTATGGCTGCCATGATGCGTGCGGCCTGCGACGGCACCTATCGTTTCCGCGACGAGGTGCGTGTCTACGGCGAGCGTGCACGGCGCCTGAAGGAGATATTCCAGCGTCACGGTTTCCATATCGTCTACGACCACGACGGCGACCAGCCTGTGGCCGACGGCTTCTACTTCACCATCGGTCGTCGCGGCATGACCAGCGGGCAGCTGGCACGCGAGCTGATGTACTACGGCGTCTCGGCTATTTGCCTCGTCACCACAGGCTCACATCAGGAGGGCCTGCGCGTATGCACATCCTTTATCGAGGATCATCAGTATGACGAACTCGACCGCCGCATGGCAATATTTGATCACAACAACACACAAACACAATGAGAACAAGTATTTTATCCTTACTCCTGCTGCTGACGAGCTTGACTGCAATGGCACAGACCACTGAGGCTGTCGCACAGAAGGCTCCTGCTACTACAGCTGAGACTGAAGAGGAAAATTCACCTTGGTATGAGGAGTTAGCCTCTCGTATCACCCTCAATGGCTATGCACAAGGCGGCTTTGAGTGGAACAACAAGAATGGTCAAGAGCGCAACACCTTCAACCTCAAACGCACGTTGTTCTGGGCCAAGGCACGCATCACAGACCGTTGGTCGTTTCTCTTTATGACCGACTTCTCGAGCGTGGTTCAGGAGTTCTACACCGATTTTCGCATCACACCGCGCAGCAGTGCGCTCAACGTGCGGCTGGGCCAGTTCAAGAACTCCCTCACGATAGAGAACCCGCTCTCGCCCACGGTGCTGGAGCTTGTCGACGTCTGTTCGCAGGGCGTGACGTATCTCACGGGTTGCGGCAGCGATCCCAAGCACGGCGTGAACTACGGTCGTGACCTTGGTCTCAAGGTATATGGTGACCTCTTCAAGGGGCATTTCTACTATGAGGCAGCTGTGATGAGCGGTTCCGGCATCAACAGGCTCGACCTCAACAACCAAAAGGACTACCAGCTGCGTTTGGAAGCCCGCCCTATGGAGGGTTTGCGCTTCGTGGCCACAGGTCAGCGCGGCACGGGTCATGCCATCGCCACATCTGCATGGAACCCCGATATCAAGGTCGACGACAACTATCGTCGCGACCGCTACAGCATTGGCGCAGAGTATAAGGTCGGTCACTGGGCAGGTGCACGCTACAAGGAGGGACGCCCCCTGAGTCTGCGTGCCGAATGGCTGGGCGGCAAGGATGGTGAGGTTTGCAGTCAGGGTGGCTACATCACTGCTGTCGTGCCCATCGTGAAAGGCATAGATGCCGTTGCCTGTGCAGACTATTTTGACTACAACACTTCAGCCGACGGATGGCATCAGACCAACGCCACCATAGGCTTGCAATACTGGTTCTATCGCAAGTGCCGCCTCCAGCTGCAATACACGAGGGCTTTCTGTGGCGACATGCGCGGTCCCGACTACAATAATCTGCAGGCGCAGATGCAAGTGGCATTCTAAATCGTAAAAAGATGTTTATAAAGGTAGCTTTGACCATCATCTTTCTGGTCGTGATGGTTGGTGTGGGATTCTATTCCCACAAACAGGCCAGAAGCGTAGAGGGTTTTGTGCTTGGCGGCCGCAGCGTCGGTCCGTGGCTGACGGCGTTTGCCTATGGCACCTCTTATTTTTCCGCTGTTGTCTTTGTCGGTTATGCCGGTCAGTTTGGATGGAAGTACGGTCTCTCCAGCACGTGGATAGGTGTGGGCAACGCTGTCATCGGTTCTCTGCTGGCATGGCTCATCCTTGGCCGCCGCACCAAGCTGATGACACAGCACATCGAGAGTCGCACGATGCCTGACTTCTTCGGCACACGTTTTGCCGATCAGAGCCTGCGCGTCTGTGCGTCCATCATCGCATTCGTATTCCTCATCCCCTACACGGCAGGTGTATACAGCGGCATCTCAAGACTTTTTGAGATGGGCTTCAACATCCCATATGAATACTGTGTGGTGATAATGTCCATCCTCACTGCCGTATATGTCATCCTCGGCGGCTACAAGGCCACAGCCATGAATGACTTCATTCAGGGCATCATCATGCTCTTCGGCATTGTGGCTGTCATCGCCGCCGTGCTCAATGCCCAGGGAGGCTTTGCCACCGCTGTGGGCAAGCTGGCAGCACTGCCGTCGGATGCCGACCCAGCAGTAAATGGCGGATTCGCCTCATGGCTCGGTCCCGACCCTTGGGGCCTGCTTGGTGTGATTGTCCTCACCTCGCTTGGCACTATGGGTTTGCCTCAGATGGTGGGCAAGTTCTACAGCATCACCGATGAGAGCGCCATACGTCGTGGCACCATCATCAGCACCATCTTTGCCTTCATCGTGGCTGGAGGATGCTATTTCCTGGGCGGCTTCGGACGCTTGTATGAACCCGTCATCGCGGCCAATGGCAAGATTGCTTTCGACTCCATCGTTCCCGCCATGCTGGTCACGTTGCCTGATGCGCTCATAGCTCTTGTGGTGTTGCTGGTGCTCTCGGCTTCGATGTCCACACTGGCGTCGCTCGTGCTCACATCATCCAGCACGATGACCCTTGACCTCATCTACCGCGACAAGAAATCCTTGCCCGGCGAGGTGGAAGAAGGCAGCATCGACGACATCGTTGCCGAGAAGGTCGAGCGCCGCAAGGTGGTCGTGATGCGTGTGCTCATCGTCTTCTTCATCGTCATCTCCCTGATGATAGCCCTCAACCCGCCAACATTCATTGCGCAGCTCATGGGCATCTCGTGGGGCGCACTCGCAGGAGCCTTCCTTGCTCCCTTCATGCTCGGCCTCTACTGGCGTGGCACCACGCGTGTTGCTGTTTGGGCATGTTTCCTCTGGGGCGTGGGCCTCACTGTGGTGAACATGCTTCTGGGCAATCCCATCAACCCGATCAACTGCGGTGCCATAGCTATGGTTGGCGGCTTCCCCGTCGTGTGGATTGTCAGCCTGCTCACACCCAAGTTGCCGCGCGAGCATGTGGACAGCGTGTTCAGATGCTACAAGCGTTAGTAGACCTATCTGTAGCCAAATTTAGTATTTACTGATAAAAATTGCCGACCATCGATGGCCGGCAATTTCTATTTACTTAAACAGTAGCGGGATGAATTCTTTGAGCGAGCGTCGCCACGTGAGCCATTCGTGGTGTGTGTCTGGGCTGACATAGTAGTCGGTGTTGATGCCGGCGGCACGTAGGTTGTCGACGAGTGTGCCCGTGCCGAAGTTCTCTTCACTGCCGCAACTGAGGAACAAGCGGTGTATCTTGCTGTTGAATGCTGCTGCATCGTTGAAGATGCCGTCGTAGGCCGTTGCCACATCAAGACCAAAGATGGCTCCGCTGAAGGCTCCCATGTATGAGAACAAATCTGTGTGCTGAAGCACGACATCGAAAGTCTGGTGGCCGCCCCACGACAAGCCGGCCATAGCGCGGTGTTCGCGGTCAGCACGCGTGCGGAAGTGGCTGTCGATGTATGGGATGAGGTCGTTCAGCAATACTGGATAGAACGATGCTCCGTACTGGCTGAAGCCCTGGCGGTTGTCGCCGCCGCGGAACGGTGCCCTCACGTCGCCACTCTCCATAACCACAATCATCGGCACAGCTTGTCCGGCAGCTATGGCGTTGTCCATAATGTGCTGCATACGCCCCTGATGGCTCCATCCTGTCTCATCTTCTCCCATGCCGTGTTGCAGATATAGCACAGGATAGCGGCGCTTCCCTTTCTCGTAGTCGGCTGGAGTATATACCAGCGCGTGGCGCCAAGCATCGTTGCTGCGGTAGTAGATGCTGCGCACCTGACCATGCGGCACATTGGGTTGTGGGCGGTAGTAGTCGCCCTCGCTGCCTTCGGGCACCTCTATGCCGCTGCACTGGCGATGGCAACCAAAGAATGTGTCTGTTGCCGGGTCTGTTGTCGGCACGCCGTCCACGTTGATAAAATAGTAGTGGAAGCCCACAACAAGCGGGTCGGTGACAGCACACCAGCGTCCCTCCTTGTCGCGGCGCATGTCGTATTTGCGACCGCAGATGTCCACCTGCACGGTGCGTGCCTGCGGCGCATTGATGCGGAAGTATGCTCTTCGCTGGCTGTCCACGCGCGGGAAGTCATTGCCGTCGATGGCAGTCTCAGACAGTATGGAATCTTCAGGCACATCAAATGGTGTGCGCACCTCGTAGCCCATCAGTGCCAGCATCTTCTCGCCATAGCGACGTCCCATCTCGCGATAGCCGGCAGCATCGAAATGCAGGTTGTCAGCGGCATTGGTGCAGCCCTCGGATGATATCACCTGTGCTGTGTGCAACGTCTGTGGCAGGGCGTCAATCTGTGCGTTCATGGCGATGCACAGCCCCTTGCCGTCGGCACGCACCACCTCACCGGCCAGCAACGGCACCTCTTCGGGTTTCAGCTGCAGGTCGCCCAGCAGACGGTCGTAGACGGCTTGCACCTTTGTGGCCCACAGCGGGTCGCCGGTGTTGCTCTCGCCCTGATGCAGCAGCACGCCGCGGATCACACCGTCCTGCTGTGCGCGGCGCGCCAGCGTCACGACACGCTCATAGGGATTATTGCCGTAGGCCTCCAACATGCCTTTCATCCAACCCGGTGCGCGGTGACGGACATAATTGTCGATGCTGTCGGGCAGGAACGTCTCGATGTGGCAACCGCCGATGGCCACATGTATGATACCCACGCGGGCATCATCGGGCAGTGTCTCCAGTAGCGTGCGGCCGAAGTAGTCCACGGGTGTCAGACCGGTGTTGGGACGGCACAGGGGCGGCAGTGCCAGCGTCCACTGGCCCATAGTGCGACCACGCTCGGGGTCGTCCACAGCCGGCATGAGCAGGAAGCGCGGGCTGACGCCAACGGTGTCTTGAGCTTCGATGCGCGCTGCACCCTCCATATTGCTCTGACCTATGCAGATGAAGATGTGGAAGTTGGGGTCGGGGGCAGCGTTGGCTGTGGAGGCGAGGAATGCTGAAAGAAGTGTAAAGAAAAGAAGAGGCTTTTTCATTGTCTACTTGAATTTGCAGTCCTTGGCTTTGATGACGATGCGCATACCCATAGTGACGACAGGCATTGTTCCGCGTGAGAATGTAAAATTGCTGCGATTATGCTTGGTGTATGAATCGGAATAGTGGCGGATGACATGATATTTTCCACTCTTTGCACCTACGGGGTCGGTCTGTTCTTCTGTGCTGTAGTCGCCATAGTGTTCGTTGCAATATTCATATCCGCTGTCCACGAACAGTTTGTCCTGTACTGGCGAAAAGGCGGCATATTCCCATTCGGCCTCCGTAGGCAGGCGATATTCGCTGCCCAGCACGCCCTGAACCTTCTCTATGAAATCCTCGGCGGTGTCGTGTTGCCACACCTGATAGGGTTTGCCTTTCTTCTTGTCCTTGATGGTCTTGTCGAACAGGAAGCCGTAGATGTCGTTCGACAGAGCTTTGCTGCTCATATAGAACGATGTCACATTGACGCGGTGGACGGGCTCGCTCTTCAGCGCGCGACTGTTGGGCCCGTCGTAGCCCATGTTCATCATGCCGCCCCTGACAAGAATCATTGTCACGGGGTTGTCCCCAATGTTTATGACAAACGAATCCGGCAGTTCGCTGGTATCTGTCACCTTCAGCTTGTCGTCTCTGCTAAGCTCGGCGGCAGCAGCTGCTGCTGTGGGTGCTGCAGCCTTGTTCTCGATTTTCTCCACATCCGACATTGATATGTCTGTGGCGAAGCCGGCTACAACCACTGTCAGCCCCTCTGTGGGATTGAGTTTCGTAATCTTGCCTGTTATCACTGTGCCATTTTTCAGTGTGATAACAGCATCTGTGTCCTGAGCGTGCAAACCTGTGGCAACGCTCAAGAGAAGCAATAGAATGATTTTTTTCATAGAAATACGTTGATGCGGCAGCGGTGCAACAGCTGCCATAATCTGTAATGTGAATAATGAAGTTTGTTGTTCTGCGTGCAAAAGTACAACAATAGCTACGTTTTGCAATATAAACAGACGCATTTTTTTACCCGTTTTCGCATCTTTATCTGCAAAAGCCGACGGAATTTGGAAGAAAAAGTGTACCTTTGTTCCCAGTTGTACAACTACGAGCCTTGCTTGTGATTAAGTATGAATGAATTGATAACAACCATCAACGATGCCCTTTGGAGCTATGTACTTATAGGTGCATTGGTGGCATGTGGCATTTGGTTTACGCTCAAGACCAAGGGCGTACAGTTCCGCATGATTGGTGAGATGTTTCGTTTGCTGACGGATTCTGCCACTATCGGCACCGACAATCAGGCAGATAATGATACTCATCATAAGCACATCTCGTCCTTTCAGGCCTTTGCCGTGTCTGTTGCTACACGTGTTGGCACGGGCAATCTGGCAGGTGTGGCGACAGCCATAGCCGTTGGTGGTCCAGGGGCTGTGTTTTGGATGTGGATAATAGCTCTGCTCGGTTCTGCCACGGCCTTTGTGGAGTCCACGTTGGGACAGCTGTTCAAGCAGCGACACAAGGACTCCTTCATCGGTGGCCCAGCCTATTATATCCTCAAGGGACTGCGCTGCCGGTGGATGGCCTATCTTTTTGCCGTGCTGATCACCATCACCTTCGGGCTGTCGTATAACAGCATACAGAGCAACACCATCTGCGGCGCCATGCAGGAGGCCTTTGGATGGAACCCGTTGGTGGTAGGCATCTGCCTGTCTGTGCTGGCACTTGCCATAGTCTTTGGTGGCATCCATCGGATAGCTAATGTCAGTTCGGTGCTGGTGCCGATTATGGCCATCGGCTATTTCCTTCTGGTGGTGGTCATCGTTGTGATGAACATAGAGCATGTTCCTCATGTGCTGAAGGTTATCCTCACCGATGCTTTCGGTGTGCAGCAGGGCGCTGGTGGTGCCTTGGGAGCAACAATCATGAACGGTGTGAAGCGAGGCTTGTTCAGCAATGAGGCAGGGGAGGGTAGTGCGCCCAACGTGGCAGCCACCGCCACCGTCTCGCATCCTGTCAAGCAGGGCCTGATACAGGCTTTGGGCGTATTCACCGACACACTTCTTGTCTGTTCGTGCACCGCTTTTGTGATACTCATCAGTGGCCTCTATGAGGTTCCCGCGCTCAACGGCATCACTCTCACTCAGGCAGCTCTCAAGTCAGAGATAGGTTCGCTCGGACCAGTGTTCATTGCAGTGGCAATCCTGTTGTTTGCCTTCTCCAGCATCATCGGGAACTACTACTACGGCGAAGCCAACATCCGCTTTATGACACAAAGCAAAGTGGTGCTCACCCTCTACCGCATTTTCTCGGCTGGTGTGGTGGTGATGTTCGGGGCCTTGGCCAGTCTCGAGCTCGTATGGAATCTCGGCGACCTCTGCATGGCGCTGCTTACGGCTTGCAACCTTGTCGCCATCGTCGTCCTTGGCAAATACGTTTTCCGCCTTCTTGACGACTACCGGCAGCAGAAGCATAACGGCATTCGCGAGCCCGTGTTCCACAAGAGCCTGCTGCCGGAGATAGAAAGTGAATTAGAGTGTTGGAGCACTTAGCCCCTGCCACGGTCCTGAGCTGGGCATTGGTGCCGTGACGTCGATGAGCTTGTGGCTCACGGGGTGCTCAAATACTATGCGCCAGGCGTGCAGCGATATGCTGCCGTCGGGATTGGAGCGCGGCGCACCATACTTGAGGTCGCCGCGTATGACGCAACCTATTGCCGCGAGCTGGCATCGAATCTGATGATGGCGCCCCGTGTGCAGATGTACCTCCAACAATGTGTGGCGGTCGTTGTGCCCTGCAACGCGATAGTCCAACACGGCCTTCTTTGCCCCTGGCCGCTCGCTCTGGTATGCATAGCTGCGGTTGCGCTGTTCGTTGCGCACTATGTAGTGTGTCAGCGTGGCCTCGGGCTCTGCGGGTGGCGTCTGCACCAGTGCCAGATAGGTCTTGTTGACGCTGCCGTTGCGAAACATCTCATTCAGTCGCGACAGCGCCTTGCTGGTACGTGCAAAGACCACCACGCCGCTCACAGGGCGGTCCAGCCTGTGCACCACCCCCAGAAACACCTCGCCGGGTTTGGCGTAGCGCTCCTTGATGTAGTCCTTCACCATATCCACAAGCGGGCGGTCGCCAGTCTTGTCGCCCTGGACAATCTCGCCCGCCCGCTTGTTGACAATGATGATATGGTTGTCTTCGTAGAGAACCTCCAAGATATAGACACGACCTGCGGTCGTAGTTTAAAGTTTAAAGTTTAGAGTTTAAAGTAATTGTGAATTGTGAATTGTGAATTATGAATTATGCATTATGCATTGTGCATTATGAATTATGCATTGTGCATTGTGCATTGTGCATTGTGAATTGTGCATTGTGAATTATGAATTATGAATTATGCATTGATCTAAGTGTTCATTCCGCCGTCAACCTGTATCACCTGGCCGCTGACATATGAGCTCAGGTCGGATGCGAGGAAGAGAGCCACGTCGGCCACATCCTCGGGTTTGCCGCCGCGACGCACTGGAATCTTCTTCATCCATTCTTCGCGAACAGCCTCGGGCAGCTTCTCTGTCATGGGTGTCTCGATGAAGCCCGGAGCGATGGCGTTGGCGCGTATGCCCTTGGGACCCATCTCCATAGCTACGCTCTTGGCCAGAGCTATCATGCCGGCCTTGGATGCGGCATAGTTGGCTTGACCTGCATTGCCGTGCACGCCCACCACGCTGGCCATATTGATAATCGAACCGCCACGCTGACGCATCATAATAGGTACGCATGCGTGTATGAAGTTGAAAGCAGACTTGAGGTTGACGCCAATCACGGCATCCCATTGTGCCTCACTCATGCGCAGCATCAGGCCGTCTTTGGTGATGCCTGCATTGTTCACGAGGATGTCTATGCTGCCGAAGTCCTCCTTCACCTGAGCCACCACGGCCTCTGTCTGTGCGAAGTCAGCGGCATTGCTGGCATAGCTCTTGGCCTTGACACCAAGTGCCTCAATCTCTGCTTGTGTCTCCTCGCACACAGCGAGGTCGGTGAATGCGATGTTTGCGCCCTCTGCGGCAAAGCGCAGTGCTATGGCACGACCGATGCCACGTGCGGCACCAGTGATAAGAGCTGTTTTTCCTTGTAGTAACATGACTATATTTTACGATTTTACGATTTTTCGATTTACTATTTTACGATTTTTCGATTTACTATTTTACAATTGATTATGCATTATGAATTATGCATTATGAATTATGCATTATGAATTATGCATTATGCATTGTGCATTATGAATTATGCATTATGAATTATGCATTATGCATTATGCATTATTTATCACCTTTCCCCAGCGCCTTATGTATGAGTCGTCTCACCATAGGTCGGCTGATGCTGATGGTGAGTCCGTTGCCCAGTCGCCCGAAGATATATGGCACCTCAAGTCCTTTGACACACCCGTGGATGATGTCTGTTGTCAGGTTGAGGTCGTCCACCTCGAAGATGCCCTGGTTGATGCCTTCAACGATGGTCTTGCGGAAGATGTCGAATTCTATGCGGTCATACTTCTTGCGCACACTGGCCACCTGCCAGATGTTGCGGAAGAACTCAGCACGCAGGTTGCCGTTGCGCTCCACGGCTTCCTTGATGAGGCTCAGGTGTGCAAAGAGCAGCTCCACGAGTTTCTCCTCTGGTGGCAGTGGCTTGCGGGCCACGGCCAGAAACGTAGAGCTGATGCGCATAAGTTCTGCATTGACCACAGCATTATACACCTCCTCCTTGCTCTTGAAGTAGGTGTACAGCGTGCGTCGTCCCTTGCCCGATGCCTCGGCGATGTCATTCATCGTCGTGCGTTCGGCACCATATTTTGCAAATAGGCGGCGCGCCACATCAATTATCAGTTGCCTTGTCTTGTGTTGAGCCATTCGCCATTCTCAATTCTCAAATCTTTTCCCCTCCCCTTTGGGGCGACTGGGGTCTTTAGAGAAGCCACTGAATTTGGCTTCGGCCCCACAAAGGGGAGCAAGTCCCCACTTGCGACGGTGGCCGGGTTGGGAGGAGGCCTCTAATTTGTGCTGCAAATGTAGCAGATTATGGTAATACGGGCAAGAAACGTGTTCCCTTTTTTGCGCACATGTGCAAAAAGGTCTTGCCTTTAAAACTTTTTTGCACTAAAATTTGCACATTAATCAAAAATGCCGTACCTTTGCAGCCGCAAAAAGATAAAATCGCGGAGTGGAGCAGTTGGTAGCTCGCCAGGCTCATAACCTGGAGGTCGCCCGTTCGAGTCGGACCTCCGCAACTAAAAAGAGGTAGTTTCAGCAATGAAACTACCTCTTCTCTTTTCTGTTTATTCATTATCAAACATAGTCAGGTCGAGATGGTAGATGTATTGTCGCAGAGCATCGATGCGTCGTTCCCATCCGCGGCCGAAGGTGCTGTATGTGGGCAGTCGGCGGAGGCGCTCGATGCGGGCATCTAATAGCTGGTGGCACAGGGCGCGGCCGCTCTCGCGTGAGCGTGCGCGCTGCAGGGCTCCCACGGTCTTGCGGCCCACGATGCCGTCGGGCGCCAGTCCGAGCACGCGCTGCAGGTCTTTGACTGTTCAATGTTCAATGGATAAACCTAAAACTATGATTACAATCGACAATAATCAAGAATGCTTCGTGCGGCTCTGCTGGAGCGCACGAGGCGCCTCCTCGGAGGCCAATACAAGCGCTTCTGCATACGTCGCGTGCTGAAGACTTGGTTCGGCCACAAGGCAAACGACGATTATATCTGGGAGGTCTGCAAC
>CAJOEI010000007.1 GCA_905233465.1 uncultured Bacteroidaceae bacterium | reverse complement strand
CGCCGCGTCCGCCGCCAGAACGGCTGGCACCGCCACCGCCGCTGAAGCCTCCGCCGCCAGAACGTCCGCCGCCACTGAAGCCGCCACCACTGCTGCCGCTGCTGAAGCCGCCACCGCTGCTGCGTGAACTGCCACTGCTGCCACTGCTGCTGCCGCCGAAGCTGCGTGAGGAGCCGCCGCCGAAGGAGGACGAGCTACGACCTGAGCCGCCACCAATCTGGCTGCTACGCACGCCACCCGTGGCTGCTCCAGAACGGCCTGCACCAGAGCGGGCGCTACCGCTGCGACCAGACGCATAGCCGCGCTCGTAGTTGCCTGATGAATAGCCTCCAGAACGTGTCGAGCCACCAGAGTATCCGCCAATGGTGCGACCACCACGGCTGCTGCCGCTGCGGCCTGTCTGCCCAGGCTGACGTCCATAGTGTCCGCCGCGGTCGACATAGTTGCCGCCACGATGCACGCCACCGCCGCCATAGACTGGACCACCGCCAGGGTGGTAAGGACGATAGTAATCATAGTAGCCACCCCAATATCCGCCCCAGTAGGGACGATGCCAGCCATAGTAGCCATAGCCCCAGCAGTCGTAGTACCAAGGATTGTAGTACCAGGGGTCGTACCAAGGATCGTAGTAACTATAGTACCATGGCGACGCATATATGCTGCCATAGCCGAAGCGGGAGAGGCGCTGGCTGTAGGCATAGTCCTCACCATCGGTGTAGCCGTCGTCATAGCCTTGGGCATAGACATCGTTGGCCAGCGAACGTGTGGTGACAACGCTGCTGTCTGACATCACATAAAGGGTGTCGCTGCCAGGCAGAGAGTAACCTTTGCGCGAGGATGAAGAGCGACGGTTGTACTCGTCCACATCGCGGACATGTGTGGTATATGTCGGCGTCGCGACATCATCAGCGTATATTATCTGCACGTCACGCTGCGAGTTGGAATATGCAGATGTCTGTGTCTGAGCGGACGCTTTCTTCTTCGGAACGAAGTACATATCATCGTCCTGTGCGCCCATCCATGTGAGTGGCAACGCAAGCAATGCAGCCGCCAGGAGAAGTCTGTTGTGTAGCATAATTATATAGAAGATTGTATGTTTGAGTGGTGCAAAGATAGAGTCTTTCTGCGGCTCCAGTCAAGGGTGAAACCCTAAACGGGTGTGGAGAAATCCCTATTTCAGTGCGAAAATCGCTACAAAATTATGAAAAGTAGGCAAAAAGCACAAACTATTTAGCGAAAAAAGAGGAAGAAAGACGAAAAAAGTGTACCTTTGCACCGCAATTCATAATAATATATGACAATAATGAAAGCATTTGTATTTCCAGGTCAAGGTGCCCAGTTCCCCGGAATGGGCAAAGACCTATACGAGAGCAACGCCGAGGCGCGTGCCCTGTTTGAGAAAGCCAACGAGATTCTTGGTTTCGACATCATGAACATCATGTTTAATGGCACTGCCGACGAGCTGAAGCAGACACGTGTGACACAGCCTGCCGTGTTCCTTCACAGCGTGGTCACTGCCATTTGTCTGGGCGACAAGTTCCAGCCAGACATGGTGGGCGGTCACTCGCTGGGTGAGTTCAGCGCACTGGTGGCAGCTGGAGCTCTGAACTTCGAGGATGGCCTGCGACTGGTCAGCGCCCGTGCCCAGGCTATGCAGAAGGCATGCGAGGCTCAGCCTTCCACGATGGCAGCTATCATCGGTCTTGCCGATGATGCCGTTGAGAAGATTTGTGCCGAGGTGAACGCCGAGGTGGGCACATGCGTGCCTGCCAACTACAACAACCCTGGCCAGCTGGTCATCAGCGGCGCTGTGGAAGCTGTGGGTGAGGCCTGCACACGCCTGAAGGCCGCCGGCGCAAAGCGCGCACTGCCGCTGCCCGTGGGCGGAGCATTCCACAGCCCACTCATGCAGCCAGCCAAGGACGAGCTGCAGGCTGCCATCGAAGCTACAGAGTTCAAGACACCCAAATGTCCTGTCTACCAAAACGTTGACGGCAAGGCACACACTGAGGCTGCCGAAATCAAAGCCAACCTCATAGCACAGCTCACAGCCAGCGTGCGCTGGACACAAGAGGTACAGGCCATGCTCGCCGCAGGAGCTACAGAGTTCACTGAGTGCGGACCTGGCAAGGCTCTGCAAGGCATGATTGCCAAGATTGCCAAGGACTGCGAAGGCATCACCATCCAAGGTGCTACAGACCTTTGACAGTTACTGCTATGCGACGCTCATCCATCATCCCGCAGGCTTGCATTGGACTCGTTTGTCTGATGCAGGCCTGTGCTGCTCCAACAACAGAAACCACAATGACTGACAAACCCGTTATATATCAAGTTTTCACTCGTCTCTTCGGCAACGACTCTACTGCCAACCAGCCGAATGGCGACCGCGTTATCAATGGCTGTGGTTCTATGGCTGCCTTCACAAGCAAGGCGCTCGGCGAGATACGCGGCTTAGGAGTTACACACATCTGGTATACTGGCATCATTGAGCACGCCACACAGACCGACTACTCGGCCTATGGCATCGCAACAGACCATCCGGCAATCGTCAAGGGTAAGGCTGGCAGCGTTTATGCCATCAAAGACTACTATGACGTGGATCCGGATCTGGCCACCAGCGTGCCAGCTCGCATGAAGGAGTTTGAGAACCTCGTGGCACGCACACATCGCGCCGGGCTGAAGGTTATCATCGACTTTGTGCCCAACCATGTGGCTCGCACCTATCACAGCGACGCATGTCCTGAGGGCGTGAGCGATCTTGGAGCTGATGACGACACCACACAGGCTTTCTCGCCCAAGAATAATTTCTATTACTATCCTGGGCAGTCCTTCACAGGCGACTTCGACCTGTGGGCTGGACAAGCTGAACCATATACTGAGCAGCCGGCACGTGCCACAGGCAACGATGTCTTCAGTCCGCATGCCGGACGCAACGACTGGTACGAGACCGTGAAGCTCAACTATGGTGTGGACTATGCCGACGGGCGTTCGAAACATTTCGACCCCATTCCATCAACTTGGCGCAAGATGCTTAACATCCTGCTGTTCTGGGCAGACAAGGGCATTGACGGTTTCCGCTGCGATATGGCAGAGATGGTGCCATCGGAGTTCTGGGGATGGGTCATTCCGCAGGTGCAAGCAGCACATCCTGGCATTATCTTCATTGCGGAGATATATGGTCCGGATGCCTATCGCCGCTATCTCACGGAGGGACGTTTCGACTATCTCTATGACAAGGTGGGGTTGTATGACACACTGCGTGCCGTCACCGTGGGTCAGGCCAATGCCGAGAGCATCACATGCTGCTGGCAGGCCGTGGACGACATTCGTCCGCACATGCTCTCGTTCCTTGAGAACCACGACGAACAGCGCATAGCATCCGATTTCTTTGCCGGCGATGGCGAGCGCGGACGTGCTCCTATGCTCGTGGCAGCCACCATCAGCACAGGCCCTGTCATGATCTACTTCGGTCAGGAACTGGGTGAGCGCGGCATGGATGCCGAGGGCTTCAGTGGTCGTGATGGGCGTACGACAATCTTCGACTATTGGACTGTGGATGCCGTCAGCCGCTGGCGCAACAAGGGTAAGTTCGACGGACGCCGCCTCACTCCGCAGGAGGTGGACCTGCGTCAGTTCTACGCCACACTGCTGAACCTCTGCAACAGGGAGGCCGCCATACGCGAGGGTGACTTCTTCGACCTCATGTATGCCAATGCCCCGTCACAGCATTTCAATCCGCATCGCCACTATACCTACCTGCGTCATGCAGGCAATGAGGTCATACTCTTTGTCGCCAACTTCGACGACTGCGACGCGGATATTGAAGTAAGCATTCCGCAGCATGCCTTTGAGCTCTACAGCATGAAACCTGCCGAACATATCGCAGCCACAGAACTGCTGACAGGACAAGCCGTAACAGTCGACTTCACGCCTGATAAACCAGTGAAGGTGAATGTGCCGGCTAACAGCGGAATAGCACTGAAAATGAATTTAGACAAGTAGATGCATAATGCATAATTCACAATGCACAATTCACAATGCACAATTCACAATGCATGATGCATGATGCATAATTCATAATTCAACATTTCCATTTAGGGGGGCAGGTCTAAGGACAGCTTACTTCCAATCTGTTTTTAACAAAACACAATAGCTGGCCAATTACCTCCCCCTTTTGTTTTCACTCCACTCTCCCACCCCATGTCACATCTCGAACTGCTCACACGTGTAGCTCTGCGCTCACAAGCATTGTATATAGGTACTTATGCCCAACCGCTCACAGACAATATGCCGACGTCAGCTGACGCAACGGCGTTTGTTGCACGTCTTGCCAAGTATGGCTATGGCGTTGAGGAGCCTCTCTTGCGCGCGTTAGCACGCTGTCCACAGCAGACTCTGACCACCATCACTGACGTCATTGCAGATGTGCTGGGATTGCAGCTGAACTGGATGCCGCTGGTGCGAGGCTGGAAAGTACCTACTGGCGAGAGTGCACTGGACCACGTGGCGACGTTCTTTGCCAATATCGTGGGCGGCGATGCAGCAGGGCTGCCAGGGCAACGTTTGGCATGCGGCCATTTCATCCCAGAAGGCACCTTTAATCTTGAACGTTACAACGGCTGTCCTTTCTGCGGCCGGCCGCTGGCCACAGCTAATTATGTTCATACAGGTCAGGGCAGCAAACTGCGCATGTTGCGCCTGCTGGGCGACAGCGACATGCTCGCTGAGCTACATGACTTGCTGACAAGCCCCACGCCACTTGATGCCACACAGCAGGATTCGCTGCAGTTGTTGCTGCAAGTTTACGGCATGCCCAATGATGTGACGGAGATATCGATGCGCGAGACAGCAATTGTAGCAGCCAAGGCCTTGGTCGCGAGGGGGGAAGACTCGCGGGCTGGAGCGTTGTTGCCCAGTCCCACTGACATCTTGCGCTATCTGTGGTATGTCCACACAGGGCTTCTGAAATTGATTGAGCCGCGGACGCTGATGCAGCATGCCGCACGACTAAATAGTCACCACCACCATCCAGAAGATCGGAGCCGCGAGGCAGCCGCCGCTAAACAGGCAGAACTGCGCCTGAGCTACAAGCGTGCCGACTGTCGCCGTGTGGCCATCTGGCTTAATAATATCAACATGCCTGCTGCCCAGGCAGCTGAACAGATGCATCCCAAGCGCGGCATGTGGATTCAGATTATTCGTGCCCTGCGGCTTGGAGAATATTCGCGTCGTAAGGGCTTCGACCGCCTGCGCCAGTTGCTCGACGTGTTCTATCACAGTGACTATGCCACATGGCAGGGTGGCGTGGACTACGTCCGCAACATCAAAGATGGTGAAGCGCTGCTTCGTAAGCTCTCTGAGCGACCTGGCAGCTTCGCCAGAGCGCTGTTCTCAACTATGCTGCGCGTGGGCGCTGAGCCCACTCTGCGAGCCTTTTCCGCCTGCGCCCGTCACTTGCCAGCACGGCTGCTGCTGTCGTTGGAGAATGCTGCTTCAACGTGGTTTGACACTGATGCGGAACGTCTGGCACGTCCGCTCACAGGCGGCACGCACAGGCTGCCACCACATCCCATGCTTGCCCTCTACACCGCCGAACAACGCCATGAGATGTCCAAGGCAATATCCAAGCTTTTTGCCGATGAGATGCGCAGGAGATATGAACAGCTCGCCACTGACGTGAACATACGGCCTAAGCGCGTCTTTATCGAGCCGCAGTTGTTCAACATCCCTGTTGCTGTAGGCGACCGCAGCACGACCATTCAGGACACAGACTGTGCGCTCATGGGCACACGTATGCCTGTGCAGGGCGACAACATTCGCCTTTTCATGCAGTGGGGCAAGGGCCTGCACGCACAGCATTTAGACATGGACCTCAGCTGCCGCATAGCCAAAACGGACGGCAGCGTTGAGGAATGTGCCTACTACAACCTCACGGCCACAGGCGCCATGCACTCTGGCGACATACGAGCCGTACCTGAGATGGTCGGCGCGGCGGAATATGTCGAGCTCTCGCTGCCAGAGCTGCGACGAGGCGGTGCACGCTATGTCACCTTCACATGCAACGCCTATTCACGCGGCAAGGTGCAGCCGGGCCTTGTCGTGGGATGGATGGATTCACGCTATCCTATGACGGTGTCTGACCAAGATGGCGTGGCCTACGACCCCTCGTGCGTGCAACACCAGGTGCGTGTGTCCGAAGGTAACTTGTCAAAGGGACTGGTCTTCGGCGTGCTTGACGTGGCGCGTGGCGAGATAGTGTGGCTCGAGATGCCCTTCACTGGCCAGACACTGCAACAGCTCGACAGTCGCCAAGTGGAAAGCCTGCTGCGTCGTCTGAGCGAGAAGGTCAGTGTAGGCCAGCTGCTGCAGATGCGTGCCGAAGCCACAAAAGCACGTCTCGTCAGCATCCCTGAAGAAGCCGACGAGACATATACTCTTGAGTGGGCCATGCAGCCAGCACGAGTGGCGGCTGCCCTACTTTAAGTAAGACATAGGATAACCTATGATAGCCTAGGAAGACATAGAACCTCATTCTACCAGCGACAGCGCCACCTCCATCATGTGAGTGAAGGTTGTCTGACGCTCTTCGGCTGTGGTGACCTCACCAGTGACAAGGTTGTCCGATATGGTGCAGATGGTCAGCGCGCGACGGCCGCAACGTGCGGCATTCATATACAGCGCAGCGGCCTCCATCTCCACTGCCATCACACCCATCTTTTGCCACTTCTCGACATGCGGATGCTCGCCATAGAAGAAGTCTGAAGACAACAGGTTGCCAACACGATAGCGATAGCCAAGACGCTCGGCCTCGGCTGCGGCACGGCGTAACAGGTCGAAGTCGGCCAGAGGAGCAAAAGTGCCAGGCAACTCAAACTGTGCTGCATAGTTGCTGTCTGTGCAAGCACCCATACCTATTGCGAGGTCGCCCAGCTTCATATCCTCAAGATATGAACCCGCAGACCCGACACGCACAATACTCTGCACGTCAAAGAAATGGAAAAGTTCATAGGTATAAATGCCTATTGATGGTATGCCCATGCCGTGGCCCATGACACTGACGCGCTTGCCATTGTATGTGCCTGTGAATCCAAGCATACCGCGTACATTATTAAATTGCTTGACATCGGACAAAAATTTGTCGGCCATGAACTTTGCGCGCAGCGGATCGCCAGCGATAATCACAAAGGGGGCTATGTCGCCCAGCTTGGCTCCAATGTGTGGAGTGGGAGTCTTATCCATAATAGGGGTTATTAGTTAATTTGTTTTAGTTAAGGTTGTCGTTGTCGGGGGCAAAGATATAAAATAATTCACAATTCATAATTCATAATTCAAAAAAAGTTTACAGTTTACGGTTTACTGTTTACTATTGTGCTTTTGTGTCTGAATCGTCGTTATTATTTGAATTTGTCTTTTCTATATCAAACGGCTCAGCCTATTCGTCGTTTATGCGCCAATATTGTTCAATACTTCGCTGCTTATAGTTCAAAATATATGTTATTTAGCATAAAAGCATTACCTTTGCAGCGCAAAACAGAAAGAAAGACAGTTTTTATTATTATTCTAATTTAAGGTTAAAAAGACTATGTTTGAAAAAGCAGGCGAAACCGCAGGTGCTGTATGGTCAGCACTGAACGAGAACGGCGCTCTGAACGCCAAAGATCTGAAAAAGGCTGCAAAGGCCAAGAGTGAAAAAGAGCTCTATCTGGCTCTGGGCTGGCTCCTCCGTGAGGATAAGCTGAGCGTCTCTGGCGACGAGAAGGATCCCGTTTTCTGCCTCAAGTAAGCACACACATCACACACACTAAATGCCCATGCTTCCCCCTCGGGGTTGGCATGGGATTTTTTTGTGCGGTTTTTGTGACCGATTTAGGTTAAATGACGACAGCAGTGCCACTGGTGGCCACCATGAGCATGGAGCCGTTAGCACCAATGGTCTCATAGTCTATGTCTATGCCTACCACGGCATTGGCACCAAGTGCCGACGCGCGCTGAGACATCTCACGCAAAGATGTTTCCTTGGCCTCGATGAGAACTTTCTCATAAGAACCACTGCGTCCGCCGAAGAAGTCTGTCAATCCAGCAAACAAGTCCTTGATGACGTTTGCGCCAATAATGGTCTCGCCTGTCACCACACCTTTGTATTCGCGGATGGTGTGGCCATCGATGGTTGGAGTTGTTGATAGTATCATTTTCGTTTGCATTAAATGGTTATGGTTCCCTTTTTTCGTTTATGCAGAGAATCGGACGTTTGTAACCCTCAAAAACACAAAAATTCACCTTAACCAATGTACATGATCAAACGGATGTTTACACATCAATATTGGATCGCAATGAATGTACGCAATTGCTGTATGCCTTGGTGGTTGTTGTCAAGTTCTTGTATCTCATCAAGATATCTCATCGCATGCTGTCTGTCACCCATGCCGAAGTAGCCGAGGGCAAGCATATACTTGCAATGGATTTGGTTCTTCGTGTCTAACGAGTCCTCCCAGATCAGCAAGTCCGGCAGCGACACGGCAAAGTAGTCCATTACCTGATGCTCGAAGATGTGCTGCTTGCCGTAGTTTATCAGACGGTAGAAACGCCCGTTGGCCTCGTCGTCACGCCCCAGCCGCTTTAGCGCCAGACCCTGATAGAAAATCTTGTCGGGCTTGGCGTCGTTGTAGTACATCGCGGCAGCCGGTTCCTGCGGTCCTTTTGTGGCTTCTTCCCAGCACTCGCGCGCTTTCTCCTTCTGCCCCAGGGCATCGTAAGCCACGCCGAGCAGATAGTAGAAGTCGTTCTCCTGAGCGCCATAGAGCTTGCCTTCGCCCAGGTGGTGCGGGTATTCGAGACACTCGCTCAGCAGCCCTATAGCCCGCTCGTAATCCTTCTTGCTGATGGCCTGTTTTGCCAGTTCCACGCGGCAGATCTGGTACTGAGCCGGCACTTTGCCTTCGCCGCCCTCCCACGGGTGGAAAATGTGGGCGTCGAGCTTTTGCATAGCCTCCTCGTATCGCCCCATCTGGTTCAGTAGGGTAATCTCTTCGAGCACTAGGTCGTCGCGCCTTTGAATGAGCTGCGGATATTTTTGCATGAAGCTGAGGCGCTCTGCGTGTGGACGGTTCAGCCTCTTATAGAGCTGGTCGAGTTCCATTAGGATGCGGGCGTCTGTCTCGTCGAGATGGAAAGCACGCTCCATGTACGCCACGGCCTCATCCTCTCGCCCTTGTTTGTTGAAACGGGCCAGAGCGAGATTGCGCCACACCTGCGGGCAGTCTGGATTCAGTTCCGACGAGCGTTCCCACAGACGTATAGCCTCGTCATATTGCCGCTTGTCGTAGTAGAGGCAGCCGAGCAGATAGGGTGCCAGAGCATCCTTCTCGTTCAGCTTCATCACGCAGTTCAGAGCCACGATGTCCTCCAGACGGTTCGGCAGGCAGATGGGCATCTCTGTGTCCGGCAACGGGCATACCTCACCATTTATCCACATCTTATAATAATATGTCATCGCGTTCACGGCTCCCTCTTTTATGGCCAGATCGAGAACGGCGTCGGCCCGCTGCCAAAGACCCGCTTGGGCGTAATCGAGGGCGAGCTCGTGGTAGTTGAGCGGGTTGCCGTGCATCAGAGTCACTATGCGCTCTGTCTCTCCGGCTTCGAATAGGATGCCGTAGTTGAAACGGTCCTGTTCCAGACTTTCGGTGACGAGTTTTGCGAACTCTTCCGTCTTGCCAGCCTCTTTGAGCAGAACGGCTTTCAGGGCGCGTGCCTTCTGGTTGTGATAGCCTGCCACGAGGGCGCGGTTCACCTCGTAGAGCGCGTCCTCCCACCGGCCCTGCATCGTGGAAATCTGAGCGCAGGCAAAATAGGCAGCCCCCTGCCAGGCTCCGTTCCACGTGGCCTTATAAAACCAATCGTAAGACTCATTTAATTTACGATTTGACGATTTACGATTTAACGATTTGGCTGCGCATGGCAATAGTGAAATGGTGAAATCGTAAAATTGTAAAATTGCTTGGTATTTCAGGCATTGTCCTAGGTTGTAAAGCGCTTCGCCGTCGTATGGGTTCGGGTTGCGTTTCATCAGCACCTTGACGGCCGTGCGCAGATAGGGCTCTGCTTTCTCGAAGCGTCCGCGACGCAGATACCACAGTCCCGTCTGGTTGTTGCAGCGCACGTCGAGCGGGTCGCGGCGCAGCCCCTCCTCGTAGTAGTCCAGCGGCGACCACGTGGCGTGCCGATACTGCTCCAGATGCAAGCCCGTCAGATACAGTTGTTCCACGGTCTTGCAGTCCTGTGGCAGCTTTGCGGCCTCAGCTGCATCGGGAATCGGGCGTATGTCGTCACTCTCGGCATGCCAGCGAAGTAATTGAACATTGAACATTGAACATTGAACATTGTCTTTAGCCCTTAGACTTTTGTCCTTAGACTTTAGACCTTCGTCCTTATAAATACAGAATTCCAGCTCATCGAAACGTGCATCCTTTATATCAACCGTCTCGTCAAGGATGGTCTCCGGATCTATACTTGCTTCTTTATTATATAGCTCCTCGCCGTAATCGCGACGCAGCACAACCCGAACCTCTTGACGTGACGTTGCCAGAACCTTAAAGCGCACAGCCGAATGTCCACCGTCCGAAGGTAAATGTTCAATGTTCATAATGAGGTCCTTCGATGCTTGCTTCACTATTCCAAGCTCGCGGTACGGCATAAAGTACTGCGTGAATTCCTTCTCCTCGTATGGCATAATCCAGGAGAAGTCCGGTTGGTTCTCCGTATATACCCCCGCCATCAGCTCAATATATGGGGGGTAAAGGCCCCCCTCGGGGGTTGGGTCTGTCAGATTCCTGTCCCAGGCTCTGCCGAAATCGCCGTTGCCCCACGTCCATTGCTTCTTGCCGGGCGATACGTGGTGGTTGGCCACATGTAACATTCCGCCCTTTGTGTCGTTCTCATAACCGCCCTCGAAGTCATACTGCGAATTCACGGCCATATAGCTCGTGGGCACCTTGATATTCTTGTAGTTAGAGATATCCACGCCGGCGGAGTAGTCCATTTTGTAATAAGTTCCCGTGGCTATCGGAAAACTGCTCACGGCGCGCTTGCCGTGGTCGAATACAGCGTTCACGTCGGGCGGGAATACGCTCTGGTAATAGTCGTTCACCTCTACGGCGGGGTTGGCCCACCAGAGGAACGTCTGCGGCAGCTCCGTGCGGTTGTACATCCGCACGTTTATCTCCAAATAAGCACATCCGGGACGCAGACGGAAGCCCACGGTGCTCTTCTGGTGGAACATCCGCTCCATCTCCGAGCACCACACCACCACGCTGCCGTCGGCCTCTTCCTCGATGTCGCTATCCACGGGCATATACGTCGATGGGCGGTGGTGTTGAGGCCAGTTGAACTCTATGCCGCCGCTGATCCACGGGCCTGCCAGCCCCACCAGCGCGGGTTTTATCACGTGGTTGTAATAAACGAAATGTCGCTGCTTTATCTTGTCGTA
Source organism: uncultured Bacteroidaceae bacterium (assembly GCA_905233465.1). GTDB lineage: Bacteria > Bacteroidota > Bacteroidia > Bacteroidales > Bacteroidaceae > Physcousia. The sequence continues at coordinate 49,459 of CAJOEI010000007.1, read as the reverse complement.
AGCCATCTGAACACGTCCGCCCAGCTCCGGCAAGATCATCACCTTGATATATTCGTTTTCCAACCATATAGCCTGCCATTCGTGCGACGTCGGTTCGTTCGCTATAGACTCTATCACGGGGTAGGGGTACACCACTCCGCTCGAACCCTGATAAACCCTCTTCTCCAAGAAGATCGGGTTCTTCTCCGGCTCCCCCACCTCGTATGTGGGAATAGTCACCGTTTCACGCCAAGCCTTTGCATATCCATTAGGGGACTCTCCCCCCGCCCTCCCTTGTAGGGAGGAAGCAGAATGTCTTTGACTGATTGAATCACTCATATTATATTATAATAGATTGTGTCCTTGAAAAGTAACTACTTCCTCCCTACAAGGGAGGGTGAGGGGTGGGTCTCCAATTCCTTCTCCAGCTCCTCCAGCGTCTTGCCTTTAGTCTCGGGGCAGCGGCGCCACAGGAAAATGAAGGCGCAGAGGCAGATAGTGGAATATACCCAGAACGTGCCGCCGCTGCCCAGAGCCGCGTTCATCGACGGGAAAGAGAACGTTAGCGTGCAGCAGCCCACCCACAGGGCGAAGGTGCAGGTGGCCATAGCCACGCCGCGGATGCGGTTGGGGAAGATCTCGGCCAGCAGAGTCCATGTCACCGGGCCGAGCGTCATTGCGTAGATGGATATTGCGGCCACAACGAGCAGCACCATTGGCACTCCCGTCATGTGTCTGAAATAGCAGAAACTCAGTATGGCATATATCGTGCCCAGACCTCCGGCACCGATAAGCATCAGCGTGCGGCGTCCCCACTTCTCTATGGTGTAGAGAGCAACGAAGGTGAACGCCACGTTGGCTATGCCAGTGATGACGATGTTTATGAACATCCCGTCCACGTCAAACCCCGCCCCAACGAATATCTCCTGCGCGTAGTTGAATATCACGTTCGTTCCGCACCACTGCTGGAACACCGCAATCACCAACCCCAGCAGCAGCACCTTTCCGTACTTGTGCTGGAACAGTTCACTCAGCCCGGCCTCTAACCTCTCATCTTTAATCTCTAATCTTTCACCTTTAATCTTTTGAAACACCGGGCTCTCCGGAATAAAGCAGCTCATCACGAGGAAGATGGCGGCGGGCAGCGTCTCAGCCCAGAACATCCAGCGCCAGCCCCATTCTATGTTCCAAGTCTGGCTCTCCGCTATCGACGTGTCGCGTGCCAGCAGCATATTCACAATCTGAGCGGCCAGAATTCCCAGCACGATAGTCATCTGGTTGAGGCTCACCATACGGCCGCGAATCTCCGCCGGACTTACCTCGGCGATATACATCGGCGCCAGAGCCGAAGCCACACCGATGCCCACACCACCGATGAAACGGGCGATATTGAACATAGTGAAGTCGTTGAAGAGGCCCGTGGCCACAGCCGACACGGTGAAGAGCACCGCACTCAACGTCAGCAGAGGCTTGCGGCCGTAGCGGTCGGCTGCCATTCCAGCCACCATCGCTCCCACCAGACAGCCTATGAGCGCCGTCGTCATAGCCAAACCCTGCATCACGGGCGACTCCGCGATGCCGAAATACAACTCATAGAAAGGCTTTGCGCCCCCTATCACCACCCAGTCGTAACCGAAGAGCAGGCCGCCCATCGCCGCCACCGAGCAGATAAATAGGATAAACATCCGGTTCTTCATATCTCGTTTATCGTCTTTTGTAGTTCTTCCAGGAATCTCCCTGCCTGTAAGCCGTCCATCTGCGTGTGGTGAAACTGGAAAGAGATGGGGAGCTGGCAACGGAACCAGCGGCGGCGGTAGCGTCCCCAGACAAGGAACGGGTTGTTGAAGATGCCACTGTATTGGTTTATGATGCAATCCAGTTCCGCACCCGTAACAGCCGACGTGCCTATAGCCATGGCATTCTCGTCCGTCAGCTCGCGACAGGTTGTAGCGCACTCATGTGTCAACGCGTTGTAGTCGTTGCAGAACTTTGTCAAATCATCTGCGTAGGGGACATCGCACGTGCTTATGCCGCCGTTTACGTTATAAACGATTATGTTTATGCTCAGGCGGTCGAACTTATACATCTTCCCATCCTTCGGAAGCATATAGAACTCGTCAATATAACTTGCTGCCCTGCCTATGCACCAGCACAGCAACATATTGAACTTTAGGCCACGCTTGCGCCCCGCTCTCACCAGGCGCGTCACGTCGAACGTCTTCACCAGCGTCACCATTGGCATCGGCGATTTCGTCCACAGCTCGAACGCCATCGCCCGCGTGGTCTCCTTCGGATCTATTTCCTGGATCATCTTCTATTTTATTAGGCTATTTTCGCTGCAAAAATACACATTTTTTGTGCTACACCGCAAAAACAAAGACTTTTTCTTGCACATGGCGTGAAACTGACGTGACATTCGTGGTCAAAAATGAACGAATAACATGTTTAGCAAATTGTCAGTCAGCGTTAAATCTCCTAAAAAGAGTTGGTTTTTCAGTTTTTTGCGCTACCTTTGCGCCGCTATTACACAAATATGAACGCGCGCGAGGACATAAGACAAAATAGTGTAGCTTTGCTGGGTATGACATTGGCTGAGCTGAAAGAGCTGGCTTTGCGTGAAGGCTTGCCTGCCTTTGCCGGGCGTCAACTGGCGGGCTGGATATACAGTAAGGGTGTGCCTGACTTTGCAGCGATGTCGAATATCAGCATTGCGGCGCGCAAGCTTCTTTCTGAGAAATATAGCGTAGGACTGCATGGTCCGCTGCGTGCTCAGCACAGCAGCGATGGTACATCCAAGTATCTCTTTCCGACATCCTGCGGCGGCACAGTGGAGACGGTGTTCATCCCAGATGACGACCGCGGCACAGCGTGCGTGAGTTCACAGGTAGGTTGCCGCATGGGATGCCGTTTCTGCGCTACTGGTCAGCAGGGCTTCGGCGGCCACCTCACAGCTGGAGACATCCTGAATCAGGTCTATTCGCTGCCAGAGCGGGAGCGCCTGACGAATATTGTCTTCATGGGACAAGGCGAGCCCTTGGACAACTTGGACGCTGTGCTGCGTGCCACAGAGTTGCTGATGGCCGATTATGGTTGGGCTTGGAGCCCACGACGCATCACGGTATCCACCGTGGGCGTGCGCAAGGGGCTGCAGCGCTTTCTGGACGAGAGTCCCTGTCATCTGGCAATCAGCCTGCACAATCCATTCAGCGAGGAGCGCGCAGCCATCATGCCTGCTGAACGCAGCTATCCGATAGCAGAGATGCTCGAGCTGTTACGCCACTACGACTGGTCGGGCCAACGACGGTTGTCGTTTGAGTACATTGTCTTTGGCACACACACACAACGCCATGCACGTGAATTGGTGCGTCTGCTTGGCAATATAGAATGCCGCGTCAACCTGATTCGTTGGCATCGACTGCCAGAGACACCTTTCGCTGAGGCGTCGCCAGAACAGATGTCGGCCCTGCGCGACTATCTCAATGCCCATGGCGTGAGGTGCACCATTCGGACATCACGCGGTCAAGACATCGATGCGGCCTGCGGAATGCTGAATACCCGCAGGGGAAATGATAGATGATAAATAATAAATTATAAATGATAAATGATAAGGGTGCTTATGGAAAATCGTGGATTGAATATTAGGCAATTGGCTATCTGGAGATATTCCAGGAAACCACTATTATTTATTATTTATCATTTATTATTTATTATTTCGGCTACACTGCTAATGTCCTGCCGTAAAGAAATGGTGATTCCCCGCGCCAGCGGTCGGCCATACGAAGTGATGGTGGTCATGAGTGATCAGGACTGGCAGGCGCGTCAGGGGCGTGCGTTATTCAACGTTCTCGACACCGACATCCCAGGCCTGCCTCAGCCAGAACGCTCGTTTCACATCTCGCAGGTGGATCCCAAGCATTTCGACCAGGTGCTGAACATCTTCCGCAACATAATCCTTGTGGACATCAACAAGAGCATCTACACGAAGACTTCGATGAAGTTCACACGCGACAAATACGCAATCGACCAGATTGTGCTCACCATACAGAGCCCAACAGCAGAGGATTTTGCAGATTTTTGCTTCGAACACGGCGACGACATCCTGGACTTCCTGACGAAGATGGAGATGAACCGCCTCATCAAGGAGCTGAAGGACAAACACTCTAAAGTCGTTGCAGGGCTGGCACAGGAGTTATTTGACTGCGAGTTCCACGCCCCCGACGAGATCAAGAGTTACAAGCGCGGCAAAGACTTTTTCTGGACCAGCAGCAATGGAGCATCGGCATTGGTCAACATTTGCATGTACAGCTACCCCTATGAGGGTCCAGAGACCTTCACAAAGCAATATGTGCTCCACAAGCGCGACAGCGTGATGGCCGAGAATATCCCCGGCACACTGCCCACAATGCACATGGCCACCGACACGCTCTGCACCTTCGTCAAACCCATCGTGGTCCACGGACAGTATGCACTGGAGGCTCGTGGTCTATGGTACATGGAGAACGATGGCATGGGCGGGCCATTCGTGAGCCACTCACGCGTGGACACCACACGCAATATTGTCATTGTTGTGGAGGGCTTTGTCTTCGCACCAGAGAAAATGAAACGAGGTCTCATGCGTCGGCTCGAGGGCTCGCTCTATACCCTCAACCTGCCACACGAGAAGACATCACCTATAGTCACCACTCTCGAGGAAGTGGCCGTCACAGCCGAAGACAGGAGAAAAGCAAGAAGCAAATAGACAATTCATAATTCACAATTCACAATGCATAATGCACGATGCATAATTCACAATTCATTCAATGGAAAAACTGAAAGTAGCTATAACACATGGCGATCCAAACGGAATCGGCTATGAAGTAATCCTAAAGGCATTTGCGGACCCAGCAATGCTTGAACTGTGCACACCGATTATATACGGTTCACCCAAGGTGGCATCCTATCATCGCAAGATGATGGACCTGGATGTGACGTTCCAGACCATACAATCTCCCGCAGATGCCCATGATGGCGAACTGAGTCTTGTACCTTGCACGGCCGAGGAGGTCAAGCTGGACATCGGTCAGGCCACTCCCGAAGCTGGTCAGGCTGCGTTGGCAGCACTGGAGCGAGCCATGCAGGACTGGCGAAAGGGCCTCTTTGACGTGCTCGTAACCGCCCCCATCAACAAGAGCAGCATCCAAGGCGACGGCTTCCACTTCCCCGGACACACAGAGTATATTCAAGATCGCAGCGGCGCACTCACGGGTTCGGCTCTGATGATACTGATGAACGACCGCATACGTGTGGCGCTTGCCACGAGCCACCTACCACTGACAAAGGTGGCTCAGGCCATCACACAGGAGAGCATACTGCAGAAGCTGCATATCTTCGATGCCACACTGCGTCGCGACTTTGGTATCTCTATGCCACGCATAGCCGTGCTGGCACTGAATCCCCATGCTGGCGACGAAGGACTGCTGGGCAAGGAGGAACAGGAAATCCTGCGTCCTGCCATGCAGCAGGCAACTGAAGAAGGTATCAATACCTTCGGTCCCTTTGCCGCTGATGGATTCTTTGGCACGCGTGCCTATGAGCACTTCGACGGTGTGCTGGCGATGTATCACGACCAAGGGCTGGCACCATTCAAGTTGCTGGCGATGAACGACGGCGTAAACTATACCGCCGGTCTCGACATCGTACGCACAAGTCCCGACCACGGCACAGCATACGACATTGCAGGACGCGGCGTGGCCGACGAGACATCGCTGCGCAATGCCATATACACTGCTATCGACATCTTTAGGGCACGTCAGGCCTGGGATGAGGCTCACGCCAACCCGTTGCCGAAACTATATATCGACAAACGTGACAAGAGCGAAAAAGGATGATGGACGCACAGAATCTTCAACCTATCAAGCTGCGCTATGGCATCGTTGGCAACTGCGAGGCGCTGAACCATGCTTTGGACACAGCATTGCAGGTGGCACAGACCGATCTCTCAGTGTTCATCACTGGTGAGAGCGGAGTGGGCAAAGAGGTGATTCCACGCCTCATACACGACAACAGCCAACGGCGTAGCCGTAAATATTTCGCCATCAACTGTGGCAGCATACCCGAAGGAACCATAGACAGCGAGCTTTTTGGCCACGAGAAGGGAGCATTCACTGGTGCCATAGGTGAGCACGAAGGATATTTTGGTGCGGCCGACGGCGGGACGCTGTTTCTTGACGAAGTGGGCGAACTGCCCATGAGCACACAAGCCCGTTTGTTGCGCGTGCTGGAGAGCGGAGAATACATTCGCGTTGGCTCCAGCGAGGTGCGCAAGACAAATGTTCGCATCGTGGCCGCCACAAACGTCAACATACAGAATGCCATACGCGACGGCCACTTCCGCGAGGATCTGTTCTATCGCCTCAACACCATTCCTATCAAGATGCCGGCACTGCGGCACCGCGGCGACGACATACTTCTTCTCTTCAAGAAGTTCGCAATGGAAATCGCTGCCAAATACAGCATGCCAGAACGTATCACTCTATCGCCCGAAGCTGAGGAAGTGATGAAGCGCTACAAATGGCCTGGCAACATACGTCAGCTGAAGAACGTCACCGAGCAGATGTCAATCCTGCTGCGAGACACACGTGTGGTGACACCTGCCATCCTTGCAGATTACGAGATATGGCCCACAACGGACGAACAAAGCGGGCTGGTGCGCCTGAACCACCGTACAGCCGACGACCACAGCTATGCACAGGAACGCGAGATGCTATTCCAGATGATTAACGCGCTGCATCGCGAGATCAACGAGTTGCGACAACACATCACCACTGCACAACCCGACGACAACAATGCAACAGAGCACATAGTGAACATACCATCCCAGATGACCATCACACCGGCTGTGCACGTGCAACGACCTGCCGAAGCAGTGTCTACGCCCGCCGAAGTCAACGACAACACTCCATACGCCGAAGAATATGTCGAAGAGACACTGTCTATAGACGAACAGGAGAAACGGTTGATCATCAAGGCGCTGGAGAAACATCGCGGACGTCGCAAGAAAGCTGCCGATGAGTTGCATATCAGCGAACGCACCCTCTATCGCAAAATAAAGGAATATGGGCTTGAAGAATTGTAATAAAAAAAGGATTTCCCCATCCTTGACAAAAGGTGGTTGGGCTTGGGTCTTGTGCCTGCTGCTCTGTTCTTGTGCCATAAGCTATAAGTTCAACGGCGCAAGCATTGACTACAAGGTCGTCAAGACAATACAGATTGACCCCTTCCCCATACGCTCGGCCTACGTTTGGGCACCCATGCAGTCGATATTCAACAATCGCCTGACCGACCTATTTGCCCAACAGACCAAACTCAGACAGGTGAAACGAGGTGGCGACTTGGTGATAGCCGGCGAGATTACTGGTTTCGACCAGTTCAACAAAGGCGTTTCCAGCGACGGCTACAGTCAGCAAGTGCAGCTACGCATGACCGTCAACGTGCGGTTCACCAACACCAAGAACCACACCGAGGATTTCGAACAACAATTCTCAGCCACAACAGAATATGATGCCACACAACAGCTCATCAACGTGCAGGAGGAACTTGTCACACAAATGACCAAAGACATCACCGACCAAATCTTCAATGCGACAGTTGCCAACTGGTAGATTATTAGGTGTGTTCATATAATTGAAACTCGTATCATGCAATTTGCCAACTTTATACGCCATCCCGAGCAAATAGATGCCGACACAGTGAAACAGCTGCGGGCAATGGTCACGCGCTACCCCTATTTCCAGACAGCCAGGTTGCTGTATCAGCGCGGTCTGTACCAACTCACCGACGAACACTTTGGCAGCGAATTGCGACACACAGCGCTGTGTGTCCCCGACCGCGTGCAGCTGTATCAGCTCATCGAGGGCAACAATCTGCAACCTGCAACCACAAGCCGCCACAACCGCAACCGCAACACTGTTGCCAAAGTGGCCGAAGCCGGCAACGCAGGACGGACAATCTCGCTCATCGACAATTTCCTGGCACAACAGCCCGAGCCACAGCCTCAGCGCCATACGCACGCAGTGGACGGCAGTGTGGATTATATGGCATATCTAATGCAATTAGAGGATGCTCCAGCAGATACGAAGTCTGCTGACGACAGCACAAACGACATCAGCCAGACAACTCCATCCGCCGAGCCACAAGCACAGACAAAAGACGGTGAAGAGGCATTCCTGACCGAGACTTTGGCCCGTATATACATTAAACAGGGCAAATATCGCAAGGCAATTGAAATTATTCGTCGCATAAGTTTGCGTAATCCAAAGAAAAACCGTTACTTTGCAGACCAAATCCGATTCTTGGAGAAACTGATTGCCAACGAAGAGGTCTTGAACAACGAAAATAACAATAATAAATAACTCCAAAAAACAACATGTACACATTATTAGTAATTCTTGTAGTCATCGCATCCATTTTTATGTGCCTCATAGTGCTCATCCAAGAGTCCAAGGGTGGCGGACTTGCCAGCGGTTTTGCCAGCGGCAATCAGGTTATGGGTGTGCGTAAGACTACCGATGTCATCGAGAAACTGACTTGGAGCCTTGCTGCTGCCATGGTCCTGTTCAGTGTCATTTCCGTCTACTTCATCCCCAAGGCTGCTTCTGATGCATCCGTCATGGAGGGCGTCGCTACTGAACAACAGCTCACAGCTCCCACCAACCTGCCTGGCATACCTGCTGCAGACGCAACAGAGCAACCCGCAGATGTGAGTGGAACAGAATCTCAGGCTGATTAAGACCTACATCCAAAACAAGCATTATGCTCACACGCCCATTACGCACCGCTGCCCTAACAGTGTTAGGGTTCACTATAGCGCTGACCACACAGGCCAGCGCTTTCGTTTTACCGGCACACCAGCCCGTGTACATCGCTGTGGCCAAAGCCGAACAGCCCGTTGTGACAACAGCACTGCAGATGGTGGCAGGCGACTTCCAGCGCGTGCTTGATGCCACAATGATGCTGACGACACCGACAGCATCACACACGCAGATCATAGCTGGCTCGCTCGATGGTCCCATGCGAGAATACTTATTTGCCTCAGGCATCGACCTCAGCCGGTTGAGCCGCCGCAAGCAAGCTTTCGTCATGGCACTTGCGCCAGATGACAAACTCATCATAGCCGGTAGCGATGCTGCCGGCACGGCCTACGGCCTGATGGAGCTGTCACGCATGGTAGGCGTATCTCCTTGGGAGTGGTGGGCAGACGTGACACCACAACTGCGTCAGGAACTACGATTGGATCATCCTTTCCGCACCTTGCAGGCACCGAGTGTGGAATATCGTGGCATATTTATCAATGATGAGGACTGGGGACTGCTGCCCTGGGCATCAAACAACCATGAGCCTAATGCCGGACACGCCATAGGACCTAAGACCACGGAACGCATCTTCCAGCTCATGCTGCGCCTGCGTGCCAACCTCTACTGGCCACCCATGCATCCTGTGACAAAACCGTTCTTCCTCACCGAAGGCTGTGCTCAACTGGCACAAAAATACGGCATCTTCATCGGCACCAGCCACTGCGAGCCCATGGGTTGCAACGCTGCCAGTGAATGGGCCACACGCGGCAAGGGAGAATACAATTTCATGACAAATGCCGAAAGCGTACTGCGCTTCTGGCAGGAGCGTGTGCAGCAGACACAGGATGTACCGATGGTATACACACTCGGCATGCGAGGCCTGCATGACGGCCCCATGCAGGGAGCCAACACACCCGTTGAACAGAAGGCTGCATTGACCAAGGTGATTGCAGCTCAGAGAGACATGCTCGCCACCACAGGCAACAACGATATGCCGCAAGTCTTCACACCATACAAGGAAGTACTTGATGCCTACAACCAAGGACTTCAGGTGCCAGACGACGTGATATTGTTGTGGCCAGACGACAACTACGGCTACATCCGCCACTTCCCCACTGAGGCCGAAGCCAAGCGCAGCGGTGGCAACGGCGTATACTACCATATCTCATACTGGGGCCGGCCGCACGACTATCTGTGGTTGGGCACAGCAAGCCCATACCTTCTCTACCAGCAACTCTCAGAAGCATATTATCATGGTGCCAGACGCATGTGGGTGCTCAACGTAGGCGACATCAAGCCTTCGGAGTACCAGATACAACTCTTCATGGATATGGCCTGGAACCTTGATGCAGTGCGACGCCGCACTGTGGGCGGACACATGGAGGATTTCTTCGTACATACCATTGGACGCGACATAGCCCGCCTAACGGCAATCTACATGAAGGATCACTACCACCTGAGCTTCCAGCGCAAACCAGAGCATCTGGCAGGAACACGTGTTGGTGAGTCCCGCGACAGTAAGACTGACTGGAACGCTGTGCGCGACCTGCCGTGGAGCGAGAAACGCATACGTGCGCGCCTGTCACGCTACGACAAGCTGCAGCGCAACGTCAACTGGATTGCCGACTCCGTGCGACGTACCCACCCCGACCGCTATGATGCATTCTTCCAGCTGGTGGAATATCCTGTGATGGCAGCCATAGCACAAAACGAGAAATACCTCACCGCACAGTTGGCACGTCATGGAAAAGCTTATCTCAGCCGCGACAACGTGGATGCTACATGGCGCCGCTCCGACCAGGCTCACCAGCGCATCCAACAACTGACGCAGCAATATAACAACCTATGCGGAGGCAAATGGCGCGGCATCATGGATGCCAATCCCAGACAGCTGTCAGTGTTCAAGCCCGTGCCACATACCACAGTGCGTACCCCGATGGTCACCGACGAACCATATATCGCTACATTCTACGGAGCTTCCTACAGCAGCAGCACATTCTCCGGCAACGACGTGCTGGCACCAGTGCTTGGCTTGGGAGCAAGCATACGAGCCATGCCGGTGCCCAAGGATTGCACCATCAGTTACTCATTTGACCAGAACCCCGGCAAGGTGCAAGATGTGGACATAGAGCTCCACATGCTGCCAACCCATCCAATAGAACAACAGCAACGAGTAACAGTTACTATGGACGGCAGCCCGCTGCAGATATTGACATACGACTCACAAGTTGGCAGCGAACAGTGGAAGCAGAACGTGCTGCAAGGATACACATCTATTCGCGCGCGCGTACCTATATCTATTAATACTGGTCGTCACACCATCACCATCGGTGCTCTTGACGACGGAGTCGTTGTTGACCAAATCTTCGTTCGCAAGGCAACGACACCCACACAAGAACGATAAACGACAAACGTAACACTCTTAATCATTCAATATACTCGTGTTTGAAAATCTATCCGAACGCCTTGAACGATCCTTTAAGATACTGAAGGGTGAGGGCAAAATAACTGAAATCAATGTTGCCGAGACGCTCAAAGACGTGCGCAAGGCACTCCTTGATGCCGATGTCAACTATCGCGTAGCCAAACAGTTCACCGAGACTGTACGCCAGAAGGCACTGGGCCAGAACGTGCTCACGGCCGTCAAGCCGCAGCAGATGATGGTCAAGATTGTCCACGACGAGCTGGCACAGCTCATGGGCGGCGAGACAACAGACCTGCAGCTGAAGGGCAAACCCGCCGTGATACTCATGGCAGGCCTCAATGGTGCTGGTAAGACGACCTTCTCTGGCAAGCTGGCGCTGATGCTTAAGACCAAACGCGGCCGTAGGCCGTTGCTGGCAGCATGCGACGTCTATCGTCCTGCTGCCATCGAGCAGCTGCGAGTGCTGGCAGAGCAGATTGACGTACCCATTCATATCGAGACAGACAACAGCGACCCTGTGAGTATAGCTCAGAACGCTATTCAGGAAGCACGCACCCGAGGACTGGATACCGTCATTGTCGACACCGCTGGCCGACTGGCCGTCGACGAGAAGCTGATGCAGGAGATTGCAGCCATCAAGGAAGCTACTCAACCCGACGAGACACTATTTGTCGTTGATGCCATGACGGGACAGGATGCTGTCAACACCGCCAAGGAGTTCAACGACCGCCTCGACTACACAGGCGTGGTGCTCACCAAGCTCGACGGCGACACACGCGGCGGTGCAGCACTCAGCATACGCACGGTGGTGGACAAACCTATCAAGTTTGTCGGCACCGGCGAGAAGATGGAAGCCATCGACCCCTTCCACCCCGCACGCATGGCCGACCGCATACTCGGTATGGGCGACATCGTCAGCCTCGTCGAGCGCGCTCAAGAGCAATACGACGAGGAAGAGGCACGCCGGTTGGAGAAGAAAATCCGCAAAAATCAGTTTGACTTCAACGACTTCTACAGCCAGATACAGCAAATCAAGAAGATGGGCAACATCAAGGATCTCGCTTCGATGATACCTGGTGTTGGCAAAGCCCTGAAAGACATCGACATCGATGATGATGCATTCAAGAGCATCGAAGCCATCATACTCTCAATGACGCCAAAGGAGCGCACCAATCCCGAATGTCTTAACACCAGCCGCCGACAGCGCATAGCACGAGGTTCTGGAACAGATATTCAGGCCGTGAACCGCCTCATCAAGCAGTTCGACCAGACACGCAAGATGATGAAGATGGTCACCAATCCACGCATGGCACAGATGATGGCCAAGATGCCAAGGAGATAATCTCATTTGCCTATTAAGTCCATTAGCCCCAAACCCCACTAACCCCATATCTTATGCCCAAAATAATCGACGGCAAAGCAACAGCGGCAACTATCAAGGCTGAAATCAAACAAGAAGTGGAACGCATCATCGCCACTGGTGCACGTCGCCCTCACCTCGCAGCAATACTTGTGGGCCACGACGGTGGCTCAGAGACATACGTCGCCAACAAAGTGCGTGCATGCGAGGAATGCGGTTTCCAGAGCACACTCATCCGATTTGAAGACGACATCACCGAAGAAGAATTGCTGGCATGCGTGGCCCGACTGAATAGTGACACCGACATTGACGGTTTCATTGTGCAACTGCCGCTGCCACGACACATCAATGAACAGAGAGTCATCGAGGCTATAGACCACCGCAAGGACGTTGACGGTTTCCACCCCATCAACGTCGGACGCATGGCCATTGGCTTGCCAGCCTTCATCAGCGCCACGCCAAAGGGCATCCTCGAGCTGCTGAGACGCTACGATGTCGCCACACGAGGCAAGAAGTGCGTGATTCTCGGACGCTCCAACATCGTTGGCAAACCCATGTCACAACTGATGATACAGAAAGGCGTGGACGCTACCGTCACCGTATGTCACAGCCGCTCCACAACCCTTAAAGACGAATGCCGTGCAGCAGACATCATCATTGCGGCCATCGGCCAGCCCGCCTTTGTCACCGCAGACATGGTCAAGCCGGGAGCCGTTGTCATCGACGTTGGCACAACACGGGTGCCAGATGCGACAAGGCCACGTGGCTTCCGACTCAGCGGCGATGTGGACTTCGAGCATGTAGCACCGTTATGCTCTGCTATCACGCCAGTACCTGGCGGCGTTGGTCCCATGACCATCTGCATGCTTATGCTGAACACGCTCGCTGCCGCACGCCACGAATACTATCCTGCATAAATGCTACTCTGTTTCATAGACGCCATCATCATGGCATATCGCGCGGGATATGTGCGGCACGATGAGCAGAAAACGGCACTCATCATTGCCGCGCGCGCGGCCACTGACCCATTGACGTTTATGACAGCTATGGACACTTTTGGTCTTGCCCGCAGCACAGAGTTGCATCAATATATGGGGCATATCCTCGCCGCACCCGAATACTATCGACAACAGAACCCACACATGCTCGGACTGTCCACCACTGGCGGACAGCCCGAGTCATTTCTCACCAACAGCCAATATGTTCAGTTTCTGGTGGAACCTGTGCTGACACAGCAGCAACAGCAGCTATTCTACAACGCATATTGGTGGTTTGTGCGCAATCACGAAAAGCAGTACTACGACCAGCGCAAAGGCATGTGTATTGGCAAATACGCACTGGAGTCCCGGGACAACGCTTCTGCCGTAGCACGCTTTGAGGACTATCTCTCATGGCTGATGAACAAATCTGCCAAGACCGTGCAGAAGCGTTATGCCGATTTCCCTGCCGACATCGTTGCCGCAATACTGAAAAGAGCATTCACCTGAACCGCAGCAGACGGGATGGATCGCTACACACTCTGCTCCCACATGTGTTTTTGGGCAAAACAACCTACATGCCTACACAGGCACTTTATTATCCATTGTATATCAATACATTGCGACAATGTAGGCAAGCATGTAGGCATGTAGGTAAACATGTAAGCAGGAGGTGCAATAGGAAAAATTTGGACAACCTGCAAAAGGCCCGGGGGTTAGCGGTTGATGATCCAGGAGGTTTACGCTAAAACATCCGGGACTTTCATGTAAATCTTCCAGGATCATTTCCCGCCAACATCCGGATGTTTTCATGCCAACTTGTGGATGTTTTGGTGCTAACATGCGGATGTTGCAAAAGCACACTTTTCGCAACTATTTCACGGGTTGCAGCTGCCATGTGAAGACACTGGGCATGGTCTCGGCCTCGCGAACAAACTGTATCACCTCGTCATCCTCCACAGCCACCCACCATGCCGTGCCACCCAATCCGGCATTGCGGATGGAGTATGCTGGCGTGGCATCGCTTTCGGCTGTTTGTTTCTGGATTTCATAGGTGTTCCATTCTGCGTTGAAGGGATTTGGTCCGAAGGCTCCCACCTCGTTCAGATAGCGTCGCGCCTGATTGTTCGTGATGCTATAGCGGCCAGTATTGCCATCGTAGGCAATTGTCCATTCTTGTGTCTGTGGATTGATGGTGTCACGCTCCACACGGAAGACGGCTTTCACACCCGCTTGAGCGTATGCAGGGTCGGTGAGATAGCGTCCGTGCGTGTCACGGATGAAATACGTGCCGTTCTCCACCACCTGCACTGGGAAGACATCAAGACGATAGTCGTAGCGTTGCTTGTAGTCGGCTATCATCTCTGCCACACGACTGCGCAGCCAAGGTTCGATGTGGCGCGTTGCCACCACAGGCGTTGCCACCTTGATGCTGCCGCGGAAATCTCGCGAACGCAACGCCTGCTGCTGTTTTGTTGTGCGGTCATAGCTCTCATAGGACTTGACAAAGGCCTCGGGTTCACCCTGTTGGAGTTGCTGCTGCATAATCAGGGTTATGATGCCGCGACTCGCCGTGAGATCCATCGACTGCACCCAGGGCTGTATCTCGTCGCGCAACTCGGGCTGGCTGGCATCACGCTCCAGCTCCGTGGCAGCCCGCGACATAGCCTTGAAGTACTGCATCCGCTCGCCGTCATCCTTGGCCGACACAAAGCCCTGTGACTCAGTCTCGCGACGCAACCCGTGGGCCGTAGGGCCAAGGTCTACGTTGTTGTCGCAGAAGAGCCTGAAGGCTTCCACATGTTCGGGCATTATTTGCTTTGTGGCCATCAGCCATGATGCCTGTGCATCGTATGTCTCGGGATGCCATGCATAGTCTGCGATGCTGAACAGCGACAGGCGCGATGCCTCGCAATATTCCATGGGGTTGGAACAGAAGCCGCTGACCATCGGGCCTATATCAAGGGCATTGCCCCATGTTGGCCCCATCAGCAGATGGTCGATGCAGTAGTCCGTGACTGGATAGTTCAGCCATATGTATGCCTTGCGACGGAGCTGTGCGTTAATCCACTCCATATCCTCGCGGTCAATCATATCCACCACCGTGGCACCCGTCCACATCACACGCACACTGGGCTCCATCTGCGTACCCAACGTGGTGAGATAGTCGCCGCCAGACCACGAGCGGTTGTACTGTGTGGGACACATCATCAGCGCATCAACGTCATCATGCTTCTGCACAAAAGCCTTGTGGAGATAGTTCAGCAGGCCAGCCTGCTTCTCGCCACGGGCCCCCTCGCCGCCGATATCGTCGAAGAACACACAGAACGAGCGCACACCCAGCCCGTACATAGCCTCGCATTTCCTCACTATGGCCACGCTGTCGGACAGTTCCCAGCGTATGTCGCCGCCCGGGTGAATAGCCCATACGAACTTCACATGGCTGCGGCGTGCTGCCTGCACCAGTTCCGACAGTCGGCGGGCTTCGTCCTTGGGATATGGCACACGCCACTGGCTGCGATGATATGGGTCGTCTTTAGGTCCATAGATGAACACATTCAGCTTGTTGCGCCCCATGAAGTCGAAGAGCCGCAAACGTGCCTCGTGGGTATAGGGGTTGCCGTAGTAGCCCTCGATGACGCCACGTTCGGGCATCGCCGGCCAGTCAGTGATTTCCACACACGGCAGCGTGCCGTCGTCCCTACGCAACTGTGCCAGCGTCTGCTGGCCATAGAACAAACCTGCCGAATCAGCACCCGCGATGACGATGCCCTTCTGACTGATACTGAGGTAGTATCCCTCGGCTTGTTGAGGTATGCGACGTGACCAGGCGCGGACGGCCTTGTCGCCACGCACACCCTGACGGACATTATTGCTGTCAGCCGCCACGTTGCCGCTGCCCCATGCCACCTGCTGCGGCAGAGGCGACAGGCATCGTTCTGGCTCCTGCTGTGTCTGGCCCATGACATTAGCCACACCAAATGCCAGATACAATGTGATGAAAAGTATTGACTTCACACGTGAATGAATGAATGAGGAAATGAATGTGTTCATAGTATATCTCCATTTGTGGCAGCAAAGATATTGTTTTTTTTCGAAATCGTCAAACTTTTGCCTCGCAAACAACTCCTTTTTACATCTTTGCCGCACAAACACATAAAAGTATCAACCACAAAAGCTTGAACGATTGCAAAAATGTGCAGATTTGTTTTGTCACTTGTAAAAAAAACAGTAATTTCGCGGCGTTAGAACGAAAGAAAGAACACCTATTTTAATTATCATACTTTCTCTATGAAGCTAAGCAAACTAATTATAGTGGTCATGTTGGCGTTGTTCCTTTTGCCTGAGGCCGCATGTGCACAAGCGTTCAGCGACAGCAAATGGAAACAGAACACAATCGTCGACCTCAAATGGTCGCCACTCTACTATGAGCTGAACATAGGTGCAAACGTGAACCCGAGTTCATATTCAGCTGACTTCATATATTTCTGTGCTGCCTACGGTAAGCCAACATCCAAGAACACGTGGAAGAACTACATCAAGTCGCAGCCAACTCCATCCTCAACGTCACAGCCCACACAGCCATCCGAACCCTCGGGCCCCACACGCCACTATCAGCCGTCGCCCCCATCACCACCAGATGGCAGCGGCAATGGCGGTGAGACGCCCAGCGAGCCCTCTGAACCATCACAACCATCAGAACCTTCGGAGCCTACAGGCTCTATGAGCGGCCTGCATGCAGGCATGATAGGTGTGGGTTGGAGACACTTTTTCAACCACATCATCGGTGCACATCTGCAGGTCGGATGGGGCTTTGTGGCCGACTTCAGCAGCAGTAGCGGCAACACGAGCTCGATGAAGCCCGTCATCCGTTCGGGCGACGAAGACGACTCAGCCGACGGTCCGCAGACCTTCATCTACAACACCGCACCAATACAGGCCGGTGTGGATCTTTGTTTGTGGGAACAGTTAGTGCTTCAGGTTGGCGTGACATATATGTGGAAGAACACACCAACAATCACCGTCGGTGCGGGATTCGCCTTCTGACACAGATGGAACAAGTAGTTGAAAGTTGAAAGTTTAAGGATTAGTATCGAACATGAAACGTATAGCATTCTTCATATTTTTCTGTCTGTGTGGTGTTGCCGTGACGCATGCTCAATATACCTATAATCGTAGCAACAACCGAAGCAACAACCGAAGCAGCTACCGCAGTAATAGCCGCAGCAACAACCGGAGCAGCTATAACTCAAGCAGTTACTACGGCAACAGCTATTACGGCAACAGCTACGGCAGCAACAGCCGCAGCAACAGTCGCAGCGGAGGAGGCAATCGCGGCGGAGGCAGCAAGGAAATAGAATATCCGCTGAAATGCAACATGATAGGCCTTGTCGGCGGTGTGTTCATCACCAGCAATCCCGACATGAGCGGATATGACACCAAGAAGAATTATGTCGACGGCGGCGGCGGCATGGTCTATGACCATCGTCACGAGTTCAGTGAGTATGGTGCCTATGAGGTCATCTTGTCCGGAATGATGTCGTCGTGCAAGACCTCTCGTTCGGAGGACGGCGAGACGAAGATGAAAGTCATACTGCCCATCGAGACGCGTTTCTATGTCGGCTTCAGTCAACTAAAGATGTACCTTGGAGGCGGATTTCAGTACAACTTCATCTGGTCGAGCAAGCGCGATGGATATGGCAACTACCAAGACGAAGACGCCAGCGCTCAACAGTTGAGCGCCAACATGGGTGTAGGATTGTGTGTGCTGGGCCTCTCTTCGAAGGTACACTTCCTTCTGGGCACGAAGTTCCACTTCCCGCTGGTGAACAACGCTGAAGGCGTGGAATATTCTGAGAGCGACAAGATAGACTTCTCAAAGGACAAGACGAGTATTGTTGCCACAGGTGGAATGTCGTTTGACATCGGCCAGAGTTGTGTGGTGATGCTCAACTATGACTACCCTCTGGGCAACACGGCAATGACGACCATCGACACAGGCGAGACCCGCAGCTTCTTCCAGCGCAAATCACAGAGCTTCACGCTCAACTTGATGATTCGTCTGTGATTTATAGTTGTTAAATTCTCTTATTGAGTGTTAATAGCTGTCACAGCGTAACCTATTAATTTGTATTTTTGTAGCATGAAATACACAATTGGGAACAAATATGTGAAGCACTTGCATGTCAGTCGTTTGCATGTGATGGCGATTCTGTTGTGTGGCTTACTGAGTGTCATCGGCTGCCACAACGATGTGGTTGAAGAGCAAAACCTGATTCCTGTGGGCAGCCATGTGCCGTCGTTCGAGGTCAAAATGAACGACGGGCGGATATTCAGCTCAGACTCCCTCTCCGCATCAACCACGGTGATTGTGTTTTTCAGCACCACATGCCCAGATTGCCGTCAAGAGCTGCCCATAGTGGATGCCTTGCACTCCTCACTGCTCAACAATGAGGCCGCGGTGGATTTCGTCTGCATATCACGTGCCCAGGCAGAAGCCGATGTCGCAGCCTACTGGCAGGAACAAGGCCTGACACTGCCCTACTCGGCACAGGAGAACAAAAGAATTTTCTCCCTTTTCGCGCGCAGCCGCATCCCACGTATATATATAGTGGATGCAGAAGGCATTGTCCACTATGTCCACGACGACAACCCATTGCCAGACTTCGACACGCTGGAGGAGGAAGTGCGTGCAACAACCAATTACGACAAGAAATAATATAACAAAGAAAATAAGGAGTAATTTAGATTATTAACAAAAATCATCTAATTCAATGAAAAAGTTTTTTATGGGTCTCCTGCTGGCCCTGACGACACTGACCGCCAACGCACAGTTCGAAGCAGGCAAAACGTATATCAATGCATCATTCTCAGGTCTTGGCGTGAGCTACAGCAAGCTGGAGAAGCTGCGCTTCGATGTTGATGCCAACGCCGGTGCATTCGTTGCCCGCGACCTGCTGTTGTATGGACGCTTTGGCATTGACCAGAAACAAGTCACGCTGACAAAGCATGTGGGCAACACCAACAAGGAGTATGATGTCTTTCTCAATGAGATTGTCGTAGGCGCAGGACTACGCTATTATATCGAGCAAAACGGCATTTACCTCGGCCTGGGAGCAGAATATGGCCACACTGAGCGCACCAAGAAGTACGACAACTTCTACATCACGCCCGAAGTGGGATATGCTTTCTTCGTCAACCAGTATCTGACCATCGAGCCGGCGCTGTACTACCACATGAGCCTCAACGACTTCTCGGATGCTTCCAAGGTTGGCCTCAAGCTCGGACTCGGCTTCTACTTCTAAAGGTCTAAATACATACCTACTAACTAATAACAACCTAACTGTATGAAAACTAACCTGAGTTCACAAATCACATTAGACCGTGTGTCGCCGCGCTACTATCGTCCGGGTGGCAATATTGAGCGTTCTGTCCTCACGCGCTTTGAGAAGCTACCCACCGATATCTACGCCTCATCCGACGAGGGCGCGCTGGAGATAGCCTTGAAGGTGGCTCAGACCATCCGTCAGCGCCAGCGTGAGATACGTGCATGCACAATGGCATTCTCCGGCGGAGCGACGCTCACCGAAGTCTTCAACCATCTGGTGCGCATGCATCAGGAGGAGGGGCTGAGCTTCAGCAACGTCGTGGTGTTTGTCACCTACGAGTATTATCCACTTGCTCCGGACAGCGTAATAAGCAACCTGCAGCAGCTCAAGCAGCAGTTCTTCGACCGCGTGGACATCCCCGCACAGAACATCTATCCGCTCGACGGCACCATCCCGCAGGAGCGCGTGACAGAGCACTGCCACGCCTACGAGAAGATGATTGACGACATGGGCGGCATCGACATCTGTCTGTTGGGCATAGGACGCATGGGCAACATCGCTATGAACGTCACCGGCTCACAACGCAACTCACACACACGTTTGGTGCTGCTGGATCCCACCTGCCGCGAAGAGGCAGTGAAGGTGTTCGGCTCCGAACAGAATGTTCCAGTGTGTGCCATCACTATGGGTGTGAGCACCATACGCCAGTCACGCAAGATCTACCTCATTGCTTGGGGCGAAGCCAAGGCAGAGGTCATCAAGAATGCAGTCGAAGGCGAAATCACCGATCAGCAGAGCGCCACATTCCTGCAGATGCACAGCAACGTGCAGGTGGTCACCGACCTGGGCTCAGCAGCCAACCTCACTCGCATACGCCGCCCGTGGCTGGTGACATCATGCGACTGGGACGACAAGCTCATCCGCTCCGCCATTGTATGGCTATGCCAAAAGACCGGCAAACCCATCCTCAAGCTCACCAACAAGGACTACAACGAGTTCGGACTGGGAGAACTGCTAGCCATCTACGGCTCTGCATACGATGTGAACATCAAGATCTTTAACGACCTGCAGCACACCATCACTGGATGGCCAGGCGGCAAGCCCAATGCAGACGACACCAACCGTCCCGAACGTGCTAAGCCCGCACAGAAGCGCGTCATCATCTTCTCGCCTCACCCCGACGACGATGTCATCTCTATGGGTGGCACCCTGCAGCGACTGGTGAAGCAGAAGCACGAGGTACACGTGGCCTATGAAACATCTGGCAACATTGCAGTGGGCGATGAGGAGGTGTTCCGCTTCATGCACTTCACAAAAGGCTTCAACGAGCTCTTTGAGGAGGGCAAGGACGAGATCATCAACGCACGCTATGACGAGTTCATCAACTTCATCAACAACAAGAAGACTGAAGACTTTGACACACGCGACATCCTTGAGGTCAAGGGACTTATCCGTCGTGGCGAGGCTCGCATAGCCAGCATGTACAGCGGCATACCATTGGAACGCGTACACTTCCTCAACCTGCCGTTCTACGAGACAGGCAAGATCCAGAAGAACCCCATATCGGAGGCTGATGTTGAGATTGTGCTCGGACTGCTGCGCGAGGTGAAGCCTCATCAGATCTTCGTGGCAGGCGACCTTGCCGACCCGCATGGCACACACCGCGTATGCACCGACGCTGTGTTGGCAGCCATCGACATCGAGAAGGAAGCTGGCGCAGAGTGGCTGAAGAACTGCCGCATCTGGATGTATCGCGGCGCATGGGCTGAATGGGAGATTGAACACATTGAAATGGCTGTGCCAATCAGCCCCGAGGAACTGCGCACCAAGCGCAACGCCATCCTCAAGCACGCCAGCCAGATGGAGTCAGCGCCATTCCTTGGCAACGACGAACGCCTGTTCTGGCAGCGTGCCGAAGACCGCAACCACGCTACAGCAGAGCTCTACAACAGCCTTGGCCTGGCTGCATACGAGGCTATGGAAGCCTTCGTGCAGTATCACCCGCTGTAACGCTCCACTGCAGACTACATACAAAGTGCCGATGCCCGCAAGCATCGGCACTTTGTGTATAAACATATGTATGTGATGAGCTACACCTCATTCATCTGTCTGAAGTCAGACGGGCGCATACCGGTGTGACGTTTGAACAGCGTGGCAAAATATTCCGGATTCTCAAACTGCAGCCTGTAGGCTATTTCCTTGATGCTGCTGCTGGTTGTATGCAGCAGCTGTTTGGCACGATGTATGCGCAGGCTGGTGAAATACTGTGATGGTGCCAGACCTGTGTAGCGCTTAAACAGGCGACGGAAAGTAGTATAGCTCACACCCATCTCGCGAGCCACGTCGGGCATCTGTATCGGTTCCTCGATGTTGTTCTGCATGAATTCGCGTGAGCGGCGTATCATCTCCGGTATATCGCTGTCGTGCCCATAGTCCATATTCACGCTGGTGACAAACATCAGCCCCAGCAGATGATTGACAATGCCACACAACAACAGCTGGAAGTATGCTTCCTGCCGCGCTGCCGTGGCGATGGCATCATTGAACAATGCTATGGCCCCCTGCAATATTCCCACACGATAGACAGGATGTTCCGGAGTGAGGAAACCAGCCTTCACACGGCTGTCAATGTTCGGGCCATTGAAACCTATCCAATACTCATCCCACCCTGTTTCGACATCAGGCTGATAAGTGTGCCACTCGCCAGGGAAGAGCAGAAACATCGTTCCAGCCTCCACCACATGTTCACCACCATGTTCGGTGCGCAATGTGCCACGCCCGCTGACAATGTATATTAGCTGATACTCGCTGAGCGTGCGACCCACCTTGGGATTAAACAGATAGCTTGCATCATGTCGCTTTGGGGGATAGCGTTCGCCAGGCTTAACACTCTGGCATCCCGCTCCACACACCGACAAGCCCCAACGCAGGTCACGGGCATTCTCAGTGATATATCTGATTCTTGTTTCTTGCATAACGGCAACAAAATTAGCCATGTTTCGGCAAACGACCAAGGATTATGGACAAAAAGTACTGATTGGCGGTCAAAAAACATAATATCCGCCCTGCAAATAATTGCTATTTTTGCACCCAAAGGGCCAATGGCTTTTTCTGTCCCTTTGCATTTCAACTTTTCTTCATCTCAACATCTCAACAGCCACATGACCAACTATCTTGCCGTAGACCTTGGCGCAACGAGCGGCCGCACAGTGCTGGCCTCGTTTGATGGCGAACGCATACACATGCGTGAGTTCACACGTTTCGACAATCCACAGCTGCCGCTGGGCGGACATATCTTCTGGGATCTGCCACATCTGTACAACGAAATCATCAAGGCTCTGCGGCTCATTCATGCCGAGAACATAGAGTTGCAGAGCATAGGCATCGACACATGGGGATGCGACTTCGCCTTCTTTGGTGCCGATGGTCAGCTACTGGGCCTTCCATACTGCTATCGCGACGCACACACCGACGGCGCACCAGAGCGCTTCTTCTCGGAAGTCATGCCACGCGATGACGTTTACAGCCGCACAGGCATACAATTCATGCCTTTCAACTCGCTGTTCCAGCTCGACACCCTGCGTCGTGCCGGCAGCGTGGCGCTGCAGAATGCCACCAAGATTCTCTTCATCCCTGATGCACTCATCTACATGCTCACCGGTGAAGCGGTATGCGAGTTCACAGTTGCATCAACATCACAGATGCTGAATCCCATGACACGAGACCTTGACGACGACCTTTTGGCTGCCGTGGGCCTTCAGCGTTCACGTTTCGGCCGCATGGTGCAGCCTGGACAGCTTGTGGGATATCTAAGCGAGCAGGTGCAAGCCGCCACGGGCGTTGCCTCGCTGCCCGTCATCGCTGTGGGTAGTCACGACACCGCCTCTGCTGTTGCAGCTGTACCCGCCACCGACGACCGTTTTGCCTATCTCAGCTGCGGCACATGGTCGCTGTTGGGCGTGGAATCCGACAAACCTATCATCAACGCCGACAGCATGGCAGAGAACTTCACCAACGAAGGGGGCCTCGACGGAACAACACGTTTCCTGAAGAACATCACCGGCCTGTGGCTATACGAGCAATGTCGTCGCGAGTGGAACACAGCCACCGGCGACAACGCCGATGCCAACAGCGTGCCAGCAGATGTCAACAAGCTCAATGCACTTGCGATGACATCAGACATACAGAGTATCATCGAGCCTGATGATCCGAGATTTGCACATCCCGCATCAATGACGGCCGCCATACGCGAGTATCTGACCGAAACTGGCCAGCCACTGCCCTCGACACCAGCCGACTACGTCCGCATCATATTCCGCTCGCTGGCCCAGCGCTATGCCACAGTGGTTGACAGCCTACGTCGACTCACAAACGTGGACATACAGCGCCTGCACGTCATCGGCGGAGGCTCGCGCAATGAATATCTGATGCAGTTCGCGGCCGATGCCCTGCACATGCCAGTCATTGCCGGGCCACAAGAGGGAACAGCACTGGGCAATGTCATGACTCAGGTGAGAGCACACGGCGACATCACCACACTGACACAGATGCGAGACATCATCTCACGCAGTATAGAACTTAAGACATATCTGCCAAAATGAGAAATCTGGACTGGAAACTGCTCCATTCGGAGTACCTCTTCCGCCGCCCGTGGCTCACAGCACGGCGCGACACATGCCAGCTGCCCGACGGACGCATCAACGATGAATATTACGTGCTGGAATATCCCACATGGATCAACGTCATTGCCATTACCACCGACGGACAAATGGTCATCATCCGACAGTATCGACATGGGCTGGGACGCACCTGCTTCGAACTCGTAGCTGGCTGTGTGGAACCTGGCGAAGACCCGATGCTGGCAGCACAGCGCGAGTTGTGCGAGGAGACAGGCTACACCGGTGGACAATGGACCGAGACGATGCAGTTCACCTGCAACGCCAGTGCCATGAACAACATCACACACAGCTATCTGGCCATCGGAGTGCAACAAACCGACACACAGCATCTTGACGACACCGAAGACATTGAGATATACACCTTCAGTCAGGACGAGGTGCATGAGATGCTTCTGCGTGGCGACTTCATGCAAGCCTCAATGATTGCCCCATTATACAAGTACTTCAGCGAACAATGTGGATCCATCAAGCAATGATTCTCGCTGCCGTCATTGCCGCAGGCGTGAACGGCATCACACCAGCAACTTCGCGTATTGAAGCCGAGAGCTGCAACATATTCGGTGCTGCCCACGACACAATCAGAATCAGTCCCATTGACAATGGCGACCGCGAAGGCGGCCGACACATGCTATTGCCGCGACAAGGCTGCTGGATGCAATATAACAAAGTGGATTTCAGCCGCGTCAACGAGGACGCATACATCATCATCTGCGTCAAGGCCGACAACAACACCACCTTGTGTGTCAGGGACAAAAGCGCCACCGGCAAGATTATCAGCAAGATTGATGTGGCCGTCAAAAGCGACGGCACGGCAGCACAAGGCAGTCCGTTCCGCCGCGATGTGTCGGGACAATGGATACGCCTTACCGCACCCGTGCAGTTCAAGCCCATGAGCGTCACCGACATTGTCGTCACATGCGAGGGTAGCGGTGCCAGCATCGACTGGATGCTGTTCAAGAACCGTCCGCGCTACTTCAGGCCTGTCACCAAGGTAGCCCAACCATCGCTACCTGATGCCCAAGGCTTCATACGCCGTTGGCGGCTGATGGAACCAATCAGTCAGGACATACCCTCCAACATCGTTTTCTCCGACACGTGGCTGCGCCGGCTCTTCACAAACTCACAGCCACAGCCACAAGGCCGCTGGCATGTCATGGACAGCGAGAGCTACAACATGAAGCTCTTCCGCTTTGGCGAGAAATATGGCAGCCAGCTGTATGGCAATCTCTTCTGGTGTGAGACTATCATCACGTGCAGCGAGGACATCACCGACGTGCGTCTCGCAGCAGGTTCCAATGGAGCGTCAATGTGGTGGCTTGATGGCAAGGAAGTACTCTTTCTCGAAGGCGACCGCCGCATGGTGCAGGACGATGGCGTGTCACGGCGTCTCACTCTGCACCGTGGCCGCAACGTGCTGCGGTGTGCCGTGGTCAACGGCCCCGGACTGACAGATATGTGTGCGCGCTTTGTCGACGAGAAGGGCAAGCCGATTACCACTTACAATATCACCACAAAATAATGCCGCCATGAGACACTCACTTACACGACTTAATATCATCATTACCATTTCCCTGTATGCTGTCGCTAATGCCTCAGCACAGATTGGCGCACCATATATCCATGACCCGTCGACAATCGCCGAATGCGACGGCAAGTACTACACCTTCGGCACGGGTGGCGGCGGCCTCATCAGCGACGACGGATGGTCGTGGCACAGCGGTGCCGAGCGTCCCGGCGGCGGCGCTGCGCCCGATGTCTTGCGCATCGGCGAACGCTATCTCGTCATCTACGGAGCCACAGGCGGCGGACTGGGCGGTGGCCACAACGGACGTATCCTGACGATGTGGAACACAACCCTCGACCCGCAATCGCCCGACTTCAGATTCTCAGAGCCTGTTGAGGTGTGTTCCAGCGATGGCATGGAAGACCATGATGCCATTGACCCGGGATTGCTCCTCGACCCCACAACAGGCCGACTGTGGGTGAGCTACGGCACATACTTTGGCACCATACGCCTAATTGAGCTCGACCCTGCTACGGGATACCGCAAGGAAGGCAATCGCGAGAAAGACATTGCCATCGACTGCGAGGCAACAGACCTCATCTGGCGCGACGGATGGTACTATCTGCTTGGCACACATGGCACATGTTGCGATGGTGTGAACTCAACATATAATATAGTAGTGGGCCGCTCGCGCAAGGTCGAAGGCCCGTATATCGACAACATTGGACGTGACATGGCTCGCGGCGGTGGCCGCATGGTCATTGCTGCTGGCAACCGTCAGTGTGGGCCCGGCCACTTCGGACGTACAATCATGGACGAAGGCGTTGAAGTAATGTCGTGCCATTTTGAGGCAGACCTCGACCGCAACGGCCGCTCTGTTCTCGCCATCCGCCCGCTGCTGTGGAAGGATGGCTGGCCCGTGGCCGGAGAACGCTTCTGTGGCGGCACCTTCGAGATAGAGTCCGAGCGTCGTGGCTACGCATTGGAGTTGGCTGTGGACTTTGTCCGTATGTCGCAGGAGCGCGAGCGTTTCTGGCAGCTCGACCTGTCCAAACCCATCACCCCCATACCCGACCAGACGCTGGACGACGTCATCAGCACCTGGCCAAAGGGTGAGATATCCGTCCGCTGCAGCGACTACATGTTCCGCCCACACCAGCGATGGACAATCACTCCGCACGAGGAGACCGGAGGCTATCTTAGCAATCCATATTTCAGCATCACAATTGCCGGTACCAATCGTGCTCTAACGGCAACAGCAGAACGCGAACTCACCACCATGCCCGACTTCACAGGTGCCGACGAGCAGCTTTGGCGCATCGAACAGCTCACCGACGGCACTTTCCGCATAATGCCCAAACGCATCCCAGGCACAGAAGGCATCAACACACGCTACTGCATCTATTCTGCTGCCGACAGCACGCCGACGCTGGCTGAATACGACTTCACAACCGACAACTCAAAGTGGAACTTCCGCAACAAGTGATTTTCATCATATGATACGTATTAGCAAACTGACACAGGTTCTCATCCTGTTTTTATTTCTTTTTCAGTGTGTTGGCACAATGGCCGCAGACCTGCAGCCGCAGTCCTCAACACCGAAGCGCGAGTTCCGAGGTGCTTGGATACAAGCCGTGAACGGACAGTGGCAGGGCCTCTCGCGCGATGCTATGCAAACCGAGCTGCGTCGCGAACTGGACATTCTGCAGCAGGCAGGCATCAACGCCATCCTGTTTCAGGTGCGTGTGGAGGGCGACGCACTATATGCCAGCAACATAGAGCCCTGGAGCCGCTATCTGACGGGGCAACAAGGCACTCCACCCAATCCTTACTGGGATCCGTTGGAGTGGATGGTGCAGCAGTGTCATGCCCGCAACATGGAAATTCATGCGTGGATCAATCCCTACCGCGCCAAGACTAAAGGCACCACTGCCCTCGCCAATACGCATCAGTATATCCAGCATCCCGAACGCTTCTTCTCCTACGATGGCTTGTTGCTCTTTGACCCCGGCCTCCCAGAGAATCGCAGCTACATCTGTCATGTGGCATCAGACATCGTGCGACGCTACGACGTCGACGGCCTGCATATTGATGACTATTTCTATCCTTACCCCGTGTCTGGTGTGCCCATCCCCGACGATGCTTCGTATGCCGCCTACGGCCGCGGGCTGTCACGTGGCGACTGGCGCCGCGAAAATGTTAACCTCTTCATCCATCAACTGCACGACAGCATCCGCGCACAGAAGCCGTGGGTTAAGTTCGGCGTGTCGCCCTTCGGCATCTATCGCAACAACCGCTCGTGGGAGATGGGCTCGGCCACATCCGGGCTACAGAACTACGACGACCTCTATGCCGACGTGCTGGAGTGGGTGCGCCGCGGTTGGGTGGACTACAACATCCCGCAGCTCTACTGGGAGATTGGCAACAAAGCAGCCGACTACGAGACGCTGGTGCGCTGGTGGAGCCACTATGCGGGCGAGCGACCGCTCATCATCGGACAGGATATGGAGCGAACGGTGCGCTTTGGCCAGATGGCCCGCAAATACGATCTGCAGCGTTCGTTACCTGGCATCGTGGGGTCATGTCAGTGGTACGCTCGAGCTGTGGCAGACGACACCAAGGGCTACACCTCTGAGCTGCGCAACCGCTATCATGCCACTCCTGCCTTGCAGCCCTCGATGCCTTGGATTGACAAGAAGACGCCCAGCCGCGTGCGCAAGCTGAAAGCTATATGGACATCCGATGGTTACATGCTCTTCTGGACTGCACCCAAGGCCCGCCGCGAGATAGATCGTGCCCGCCAGTTTGTCGTCTATCGCTTTGCCGATGGCCAGAAAGTGGACCTGAGCGATGCGCGCAACATCGTAGCCATCACAAGCGATACACATCTTCTACTGCCATACAACGACGGCAAACAACGCTTCACCTACGTCGTCACGGCACTTGACCGTCTCCACAACGAGAGCCGTGCTCGCAAGGCGAAAGTCAAACTGTGAACATTGTGAATTATGAATAATGAATTGTGAATTATGAATAATGATGTCATCCACATTCAGGGTGCCCGCGTCAACAACCTGAAGAACATTACAGTTGACATACCCCGCAACCGTCTGGTGGTCATCACTGGCCTGTCGGGATCAGGCAAGTCGTCGCTGGCCTTTGACACGCTTTATGCCGAGGGCCAACGCCGATACGTGGAGAGCCTCAACAGCTATGCCAGACAGTTTCTGGGCCGCATGAGCAAACCCGAATGCGACATCATCAGCGGCATACCGCCAGCCATCGCCATCGAACAGAAAGTAATCTCGCGCAACCCGCGTTCCACCGTGGGTACAAGCACCGAGATATACGAATACATGAGGCTGCTATACGCCCGCGTGGGCCACACTTACAGTCCCGTGAGCGGTGAACAGGTGCGCAAGCACAGCACAGAGGATGTCGTCCAATGCATGCTGAGCTATTCCGACGGCACGCGTTTTATGGTGCTGTGTCCAATACGCATCACCGAAGGCCGCACACTGCAACAACAGTTAAGCGCTTATCTGCAAGAGGGCTATGCACGCATAGATATTGACGGGCAGACTGAACGCATTGAGGACGTCTTGGGTAGCAATGAGGAACTGATCAACAAGAAGTTATTCCTCATCATCGACCGCCTCTCCGTCAGCCACGAGAAGGAGACTATCTCCCGCCTTGTGGATTCGGTCGAGACAGCCTTCTACGAGGGTGGCGGCGAGATGATGCTGCGTTTCCTTCCTGCCGGCATCGACCACGTTTTCTCTGTGCGCTTTGAGGCCGACGGCATCACCTTTGAGGAACCCACCGACCAACTCTTTGCCTTCAACTCACCTATGGGTGCATGCCCCACATGCGAGGGTTGGGGCACCATCATGGGCATCGACCCGCATCTGGTGATTCCCGACTCAAGCAAGAGTGTCTACGACGGCTGCGTGCAATGCTGGCGCGGCGACAAGCTTGGACAATGGCGCACTGAGTTCATACGTCAGGCCGAGGCCATACAGTTCCCCATCTTCAAGCCTTACTACGAACTCACCCAGGCAGAGCGAGACTATCTGTGGCACACCGCGCCCGTATGCATCGACGCCTTCTTCGACGAGCTGCGCCAGCAACGCTACAAGATACAAAACCGCGTCATGCTGGCACGCTACACAGGCCGCACCGAATGCCCCGACTGTCGCGGCACACGTCTGCGGCGCGAAGCCACATACGTGCGCATCGGCGACAGAGCCATCACCGAACTGGTGGATATGCCCATCACCGAACTCAAGCGTTTCTTCGACAACCTACAGCTGCCCGAGCACGATGCTCAGGTGGCAGCACGTCTGCTGGTGGAGATACGCTCACGACTGCAGTTCCTGTTGGATGTAGGACTGGGATATCTCACACTGGGCCGTCGCAGCAACTCTCTCAGCGGAGGTGAGAGCCAGCGCATCAACCTTGCAACCAGCCTGGGTTCAGCACTCGTTGGTTCGTTGTATATCCTTGACGAACCCAGCATCGGACTGCATCCACGCGACACAGAACGTCTCATCCATGTGCTGCGACAGCTGGTGGAGCTGGGCAACACTGTCGTTGTCGTTGAGCACGATGCCGATATCATCCGCCAGGCAGACTACATCATCGATATCGGCCCCGAGGC
Organism: uncultured Bacteroidaceae bacterium; assembly: GCA_905233465.1. Lineage (GTDB taxonomy): Bacteria > Bacteroidota > Bacteroidia > Bacteroidales > Bacteroidaceae > Physcousia. The sequence goes on along the minus strand of CAJOEI010000007.1, from coordinate 18,715 downwards.
CGGACGCATGGGAGGCGAAGTCGTATATGCCGGCCCACCGCCCACACCTGCCACAGAGCCCACATCCAGCCACACCATCGCCTTCCTCCTCGGCAAGGACCCAATACCTGTTCCCACATCACCACGCCAGTGGAACAGATTCATTGAGGTACGCGGAGCACGCGCCAACAACCTGCGCGGCATCGACGTCCGTTTCCCACTTAATGTGCTCACATGCGTCACCGGCGTCAGCGGCTCCGGCAAAAGCACACTGGTGCGTGACATACTCTATCGCGCCATGGCCCGCCATCTCGACATCCCAACCGACAGGCCGGGCGAACACACAGCCTTACAGGGTGATGTCAATGCCATCAGCGCCGTGGAGTTTGTTGACCAGAACCCCATCGGCAAGAGTTCGCGCTCCAATCCCGTCATCTATGTCAAAGCCTACGACGAGATACGCCAGCTCTTTGCCCAGCAGCCGCTGTCACAACAGATGGGCTTCACGGCATCACATTTCTCGTTCAACACAGAAGGCGGCCGATGCGAGGAATGCAAGGGCGAAGGCACCACAACCGTGGAGATGCAGTTTATGGCCGACCTCGTGCTCGAGTGCGAGTCTTGTCACGGACAACGCTTCAAGCCCGACATCCTCGAGGTGCGCTACGAGGGTATGAACATCAATGATGTGCTCTCCATGACCGTCAATCAGGCAATGGAGTTCTTCGCCTCCCATGGTCAGAAGAAGATTGTGCGCCGACTACAACCGCTGCAGGACGTAGGACTCGGGTATATCCGTCTGGGACAGTCGTCGTCTACTCTTTCAGGCGGCGAGAACCAGCGCGTGAAGCTCGCATACTACATAGGCCAGGAGAAACAGTCACCCACTATGTTCATCTTCGACGAGCCCACAACAGGCCTGCACCATCACGACATCGCACAGCTAATGCGCTCCTTCGACGCACTTATCACGCGAGGCCACACCATCGTTGTCATCGAGCACAATATGGATGTCATCAGCCGCGCAGACCATATCATCGATCTCGGACCCGAAGGAGGGGACGCAGGTGGACAGATAGTCTGTCAGGGCACACCAGCACAAGTGGCAGCCGATCCCAACAGCCTCACAGGAAAAGCCCTGCGCGCGGCTCTCTAAAACCGCTAACACAAATGCAATAGTAGCGCGGCACTATCTCACGAACAGCAGCTCACGATATTTGGGCAACGGCCACAGAGCGTCATCCACGATAAGTTCGAGCTTGTCTATCTGACGGCGGATGCGCTCTAAGAATGGTGCCACGGTGTCGTGATAGGCTATTGCCTTGGCGTGCTCATCCTCTATTTTGTTTGCCACCTTACGGGCTGCCACCAGTTCCTCCACCATAGTCTCTATGGCAGCGCTGCGCGTTGCAATCTCTTCTATAAGCTTGATATTACGGTCGTTGTACTTCTGTGCCGTCTCCGCCGGGAAGATGGCACGCATGCGTTCTACGTTGGTCAGCAGCTGACTCTGGTAGTTCGTTGCCACGGGGATGATGTGGTTCATGGATATGTCGCCCAGCACACGAGCCTCTATCTGAATCTTCTTGGTGTAGGTCTCCCACTTGACTTCGTTGCGGGCCTCGAGTTCCTTGCGCGTCATCACGCCAAGACCCTCGAACATCTGTATGCTCTCTGGTGCCAGATAGCGCTCGAAGATGACAGGACAACTGGTCTCTGTGTCCAGCCCGCGCTGCGCTGCTTCCTGCTTCCACTCATCACTGTAGCCGTTGCCGTCAAAACGGATGGGCTTGCAGGCCGCAATGTCCTCACGCAGGACATCGATGATGGCGTGGAAGGTACCCCCACGCTCATCCACACGTTTCTTGAAGCTGACGAGCGCTTCTGCCACAGCAGAGTTGAGAGCTATCATGGCGCTGGCGCAGTTGGCCTCAGCGCCTACAGCACGAAACTCAAAGCGGTTACCCGTAAAGGCGAACGGGCTGGTGCGGTTGCGATCGGTGTTGTCGATGAGCAGTTCCGGTATCTCAGGGATGTCGAGTTTCATCCCCTGCTTGCCATGAAGCTGGAACTGCGTGGCCTCATCCACTTCGGTGTGGGAGTCTGTGCTGGCAGTTTTACCGATATTGTCAAGGAAGGCCGAGAGCTGTGTTCCGAGGAACGATGATATGATGGCAGGCGGTGCCTCGTTGGCGCCCAATCTGTGGGCGTTGCTGGCCGACATGATGCTGGCCTTCAGCAGGCCGTTGTGGCGCCAGACAGCCATAAGCGTCTCGACAATGAACACAGCAAAGCGGAGGTTCTGCTGTGGTGTGCGCCCCGGCGCGTGAAGCAGCTCTCCTGTGTCCGTGGTAAGGCTCCAGTTGCAATGCTTGCCACTACCGTTGACACCGGCAAAAGGCTTCTCATGAAGCAGCGCGCGGAAACCATGATGACGTGCCACACGCCGCATCAGCGACATCAGCAGCATGTTATGGTCCACAGCGAGATTCATATCTTCATATATAGGTGCCAACTCAAATTGGTTGGGAGCCACCTCGTTGTGACGCGTCTTGCATGGGATGCCCAACTCTAAGGCCTGAACCTCAAGGTCGCGCATGAAAGCTGCGACACGCTCAGGAATGGCTCCGAAATAATGGTCATCCATCTGCTGGTTCTTGGCCGAGTCGTGCCCCATGAGCGTGCGGCCCGTGAGCACCAGATCCGGGCGCGCTGCATACAAGCCCTCGTCAACGAGGAAATACTCCTGCTCCCATCCGAGGTTACACGTCACACGCTTCACATCAGGGTCGAAGTACTTACACACGTCTGTAGCAGCAACGTTGAGAGCATGCAGCGCCCGCAGCAGCGGAGCCTTGTAGTCCAGCGCCTCACCGCTGAAGGAGATGAACACCGTGGGTATGATGAGAGTGTCGTCGATGATGAACACGGGACTTGTTGGGTCCCATGCCGAATAGCCGCGCGCCTCGAAGGTCGAGCGGATGCCCCCACTGGGAAACGAACTTGCATCCGGCTCCTGCTGCACCAGCAACTTGCCCGAGAACTCCTCAATGGCAGCCTTACCATTCAGCTCCAAAAAAGAATCATGCTTCTCTGCCGTGCCCTCAGTCAGCGGCTGAAACCAGTGTGTATAGTGCGTCACGCCTTGTTCCTTGGCCCAACACAGCATACCCTCAGCCACAGCATCGGCCACCGCACGGCGCAGACGTACTCCGCCATCAATGACATCCACCATCTGCTGGTAGACATCCTCGCTGAGATACTTGCGCATCTTCTCGCGGGTGAACACTTTGCAGGCGAAATACTCATCCACCCGCTCCGGGCGTACTTGCCAGACAAGAGGCTTCTTGCTGAAAGCCTCCGCGACCATCTTGAATCTTAGGGAAGACATGATAACCTTTTCCTTAACATATTAACTCTTCGCGCACTTAGCGTTGCAAAAGTACTCCATTCGTGCAACATCAGCAAGACGCAAAGCCACTTTTCTCCCTTTTTTTGACTTTTTCCATCATTTTTCTCTTTTTCCTTATTATATTATTTCAAAATCCAATAATTCGCACTACATTTGCGCCGCATTAAACTTTGTTCGCCCACACACCATGGCGACAAGGACAAACAGCGAAGACAATTCTTATTAACCAATAAAAACATTTTTGCAATGAAAAAGTATCTTGTTTCATTCGCCATCCTCGCTATGAGCATGGCCGTCATCACATCATGCTCCAAGGATGAGGATGAGACACCCGTAATTGAGCTCGGCGCCGCAGCGGACAACCTCACCATCGCCGAAGGCGAGACCCTCACACTCACTCCCGGCTACATCTATGTAGACGAGAACACCACCTACAAGTGGTTTGTCAACGGACAGCTCATTAGCTCCACCCCCACACTGCAATGGACAGCTCCGGCAGCCGGACAATACGAAATTGTTATTGAGGTGGCCAACGGCGACATCGCTGTTCAGAAGTCTTTCGTGGTCACTGTAGTGGAGAACACTGCCACACTGACCTTCGAGGGCGCATCATGGAACGCACTCATCGACTCACCGCAGTACAACGGCACGCTGCTGTATGGCGACAACGCATACAACTACGGCTGGGTTGACCAGACAACAGCTCTGGCAAGCGTACTCACCAAGGCTTGGGGCGGCACGTATGGTTATTCCGAAGGCGGCGTTGCCATCTCTAACTATATTGACGCCAACATCACAGAACACGCTACTTACGAATATCAGCTTGCAGTGCCCGAGAGCAATGGCAGCCAGAACTTCGCAGTCGTCTATTGCGATGCCAGCATTTATTTCCCCGAAGGCGCAAGCCGCGTCATCAAGTCGATGGACATCTCTCCCACAACTTATGAGCTTGGCGTTGTGCTCAACGGCGACGGCTATGCTGCATCACTGGCAGAGAGCGGCAACCTCACACTCACCATCACCGCCGACAACGGTCAGTCACTTGATGTGGACCTGGCTCGCGACGGCAACATCCTGCGCACTTGGAAGACCATCGACCTCACATCGCTCGGCGCTGTCAACACCCTCACATTCACCATGGATGGCAGCGACCGCTCAGAATATGGCACCAAACATCCTAAGTACTTCGCCTTCGACAATGTTGTTGTGAAGCTGTAAAGGAAACGTTTATTGTCAATTGCCAATTGTGTATTATCCATTGTCAATTGTCCATTCAAGCATGCTGCTGGCAGCCCTTGTGCTGCTGGCAGCATGTTCCAATTCCGACCCAGGCACAGAAGAAGAACCCTTTGACACTGCCGGACCGGGTGTGTTTGTGCTGTGCGAGGGCAACTTCAATGCCGGCAACGCTACCCTCTCCTACTACGACCCCGACAGCCACACGGTGGAGAACGCTGTCTTCTATCGGGCCAACGACCGCCGACTGGGCGACACAGGACAAAGCATCACACTCCACAGCGGCACAGCATACATCGCTGTCGAGAACAGCGGCATCATCTGGGCCATAGACGCCACGACATTCCGTGTGCGCGGCCAGCTCACCACTGGCCAGACCCAGCACATGACGAATCCGCGATACATCCACTTCGTCAGCGACACCCGCGCATACGTCACCGACCTCTATGCGCCATATATTACTGTCTTCAACCCACAGACAATGGAATATTGTGCGAGCATCGCTACAGAACAGCCCGCTGCATACGGCTACTGTTCGACAGAGCACCTCGTGCAATATGGCACAGAAGTCTTCACCAACTGCTGGAGCTACAGCAACAAGCTGCTCGTGGTGGACACGCAGCACGAAGTCGTCACAGACAGCATCTGCCTCAGCAGCTGGCAACCCAAGAGCATGGTTCTCGATGCACGGGGCAAGCTGTGGGTCGTCACCGACGGCGGCTATGCCACCGACGAGGACAGTTTCTCAGACAACATCCCCCACCTCTACCGCATCGACGCTGCCACACACACCATAGAGATGGACCAGGCATTAGACACCGACGAGGGCAGTGTGGAACTGGCCACAAGTCCCGACGGCACAGTGCTCTATCTCATCAACAACGATGTCTATCGCATGGACATCACAGCATCGCACGTTCCCGTGCGACCCTTCATCACCGCCGAGCGTGGCAACAATGGCCTGCGCCATAAGCTATATGGCATCGGCGTCAACCCCGCCAACGGCGAACTGTATATTGCCGATGCCGTGGACTATTCACAGGCAGGCATCGTCCGGCGCTACACCGCCGACGGCACACTCATTGACCAATTCCGTGTAGGCATCAATCCCAATGGATTTGCATTCAAATAGCTTTGTTCACAAATAAGGTTATGGTTAACGTTAAGGTTTTCGTTCCCATTTTAGTTTTCCTTCTCATCGGTTGCGCCGATGAAACTGAAACTGTTCCTGACGACTGTTCCGTGCCTGTGATTGCATGGGACGAACCATCGGCACGCTTCAATCTTCAACAAGGCGAGGTGCTGACGCTGGTGCCTGTCATCACAGGCACTGATGAGACCACCACTTACGTCTGGACGCGCGACGATGTGATTGTAGGCACAGAAGACCACTACACCTTCGAGGCCGACAGCGTAGGCGAGTTCTTCATCCGTCTTGATGTCAGCAACCGCTGTGGCACAGCCACCGACGAGGCCAAGATTACCGTTAAAGCCAGCGCCACAGCAGCCTTACCCGATATCCCGCCCGCTGACAGCACGTTTGCATGGCGCTTCCCGTGGACAGAAATCAACATCGCACGCGGACGCATAGTGAACATCACTGCGGCCATACTCCGCAACGCCCCCGACACCCTCACCTACACGTGGAGCTTTGACGGGCTTGACCAACAAGTCATCACGCCCACACCCACAATGGTCTTTATCGGGCAGGAGGGGAGCCACACCATCAGCGTCAGCACCACAGTGTGTGGGCAAAGCTACGAGCAGCAGTTCACCGTCAACGTCTGTCCGCCCGAGGGAACATACCGGCGCCCATCTACGGGCCAGGCTATGGTGAACCGCATCTACGAATTCATCCCCGCCCCAGGCCATCAGGTCAACGGGTATATCATCGTTGGCGAAGCCTATCCCGCCGACTGCACCCACGAGCAGGCTTGTGACAGCGTGCTGGCACACTTCAGCCGCCGATGGTCGGTGAGCCTGGGCTCGCAGGGAGGATACCTCGTTGCAGGCTTCGACCACAGTGTGCCTGTCAGCGCCGACGACTACGACCTGTGCGTGCGCGGCAATCCCTTCAGCTACCAGTCTGAGCCCGGCATCATCTGGGTGAGTCAGGACGACAACGGCGACGGTCTGCCCAATGACCAGTGGTTTGAGCTGGCCGGCTCGGAATACGGCACATCGCGCCACCGCACCAACTACGCCATCACATACTATCGCCCTGCCCAACCACATTCGGCCACAGCATGGCGCGACTGCGACGGCCGCACAGGGTATGTGCCGTATATGAGCTACTGGAACCCCTCAGCCACATACTGGCAGCCGTGGGTCGAAGGCGAAGAGCGCACATATTTCGGCTCTTGGCTGGCCGACATCAGCAGCTACAACCTCGGCATCTCAGACATCCCGCCCTACGACTGGGGCTATGTCGACAACCTCGGTCAGGACTTCATCGACGGTCCAGCTGGCAAGATGGGCTACTACCGCGTGTCCAATGCCCGCACATGGGACGGACAGCCCGCAAACCTTAAGTACTTCGACTTCGTCAAGATACAGACAGCACAAATCGGCTCAACACCCAATCTGGGTGACATCAGCACAGAGATTTATTACATCAGCGACTGCCACCTTGAATGAATCCATTGTCCTTCGTCCTTTGTTGATATCGAAATGTCTACATTTCGATAGCGCCATATCATTGTGTCGTTATCACGTTATTACGTTATCACGTTATTACGATGGCGCCTTTGGCGCTTGGCGCCTTCTCTTTCTGTTGCTCCTTCTCCCCTCCTTCGTCCATTGCCAGTCACTCACTGACATGCACGAGGTGCAAGTCTCGGCAGCACGCCGACTGAGCGACACAGGCATACAGCAGACGACACTCGACACAGCCGTGCTCCACCGCAACGTGGCCATGTCGATGTCCGACATACTGACGCAACACTCTTCACTATTCATCAAGAGCTACGGCCGCGCCACAGAGTCCACGGCCGAGTTCCGGGGCACATCACCCGCACACACACAAGTGCTGTGGAACGGCATGCACATCAACTCCCCCATGCTGGGCACAGTGGACTTCAGCACCATTCCCGCATATTTCGTCGATGAAGCCACGCTCCTGCATGGCGCCTCATCACTCGCCGCCACAGGTGGCGGTCTGGGCGGCGCAGTGGTGCTGTCGACATCGCCTGTTCGCCAACACGGGCTGTCGGCACAGTACATACAGGGCGTGGGGTCGTACACCACCTTCGACCAGTTCCTGCGCCTGACATACGGCAACAGTCGATGGAGCAACAGCACACGCGTGGGCTATGCCACCAGCGCAGGCGACTTCCACTACACCAACTACGACAAGAAGGTTGATGTGCGCGACGCGGATGGCAACATCACCAGTTCCTACCACCCCACGGAGCACAACCGCAGCGGCTACTTCCACGATTTGCATGCGCTGCACGAGTCCTACTACGACACACCCCACGCCGGACGCATTGGCCTTGCAGCATGGTTCACCCACAGCCTGCGAGGGCTGCCCTTCCTGAGCGTGGACTATCGCGACGACGCCGACTTCACCAACGAACACCAGCAGGATGCCATACGCGCCGTGGCCATGTGGCAACACAGCCCGGCGGCAACATGGTCGCTTGATGTCCGCGGCGGCTACGCTTGGCAGGACATTGCCTACGACTACTATACCCACCGCAGCGGCGATGCCCGCAACATCATCACACAGTCGCAGAGCTACAGCCAGCAAGCCTTCGTGCAGGCCAAGGCCGACTTCATGCCTGCTGCCGACTGGCTGCTGTCGGCACGCCTCGGCGCGACATACAACCATGTGCGCAGCTACGACCGCACGCCATTCCACATCGGCGACAACTACAACCGTGGTCGCATGGAGGGCGCGCTGAGCCTGTCGGCCAAGTACCGCGTCACACGCCGTCTGGCACTCTCTGCCATCCTGCGCGAAGAGCTGTATGCCACGGATCTCGTGCCACTCATCCCAGCGCTCTTTGCCGACTACTCCATCGTCAGCAGCACCAAGACACAACTCATCGCAAAGGCTTCCGTGGCACGCAACTATCGCTATCCCACGATGGACGACCTCTATTTCCAGCCTGGCGGCAATCCCGACCTGCGGCCCGAACGCGGCTTCACCTACGACGGCGGTCTGGAGCTGCGCCACCACGACAAGGCCTTCGGCATCGAAGCCAATGTCTCGGCCTTTGACTCACACATCTCCGACTGGATACTCTGGACACCCAATGTGCATGGCTTCTGGCAGCCGGCAAACATCAAACGCGTGCACAACTACGGCATCGAAGCCACAGCATCACCCTCGCTGACATTGCCACGCGGATGGAAAGCCGACGTGACCGTCAACTACGCCTACACGCCATCCATAAACCGCAGCGACGACCTTGATGATGCCGACACCTCGCGCGGCAAACAGCTGGTGTATGTGCCGCTGCACTCGGCCAACGCCACGGCAGCACTCAGCTGGAAGTCATGGACATTGCGTTACCTATGGCACAGCTACAGCGAACGCTTCACCACAACGAGCAACGACGTCAGCCGCATCACCGGACGACTCAAGCCATACTACATGAGCGACGTGATGCTGGAGAAAGACTTTCAGCTGCGACGCACACACATAGCACTGAAGGGCGTGGTCTACAACCTCCTCGACTCGGAGTACGTCACAGTGCTCTCACGTCCCATGCCCGGCCGCCACTTCGAGGTGTTTGCGGAAATAAGACTTTAATGAAAATGAAAATGAAAAATTGCCTCTCGTTATTACGTTATCACGTTATCACGTTATCCCGATGGTGCCCCATTACTGCGTCGTTATCCCGTTATCACGTTATTACGTTATTTCGATGGCGCCCCGCCCTTGAGTCGTCATCCCGATGGCGCCTCTGCCTCCTCCCCCTCCTCACCTCCCTCATCCTGACAAGCTGCCACGATGGCGGCAAGGCCCCATCCTCCCTGGCTGCCGACACGCTACGCTATGCCACCAACCTCACATGCCAGCGCGGCAACGGCTACAGCGTGTGGACGCTACGCGACCCGTGGGACACGACGCAGGTGCTACATCGCTACATACTCATGTCACGGGCCTCACAGGACAGCGTGCCAGCTGATGCCTCCGTCATCCATGTCCCCGTGCAACGTGCAGGCGTGGCAACTGCCGTACACTGCGGACTCATCGACGAGCTGGGCTGTGCCGCCAGCATCGCCGGCGTGTGTGAGCAGCAATATATCGACCTGCAGGCCGTCACCGACGGTCTGGCATCAGGCCGCATCGCCGACTTTGGCAACGGCATGAACCCCAACATTGAACGCATCATGGACGTTCAGCCCGATGTTCTGCTGCTGACACCCTTTGAGCACAGCGGCGGCTACGGCCGTGTGGAGCGGCTGGGCATTCCCATCGTGGAGTGTGCAGAGTATATGGAGGCCTCGCCGCTGGCACGTGCCGAGTGGATACGCTTCTACGGCGAACTCTTCGGTGCCGATGCCGTGGCAGACAGCATCTTTGCCTCTGTGGAAGCAAACTATAATGAGCTGAAAGCTCTCGCCGCCACATCAGCCTCGCGTCCGCGCGTGCTCACCGAGATGATGTATGCCGGACAGTGGTTTGTGCCATGCGGCGGCAGCACTATGGGCATCATGTTCGCAGATGCCGGAGCCGACTATGCCTTTGCCACGCGCGAAGGCCGCGGCAGCACGGCGCTGCCATTCGAGATGGTGCTCGACGAGGCCGGTGATGCCGATGTGTGGTTCGTCAAATACAACAGCGCCCAGCCACTCACCTACTCCGGCATGGCCGAAGACTACAAGCCATACACCCGCTTCCGCCCCTGGCAGCAGCACACCATCTGGAGCTGCGACCTGGCACACAATCATTTCTACGAGCAGACACCCTTCCACCCCGACCGCCTGCTCCACGACTTCATCGCCATCCTCCACCCCGAACTCATGCCCAACTACCAAACCCGCTACTACCAACCAATGATCATAAAATAACGCACCACAGATTACGCAGATTACACGGATTGAGGCCTTGGTAAATCTGAGAAATACATATTGAAATTACACAGATAAGATAAGAAGCTGGATAAATCTGTTTAATCTGCGTAATCTGTGGTTCACGTAATATAGTTTTAATCACTGTGAAGCTCTTCACCCTCTTCCTCGCAACACTGGCGCTTTTCGCGGCCAACATATATCTCGGAGCCGTCAGCATACCCGCATCCGTCATCACGGACATCCTCACTGGCGGTGAGGCGGCACGCCCCTCGTGGGCTTATATCATCTGGGAGAGCCGCGTGCCCTCGGCCATCACTGCCTTGCTCTCCGGCGCTGGCCTGGCGGCCGCTGGTCTGCTGCTGCAGACAGCCTTCCGGAACCCTCTGGCAGGCCCAAGCATCCTGGGCATCGACGGCGGTGCCAACCTGGGCGTCGCTGTGGCCATGCTCCTGCTGGGAGGCTCCTTCGCTGCTGGAGGCTATGCCATTGGCGGCTTCATGCTGGTCATCATCACCGCCATGCTCGGCGCATGGGCCGTGATGGCCCTGCTCATCAGCCTGTCACAAGTGCTGCGCTCCGACACTATGCTGCTCATTGCCGGTGTGATGATAGGCTATCTGACATCATCCGTCATCTCGCTGCTCAACTATGGTGCCACGGAAGAGGGCGTGCGCTCGTTCATGGTGTGGGGCTTGGGCAGCTTCGCCAACGTCACCCTCGACCGTCTGCCGCTCTTTGCCGCATCGATGTGTACAGGCATAGCACTCGCCCTGCTGCTGGTCAAGCCACTCAATGCCCTGCTGCTGGGCCAGCGCTACGCCGCCAACCTGGGCATCAACATCGCGCGCACGCGTACATTATTATTACTGGTCACCGGACTGCTCACTGCCACATCCACCGCCTTCTGCGGGCCGATAGCCTTCATCGGACTCGCCGTGCCACATCTCGCACGCCTCCTGCTCGGCACAGCCGACCACCGCGCACTGCTGCCCGCAACACTGCTCACCGGCGCCGCGCTGGCACTGCTCTGCAACATCCTCTCCACCCAGCCCGCAAACACCATCATACCCATCAATGTCATCACCCCATTCATCGGCGCACCAGTAGTTATCTGGGTGATGATGAAGAAAGAGTAGAGTATCAATACAGAAATCCAAAAGCCCAAAGAGGAATTTTCCTCATATAGGCAGACTCAATGTTATCTGCGGCTATATACGCGTTTTCTTGGTCGGCAATCTGGCTGAAGTCCTTGTCTTGGCCGCCCACCTCAATGATAATGCTATCGTCAATACGGAAATCTCCCCTCTTGTAACCAGCATACTCTATCGTATGGCCTGCCGAAGCCAGCTGATTGGCGAAAAAGGCCTCCCGGACTGTGCCTATTTCCGGACGTTCTATACATAGCAAATAGAGTTGGTTGCTGTTATCGAGATAAATCTTATCAGGTTTTTGCAAGTCGGTAACAGTTTTAAGGTCTGTAAAGAGGCGACGGATGAGACGAGCCTCCTCAAGATGGGTAAGGTACTTGAGAGTTGACTGCCGGCTGATGCCTGACGCCTTTGACAGCTTCGCTATATCAACCTCGTAGGGTGTCATTTGGGAAATAACGTGGAGCAGAGCCTTTACCTGACGAGTGTAACCCACGTCTAAACCACGGAATTTAGTCAGCTCTACATCAATGATATAGTTTATAGTGTTTTCCAACTTATCGTAGTATTCTTGCTTCTGCTCAAAATAAAAAGGATAATAACCAAATTGCAGATAACGTCCGAAATGCTCCAACGGATGACATAACGATATTATTTCCATGCAGAACTCTGCAGGATTATCCAACAATTGCTTCAGAGATACGGGCTTTATATCGAGGCCCACATCCAGATGCAGGAATTCGCGGAAGGACAGTCCTGGCATGTCATAGATAAGGATACGACGGGACAGGTCTGCTTGCCCATCGTTAATCTGAATAAGCGAAGAGCCGCTCAACACGATGTGCAACTCACGATAGAGATCGTATATCTCTTTGATTTCACGACTCCACCCTGGATATTTGTGAACCTCGTCAATGAAGAGCCATTTACCCCCCATCTTGACAAAGTTGTCTGCCAAATCAAGCAACGTATGTGCGGCAAAATAGTTCGTATCAGCAGAGCAATAGAGGACATGGCGGTCGCCAGATGAGAAGTTCTGCTTGATGTACTGTTGCATCAGCGTAGATTTCCCAACTCCCTTAGGACCTCGGATTACGATAAGACGCGACTGCCAGTTTACCCGTTGCATGAAGTCACGGATGTACTCCATCGGAACGGTAGATAGATAGGCATCGTGGCGTTTAAATAGACTTTCCATTTCGTCTTGCTATAGGTTTTGTTATCGTTGATGAACACTTTTGGCGTAAAAGTGTTAACCATGATAAACACTTTTTACTTAGATGTGTTATCGTTGATGAACACTTTTGGCGTGTGCAAAGTAACAAACTTTATCTGGGACGAACAAATAAATAGGAAGAAAATGTGAAGAAATGGATTTGACGATTTACAATTTACGATTTATTTACGATTGAGTATTACTCAACTTTCTGAAGTTAAGATGTGGAGTTCTTTGCGGCAAAGAACTCCCCAAACTTAAATAAGCACCACCTTCTGGTCGCTTGCTTAAGATCTTCCTGCCCTTTTTTGTTCAACATCCGCACATTTCTTTGAGTCCATGTGCGTGGACTCTTGAGTCCATGTGCGTGGACTCAAACATTTGCCCGGATGATGAACAAAAAATCCCTTGAGGATTAGAGATTATCCTCCGGGAATCGCAAATAATTCCCCACGTTAATAATCATCGGACGCGCCACTGGCGAATTGACATGCATCAAATACAGTGCTAAAGAACGTTAAAACGATACGCCTAAAACGATAATTATCAGAAACATTATGACTGTTTCACAACAATTCCGTACCTTTGCGCCCGCATTACGCACGTATGCATGCGCTACATGCGCATACCTTAACACACTACGCAACAAACAACTAACAATAACTAATAAACAAAACAAATGAAAAGAAAACTACTTTTCGCAATCGCAGCACTACTGTGCTCGGTTAGTATGTGGGCAGATGTCGTTCCTACAGCATCTACTCCCTCTGCAGGTAATACATATTACCTTTACAATCCTGCTACACAAAAATTCCTTTTTGTATCTAATGACAACATTCCTTATGTACAGTTGGAAGGAATGGCTTGGGATTTATTAGAATCCGACAAAAGCGGCTACATCAAAATTCGTCAAAAAAATGTTGATACTGGTTATTTCTGGGGTAAATATTGGGCCATTGTAGCTGGTAGTTATGCTGATTACAATAATGAGACTTATTTCCAAATCAACGAAGTTTCAGCCGGTTCAACTTATAAACTTCATCCGTTTAGTTGGGATGGAACCAGTACTGCATACGTATATATAAATGCCGAAACTGCAAACGGATGGAGAGTAGCTTGTAATTCACAAGAACAAGCTGGATTGGATGAAAAATACACCATTTGGCAATTTGTTACTGAGGCTGATTACGCCACATATATGTCTCAAAAATACGGAACTGATGTGAGTTCCAGAGTTACAAATACAACTTTTGAAACGAATGTCAGCGGTTGGACAGCAACAGGTGGTTTCCAAAATTCACAAAAGGCTAATAATCAAAAAGGAGCCTTTGATGGTTATTTCTGGGAAAATTGGAATAAAGACACAGGTAAGGTAAATAAAATGTATCAAGACGTTAGCCTTTTATCTAATGGTGTCTATACACTGAGAATGGCGGCTTTTGTCAACAACTTGGGTAGTAGCAATCAATATGTGTTTGCAAATAGTGATAAGACTTACCTTGCTACCACTGTTCCTACGTTTTATGAAGTTCAGACGCTTGTCAAAAATAAGACTCTTTCAATCGGCTTAGAACAGACAGGAACAACAGCTAATTGGATGGGTATTGACAACGTTCGTCTTTTCTATCTTGGCAACAACGTGGAGTATTACTCACCTGCAACTTTCAACAGCAATAACTCTGCAACGAAAGACACATGGTACGAGTTTTCTGTAGGTTCTGCTGGTTGGTACAGGATTAATTCCTCTGACGCCGCAAAACTCTACTACACTCAGGATGATAGCGATGATGCTGATGCTACAGCAAGCAAGGAATTCACAGCTGGTGGTTACACATTCATGAACCTCTCTGCAGGCTCATTCTATTTCAAGAGTGATGCGACTTCTACCATAAAGATAGAGGCAGTTGGTAGTGGCGTATTGGTAAATGGCGACGTTGTTACAGAGGTGTTTATCACCAACCCGAGCTTTGAGGCTGCTACGGCAGATAAGCAAGCCCCTGAAGGCTGGACGCGTTCAAAGAATTCATTCCTCGCTCGGACTCTTACTAAGCTTGGGGATAAGAAAGTAGGTACATATATCGCAGGTGCTTCAGGCTATAACGTTACCGAAGATATGTATCAAACATTTTCAGGACTAGAGGAAGGTAATTACGTATTGAGTGTCAATGCATATGCACGAAATATTGACGGGAATGCTAAATTCTATGTTGGTACTGATGAAATAGTTCTCCCTAATGGTTATACCCCAGACACTTATACAATCGCTATTAACGAGAGTGCTAACAGCAAGAATTTTGGTATTAAGGGTAAAGGTGTAAAGGATAATTGTGATTTGTTCTTCGATAACTTCACGCTGACCTACTACAGCACTCTGCCCGATGTGAGCATAACAAGCCTTACAGCTGAGCCAATGGCTGGTGACGTTCGTGCTGCTCTTGATGCTGCTAATACGGCATATACGGGAAGCAAGACCGTTGCCAACTACAACGCCCTACAGACAGCAATCGTAAATGCCAAGGCTTCTATCGCTGCTTTCGCTGCCAACACTGGTGCCGATGCTGATTGGACGGGCGTGATTGTCAATCCAACATTCTCTGGTACTTATACAAATGGTGCAAGTGGAACGACACAAGGCTGGACTATTACTGGTACTTCTGGTAATCGTCAGTTCAACGCTGGCGCTGCTGAATCTTGGAGCAATAATAACGTTGTATTTTCACAAGTCATCAAAAATTTGCCTGCTGGAACTTACAAACTGACGGCACAGGTAGATAATTGTCATGAAGATGCAAATGTTGCGCTATATGCGACTTGTAACGAAACAACGTATTCTACCGTAGCTCCTTATCGAGCTTGTACTACAAACTATGCGACGACGTCTTCGGATTTGGCTGCTGACGAGAGCCTCTGTTTAACTACTCTTTACCTTAAGGTGGAAGCAGGTAAGGACCTCACTATTGGTGTGAAGGACGAGTCAACGAGTGGCGGTTGGATGATATTCGACAACTTCAAGTTGACTTACGACCCAACTTTGCCTGAAAGTGTAACGGCTGTTGTGGGTAAGATGAATAGCTCTGTTGAATCCACTCAGACTTCGGCTGTTAACACTTACAACACAACAAACAACATCGATAATCTTGTTGCAGCTCAGGCCGCAATCTATGCAGCTACTAAGAGCAAGGTTGTGTATAACGAGATTACAACCATCAAGAGCAACTACGACACCAAGGCAGCAGCTTTGGATGCAACGGGTCAGGCTGCTTATGCCGCTGGAACGTCTGCAACTAAATATACAAACGGGACTTACGTAACAGCATCCGAAGCTGAAACGGCCTATCACGATGACTACATCGCAGCTGTAAAGGCTCAGGATACTGACAATGCAGTTTATACTGATGTTCTCGTTAATCCAAGCTTTGAAAGCTTTGGCGCTAACAATGTACCAACTGGCTGGACTCTGAATGTTGGTGGTGGTTATCAAAGTAATAGGTCGGATGAGAAAAAGAAAGAAGGAAGATTAGTAGAAGGTGGTGGTGACTATTATTTTGCTTTTTGGACAAATAATCCTACCAGCAGTGAAGTATATCAAAATATAAACCTACCTGCTGGTTCATATAAGTTGTCGGTTTATGTGTGTACAGCAGCAGGTACGACTCTTACGCTGAAAGCTGGAACCGAAACAACTACTGTTGAAGCAGCGAATGGCGATGCTTTTAAGATGGAAGTTTCATTTAGCCTTGCTTCTGCTACAGATGTAAAAGTTTCAATCGGGACAACGACAGGAGAAGCATGGTATAACATGGATGAATGTCAGTTGATTCTGACAGCTTCCTACTACGCTAACGCTGCTGACTATGCTGCACTGAACTCAGCTATTAGCACGGCAACAACCACTTATTACAATCATCTTGGTTTCGAGACAGGCGATTATGCTCCTTACAACAACATCGCAGCTCTCACAACCTTGGCTGCTGCAAATGACATTGACCAAGAAGCATCCAACACAAAGGCATCCGTGCAGACCGCCACGACCAATTTGACAGGTGCCACATGGTTTGCCAACGTTGAAAGTGTCAATGCAATCTATAACTGGGATATGAATATCGCTGATGGAAATAATCCTAAGGGATGGAGCCGTCAGGACAATGGATGGGGACAACAGGTCACCCCATCCGGAGACTATAATTTCGACATTACGTCTAATAAAACTGCCTGGTATTATAATAACTGGGATGCTCCAAAATCCTCATATTACGGTAATACAGGTCTGTACACAATGCCTCTGAAGGCTAATACGATGTATGAGTTTAAAGTGAAATATTGTTCGCAAGGAACCGGTGATGGTGGTGGAGTTGTTAGCAGCTATAAGGCAACAGTTCAAAAGGGTGAAGAAACGGCTGTTCTAGACGAATTTGAATTAGGCGAGAACAAAACTCAGACGTTCGTGGAGAAAAAAGTATACTTCATGACTACTAGTGCTGGTGATTATGTGCTCACGCTAACGAATATCGGTAATATCTTCTTCACCGATGTTTCTATCACAAAGGTTGCAGATCAGAAGCTGACATTGCCATCTGCAACTCCATATGCCGCTGGTACATATCCCGCTGTGACGATAGACCGCACTTTCTCCGCAGATAATTGGAACACACTTTGCGTGCCATTCGCATTTAACAAGAGTGCATTCGCTCAAGTGAAGGAGCTTTCTGGCATCACTGTGACAGGTGACCACATCAGCATGACACTGAGTGATGCTTCTACCATCGTAGCCGGTAAACCTTATCTGGTGAAGGCAAGCTCAAATGGAGCAAGCCTTACTGCAACAGACGTTGAAATGCCCGGTGCAAGTGTTCAGGGGTCTTCTGCTACAGCTGATGGTTATACAGTAAACTATGTAGGTACATACGATGGCGTAAGTCTGACCTCTGCCAACAGCAATGCCTTCGTGGTAAGCAACAACGCCCTTTACAATGTTGATAGCGACGTGACGGTAGGTGCTTATCGTGCATACTTCACAGTGAGTAGCGGTATTGGTGGTGTTAAGGCTCTGTCCTTCAACTTCAACGGTGAGACTGGCATCAATGCAATTGACAATGGACAATTTACAACAGACAATGCACCCATCTTCAACCTCGCAGGTCAGCGTGTGCAGAAGGCTCAGAAGGGCATCTACATTGTGAACGGCAAGAAAGTGCTCGTGAAATAAGACATGAATGTAAAATGTAGAATGTCAAATGTCAAATAGCTCACAGCTAAGTGGCTTTGACATTCTACAGATAAACATTATACAATTAACATTTAATATTTGAATAACTAAGTTATGAAAAAGACATATATCATTCCCAATACCTTGGTCGTCAAACTGCATCAAGCTGACGGCATACTTACAACGTTGTCTGGCGGTGACACCGGCTTGAGGTCAGGCGGTACAACAACACAAGGCAACGTCTATTATAGTGACACAAAACAGAGCTCAGACTACAACGTCTGGAACGACGACTGGAACAAGTAACATGCGCGCGTTGCTCTAAATAAGAAATAATAAAAGCTATTTTGGCCCTGCGGACACGCTTGTCCGCAGGGCTTTGTTGTGAAAAAAAGGATTAAAATTTGGCTGGGTGGGGGAAAGGCGTTATCTTTGCGGGCGAGAACACGAATAATACGTATATGAGCTACTCAGAAATCGCACAACTGGAA
>CAJOEI010000006.1 GCA_905233465.1 uncultured Bacteroidaceae bacterium | reverse complement strand
ATGCCCCTCCCTTCTCCCCTCCCTAACAGGGGAGGGGTCGGGGGTGGGGCTGTTACATGCGGAGGTTAGCAGTACAACATCCACAAGTTAGGACCAAAACATCCGGATGTTAGCGGCACATGATCCTGGAAGATTTACATGAAAGTCCCGGATGTTAAAGTGTAAACCTCCTGGATCATCAACCGCTAACCCCCGGACCTTTTACCGCTTTTTTGCACAGGCAGGATTCATCGCGTCTAAATCGCTTGCAACAGACTAACACACAGGCGCTTGCAAGTAAAAACAGGCATTTTGTCGTTCACGTGTCGTCTACTTTGAATTTGGCAGTTTGGCTGCGCTGACACTACCTTTGCATCGTCAAATCCGCTGCGATGTCATTGGCCTGCTGGCACAAGAGGAGGCGACACGGGAACCAAACACACTAACACTAACCTCAAAACCATTAACACAATGAAAGACAAGAACAAAGACCTCTGGCGTCGCATCATCAACGTCGTCATCACCATCCTCACGGCCATCGCCACGACCATCACCACACAGAGCTGCATGACAGCCTGACGACCAGCGTAGCAACTATGGAACACAACCAGCGATTTGAACAATGGCAGCGCTTCCTCATCCAGTGGGAAAGCGGCGTGAACCCCCTCTCGTACGACGAGAGCACTCAGCACTACTATGACTCGGCAGCGACACGTGCCTTCAGCGACGACGCCGACGACCGCGGAGGTGCCACGATGATGGGCGTCACGTGGATGGTCTACGAGCTGTGGTGTCGCATCAATGTTCACATGCCAACGCCCTCTGTGGCCACCTTGCGCACCATGCCCTACCATGTGTGGCGCGGCATCGTGGAGAACATCTACTGGAATCCCCTGCGTGCCGACAGCATGGCTTTCGACTGTGTGGCCGTGACCATCGCCGACTGGTACTGGCATTCCGGACGGGCGGCTTGCCAACAACTGCATCCGCAGTCTGGTGATGGATGCCCAGGGGAACATCTGGGCAGGTACGGCGTGCGGCATTTCGAGAATTACACCCACAGTGGTCAATTTTGGAGAGGACGACGGCATCCCGCCTGTTTCCATGATGGAGCGTGCCGCCTGTCTGATGGACGACGGCCGTCTGGTGTTTGTCCATCACAGCACAGCAGCTACAGTGTTTCGCCCAGAATGGTTGAGCGACGATGCTAATCCGCAAACTCCCGTACTCACTCTTCTACAAGTAAACGGTAACGATGAAATCTGTGTACAAGACGTTAAGTTAACGCTCCCATATGACAAAAACTATCTTACTTTCCAGTTCTCTTCCCTCGACTATGCCCATCCCTCGCACGTCCGATACCGATACCGATTGAGTGGCCTTGAGGATGAATGGCAAACTGCTGACAAAACCATCGGCCTTGCCGAAGCCGATTACAAAGCCTTGACTCCAGGGGAGTATGTCTTTGAGGCACAGGCTGCCTCAGCTGATGGTGAGTGGAGTGAAGCCATGACTGTGCAAGTCTCCATCCAGCCCCCATTCTGGCTGACATGGTGGGCAAAAGCTGGCTATTGTTTGATGGGGTTAATGGGGTTAATGGGGCTAATGGGGCTTTATTTGAAGCGAAAACGCGTGGCTTTGGTGCGTGAAAACGACAACCGCGTGAACAGGCTCTTTGAAATGCGTGAAGAAGCCCGCCACCAGTTTGCCGCGGGTACAAACGTTGACCCGAAGAAAATTGGCGTGAACCCCGAGGAGGAAGTATTAGTTGCCAAACTACTGAAAGCCATCGAAACACATATCACCGACGAGGACTACGGCGTGGAACAACTGGCCGCAGACATAGCCCTGAGCCGCACCAACCTCTACAGCAAACTGCGCAACATGCTTGGCATCTCGCCTGCAGACTTCATACGTAACGTCCGACTCAAGCGTGCTGCACAACTACTCACTGATAATCCTTCTCTCTCCATCAACGATGTTTCCGTACGCGTCGGCTTCTCTACCCCACGCAACTTCTCCACACAGTTCAAGAAGATGTTCGGTGTCCTACCGTCGGAATGGAGAGCGATCACAATTCATAATTCACAATTCATAATTCATAATTCATAATTGGAGACCCGTTCAAAGGGGTCAAGGGGGAGTATAGAAAACGAGGCAAGAACTTATTTTGCAAGTCCTTGCCTCGTATTTAACTAATACGCTTTTTTCGGGATTTTATCCTTCTACGGCGGCCTGTGCGGCGGCGAGGCGTGCGATGGGCACACGGAAGGGTGAGCAGCTGGCGTAGTTGAGGCCGATCTTGGCGCAGAACTTCACGGAGCTGGGCTCGCCGCCGTGTTCGCCGCAGATACCGCAGCGGAGGGCGGGACGAACCTCGCGGCCCTTCTCAACAGCGTACTTCACGAGCTTGCCGACGCCATTCTGGTCGAGCACCTGGAAGGGGTCAACCTTCAGGATCTTCTTCTCGAGGTATGCGGGCAGGAAGCTGGCGATGTCGTCGCGGCTATAACCGAAGGTCATCTGTGTGAGGTCATTGGTACCGAATGAGAAGTACTCGGCCTCGGTAGCGATGCGGTCGGCGGTGAGAGCAGCACGAGGAATCTCAATCATCGTACCGATCTCGAACTCTACCTTAACGCCGTACTCTTCGAATACCTCGGCAGCTACCTTCTGGATGATGGCTTTCTGCTGCTTCAGCTCGTAGAGGATACCGATCAGCGGAACCATGATCTCGGGCTTCGGGTCGAAGCCTTCCTTCTTCAGCTCGCAAGCGGCGCTGAGGATGGCGCGGGTCTGCATGGCGGTGATCTCGGGGAAGGTGATGCCCAGACGGCAACCGCGGTGACCGAGCATCGGGTTGTTCTCGGCGAGGCTCTCTACGCGACGCTGGATGGTAGCGAGGTCAACGCCCATCTCCTTGGCCATAGTCTCCTGACCTGCAAGATCGTGGGGTACGAACTCGTGCAAGGGAGGATCCAAGAGGCGGATGTTCACGGGCAGTCCGTTCATAGCCTTCAGGATTCCCTTGAAGTCAGCCTTCTGATAGGGGAGTAGTTTGGCCAGAGCCTTCTCACGACCTTCGGCGCTGTCGGCCAGAATCATCTGACGCATAGCGATAATCTTCTGGTCGTCGAAGAACATGTGCTCTGTACGGGTCAGACCGATACCCTTGGCACCGAATGCGCGAGCCACCTCTGCATCGTGCGGAGTGTCGGCGTTGGTGCGAACCTGCAGCTTGGTGTATTTGTCGCAGAGGTCCATGAGCTCCTTGAAGTCGCCGCTGAGCTCTGCAGCCTTGGTGGGAACTTCGCCAGCATAAACCTGACCGGTTGTGCCGTTGATGGAGATGTAGTCGCCCTCCTTATAGACAACGCCATCGATCTCAACGGTCTTTGCCTTGTAGTCAACATTTAGGCTGCCTACGCCGGAGACGCAGCACTTGCCCATACCGCGAGCCACAACGGCTGCGTGAGAGGTCATGCCACCACGTGCGGTGAGGATACCTTCGGCTGCTGACATACCGGCAAGGTCTTCGGGAGAGGTCTCGATGCGGACGAGAACAACCTTGTGGCCGTCTGCGTGCCAAGCCTGAGCGTCGTCAGCGTGGAAGACGATCTGGCCGCAGCCTGCGCCGGGAGATGCGGGCAGACCCTGAGCGATGACCTTGGCCTGAGTGAGGGCCTTCTTGTCGAATACGGGGTGCAGGAGCTCGTCGAGCTTCTGGGGCTCGCAGCGCATGATGGCGGTCTTCTCGTCAATCTTGCCCTCGTGGAGGAGGTCGATGGCGATCTTCACCATAGCGGCGCCGGTGCGCTTACCGTTACGTGTCTGCAGGAACCAGAGCTTGCCTTCCTGTACGGTGAACTCCATATCCTGCATGTCGCGGTAGTGCTCTTCGAGTTTGTTCTGGATGGCATCGAGTTCAGCATAGATCTCGGGCATAGCCTCTTCCATTGAGGGATACTTGGCTACGCGCTCAGCCTCGCTGATACCTGCGCGCTCAGCCCAACGCTGAGAACCGATCTTGGTGATCTGCTGCGGTGTGCGGATACCGGCAACGACATCCTCACCCTGAGCGTTCACGAGATACTCACCGTTAAACAGGTTTTCGCCGTTGGCGGCGTCGCGGCTGAAGCATACGCCGGTAGCAGAGGTGTCACCCATGTTACCGAACACCATTGCCATAACGCTGACAGCGGTTCCCCACTCGTCGGGTATGCCTTCCATCTTACGATAGAGGATGGCGCGCTCGTTCATCCAACTGCGGAACACAGCGCAGATAGCTCCCCAGAGCTGCTCGATGGGATCGTCGGGGAAGTCCTTGCCTGTGCGCTCCTTGATGGCGGCCTTGAACAGCTTAACAAGCTTCTGGAGCTCCTCAACGCTGAGGTCCTTGTCCAGCTTGATGCCGCGCTCGGCCTTCACCTTCTCGATGATTTCCTCGAAGGGGTCGATGTCGGTCTTGTTGACGGGCTTCATCTCGAGCACGACGTCGCCGTACATCTGCACGAAGCGGCGGTAGCTGTCATACACGAAGTGAGGATTGTTGGTCTTCTTGGCCATTCCCTCGGCAACCTCATCGTTCAGACCCAGGTTGAGGATGGTGTCCATCATACCGGGCATAGAAGCGCGTGCGCCGGAACGGACGCTGACGAGCAGCGGGTTCTGGGCATCGCCGAACTTGGAGTTCATGAGGGTTTCGATGTGCTTCACAGCGGCCATGACGTCGTCGTTCAGCAGCTCCATGATCTTCTCCTGACCAACCTCGTAGTACTCGTTGCACACGTCGGTGGTGATGGTGAAGCCCGGGGGAACGGGAACGCCAATGAGGTTCATCTCAGCGAGGTTAGCACCCTTACCGCCGAGTTGCTCGCGCATCTGCGCATTTCCTTCAGCTTGTCCGTTGCCGAAGGTGTAAACACGTTTTTGACTCATCTTAAAATGATTTACAATTAAAAGATTTACAATATTACGATTTGGTTTTTTTAGTGATTTGTAAGAATCAAGTGCGCAAAAGTACATTTTTATTTTAGAAGTTCCAAGAAAAATGAAAAAAAGAATTCACATTTTAGATTAATTCATAATGTATTATTAAGTGAACGAGCAAAATTAGTTTACACAACATTTTAGTACACAGAGACACAGAGACACAGAGACAAAAAATTTAAACCACCGGAACAGAGATAAAATAAAACTCTATGTTCCTGTGTCTCTGTGTACTAAAACATGTCATTTAATTGTGATTCGTTACTGGGGTTGGCTTCGGCCCTGAGCTCAGCCGAATGGGGTGTGGGCCTCTCAATGCTCACTTCAAGTGGCAGCAAAAGTATCACTTGGTGAGATGCACGAGTATCTCTAGTGAGACGCACAAGTATCACCGGTGATACTCGCAAGTATCACTGGAGATACACGCGCGTCTCACCAAGTGATACATAAGGAAACAAGAACTCCACATCATAACTTCAGAAAGTTGAATTAATTTATCCAACGGTTGTGCTTAATTCACTGTTTACACATCATTTTGTATATGATTCCTTTGGCTAAATAACAAAATAGATGTATCTTTGCGGCGTTTTACCAATTATAAATTCAGATGTCTTTCCCTATAATATATGTAGCGGCTGTGCTGGTGTTCATGCTCGTGGCACTCATGCGCGAGTGTCTGCGGCCAGGACTGATACTTTTCACGGCAGTGGTGATGCTGCTTGTGGCTGGCATCATCAGCCCCGAAGAAGCCCTGAAAGGATTTGCAAACAAGGGTATGATAACGGTAGCGCTGCTCTATCTTGTCAGCGAAGGTGTGCGCAAGAGCGGCATCCTGGAACGCATCGTCTTCCGCATGCTGCCAAGGAAGAACGCAACCATCACCAGCGCCGGACTACGCTTCTACCCCATCGTGACATTCATCTCGGCCTTCTTCAACAACACTCCAGTGGTGGTCATCTTCGCCCCGATGATCAAGAACTGGGCCCGCAAGATGAAACTCTCACCCACCAAGTTCCTCATCCCGCTATCATACGCCACTGTCATCGGCGGCATCTGTACGCTCATAGGCACCACCACCAACCTCGTGCTACACGGCATGCTGCTGCAGGAAGCCAAGGACGAGGCTGCGGCAGTGGAAAATGGCGCCGCCGAAGGCATACTTATGCGCTTCGGCATTGATGGTATGTCGATGTTTGAGCTGACAAAGGTGGGTATCTTCATTGCTGCAGCAGGACTGATATACCTCATCTTCTTCTCACGCTATTTCCTGCCTGACGAACGCCGCAGCGAGGAAGAAGCAGCGGAGCAGGACTTGGCACCAGGGATGACGCGCCATGAAGTATTGCTGGGCAACCGCTTCCCGGGACTGGGCAAGACGCTGCATGAATTTGACTTCTACCGCCACTATGGAGCACACGTGCGGGCCATAAGCCGCAACGGCAACATTCTGCAGGGCGACTTCATGAACATGCGCCTCACACACGAGGACACACTCATCATTGATGCCGACGATAGTTTCATGAAAGCATGGGGCGACAGCCGCGTGTTCTGGATGATTAACCGCGTTGGCGACTACGAGCCGCCATTGGGCAGGAAAAAGCGCTGGTTCGCACTGCTGCTGCTCATCCTGATGATCATAGGTGCCACTGTAGGCGAGCTTGAGCCTGTGAAACAGATGCTGGCGCAGTCGGACTTCGTGCAGGCACACATGCCAGGCCTGAAGCTGGATATGTTCTTCTTCGTATGCATCACCACGGTCATCATGGCATGGACGCGAATGTTCTCGCCACGCAAGTACACCAAGTTCTTCTCATGGGACGTGCTCATCACCATCGCATGCGCCTTTGCCATCTCCACGGCCATGACGCGTTCGGGCTTTGCCGACTTCATTGCCAGCTATATCATCTCACTCACCGACATCGTCAGGGGCTCAGACTACGGCATATACATCATCCTGGCGGCACTGTTCCTCATCACAAACATCTTCACCGAGCTGATTACCAACAACGCGGCAGCTGCATTGGCTTTCCCTCTGGCACTTGCCGTGTCCGAGAAACTTGGAGTCAACCCCATGCCATTCGTGGTGTGCGTGTGCTTCGCCGCCAGTTCAGCCTTCTCAACACCCATAGGCTACCAGACCAACCTCATCGTGCAGGGTGTGGGAGGCTATAAGTTCAAGGATTTCGTGCGCGTGGGCCTGCCGATGAACATCATCGTCTTCGTGCTCAGCGTGCTGCTCATACCTATATTCTATAATCTTATATAAATGGAAAACAACATCTATCCGATATATGATAAAATGATGACTCGTCAGGACAAGGAGCAACTGCTCCACCAGCGCGGCATGATGATTTGGTTCACCGGGCTGAGCGGTTCTGGCAAGTCGACCATAGCCCTCGGTGTGGAGCGCGAGCTGCACAAGCGCGGAATCCTATGCCGCATCCTTGACGGCGACAACATACGCACGGGCATCAATGCCGGACTCGGCTTCAGCGCCGACGACCGCCGTGAGAACATACGTCGCATAGCCGAAGTGGGCAAACTCTTTGTCGACACAGGCATAGTCACGCTGGCAGCATTCGTGTCACCAACAAATGAATATCGGGAGATGGCGCGAAGCATCATCGGTGCGGACGACTTCTTTGAGGTCTATGTCAGCACGCCACTTGAAGAATGCGAGTGTCGCGACGTCAAAGGGCTCTATGCCCGTGCACGACGCGGTGAGGTGAAGGACTTCACAGGCATCAGCGCGCCATTTGAAGCACCCACCAACCCCGCCCTCGACATTGACACGACACAACAACCTTTGCAAACAAGCGTCGAACAAGTGGTAGCGCTCATCCTCTCACTACTCTCGTAAACATCATCTGTCCTATTAACATACTCACATCATGAATAACTATCATCTCTCACATCTTCAGGAACTCGAAGCCGAGAGCATACACATCATCCGCGAAGTGGCGGCCGAATTCGAAAACCCCGTGATGCTCTACAGCATCGGCAAGGACAGCAGTGTCATGGTGCGCTTGGCGGAGAAAGCCTTTGCACCGGGCAAGGTGCCATTCCCACTCATGCACATCGACAGCAAGTGGAAGTTCCGCGAGATGATCGAGTTCCGCGACAGTTATGCTAAGCAGCACGGCTGGAACCTCATCGTGGAGTCGAACATGGAAGCCTTCAATGCTGGCGTAGGACCGTTCACTCACGGCTCGAAGGTGCACACCGACCTCATGAAGACCAAGGCTCTGCTTGACGCACTGAATAAATACAAGTTTGATGCGGCTTTCGGCGGAGCACGTCGTGATGAGGAGAAAAGTCGCGCCAAGGAACGCATATTCTCATTCCGCGACCAGTTCCAGCAATGGGACCCCAAGAACCAACGCCCAGAGCTGTGGGATATCTACAACGCTCGCATACACAAAGGGGAAAGCATACGCGTCTTCCCCCTCAGCAACTGGACAGAGCTGGACATCTGGCAGTACATACGACTGGAGAACATACCCATCGTGCCACTCTACTACGCCAAGGAACGTCCCTGTGTGGAGATTGACGGCAACCTCATCATGGCCGATGACGACCGCCTGCCCGAACAGTATCGTCCGCTCATCAAGCCACGCATGGTGCGCTTCCGCACACTTGGCTGCTGGCCACTGACCGGAGCCGTGGAGAGTAACGCAACAACAATTGAAGAGATTGTTGAGGAAATGATGACAACCACAAAGAGCGAACGCACTACCCGCGTCATTGACTTCGACCAGGAAGCCAGCATGGAACAGAAGAAACGCGAAGGTTACTTCTGACGCATCATTACAAATAATATATTTAATGTACGCGCGCGCATGGATATCAAGCATTCTCTTCCCGACAGCCACAGCGGAGAGCTGAGCCTGAGTTATATAGAACGCATCAACTATGCACTGTTGTGTTATGCTCCCAAGGGGATAGCCACCTACGAACTCACCAACACTGGTGAAGCGGCGTGGGAACACGTATGCATCCGTGTCGAAGGTCAGTTGCTGTCACCAATAGAGGAGCACATCGACGTCGTGCCAGCCGGAAGAAAGGTATCTGGCCAACTGAATATCAGGCCCGATATCGATGAACTGGCACGTCGCACAGAGACGACGTCAGCATCTTTCAGCGTCACGCTATCCATAGGTGATGAACAAGTGATGACATGCGACGGCGAGCTACAGTTCATGCCATTTGACCACTGGCTTGGAGTTGGCGTGCTGCCTGAGTTGATAGCCAGTTTTGTCACACCCAACCACCCGCTGCTCTCACACATCATCGTGGAAGCGCAGCGACAACAAGAGAAATGGGGACGTGGCGGACAGATGGATGCCTACCAGACATGCAACCCCAACCGTGTGCGAGCACAGGTGGCGGCTATCTTCGAGGCCCTGCGTGCCGAGGGACTGGTCTATGCAGCTGCAGCACCCAGCTTCGAAAAAACCGGACAACGGGTGCGCATGGCAGAGAAAGTGCTGACAGAGAAACTCGGCAATTGTCTGGACCTGACGCTGCTGTTCGCCTCATGTCTCGAAGCAGCAAGTCTCAATCCCATAGTGGTGATTGTGCAAGGGCATGCATTTGTGGGCTGCTGGCTACGCAACGAGACATATCAAAACACCACCAACGACGATGCTGCCTTCCTGCTCAAGGCTGTGAGCGACGGCACCAACGACATCGTAGTTGTAGAGACCACGATGTTGACACAGAGCGGGGCCGTGAGCTTCGAGAGCGCTGTGCAGGCAGCAGAAGACAAGCTGCATGACGAGGCTGCTTTCCAGATGTCAATCGACATCAAGAGGTGCCGTCTCGACAATATACGCCCGTTGACGCAAACTATTGCTGCTGACGGCTCGGTCGTCATCAACAACGAAGGCATTGACCACAAACAGGCAGCCGAAGAAGCCATGCAGCGTCAGAGCTATGACTTCAGCCAAGCCATGAACGCGCGTGAGCTGAGCCGACAAGCCATCTGGGAACGCAAGTTGCTGGACTTCACCATGCGCAACAACCTGCTCAACACACGCATCGGCAAACGTGCCGTGCAGTTTGTCAGCTTCGACATAGACCACCTCGAAGATATTTTGCAGACTGGCGTGAACTACTCCATTCAGCCCTGGCCAAAACAGAAGAATGTGGCAGCACGCACAATGCACGACTCGACCAACGATGCAGCCGATCTTCGTGAGCTGGTGGTGGAACAGATCAACAGCCACAGGATATACACATACTTGAATGAAGAAGAGCTAAAGCCTTCGCTCACAGCTCTCTACCGCAACGCCCGCACGGCGTTGGAGGAGAACGGTGCCAACTCGCTGTTCATTGCCATAGGAATGCTGAAATGGTATGAGACACCTGTCAGCGAGCTGCCGAGATATGCTCCCATACTGCTGCTTCCCGTGGACATCGTAAGGAACGGAGCAGGATATGTGGTGCGCACACGCGACGAAGAGATTATTCTCAACATCACTCTTGTGGAGTTCCTCAATCAGGAGTTCAAGCTGCAACTGCCCACCTTCGACCCGATGCCGCGCGACGAGAGCGGCGTGGACGTGAGATATATCTTTGCTGCCATACGCAATGCCATACGCGACAAGTCGAGATGGAACCTCATGGAAGAGAGTCTGCTGGGACTGTTCTCATTCTCCAAGTTCGTGATGTGGAACGATATCCACACTGGCGCAGAGAAGCTGCAGACAAGCCCAGTAGTGGCAAGCCTCATGCAGCAACGGCTGCTGCTGGACGATGCAGACAAGGATGTTGACATTCGCGACTTCGACACAAACAACGTGCCGGCAACGGTGGCTACGCCCATCAGCGTCGACAGCTCGCAGCTGAAAGCCGTTATTGAGAGTGGTAAAGGCAAAAGCTTCATCCTCTACGGCCCTCCAGGAACGGGCAAGAGCCAGACCATCACCAACATCATCGCCAATGCTATGTATCAAGGCAAACGAGTGCTCTTCGTAGCCGAGAAGATGGCGGCTCTCAGCGTGGTACAACGTCGTCTGGCAAAGATAGGGCTCGATCCATTCTGTCTGGAGCTGCACTCCAACAAAGTGACAAAGTCACACTTCCTTAATCAGCTGCAACAGGCATTGGACGTCACGCACGGCCACCTCAGCGAGAGCTTTGAGATTCGTTCGCAAGAGCTGTTCAATGAACGGAAGGCGCTCAACAACCACCTGATGGCCATGCATGGGAAAGGCAAGAGCGGCCTTTCCGTTTATGACTGCATAGAGCGCTATGCCAATATACCCATAGACCAAGGCATAGAGATAAACAAGGATGTGCTCATGGCCATAGATGAGCAGCAACTGGAAGAACTCACACAGGAATTGTCAAGTTTAGACACTATCTTCCAGATTACTGGCCATCCGGCAGGACATCCATTGGCATCATTGCGCATGAAGGACAACCGACGCGATAGCATCAGCCAGCTTGAGACACTGTTGCGTGAACTCAGCAGCGTGATGCAACGCATGGACACCGCCCGCAAGCAGTTGAACACAGCATGCGGCATCAACGTGCCAGACACCATAGGAGGTTATAAATGGCTCGAAGAGCTCAGCGACATGATTGCCTTTGGCACCATAGAAGCTCTCAAACTTGATGCCGACGAACTGCGCCGCACATGGCTTCAGACAAAGGCCAAGTGGCTGTTGCCACGATATCTGTCCACACGCAAAACGCTGACAACACTGCGGGCATATAAGCCGGACATGAAGGCCAGCGACATAGACAGCTTCATCAACAGGCTGGCAGATTATGAGGACATAAGCCTTGGCATGGGCATAAACGAAGAGAGCGTTGTCAGCGGCTACCGCAACATCGAGGGCGGAGCCCGCAACTGGCAGAAGGCACTCAAGTCTACACAGGAGCAATGGCACAGCTTGTTAAGACAGATAGATGCCATCTGCATGCTGCCCGACTGCGACACAGACTATGCTGCTACGCTGCAACGAAACATCACACAATGGCTGCAGCACACCGACATGATGCGCGACTGGTACAGATGGAACGAACATCAGCAACAGCTGGAGGACAAGGGTCTGAAGGACATTGTCCGCTTCATCACAGATGGGCACACAGGCAAGGAGGCGGCACTGGCGCTGCAAAAGACGGCATACACGACATGGGCGACAGAGATGATTGAGGACAATGAAGCTCTACGGTCCTTCAATGGTCTGATTATGGCCGACATCATCGAACGCTACAAGCAGCTCACCGAACACTTCCAGAAGCTGACAGAGAAGGAACTCTACTGCCGGCTGGCAAAGAACATACCCAGCGTAACGAGCGAGACGGCCACAAATTCTGAGGTCAACATCCTAAAGCGCAACATAGCCAACGGAGGACGTGGGACAAGCATCAGACACATCATCGACCAAATTCCCAATCTGCTGCCACGGTTGTGCCCATGCATGCTGATGAGCCCCATCAGCGTGGCACAATTCATCGACCTGGACAGCCCTAAATTTGATCTTGTGATATTCGACGAGGCATCACAGATGCCGACATCAGAGGCCATTGGCGCCATAGGACGCGGCAAGGCTCTCATCGTTGTTGGCGACAACAAGCAGATGCCTCCAACCAGTTTCTTCAACACCACCAACGTGGACGAGGACGAGGCAGACCTGGACGACCTTGATAGCATTCTGGACGATTGTCACGCGCTGTCTATGGCTGACCACTATCTGGCCTTCCACTATCGCTCGAAGCACGAGTCGCTCATCGCATTCTCTAATCAGGAATACTACGACGGGCGTCTGTATACCTTCCCTTCGGCCGACGACCGCGTGTCAAAAGTCACGCTGCAGGAGGTGGAAGGCTCCTATGACAAAGGCGGCCGACGCAGCAACCTCGCCGAGGCCGAAGCCGTGACTGCCGAAATATTGCGTCGCCTCGCCGACGACGAGCTGTCCAAGCGCAGCATAGGTGTAGTGGCATTTTCTGTGGCGCAGCAAAACCTTATCGAAGACGTTCTCACCGAGGCGCTGGCCAAGCATCCCGACCTCGAAGCCAAAGCCACACAGGGCGACGAACCCATCTTCATCAAGAATCTGGAGAATGTTCAGGGTGATGAGCGCGATGTAATTCTCTTCAGTATAGGCTATGGTCCTGACAAACATGGCAATGTGTCCATGAACTTCGGCCCACTGAACAACCGTGGCGGTGAGCGACGCTTGAATGTTGCAGTGTCGCGTGCACGATATGAGATGATGGTCTTCTCGACGCTCAAGCCCGAACAGATTGACCTGCGGCGCTCACAGGCCGCTGGCGTAGCAGGACTGCGTAAGTTCCTCGAATACGCCCAGCAAGGCTCACTGTCGATGAACGCCGCTCATGTGGGTACCATCCTCGACCGCGACATACCGCGCGAGATTGCCGATGCACTTAAGGCACGCGGCTGCGAGGCCACCACTGCCGTGGGACGCTCGCAGTTCAAAGTGGACGTTGCTGTACCTGATCCCGAGGAGCCCAGTCGCTACATCCTGGGTATACTCATCGACGGACGCGCATGGGCAGCAACAGAAATTGCACGCGACCGCGAACTCACACGGCCTTCCGTGCTCACGGGACTTGGATGGCACATCATGCGTGTGTGGACAATCGAATGGATGCACAACCGCGAGCAAGTGCTGGAAGCCATAATGCAAGCCGTGAAGACGCGCGGACAGTCGCTGCAGCGTGCAGAAGCACCTCATCTGAATTTCAGGACACCGACCGTTGTCGGCTCAAAAGACGTGCAGTTTGAACCAGCACTGACGCCTGATAAAAAACGTGACATCGAGACAGTTCCCGTGAATGAGTTGGACAAGGCCATCGTCAATGCTGTGCGACAACACGTTGCACTGCCTATGGAGGACTTGTTGCGCGTTGTGTCACGCTCATTCGGATATCAGCGACGAGGCCAGCGTGCCGACGACGTCATCACACGCCGCATAGCAGAACTTATCGTCAATAAAACCATCTCTCGCGATGGACAGACAATCAAGCTATCATAACTTCAGATTCTAAACATTCAACAATCAACTATAATCTACACATCAGACTTATGTCAAAAGAATTGGATATACGGGCTTTTCTGGATGCCGATGAACAGAAGGACCTCTTGCGCCTGCTCACAGCCGGCAGCGTTGACGATGGCAAATCCACACTCATCGGCCGTCTGCTGTTTGACTCAAAGAAACTGTATGACGACCAACTGGCAGCACTCGAACGCGATTCCAAGCGTGTAGGCAATGCAGGAGACCACATCGACTATGCCCTGCTGCTCGATGGCCTGAAGGCTGAGCGCGAGGAAGGCATCACTATCGATGTTGCATACAGATATTTCTCCACCAACCGCCGCAAGTTCATCATCGCCGACACACCGGGACACGAGCAATATACCCGAAACATGATTACGGGTGGCTCAACAGCCAATCTCGCCATCATACTTGTTGACTGCCGGACGGGAGTCATCACTCAGACACGACGCCACACCTATCTGGTGTCGCTGCTGGGCATCAAGCACATTGTTCTGGCTGTGAACAAGATGGACCTCGTTGACTTCGACCAGAAGGTCTTTGACAACATCGTTCAGGACTACCGTGCGCTGACCGACCAGCTCGGCATCGAGGATGTCACGTGCTTTCCACTGTCGGCTCTCGACGGGGACAATGTTGTTGAGCGAAGCGAACGCACACCGTGGTACCAAGGACCTGCATTGCTGGAATTCCTTGAGACGGTGCCCATACACGCCGACCGCAACTTTACGGATTTCCGCTACCCGGTGCAGTATGTACTGCGTCCCAATCTTGACTTCCGCGGCTTCTCGGGTAAGGTTGCCAGCGGCGTCGTCCGCGTGGGCGACGAGGTCGTTGCCCTGCCATCAATGAAACGCAGCCACGTGAAAAGCATTGTGACCTATGATGGCGAATTACAGTACGCTTTCCCGCCACAGTCCGTGACCATCACCCTTGAGGACGAGATTGACATCAGCCGCGGCGAGATGATAGTACACCCCGACAATCTGCCATGCATAGGCCGCCACTTCACCACCATGCTCGTGTGGATGGACGAGGAGCCAATGGATACGGGCAAGCAATTCTTCCTCAAGCACAACACCAACACCACGCGAGCCAGCATCGTGGCTCTGCGACATCGTGTGGATGTCAACACTCTTGAGCAAAAACCTGGCAAACCGTTCCAGCTCAACGAGATAGGACAAGTGGATATCCTCACGGCCAAGACGCTGTTCTTTGATGCCTACGCCAAGAACCGTCAGACAGGAGCATTCATCCTCATTGACCCCATCACCAACAACACTTCGGCTGTGGGCATGATTCTGTCACCTCTCGACGAGAGCGCACTTGAGAACGACATCATACCGACTCTTGACCTGCCCAAACTGGGCATCAGTCCCGACCACTATGCCGCCATCGACACGGCTGTGCGCGAGCTCGCTCGTCAAGGCCTCGAAATAAGGGTAATAAAGTAAGTTTGAAAACCTGCTTAAGTAACAGACAATGCTCTCTGCCTCCACTTTCAACATCCTCATCGTTGCCATGCTCGCTATAGCCGTTGTGGTGTTCATAAGCCTCTACTTCGTCACGGCCGGCTACGGACAGTTCCGTTCCCACCAGTGGGGTTGGAGCATAAACAACCGCGTTGCTTGGGTGCTCATGGAAGCGCCAGTGTTCTTCGTCATGCTTGCCATTTGGCTCTCAACAGGTGCCAGCACGCACATTCCCGAACTTGTGCTCTTCGGTCTTTTCGAGCTTCACTATTTTCAGCGTAGCTTTGTCTTCCCCTGCCTGATGACGGGACGCAGCACGATGCCAGTGGCTATCATGCTCATGGGCATAATCTTCAACACCATCAACGGCATCCTTCAGGGCGGAGCCCTCTATTGGTACCCCAACCCCGACTATGCCCTCGGCGTAGACTACCTCATGAGTTTCCGCTCAATCGTTGGCATAGCACTTTTCGCTGCCGGTATGGCCATCAACCTCCATAGCGACCACGTCATCCGCCATCTGCGTCAACCTGGCGACACACGCCACTATCTGCCCAATCGTGGCTACTATCGTCTTGTCACCAGTGCCAACTATTTTGGAGAGCTCGTTGAGTGGATAGGCTTCGCTGTTGTTGCCGCGACACCAGCAGCTTGGGTGTTTCCCATCTGGACGGCGGCGAACCTCGTGCCACGTGCCCACGCCATACACAAGAAATATCGTGCCGAGTTTGGTGACTCAGCCGTAGGCAATCGCAAACGAATCATTCCATTCTTATATTAATCTCATTAATCGTAAATAGTTAATTCGCAAACAAATATGGGTTTACTGAAATTCGAGAACCTTCCTGTCTATCCTCTTATTGGTGCCGACAGAAAGACATTCGACGAAATGACCTCACTCTGGAAAGAGGATCCTCAATACCGCACCAAGATACGGATGACCAAGGCATTGCAACGTCTGCTGTCATTACCCGCACCGATACAAGACCGACGCTATGACAAGTTGCTGCGTGACAAGCCTCTGGAGCATGACCCACTGTTCATTCTTGGTCACTGGCGTAGCGGCACGACCTTTGTGCACAATATCTTTGCACAGGATCACCACTTTGCCCACACCACAACCTATCAGACTGTGTTTCCTCACCTGATGCTGTGGGGACAGCCGTTCATGAAGTTCATGATGAACATCTTCATCCCCAGCCACCGGCCCACCGACGGCATGGAGCTCACACCCGATACACCACAGGAAGAGGAGTTCGCCATGAACAACACTATGCCATACTCCTACTACAACTTCTGGTACTACCCCAAGCATCAGCTGGAGTTCTGCGACCGCTATCTCACCTTCGACAACATCACCCCCGAAGAGAAGCGGGCATATCAAGAGGCCTTCATGAAGATAGTGAAGATATCGATGTGGAACACCGGTGGCACACAATACTTGTCGAAGAATCCGCCCCACACAGGTCATGTTCAGGCTCTCGTGGAAATGTTCCCCAATGCCAAGTTCATCTATCTCATGCGCAATCCATACACCGTGTTCGAGAGCACTCGGTCGTTCTTCACACAGACCATTGCACCACTGCGCGCACAGGCTGTGAGCGACGACGATGTCGAGATGAACTGCATACAGGTCTATCCGCGATTGTATGAAGCATACCAGCGGCAAAAGCTATTCATCCCCGAAGGCAACCTGTATGAAGTTCGTTTTGAGGACTTCGAGAACGATGCCTATACCACCACACGCAACATCTATTCCAAGCTGCAGCTGCCGGGATGGGACGATGCCGAGCCAGCAATCCGCTCATACATAGAGAGCAAACGTGGCTACAAGAAGAACCAATACGAGTATAAGCCCCGTACCATCGACCTCGTCAACCGCTATTGGAGTCAGGCCATCAACGACTGGGGCTATGAACGACGTTGAACTATGAATTGTGCTTAATGTAATAATAAACCCACTATAGTCATGAAACATATCACATCTCCCCTACTCTATCTGGCATTCGTCGCAGCATGTCTGTTCGGCTCTCCTGCTGTGGCACAGACGACACCTGCAGACCATCTCGACAACAAGACCCTTCTTGTCTTCGGCGACTCATATGTTAAAAACCATAGGGAGCCGTTCGAGAACACCTGGCACTACAAGGTTGCACAACGCCACAACATGCGATATATCAACTACGGCCGCAACGGCAGCAGCATTGCTTTCGACCGCACACGCGACGGCTTTGGGCCATCAATGCTCACACGCTTGAGCGAAATCCAGATGTCTGCTGACTATGTCATCGTCATCGCTGGGCACAATGATGCCGGGCTCATCAAGGACAGCGCCGACAGTCTCGCCATCTTCCGCGATGCCATGGAGAATCTCTGCGCACGTCTCATTGACAAGTTCCCACAGGCACGCATAGCCTTTGTCACACCATGGAACGTCAACCGTACAGGCTTCCATCAGGTTATAAACACCATTGTCGAAGTCTGTGGCGAATGGAGCATTCCTGTGCTGCGCGCCGATCTGGAGAGCGGCATACATGTACGTTCCGAAGACTTCCGCCAGCGTTACTTCCAAAACGGCGACACCGCGCACCTCAACAATGACGGCCACAACCTAATCCTGAACTGGGCAGATAAATTCATCACAGGGCTCTAACTACGAGCCGAACCTGCCCTATCACATTCTATTTCTTACATTCAATCATCATGCCTCACCCAACTATCATCATACATCCAGACACCGAAGCGACCAAGGAACTGACACAGCATCTGTTAACACACATGATTAGCAGAGTCAGCAACTCGCGTGCCAGGAATCTGATAAGTCACGCTATATTAACATATCAGGACATCGAGTTCTATCTCAACAAACCATCAGAGTTGGCCAAATGGAGAGGCATGGGCCGGCAGAGCATCACTGTGGTGAAACAGTTCCTTCAGGACTTCTACGATACATATCAGAAGATAGAAAACGGTCAACAGCTTGAAGTGTTTCTTGACATCACCGCTCACGAATATCCTTTTCTCACAGCTGATGAATGCCGGTTTGTCGTGGATTTCCATCAACACGAGGGCAGATACCCTGTCTTCTTCATCGCATCAAAGTTCTTGCTGCGCTCGTCATCAAAACACATGCAGCTCTATGCGCATGCAAATGGTATATGCGGCGAGCAAGAATCGATGACCAAACTGGGACAGGAATTCGGTTTGACACGTGAACGCGTACGCCAAATCAGTTCTTCAAACATCGCACACTCTGATGAGGACTTGCCTGTGTGGGACCTACAACGCTGGCAGGCGCTGGACTTCATCTCCGAGCCGCTGCTCACAACTGACATCGTTAAATGGGATGCTATACGTGAGGCTGAACATCTTAACGGCGTCACATTCTTTGGTTTTCTATCCATCCTGCGGCTGGTAGCCCCACTAAACATCATTTCCCTGCAATCCAATGGCACACGTGCCAATGGCCATCGGAGCAACGATGCCACATGGCGGCAGCCAGATTTGGTTTTCGCAGCACATACACGTTTTGCCAACTTCAGGATAGAAGCTATGATGGAGGCCATAGGACACGATGCCAACTTGAAGAATATCGAAGATATACATCTGTCGCTGCCTATAATAATATCCACATACACCCGCAAGGTTACACAAGACGATGTCGCCACAGCTGATGAGATAGCCAGCATCATCCGTATATTGTTGCCTATGCTGAAGAATGTTGAAGTGAGCGACGATATGATAATAATCCACGCAAACAGCATCAACTATCTCAAGGACATCTATGATATCCTGCATCAAAACGGCAAACCCATGTCAGTAGAAGACATATGGGCTAAGTTTCGCTCGATGCATCCTGACGACCACCACACCAACAGCAGCTTCATCCGCAGCTACATGCTGCGGGACAACCGCTTTCAGGCTGTAGGAAGCAAATCGGTCTACCAGTTGCGTGAATGGAACACCTTCGCAGGTTCGCTCAATGAATTGGCAGTACATTTGCTGCGCGATGCCACAGAACCCGTACGAGTAGACCTGCTGTGCCGCCAGATGATGGCGGAACGCTCCCATACCACATACAAGAGTTGCTACACCAGCATATATCTTGCTGCAGTGGAAGATGAACTGTCGTACTACATCGACAGCACGGCTATATTAGCAGAGAGCGAGGACGTCAGCCCCGAACGCCGATGCTACTATGTGGGCCTCACCGGTGTCATCTACCCGCAACGTTTCTGGCCATCGCCGCATCTCGTTCAAGGTGCCATACGAGGCATACGACGCTTTCTGGCAGAGTACGAGCGTTGGCCGTTCTCCAAAGCACAGAAGAGTGTCGAGGCTATGCTCTACTACACTCACCACAAGTACACCACCAGCACCAAGACCCAAGATCCCAACTATCAACTCTACCATCAGGCACTGTCCGACATCCAGCCAATGGACTTCCCGGCTAATGACCGCGAGATGATTTTCCTGCAACATTGCCGACAGATGGCGGCTTTCTGCAAGCGCTACCACCGCCTGCCGACAAATAAGGAACGGCCACAACTGGCCACATGGTGGCGCAACGCCTGCACACAGGAAGTCACCATGACGGGCTTCCGCCAATACCATTTCGAAGGATTGAAGAGAACCATCCAAGCGACACGCAGGGAGACGCCAAATGTGTCCCCAACAATGACAAAAGAGCCATTGCCACGGTCGGCGACACAGCTGACAATGGACTTCAACGCCGAACCTCAATAGTTCACATAAGGCTCAATACGCCGCAGCGATTCATCGTCGAATCCGGGCAACAGCCTCAAATCGGACAAGGCATTTATTCGACCCGTTTTGTGGCGATAGCCCTCAATAGCACGGGCACGGGCAAAGCCAATATACGGATGTCGTCCCATCTCCGCCACCGACGCATGATTGAGATTGATGCGCCGCACGCGGGATGAATCTACAACAAACCACGCTGCCAGCTCTTCGACAGGGAAGCCCTCCAGCTCTGCCAGTTGTGATGTGCTGACATAGCCACCCAGACGCTCGCGATAGCCCACAATCTGCCTGGCACGATATGAGGCTATTCCAGGCACCTTCTTCAGCGTGACTGTATCAACGTTGTTCAGGTCCAAATGCACCTGTTCAGCAAATTTCTCCTGTCTTGGACTGCGATGCTTGTCCACGCTGTCACGCCTTGCAGCTTCATCTGCCGCCAGCTCATCTGAGTCATAGTAGCGATAACGCTTGTCTATCCTTACAACTTGGGCCAGACGCTCATACAACTCCGGCGTCATGTAATAAAGACGTTTCAAGTCCTCCGTGCGGTGGAAGCGGCCGCCACGACTGCGATATTTCAGCAATGCTTTCACCTGCCATGACGTAAACCCCAGACGCAGCAATGTATCAGCGTTTGCGGTATTAGGGTCAAAGCTAAAAGTCTCAGGTTCAACAACCTCTACATCATCATCCAAAGCCTCTGTCACAGCATCACGGGAGCCATCACTTCCGCGCTTAGTCCTGTGGGCATCTGCAATAATGTCTGAGTGACTGCCAACAGGTTCCTCAATGACCAAATCCACATCCACATGCCGTTGTGTGGCCAACCTCCGCTCAAAAAACATTCCGCAGAAGAAAGCCACAATCATGGCAATAATAACCACGAATGCACGTTGTTCACTTTTCAACTTCCTGCCCACCAAGAATTTTATCAATTCTCACTTTTCAACTATCAATTCTCAATGCGCCGCACCAATTAGTTCGGAAATGGCAGTCACTCCGTGCCGTTGCATATAATCCTCAATTCCGTCAATAACCTTCATCGTCACAGCGGGATCGATAAAGTTGGCTGTACCTATTTCCACAGCAGTGGCACCAGCCAGAATAAACTCTATCGCATCCGTGGCATTGCATATCCCACCCAAACCCACAATGGGTATGCGCACTGCATTATACACCTGCCACACCATGCGCAATGCCACAGGCTTCACTGCAGGACCAGACAGGCCACCTGTGGTGATGCTAAGCACAGGCTTACGACGCTCGGCATCGATGGCCATTCCCAGCAATGTGTTTATCAGCGAGACAGCATCTGCACCCTCGGCCTCCACAGCACGGGCTATCTCAGCTATGTCAGTCACATTCGGTGACAATTTCACGATGAAGGTCTTGGGATAAGCCTGACGCACAGCGCGCACAACGCTCGCCGCACCACCAGTGGTGACACCAAAGGCCATACCGCCTTGCCGCACATTTGGGCAAGAGATATTAAGTTCTATTGCCGGGATGTCCTCCAATGCTGCTATGCGTCTGGCACATTCTGCATAGTCTTCCAGGCTGCTGCCGCTGACATTAACCAGCACTGCCGTGCGCAATCCCTGCAACTTAGGGTAGATATGCTCGCAGAAGTAATCTACACCCTTGTTCTGCAGCCCCACACAATTCAACATGCCCTGGCGTGTCTCTGCCATACGTGGATATGCATTGCCCTGACGGGCCTCCAGAGTCGTACCCTTCACGATGATGCCGCCCAGACGATTGAGGTCGACAAAGTCGCCAAACTCCAAGCCATAACCGAAAGTGCCTGAAGCTGTCATAACCGGGTTCTGCAACTGCAAGTTGCCCAACGAGACCGTCAAGTCTGCCATATCTGATAAAATTATGTTAGCGAGTGAAAAACAACTATTGCAGAATGAGCCTTAAGCGCACGGCGGACGGTCACACATTCACTGTAGAGGAATCTTGTCGATGCGTGCCTGATGACGTCCTCCCTCAAAGGGCGTGGCAAAGAACTCATCCAGACAAGCGTAGGCATCTTCCTTGGAGATAAAGCGTCCGGGAAAGACGATTACATTTGCATTGTTGTGCTGTCGGATGAGATGTGTGACATCTGTGTTCCACACCAATCCGGCACGCACCTTCTGATGCTTGTTGAGTGTCATGGAGATGCCCTCACCCGAGCCGCAGACAGCGATGCCGATGTCAACACGACCCTCATCAACGGCACGGCCCAGCGCGTGGCCGAAGTCACTGTAGTCGCACGAGGCTGTGCTGTCGGTGCCGAAGTCCTCGTAGCTCATGCCGCGGGCATCAAGATACTCGCGAATCTGCATCTTCAGGTCATAGCCTGCGTGGTCACTGGCCAAGCCAATAGGTTTGCTATTCATTGACTGTAAAATGATTAGTGAGATTTACAAATGAAAAAGGAAAAGGGAGCGCACGGCTGAGAAAAGGAGTACTGACTATGGCAATCGCAATACGAGAGAATGTTGCCGGCGCTCCCTATCTGTGACTACATTATAGCCTTAACCTGCTTGTAGACATTGTCGGCCGTGAAGCCCAACTTCTCGTCGAGCACCTTGTAGGGAGCCGAGAAGCCGAAGCTCTGCAGACCCCATACGCTGCCGTCGGCACCCACGAGGCCTTCGAGGTTGACGGGCAGACCGGCGGTGAGGCCAAACTTCTTCACGCCAGCGGGCAGGATAGCCTGCTGATAGTCCTTGGGCTGGCTGCGGAAGAGTCCCTCAGAGGGCACGCTGACGATGCGTACCTTCAGGCCGTCCTTACGCAGAAGCTCTGCACCGGCCACCAGTGTGCTCACCTCAGAGCCGCTTGCCAGCAGGATGACGTCGGGCTGGTTGTCGCTGCCTGCAACGATGTATGCTCCGCGTCCGGCCTGAGCATAGTCGTTGCCTGCTGGCAGGTCGGCAATGTTCTGACGGCTGAGGATGAGAGCTGTGGGGCTGTCGGTATTCTCCATAGCCAGACGCCAAGCCTCGGTGGTCTCCTGTGCGTCGGCAGGACGCAGCACGAGTGTGGAGTTCTTGCCGTGGTGATTCTTCAGCTTCTCCATCAGGCGAATCTGGGCTTCCTGCTCCACGGGCTCGTGGGTTGGGCCGTCCTCACCCACACGGAATGCATCGTGTGTCCAGATGAACTTCACGGGGAGTTCCATCAGAGCTGCCATGCGCACAGCGGGTTTCATATAGTCGCTGAAGACGAAGAATGTGCCGCAAGCGGGTATCACGCCTCCGTGCAGAGCCATGCCGATACAGCAGCAAGCCATAGTGAGCTCGGCCACGCCAGCCTGGAAGAATGCACCACTGAAGTCGCCGGCCTGCAGAGCCTTGGTCTTCTTGAGGAATCCGTCGGTCTTGTCGCTGTTGCTCAGGTCGGCCGATGCGCAGATCATGTTGGGCACCTGTTCGGCGAGCTGGCTCAACACAGCAGCACTGGCGTTGCGCGTGGCATCGCCACTCTTCTGGCTGACCTTGCTCCAGTCCACCTTCGGAGCCTTGCCGCTGAACCACTCAGCCTGGGCTGCTGCACACTCAGGATTAGCCTTGGCCCATGCAGCCTCCTCAGCCTTGCGTTGGGCGGCGATGGCCTTCAGTTCCTCGGCACGACGTGCGTAGAGTTCCTTGACATCATCGAAGATAACAAACGGATTATCAGCATCTCCGCCCAGATTGGCTATAGTATTGCGATAAGCATCGCCACCGAGGGGAGCACCGTGGGTCTTGCAGTTGCGCTCATAGCTCGAACCGTCGTCTTTCAGCGCACCCTTGCCCATCACGGTCTTGCCGATAATCAACGCGGGCTTGCCTTTCACGGCCTTAGCCTTCTCGATGGCCTGACGAATCTCGACTGCGTCGTTGCCGTTGATGCAGAACACTTCCCAGCCCAGAGCGCGGTACTTCATAGCTGTGTCCTCATTCATCACTTCAGCAGTCTCGGTCGAGAGCTGGATGTCGTTACTGTCATAGAACATCACGATGTTATCCAGCCCCAGCGTGCCTGCGATGCGTGCAGCACCCTGGCTGATTTCTTCCTGAATGCCGCCGTCGGAGATGTAGATGTATATTGTCTCCTTGTCGAATGTCGGGTTACCGGTGTGTGCAGCCAGGAACTTGGCAGCGATGGCAGCACCAATACCGAATGTGTGGCCCTGACCAAGAGGACCGCTGGTGTTCTCGATTCCACGTGCGGGGTCTGCCTCGGGATGACCGGGTGTGGGCGAGCCCCACTGACGCAGTTGCTGCAGCTCATCGAGCGAGAACTTGCCTGCCAGCGCGAGCTGTGAATAGAGCATCGGAGCCATGTGTCCCGGGTCAAGGAAGAAACGGTCGCGGCCCACCCATGTCGGGTCTGCCGGGTCATACTGCAGATACTCGCTGTAGAGTACGTTGATGAAATCAGCTCCA
The DNA here is from genome assembly GCA_905233465.1 of uncultured Bacteroidaceae bacterium. Taxonomy (GTDB): domain Bacteria; phylum Bacteroidota; class Bacteroidia; order Bacteroidales; family Bacteroidaceae; genus Physcousia. Next base: position 43,203 of record CAJOEI010000006.1, on the reverse strand, counting down.
CCCATAGCTCCGCCTGGGTGACCGCTCTTGGCTTTCTCCACCATCGATGCAGCCAGAATACGGATATTGTCGGCTGCGTGGTTAAGGGTCTTGATGTCGTTCATAATGTAAGATGTTAAAATATAAAGTGTTTAGATGATGAACTCTGGTGTGAAGAGTCGCATGACCTATGCAGGCGCTCATCGTTCAACGGTTGGATGAAGGTACGCAAACATAGAATTATGCCCACATTTGCGGGCAAAGATACTAAAAAGTGTCGATGCGACAACAGTCTGAAACGATTTTTTTTGAAAATATTTGTTGTCTGTGCCAGCGAACCGTCAATCGGACATATTTGAGAGTAAAAGTATCTCAATCGATAATAAATAGGTTTGCGCACGCACATGAATGCCTACTACATGTATCACCTGGTGAGACGCGCGTGTATCTCCAGTGATACTTGCGAGTATCACCGGTGATACTTGTGCGTCTCACCAGAGATACTCGTGCGTCTCACCAGGTGATACTTTTGCTGCCACAATACCTCTAGGATAAAATTAGTATTGCATCGAACAGTAAAGAATGTATTTCCCTTGCCAAAATCGTGCAAATATATGTTTTTTTCCGATAATGGCCAAGAGAGAATATCTTTTTTTTAGTTTTTTTCTCATTTTGAATAGAAAACGACAGTTTTATGCGAGCTTTTCGACAAGAACCAACTATTTTTGCATCATTAAACACAAGTATTCGAAGGAGCATATCTATTGTCGAACATCTTATTACTAAATGTTATGGATAACAATACACATCTTGTAATCATGGCCGGCGGGATAGGAAGCCGCTTCTGGCCTATGAGCACGCCGCATAAGCCCAAGCAATTCATAGACCCACTGGGCTGCGGGCGCACGCTGATCCAGCTCACTTGCGACCGCTTTGCTGATGTGTGCCCCATGGCAAACACATGGGTTGTGACATCCGATGCATACGCCGACATTGTACACCAGCAGCTGCCGGACATCCCCGTCAGCCACATTCTGCGTGAACCATGCCGACGCAACACAGCACCATGCATAGCATACGTCAGCTGGCGTATAAAGGCCGAGAACCCCAAGGCCAACATAATCGTGACACCATCGGACCACATCGTAATGGACGTGCAAGAGTTCAAGCGGGTGATGCGCGTGGCACTGGCCTTCACTGCCGAAGCCGACGGCATACTCACACTGGGCATGCAACCAACACGCCCCGAAACTGGCTACGGATATATCCAGGCCGACCTCAGCGCTGCATGCGTCAGGGCAAAGGAAATCTACCGTGTTGATGCCTTTCGCGAGAAGCCCAACGTGGAGACGGCCGAGAAATACATCAAGCAGAAATCCTATTTCTGGAATGCAGGCATCTTCATCTTCCACGTTAGCACCGTGGTCAATGCCTTGCGAGTCTATGCGCCTGAAATCAGCAGCATCTTCGAGCAACTTCTGCCAGTCTACGGCACAGCCGATGAACAGGCTGCCATCAACCAGCATTTCCCCAAATGCCCAAGCATATCGTTTGACTATGCAGTGATGGAGAAAGCCGACGAAGTATTTGTCTTCCCGGCCAGCTTCGGATGGAGCGACCTCGGCACATGGGGCAGCCTGCAGGAACAACTGACCAAGGACAACAACGGCAATGTCGCCGTGGGGCCCGACATACGGCTCTACGACAGCAGCGACTGTATTATCCACGCCCTGGGTGAGAAACGTGTCGTGGTGCAGGGACTGAACGGATATGTCGTTGCCGAACACGACAACTCGCTGCTCATCTGCCGCCGCGACCAGGAGCAACGCATCAGCAAGTTAGCAGCTGACTGACAAACACCCTGACAAACAGGCATAAACATCTGGATGTATACACTTTAACATCCAGATGTTTTTGTTGTATCCACAAGATGTTTGGGACAAAAAAGTCCAACTTTGGAAATAAATTGCCTTAAACGTTAGGAATTTAGATATTTTGTTGTACCTTTGCGCCCCAAAAAGAGAATAACAAAAACATAAAATACGCTTATCATTTCATGTTTCAAGAACGCAGCAAACTCAATCTGACTGAAGTATATAAAGAAGTGCTGAAGCAGTGGGATGGCGAAGACCTCTTCCATCGCAGCATCAGCGAACGCGAGGGAGCGCCCTCATTCGTGTTCTTCGAGGGCCCGCCATCGGCCAATGGTCACCCGGGCATACACCATGTGCTGGCACGAAGCATCAAGGACACTTTCTGCCGCTTCAAGACCATGAAGGGCTATCAGGTGCACCGCAAGGCTGGATGGGACACCCACGGACTGCCCGTGGAACTCGGCGTGGAGAAGGAGCTGGGCATCACCAAGGAAGACATCGGCAAGACCATCAGCATCGACGACTATAACCGTCGCTGCCGCCAGAACGTGATGATGTACACCAGCGAGTGGGAAGACCTCAGCCGTCGCATGGGTTACTGGGTGGATATGGAGCATCCATACATTACCTATGACAATAAATATATCGAGACCCTGTGGTGGCTGCTCAAGCAGCTGTATCAGCAGGGACTGCTCTACAAGGGCTACACCATCCAGCCCTACAGCCCCGCCGCCGGCACCGGCCTGAGCAGCCACGAGCTCAACCAGCCCGGATGCTACCGCGACGTGAAGGACACCACCGTCACAGCACAGTTCAAGGTCACCGATTCAGCAGCCAGTGTGTTCGGCGGTTTCCCTGCCGAATCCAGCGACCTGCCCGTTTACATCCTCGCATGGACGACAACACCCTGGACCCTGCCGTCGAACACAGCCCTTTGCGTAGGACCGAAGATAGAATATGTGGCCGTGAAAGGCCAGAACCCCTACACACATGAGGAGGCAATCTACATCGTGGCCAAGTCTCGCAAGGATGTCTACTTCCCCACGCCCAAGGAAGACGGTGTACCAGCTCCCGAAGTACTTGGCGAGTGCATGGGCACCGACCTTCTGGGCCTGCGTTATGAGCAGCTCTTCCCGTGGGTCAAACCATGTGAACTCGTTGACGGCAAGGCCGTAGACAAGTCGGCCGATGCATTCCGCGTCATCCCTGGCGACTATGTAACTACCGAAGACGGTACCGGCATTGTGCACATTGCACCTACCTTCGGTGCCGACGATGCCAAGGTGGCCAAGGATGCGGGCATACCATCACTCTTTGTAATCGACAAGGCTGGAGACACACGCCCGATGGTGGACTTCACAGGCAAATACTTCGTGAAGGAAGACATGGATGCCGATTTTGTGGATGCTTGTGTCCTCGACGAATACTGGCACCACGCCGGCGACTTCGTCAAGAACGCCTACGACCCGCAGTACGCCGACTTGGATGAGAAAGCTCTGGCCAAGACCGAAGACCTCAACATCGTGCTGTGCATGGAGATGAAGCAAGCCGGCACAGCATTCAAGATAGAGAAGCACGTGCACAACTACCCGCACTGTTGGCGCACCGACAAACCTGTGCTCTACTACCCGCTCGACAGCTGGTTCATCCGCAGCACAGCCGCCAAGGAGCGCATGATGGAGCTCAACAAGACCATCCTCTGGAAGCCCGAGAGCACCGGCACCGGACGCTTCGGCAAGTGGCTCGAGAACCTCAACGACTGGAACCTCAGCCGCTCACGCTACTGGGGCACGCCGCTGCCCATCTGGCGCAACCGCGAGACCCGCGAAGAGCTGTGCATCGGCAGTATAGAAGAGCTATACAACGAGATTGAGAAGAGCGTGCGCGCTGGCATTATGGCATACAATCCTCTCAAGGACAAGGGCTTCGTGCCAGGCGATATGTCACAGGAGAACTACGATCGCATCGACCTCCACCGCCCATACGTGGACGACATTGTGCTTGTCGGCGAGAGCGGCGCACCGCTGCGTCGCGAGTTGGACCTCATCGACGTGTGGTTTGACAGCGGAGCTATGCCATACGCACAGATCCATTACCCCTTCGAGAACAAGGAAGCACTGGACAAGCGCGTAGTATATCCCGCAGACTTCATCGCTGAAGGCGTGGATCAGACGCGAGGATGGTTCTTCACCCTGCACGCCATCGCCACGATGGTCTTCGACAGCGTGGCATACAAGGCTGTTATCAGCAACGGCCTCGTGCTGGACAAGAACGGAATGAAGATGTCAAAGCGACTTGGCAACGCCATCAACCCCTTTGACAACATCGAGAAGTATGGCCCAGATGCCGTGAGATGGTACATGATAACCAACTCACAACCATGGGATAACCTCAAGTATGATGAAGATGGAGTTCAAGATGTGAGCCGCTCATTCTTCAGCAAGCTCTTCCAGACCTACTCGTTCCTGACCATGTACGCCAACGTCGACGGCTGGAGCTACGAGGAAGCTGACGTGCCGATGAACGACCGTCCGGAGATGGATCGTTGGATACTCAGCGAACTCAACTCGCTCATCCTCGAGGTGGATGCCTGCTACGACGATTATGAGCCCACGCGTGCTGGACGACTGATTCAGTCTTTCGTCATCGACAACGTCAGCAACTGGTTTGTACGCCTCTCGCGCAAGCGTTTCTGGGGCGGAGGCATGAGCATCGACAAACTCAGCGCCTACCAGACGCTATACACATGCATGGAGACCGTGAGTCGCCTCATGGCACCGATAGCACCATTCTATGCTGACCGCCTCTACCGCGACCTTCACGCCGCTGTCGGCGATAACGAAGGCAGCGTGCATCTTGCTCAGTTCCCAATAGCCGACACCACACGCATCGACAAGGAGCTGGAGCGCCGCATGGAACTGTCACAACAAATCACATCCATGGTGCTCTCGCTGCGCAAGAAGGAACAGATCATCGTGCGACAGCCGCTGGCACGCATCGCAATCCCCGTAACCGACCACGAGCTGCAGATGAGCATCGAGGCCGTCAAGCAGCTCATTCTCGACGAGGTCAACGTCAAACAGTTGGAGTTCGTCGAGGGCGCAGGCCTGCTTTCCAAGAAGGTGAAATGCAACTTCCGCACTATGGGAAAGAAGTTCGGGAAACTGATGAAAGACATCAACGCTGCAATACAGGGCCTGACACAACAGCAGATAGCTGAACTCGAAGGCGGACAGCTGCCGCTGACGTTGCCCACAGGCGAGGCCGTCACCATCGACCTCGAAGATGTAGAGATCTACAGCGAAGACATACCAGGATGGAGCGTGGCCACAGAGGGCACACTCACCGTGGCACTCGACATCACGACAACACCAGAACTGCGGGCAGAGGGCTCTGCACGCGAGTTGGTCAAGCGCATACAGAACCTGCGCAAGGAGAGCGGATTGGAAATCACCGACCGCATCAACATACGTATGGCACATGCGCCGCAGACTGACGAGGCAGTGGCTACCTTCAAGGACTATATCTGCTCGCAAGTGCTGGCCGACAGCCTAGAGCTGGTGGACAACGTGGACAATGCCAAGACACTTGATTTCGACGATTTCACCGTAGACATCAACATTGCTGTGTCACGATAAGTCAAAAGATTAGACAGAACATACTATACATTTCTCATTACTCATTCTTAATTCCCTATGGCCGAACAAGTTCGTTATTCCGACGAGGAGCTGGAAGAGTTTCGCCAGATTATCCTTGAGAAGCTTGCCATAGCGCAAAGCGACTATGAGCACACGATGGACGCCATCATGAACCGCGACAACAACGAAGCCGACGACACCGCACCAACCTACCATGCGCTGGAAGAGGGCTCAGAAGTGCAGACCAAAGACCAACTCATGGCGATGGCGCTGCGACAGCAGAAATTCATCACTGGGCTGAAAGCCGCATTGGTGCGCATCGACAACAAGACCTACGGCATCTGTCGCGAGACAGGCAAACTCATACCCAAGGAGCGGTTGCGCGCCGTGCCTCATGCTACACTGAGCATAGAGGTCAAGAACGACCGCAAACACCATAGATAAAATAATATCAGAAGATAATAGATGAGCAAACATAGTTTGCAAGCAATCAGTGTGGCATTAGTCTTTGCTGTGGGGCTCACTCTGGATCAATGGTCCAAGTTCTGGGTGAAGACACACATGGCTCTGCACGAGGTCATCGAGGTCACGCCGTGGTTTGAGTTGTCCTTTGTCGAGAACAACGGTATGGCCTTTGGTATGGAGTTTTTCGACAAGTACTTCCTCACAGCCTTCCGCTTGGTGGCTGCTGTTGCAGTGCTGTGGTACATCGTGCGCCTGCTGCGCCGAGATGTCAGCTGGGGCTACCTGCTATGCCTGTCACTGATCCTAACCGGTGCCGTTGGAAACATCATCGATTGCGTGTTCTATGGACTCATCTTCGACAGCCCTGCCCCACCCTATGTCGCACAGCTTGTGCCATTCGGACAGGGCTATGGCACAGTGCTGCGCGGCCGAGTTGTGGATATGCTGCACTTCCCGCTTGCCGATTGGACATGGCCCGAATGGATGCCATTCATTGGCGGACGCATGGAGCACTTCTTCTCCTACATTTTCAATGTGGCTGATGCATGCATCACCACAGGCGCGCTATCGCTGGCTGTATTCTACCGCCACACGCTGGCACGCGAACTCGGAGAAGATGAGCACAAACAATGTGAAGATGAAGGAGAAGAGGAATTAAGTATGCATAATGAGGAATGAAGCACCGTCGTCCATCTTCCTTTGTCCATTATTCATTGTTCATACTTCTTGCCGTCGTGCTCACGGGCTGCAAGCCACAGTTGCCTGCAGGAGTAATCTCGGAGTCGCGCATGGCACAGATTCTGCATGACTATCACATAGCTCAGGGAATGGCCGAGAGCGGCCCGCGCGAGGAAGGACAGACCACAGACGAACTGCTGTACATATACCAGCAGGCCGTGTTCCGCAAATACGGTATCACCTACGAAGACTTCGAGCGCTCGATGGCATTCTATTGCTCTGATATGGACCGGTTGGTACGTATCTACAAGAACGTTGACACTCGTTTGGAGCGCGAGGCCGAGGCTCTGGGTGTTATGGCATCAGACAACCAACGCGACATCTATTCAGACCTTACGCAATATGGCGACACAGCCAATGTGTGGGCTGACAGACTAATGGTTGCTCTCAAAGCTAATATCCTGGACAACCTCTACGAGTGGCACATAGATGCCGATTCAACATGGTTCAATGGTGACGACTTGCTATGGCGCTTCCAAGTCACACAACTGGCACGCAGTGGCATAGCAGCTATGGAGGTCGACCTGATAGTCACATACACAAACGACTCAGTGCGCTCTGCCATCACACACATCACCACCAATCCACAGGTGGAACTACGCATCAAGTCACCCGATGCATGGCAGCCACGCGAGATTTCGGGGCATGCTTATCTGGCACTGGGCGACGACAATCAGGACTACAGGCTTATGTTGCTGCATCATCCATTACTTGTTCGCATGCACAAACCAGAGGATGTACGCCGCTCAGCCCTGCGTGCCGACAGCCTTGGCCTGGACAGCATAACAGCCGACAGCATCATGGCAGACAGCCTGGCACGCATCAAGGCTGACAGCGTTGGCGAACGACGTCTCTCACCAAGCGAGTTCCGTGAGCAACAAGACGTAGAGCACACCATCAATGTCATAAAAGAACAACGTTTTGACCCACGCGGAAAGCGAAAAGGGTATCCGACACGACAAAGGCCACGCCGTAGAGGATGATATCAGTCCGTTATCTTGATTTCTGAGATAACGGACAAACTTTATACAATGCCATAGTTTCAACCTTTGCAACAGGGTTGCAACAATCTTGTTGTAACTTTGCACCGTCAAAAGGAATTAATAAACATTATTTATTGAACATGGCACATCATCACGAACATGAATGCTGCTCATGTGAACATCACCATGAGCACCATCACGAACACCATCATGAACACGGCGGCACAAGCAGACAAGTGACACTGATTGTTATTGCAGCATTGCTGCTGGCGGCAGCCATGCTAATAGAACACTTTACTGATCTGTCTACATGGCAGCTACTGCTGGTGTATCTGGTTCCATATCTGCTTGTAGGACACGAGACTCTGCATGAGGCAGCCGAGGGCATCACTCACGGCGATGCCTTCAACGAACATCTGCTGATGTCTGTGGCCACGCTGGGTGCGCTGGTCATAGGCTTTATGCCAGGTGCGGAAACGGAATTCGCGGAGGCTGTCTTTGTGATGCTGTTCTTTCAGGTCGGTGAGCTCTTCGAAGGATATGCTGAGGGCAAGAGCCGCGACAGCATCGCCCATCTGATGGACATACGTCCCGATGTGGCACATGTGGAGCGTAGTGGTAGCGAAGAAAGCGTGAGTCCCGAAGACGTCAAAGTGGGTGAGACAATAATTATACGTCCGGGCGAGCGCGTGCCTATTGACGGCGTGGTTACTGATGGCTCCTCGAGCCTCAACACAATGGCACTCACAGGCGAGAGCCTGCCACGCGATGTGTCGGTGGAAGACGAAGTGATATCAGGTTGTGTCAACCTGACGGGCGTGCTACGCGTGAGAACAACTAAAGCGTTCGCCGAGAGCACCGTGGCCAAGATTATCAGCTTGGTGGAGAATGCCGCCGAGCGCAAATCCAAGAGCGAGACATTCATCACTCGTTTTGCACGTGTGTACACACCAATAGTTGTCTATGCTGCAATAGCGCTGGCGCTGCTGCCGCCGATTGCCCTGTCAATACAGCTGGCTCCTTTCAGCATCCAACTGCCGACACTCTACGCTCAACTTACAATCTGGATTCATCGTGCGCTGATCTTCCTCGTCGTGAGCTGCCCATGCGCACTGGTTATTTCCGTTCCACTCACGTTCTTCAGCGGACTTGGCGGTGCTTCGCGCAAGGGTATATTAGTTAAGGGTGCCAACTACATGGATGTGTTGTCGAAGATTGGCACTGTGGTCTTCGACAAGACCGGCACGCTGACACACGGGCAGTTTGCTGTCTCTGCCGTCCACCAGACAACAGGCCGTCCGAAATATTCGGAGCAACATCTGCTGCATCTGGCAGCTCACGTGGAGCACTTCTCGACGCACCCCATAGGTGCAGCCATGCGCGACGCTTATCCCGACGAAGCCACCGACGGATGCCGTGTGACGGACGTGGAGGAGATTGCAGGTCATGGCATCAAAGCCCGTGTGGGGAACGACATCGTGTGCGTGGGCAACCGGAAGATGATGGAGCGCGAAGGTGCACAAGTCATAGAATGCAGTCTGGAGGATCACGGCACTGTGATACATGTGGCCATCAACGGCGAATATGCAGGTCACATAGTCATCAGCGACACGGTTAAGGCTGACAGCGCCGAAGCAATCGCAGCACTCAAGGCGCAAGGCATCACACGCACCGTGATGCTAACCGGCGACCGCCGCGAGGTGGCTGAGCATGTGGCAGCAGAGCTCAATATTGACGAGTGTCACGCCGAACTGCTGCCGGCCGACAAAGTGGATATTGTCAACAAGCTACTTGTAGCATCATCGCAAGAACAAACGGGCAATGGGCTTGCCTTCGTGGGCGACGGCATCAATGATGCACCTGTGCTGGCACGTGCCGACGTAGGCATAGCGATGGGTGGTCTGGGCTCAGATGCAGCTATCGAGGCTGCTGACGTGGTGCTGATGGATGACAAACCAACAAAGGTGGCAACAGCCATCGCCATTGCCCGACGCACCATCTCCATCGCCCGTCAGAACGTGACATTTGCCATAGGCGTGAAAGTGGCCGTGCTGCTACTCGCCGCCTGCGGGCTTGCCACGATGTGGATGGCTGTCTTTGCCGACGTGGGCGTCACGGTGCTCGCGGTGCTCAACGCTATGAGAGCGTTGAAAACAGATTAACACAAATCGGTCATTAGACATCAATTCTAATGACCGATTTGGGATTAAGTGACGGTGACAGCAGCGTCAGCCTTTGTCTGCTTCTGCTTGCCAGTATGTCAGGATGGGATGCTTGGCTGCCAACACATCGTCAACACGCCCGATGGGAGTGTTGTGTGGGGCGCTCTTCACCATCTCTGGGTCGCTCTTGGCCTCTTCTGCAATGCGGTGCATCACGTCAATAAAGGCGTCGATGGTCTCCTTGCTCTCATTCTCCGTCGGTTCAATCATTAGGCTCTCGTGGAAGAGCAGCGGAAAATAGATGGTGGGAGCGTGGTAGCCATAGTCAAGCAAACGCTTGGCAACATCCATTGTGGTGACGCCGGTACTCTTGTCACGAAGGCCGTCGAAGACCACCTCATGCTTGCATAGGCCAGTGATGGGCAGCAAATAGTCATCACGCAGACTCTCCTTGATGTAATTGGCGTTGAGCGTAGCCAACGGGCCTACTTGCTTGATATATTCGCGGCCGAGAGATAGGATGTAGGCGTAAGCCTTGAGCATCACGCCGAAGTTGCCAAAGAAACTTCCTACGGAGCCAAGAGAGCTTTGAGAAACTCCCTGCTGCTGTGAAGATTGTTTCACTGCGTCGCAAGCAACAGCGTAGCGGCTCTCACCTGTCTCATCTTTTTCCAGCACGACGTGCGGTGTAGGCAGGAACTGCTCCAATCCTTTGCGCACTCCAACAGGTCCGCTGCCTGGTCCGCCGCCACCATGAGGCGTGGAAAATGTCTTGTGTAGGTTGATATGCATAACATCAAAGCCCATATCACCAGGACGGCATTCGCCAAGCAGGGCGTTGAGGTTGGCTCCGTCATAGTACATCAGGCCGCCAGCCTTGTGGACCATATCAGTGATTTCCAACACACAGGGTTCGAAGATGCCGAGGGTATTGGGGTTTGTCATCATCATGGCTGCTACTTGAGGACCCATCTCATCGAGTAGCTGCCGCAGGTGTTCTACATCCACGGTGCCATCTGGGAGGCTCTTCACCTCGACCACTTCAAGACCGCAGACAGCAGCAGAAGCTGGGTTGGTACCATGAGCCGAATCAGGTATGAGGACCTTGGTCCTGACCTCACCGTTGGCTTCGTGATACGCTCTGATTATCATCAGGCCTGTCAACTCGCCATGTGCGCCAGCACAAGGGTTGAGCGTGAACTCGCTGAGGCCTGCCAACTCGGCAAGTGACTGTTGCAGATTATAATAGATTTCAAGTGCACCTTGGCAAGTCTCGGCTGACTGCAGCGGATGAAGGCTGGCAAAAGTCTTCATGGCTGCTATTTCCTCGTTGATGACGGGGTTGTACTTCATCGTACATGAGCCAAGTGGATAGAACCCATCATTCACACCGAAGTTATTGTGACTGAGGTTGGTGTAATGACGCACGACTGTCAGCTCATCACACTCCGGCAGTCGTGCAACGTCCTTGCGCCGCAGTGAGGCGGGCAGCTCGGCTGTGGTGTGTGTGCGGTCATAATCCTGCGGCAGTGAGTAGCCTTTGCGACCTCTCTTTGACAATTCAAAGATCAGGTTACCATATAATGTTCTATTCATTGTTTCTCGCTTTTTCGCTTCTTATACTCATAAATCACGGAGACAACACTGACCAATACGCCAACAATGGCAACCATCAGGGTTATCAAATCGTAGTTATTCTTTGCAAAAGAAATGACTGAATCCATGCTTTACTGATTGACTTTCCCGAGAATCTCGCATAATTCATCTATTTCTTCGGGCGTGCGTTGCTCGGTAACAGCCAGCATGAGAGTATGCTCGCCAACCTTCACGCCTGCGAGGTAACCGCACTCTGTGGCAACTTCCAAGAGCGTGTCGAGGTCACCGTCGTAGTCGAGGCAAAACTCGTTGAAGAAAGGTTGCCCTGGGAAGGTGTCCTTGAACTTACCAGAAGCAATGAGCTTATCGCGGAGACTATGGGCGCCGGCGTAGCTCATCTCTGCCACCTCGCGCAGGCCTTCACGTCCCATGATGCTAAGGTAGATAGTCACATAAAGGGCCATGAGGCTCTGGTTGGAACAGATGTTCGAAGTAGCCTTCTGGCGGCGGATATGCTGCTCGCGGGCTTGCAGTGTCAACACAAATGCACGCTGACCACGATTGTCGAGGGTCTGGCCCACGATGCGGCCTGGGAGCTTACGCATCAGCTTCTCAGTGCAAGCCATATAGCCTACGCCCGGACCACCGTATGTCATGGGAATACCCAGACTCTGACCTTCACCCACGGCGACATCAGCACCCCATTCAGCGGGCGTTTTCAAGATGGCGAGGTCGCTGGGGTTGGCGTTGATAACGAATAATCCCTTCTGCGAGTGTACGGCATCGGCTATGCCTGTGTAGTCTTCTATGATACCAAAGTAGTTGGGCTGTTGAACAATGACTCCAGCCACACCGCCAGCTGCCAGTTCCTGATCAAGGACCTCACGATCGAGGCTACCGTTCTTGGCGGGTATGAGTTGAATAGGTACGCCGTGGAAGTGTGCGTATGTATCAACCACGCGTCGCACCTTGGGGTCAACAGTCTCGGCCACCAGCAAACGAGTGGCTTTCTTAGCGTTATCCCATGCCATCATTGCCGCCTCAGCAGTGGCTGTAGCACCATCGTACATCGAGGCATTGCTGATATCCAGGCCTGTGAGCTCGGCAATCATAGACTGGTATTCGAAGATATAGTGCAGTGTGCCCTGCGAGATCTCCGCCTGATATGGTGTGTAGCTTGTGAGAAACTCCGAGCGCTGTATGATGTTCTGCACCACGCTCGGCGCATAATGGTCGTAGCATCCTGCACCTGCAAAGCAAATGAGTTGTTGGGTGTTGAAGGGTGCCGTTAGTTGTTCGAAGAAAAGACGCAGGTCTGTCTCTGAAAGCGCTTGCGGCAGATTATAGTCGCGGCCGAAACGTGCTGCCTCTGGTATGTCGGCAAAGAGGTCGTGAACAGATGACACGCCGACAGTCTTAAGCATCTCCTGCAGGTCTTCCTCGGTATGGGGAAAGTACTTAAAAGACCCACCCCCTACCCTCCCTGTGAGGGAGGGAGCGGTTACTTTTGCATCTTGTTTTTCTTTCATATCAAGAGAGATTGAATGACAATTCTTGAATGGTGACCACTCCCTCCCTCACAGGGAGGGTGAGGGGTGGGTCTTTTTTATTCACAATGAGCCTTGTATGCCTCCACATCCATCAGGCTATCGAGCTCAGAGGAATCCGATAGCTGGACCTTGATGATCCAGTTGGCGAAGGCATCCTTGTTAAGGAGTTCAGGTTCGTCTTCCAGTGCCTCGTTGACTTCAACGACGGTGCCGCTGACGGGTGCGATGAGGTCGCTGGCTGCCTTCACACTCTCCACAGCACCGAATTCCTCGCCTGCGGTGACTTCGTCATCGACCTCGGGCATATCGACGTACACCACGTTGCCCAGTGCGTGCTGAGCATAGTCGGAAATACCAATGTAACCATATTCGCCATCTACGCGAACATACTCGTGTGACTCGCTATAATAGAGTCCTGCTTCAAAGTGTGCCATAATTCTAAGTGTTATTAAATGTTGTTTTAATTCTTGAAAAGTATCCACTCCCTCCCTGCAAGGGAGGGTGAGGGGTGGGTCTCCTATTTCTTATAATGTTTGTCGTAGAACTTCTTCTTCACCACAACGCCCGGGAAGGTCTTCTTGCGGATTTGCACCAATAGTTCCGTACCGAGCTTGGCATATTCAGTTTTTATCAAAGCCATGCACACACTCTTGTCCACGCTGATGCAGTGGTAACCCGTGGTGACCTCACCAATGACATCACCTGTCGGCGTGAGTACTGCGTAGCCATGACGGGGAATGGCCTTGTCTGAAAGTTCTATGCCCACGAGCTTACGCGGCACTCCGTTGGCTTTCTGCTCCACAAGTGCTTCCTTGCCAATGAACTCTTCCTTGTCCAACTTGCAGAACATCGACAGGCCAGCCATGACGGGTGAGATGTCGGCGCTGAGTTCGTCACCATAGAGCGGCAGACCAACCTCAAAACGCAGTGTGTCGCGGCAGCCGAGGCCGCAGGGCTTGCAACGACCGCTCTCTATCAGCTTGTCCCAAGTTGCACGAATGAAGTCGTGACTGCCATAAATCTCAAAGCCATCTTCACCGGTGTATCCTGTACGGGAGATAATAGCCCCTTCCCGTCCTCCCCCAAGGGGGAGGTGATTGGGTTTAGAGCTCTCCCCCCATGTGGGGAGTTGGAGGGGGGCGGCCGTATAGAACTTTAGTTCCTTGCACTGCAGGCCAAGTACTTCCTCAACAACAGCCTCTGCCTCCGGGCCCTGAACGGCAAGCTGTCCGTAGTAGTCACTCTGGTGGTCAAAGCGGATGTCGAAGCCCTGCATCTGTTGCTGCATCCATTCAACGTCCTTACTAATATTGGCCGCATTTATAACGAGAAAGAAGTCATTCTCGCCCATTTTGTAGACCAACAGGTCGTCCACTGTGCCACCGTCGGCATAAAGCATCATGCCGTAATATATCTGTCCGATTGGAGCATTGGCGACATCATTGGTGAAAATATGTTGGACATAACGCTCAGCATCAGGCCCTGTGATGCGAACCTCACCCATGTGCGAGACATCAAAGACGCCACAGTGCTGACGCACAGCATTGTGCTCGTCGATGATAGTGCTGTACTGTATTGGCATAATGAAGCCCCCAAAGGGCGACATCAGTGCGCCCAAAGCAACGTGTTTGTCATATAGACAGGTTTTCTTTTCTTCCATAGTATTATGGGATTTGGATTATGTATTCTTTTTCTTTTTTACGGATGTTTCTGAAATCCTCTTCATTAAGTTGTCGCTCGGACGTACACAGGCTTGTCTGGGCCAGCCGTCTGAGGTCAGCCGGCGATGCCGAGGTGTGTTCTCGCAACAGCGTTATCCTCTGATGCACGCTGCCCACACCATGTCTCTGCAGTTTGTCCTTCGATGGTGTGAGTGCCGCAGACATATTTGTTGCATCTGTGTCGAAAAGCATTGTGGAGTGAACGATGCTGTGATGAGGCAGTTTATAGAATGCCGTACCCGAGACCTTCCGCCCCTCGACAAGTATGTCGTTGCGGCCGCTGTGCGTGGCTTCAACCCCAATGCGACGCAACAGCAAAAGCAGCATCTCTACAAAACGGTGATAGGTGAAATTAACCTGGTCTGATGGAGCAATGAAAGTTATCATGACATTGCCGCTGTCGGCATAGACAGCACCGCCGCCGCTCTTGCGACGGAAAACAGATATACCCGCCTCGCGGCAATAAGCAAGATCCACTTCTGCAGCCACATCCTGGTTGCGCCCGCAGATAACACTCGGGCCGACCTGCCAAGTAAGCAAACAGTCATCGGCCGGAGCCCAGTGGCGTGCCACATAGTCTTCGGCAGCAAGATAGAAACTAAGCCCTTCTCCGTCAGGTAGCGGAATATATGTCATGTAGATTTGTGTCGACAACGACACAGGTAAGTTAGCTGGTTTCGGCTACAAAGGTAGTGAAACACAAACTGACATGCAATAGCTGTACACGCTTTTAACCTTTTTTGTAGTGAAATTCTCGTCAAGGGCGCGTCCCTGATTAAACACAATCTTCGTTGCAGTTCTAGATATGCGCAGTAACATCCGGATGTTAGGAGTACAACATCCACAAGTTGGCATGAAAACATCCGGATGTTGGCGGAAAATGATCCTGGAAGATTTACATGAAAGTCCCGGATGTTAAAGTGCAAACCTCCTGGATCATCAACCGCTAACCCCCGGGCCTTTTGCCGCTTTTTTGGATTAGGGGATAGCGAACTGGCTTTCAGTAGTTTAAACTAGTTGAACTAGTTAGAGCTAGTTTATTGCAGACGGCGGATGCGCAGGGGTATGGCTTGGGGATGGGCTTGGCAGAAGCGATGTGTGTCGGTCACCACAAAGGCGAGATAGCCCCCACCGCCTGCACCAGGCATCTTCCATGCGAGCACATCGGGCTCTGCGGCCCAGCGGGCTATGGCATCGACAATATATTCGTAGTCATAGTCATCGTCGCTTATGTCGAGCAGCGTGGGCCTGATCATGCCTGGGAACATTGCCACCTGTGCATCGAACGAGGCGCGGTAGGCTGCGGCGAAGGCATCGAGGTCGTGACGCATGATGGCCTGCCAGCAGGCATCGGCAGCCGTGGTCAGGGCCTTGACCTTAGTGGGCGTGATGTCCTTACCCTCGACGACGGAGCAACGCGAGTGGCGGGGCTCAAGAGGAATCATACACAGGTGCTGCTCGAGCCAGTCGAGCGTGGCGACATCGTTGCATGTCTCGATGCGCTCGGGCCAGAAGTGGCCATTGTAGTAGTGTCGGCACAGTCCCGGCACACAGATGCCGATGGCATCCTGTGCTCCGCTGACAAAGCCGTCCTGACGCTCGGGGCTGTTCTCGAAGCAGAACACGAGGCGGGCCAGTGTCTCGGGCACCATGTCGGGCAGACGGTAGGGCCAGATGCTCTTGATGACATTGCGTGTGGATGTGCTCAGTCCGCAACGTTCGCGTATCTCAAAGGTGGGTTCGACGGAGATGGTCAGCGCCCAGCCGGCACCGAAACACGACACATAGGGCTGGTCTATCCATGTACCTGCCAAGTCTAAACGTGTTGGCAGCTGGCATGTGGCGGCCTTGAGGTCGGTGCTGGAGCGTGCCTGCAATCCCTCCTGTGGCGTGCGCTGAAGAACAATGTATTCTATGCCGCGCTCACGGCAGACGCGTTCCTTTTCGTCGCTGGCACCATCGCTGTTGACGACAAAAACGTCTGGCTTGACAATATCCAGTGTGGGCACGAAGTCCATCACGCCGCTGCCAGCGTTGATGTACGCATCCTTGACATAGCGTATGCTCTTGACCATGAACAGGCGTTCCTGTTCAGGATATACGGTCTGGCGGTGTTTGTAGCCAAGGTATGTGGCGTCGGAGCCTATGCCGACGTACAGGTCACCATATTGTGCAGCCTGACGGAAGAATTCGATGTGACCTGAGTGGAGCAGGTCATAGCAGCCGGAGACGAAAACGCGTTTGATCATGATGGACACGGCCGTGGGCCGTAGTTGAAAGTTTATAGTTTATGGTTTATAGTTTTCTCAGCTGACGACGAGGGCATGGACCAGTATCACGGCCAGCGTGAGCAGGAACAATGTTGGTGTGTGACGTTCGAGTATGCTGAGAGCCCTCTCCGAGGAGGGGCATAAGGATGGAGGATTGAGAATTGAGAATTGAGAATTGAGGTGTGCTGTCAGCCATCGCATGATAGCATAAACGATGAAGGCTATTAGGCAGCCGGCAAGGGCGCCAGCAAGTATATCGCCTGGATAGTGGACGCCAAGATATATGCGCGAGTAGCTCGAGAGCAGCGCCCATGCGAACATGGTGAGGGCGATGGGGAATTGAGAATTGAGAATTGAGAAATGAAAATTTGGAGAGTTGTGTCGCAGGCACAGTGCAGTGAAGGTAGCTATGCCGAAGGTGTTGGCTGCATGGCTGGAGATGAAGCCATACATACCGCCGCTGTATCCGTCAACGAGGTCCACAACTCCCTGCAATGAAGGTTCGTGGCTGGGGCGGAGTCGGTGAAAGAAAGGCTTGCACAGTCCACTGCTGAAGCGGTCGGCAATCAGTACCACAAGTGCCGCCCCGACGACGAAAAACAGCGTCTGTCGCCAGCTGCGTCCGCGTGCTATGCCGAGCAGCAGCAACACCAGCATGGGCACCCACGTGATGGTGCGCGTGATGTCTGTGAAGACGACATCAAGGAAAGTGCTTTCGCTGCCGTTGAGTAGGAGGAAGAGCTGCTGGTCTATGGATACTATATTCACGAGCAAGCTCGTAGTTGAAAGTTTAATGTTTAAAGTTTAAAGATTTTAGATGACTTCTATTGTGCTGCGTTCGAGCCATCCGGCCTTGCCGTCGACCATGCGTATCTCCACCCAGTCGCGCATGCTGTCGTCAGTGATGTCGACATGTGTTCCCTCGTGGAGGATGAAGAGGTCTGTGCCTGTGGCGCTGGGTGTGCTCTTGACAACAGCTGATGGCGACAAGATGATTGCTCCGTCGCGCTGCAGCATCTGTCGACGCTGGTTGAAAGCTGCCAGATTGGCTACAATGCACACGCACAGCGCTGCGACAGCACCAGCAAAGGCGACCTTCTGCAAGCCCACACGCGGCACAAAGAGCCAGGCGCCCAACAGCAGCAGCAACAGAGCGAAGGCTATCCACCCACACAGCATCCATGAATGAACGCTTTGCGAGAGGACGAGCGACCGCCACGCTGTGACGAAGAATAGTTCGGACTGAGGCACCACCTTGTCCACTGTCTTGGCACGTGCCATGTCCAGGTTGAGTCTGATGTCTGCATCGGCAGGGTCAAGCAACAGGGCACGCTCATAATAGAGGATGGCCTGTGCGATGGAGTCCTGACGATAGTAGCTGTTGCCAAGGTTGAAATATACCTCAGCGCTCTCGCCGTTTTGTGCTATGAGAGCCTTGTAGATTGTTGCGGCGAGAGCAAAATGCTCTTTGGCATAGGCCGAGTCGGCAGCGACTTTGGTGACTTCCTCGACAGGTGTGACGGCTGTGCTGTCGGTGGACATGGGCATGGCCACGGAGAGGGTGTCCTCAGCTGCAACGATGTTGCAGGTCAGTATGGACAGGAGGAATATTGGGGCCGCTGTAATACAGCGGCATACGGAACGGAGGTTCATATATGACACGGCCGGAGGCCGTAGTTTAAAGTTTAAAGTTAAAGGTTTAAAGTAGTTCGACAAGCTCACTATGAATCAGGTTTATAGCTTTAATGTCTCGATGGCTTCGGCGGCCTGACTGTAGACGCGCTGCATCATGTCGGCGGGGTCGCCTGGTGCGAAGCGTGCAAACTCGCAGTCGTCGATGGCGCGCATGTATGCATCGATGGCAGCGGCATCGGCCTGATGCTCGGTCAGTCGCTGGCGGACATTGTCCTTGTTGAGCTCGCTAACAGGTATGTTGAGTTTGTCGGCCAGATAGCCCCACAAAGCACGCATGGTTTCTTCATACATAACCGTGGCATTGCCGGCAGCCAGAAGCTGGCGGGCTTTCTTCAGGCGCTTGGTGGCAACCTTGCCGGCGCCACGTCCGCGACGACGCGCGATGTCGGCGTTGGCCACGGCCTGACGGCGGAACACAACCACTACGACCACAAATGCCAGCAACATCGCTGCATAGATGGCCCAATATAAGGCCGAGCCCAGGAAGTCGGCATCAGAATGCTGATAGCGTGCTGAGCCGGTCTTGATATATCGGATGTCGGAGGCCAACAGCTCAACATCCTCTTTGGCATAGTTGGTGTTGGCGGATGATGTGGCTTTGCCTTTGGCAACATCTATGGTGTATGCCTCGGCGCGGATGGTCTTATATGCGCGTGCCGAGGGGTCGAAGTATATGAACTCCGGTGCAGGCAACTCGTACTTACCCTGATGACGAGGCAGTGCGATGTAGTCATACACCACTTGTCCTGTCGAACCAGCTGCGCTGATGCGTGTCTTCTCCTCGGTGCGCGGGTCATAACTCTCGAAATCCTTAGGCCACGCCACCGTGGGTGCGTTCATCAACTTCATGTTGCCCGTGCCGCTGACAGTGAGGCGCAGTGTTGTGGCGTCATTGGCCTTCAGGCTCTGTGGCGTGAGGCTTGAGCTGATGCTGAACTTACCAACAGCACCTGAGAAGCCAGCGGGACGCGGTTCGGGTAGTGCTTCGACCTGCAGTGTCACAGCCGGCGCCATGACAACCTTGCGCACCTCCTGTACCATCGAACCGCCGCCAAAGAAGATGTCGAAGGGGTCGGCGCTTCGGTTTTGCTGAACAATGGTGGCATCAAACTTGATCTCGGGTATGGTCAGCGTGCCCGACCGCTGTGGGAAGACCACATATTGGCTCCACACCACGGTGCCGTAGTTCTTGCCGTTGTAGTGCTCAATCTTCAGTTCGGGCTGGCGCTGGCGGTCGAGCTCCTGCACATGGAAGCCGTCGAGCTCGGGCATCTTGCCCTGCATCTGGCTAACATTGACCAAAGTGTAGAGCTTGTATGTCAGCAACACTGCCTCCTGTTCGAAGACTTTCTTCTTTGATGCAGTAACGGCAATGAAGATATCGGAACCCGTGATGCGGTCGCCGACGTTCTGTGTGCGCATGCGGTCGGGCTGCGAGGCATGGGGCTGTCCGCCTTGAGCGCTGCCGCCCTGAGAGTTGCCACCTTGCGTGCTGCCACTGCCGGCAGGCAGGACATGGATTTGCGGCGTGCCAGACACCACCGTCTCGCCACCACTCTTCACCGTTGCTGCCGGCAGGCGGAATGTGCCGGGCTGGTCGCTGGTCAGCGTGTATGTGAATGTCACGCTGCTGCTGCTCGTGGTCTTGCCGTTGACCATCGAGAAGCTGGACTGCTGACTGCGGCTGGGGCCGAAGAGCTCTATCAGGCCCTCGAAATCGCCGACGCGAAAGTCATCAATATCGCTGGTGTTCACCACATATGACACACGAAAGCGGTCGCCCTGAATGACCTCGGAGGGAGCCTGCACACGGACGGTGATGGATTCACCCATGCTTTGCGAGAGGGAGGGAGCTGTTACCTTTGCAGCCTGTGTAGGAGTTGCTTGTGCTATTGTGAGGCCAATAGCGAAAACTATAGTGAATAGGATCTTATAGGATATTCTCATTTTATGATTTTCTATTCTTTTTCAGTCCTTTACCATTGTTTCTCGAGCTGGCGTCGCATAGGCTTCTGCTGTGCGCGCTGTACTTTGTCCTGTGTCTGGCGCTCTTCCTGCATAGCGGCCTTGAGAAGCTGCTCGGCATTCTCGCGTGACATTTTGGGCTGCTCTTGCTCTTGCTGTTGCTGGTCCTGCTGTTGCTGCTGTTGTTGTTGCTGCTCCTGTTGCTGTTGGTCTTGCTGTTGCTTGTCCTCTCCCTGCTGGTCGTCCTTGTCGTTTTGCTGATCATCCTGCGGCTGATTCTTCAGCTGATGCTGACACAGCGCGAGGTTGTAGCGCGTCTCGTCGTCCAAGGGGTTGCGCCGCAGTGCATTCTTGTAGCATTCTATTGCAGGCCCGAACTGCTTCTGACTCTGCATGATCACGCCCATGTTGTGGTATATCTGTGCGGCACGATGCTTGTTTGTCTGCAATGCTGCCGCCTGCTCATAGTGCTTCATGGCCTCCTTGGGCTGACCCTGTGCCAGCATCGCCGTGCCGAGGTTGTAGAGTGCTTCGGGGTTGCGGCTGTTGGCCTCGGTAGCCTTCTGATATTCCACCTGTGCCTTGGTGTAGAGCGTGTCGGCAAACAGGCGATTACCCCTACGTATATGCTGACGGTCGTTGTGCTGTGCCGCTGCCATTGTCGGCAGCATAAATGCAATCATCAGCATCGTGGCTGCCTGCACGCCACGCGGACGGAACATGCGGAAGCGGCTCAGTACACGGTTGCGTCTGAGCAGCAGTAGCACATCGAGCACCAGCAGCGCCAGTGCTATCCATGCGAAGTCGCGGTTATGCTCGTTGTATTCGCTGTAGATCTGTGATTCCATCTCGGCCTTTGCCAGTTTGTCGACATAGCCGAAGAGGGCCGACTGCGCGCTGGAGCTGTTGTCTACATATATATATGCTCCGCCTCCAGCCTGAGCTATCTGTCGGCACATGTCCTCGTTGAGACGTGACACGACCGTGGTGCCGGTGTTGTCGGTGATGAAGCGGTTGGTGCCCGGCACAGGTATGGGGCTGCCGTCGGGCGAACCCACACCGAGGACGTAGACACGCTGGCCTTTCTTGGCGGCCTCACGTGCGGCCTCCACTGCCCCACCCTCGTTGTCCTCGCCGTCGGTGATGACAAAGATGGCGCGGCCCACGCCTTCCTGCTGTGTGAAGCTGCGCGACGAGAGCTCTATGGCGCGGGCGATGTCGGTGCCCTGCACGGCGATGAGGTCAGGAGAAATCTGGTCGAGGAACATGCGAGCTGAGACATAGTCGCTGGTGATGGGCAGTTGCACAAAGGCGTCGCCGGCATATACCACCAGTCCGACCTTGTCGTCCGTCATGCTGCCCACGAGGCTGTTGATGAGCAGTTTGCTCTTCTCCAGACGGCTGGGTGAGACATCCTGTGCCAGCATGGAGTTGGAGACATCAAGAGCTATGATGGCTTCGATGCCGCGACGCGTGCGTGTGTCGAGCTTGGTGCCGAACTGTGGTCGCGCCAGACAGATAATCATCATTGCCAGTGCTACGTTGACGAGCCAGAACTTCAGCTCTGGACGCCAGCGTGACACATCAGGCATAAGCAGACGCAGCAGCTCGGGGTCGCCGAAGCGACGCAGCCTGCGCTGCCGCAGCACGGCCGTGGCATAGTGCAACACCGCCAGCAGCGGTATCAGCGCCAGGGCATAGAGATATATTGGGCTTTCGAATCTAAACACGGTTGTAATTGACTATTTTACAATTTACAATTTACAATTGCGATGGAATCAGGGTATTTTCTTCAGGATTGTCTCGCGCAGCAGCAGCTCCAGCAGCAGGGCCAGACATGCTATTGCGGCGAAGATGAAGTAGGCTTCGTAGCGTCGGCTGTACTGGCGCACGTTCATCTTTGTCTTTTCCAACTGATCTATTTGCTGATATACTTCACGCAGCTTGGCGTTGTTGGTGGCACGATAGAACTCTCCTTCTGTGGCATCAGCTATGGCCTGCAGCGTGCGTTCGTCAATCTCAACAGGTATGTTGAGATATTCGATGTGACCTCCGACATTCATGGGGTAGCGCGCTGTGCCATTGGTTCCGACGCCGATGGTGTAGACACGTATGCCGAAGCTGCGTGCTATCTCGGCTGCCGTCTGAGGCGATATGTCGCCTGCGTTGTTGGAACCGTCGGTGAGCAAGATGATGACCTTGGACTTGGCCTTGGAGTCCTTTAGACGTGAAATGGCATTGGCCAGTCCCATGCCTATGGCTGTGCCGTCGGCGATGAGGCCGTTCTGCGCCATGTCACACTGCAGGCTTTCGAACAGGTTGATAAGCACGACGTGGTCGGTGGTCATGGGACACTGTGTGTAGCTCTCACCGGCAAAGATGGTGAGGCCGATGTTGTCGTTGGGGCGTCCCGCGATGAACTCCGATGCCACTTTCTTTGCTGCTTCCAAGCGGTTGGGACGCAAGTCTTCGGCCAGCATGGATGTGCTGACGTCCATTGCGAGCATGATGTCTATACCCTCCACGCTGCGGTCGCTCCACGAGTTGCTGGTCTGTGGTCTGGCCAGAACGATGACAATCATCACGTATGCCAGCAGTCGCAGCAAAAATGGCACATGCACGAGCATCGTGCGCCATGTGGGCGGCACCGAGGCGTATGCTGCTGTCGACGAGACTTGCATCGTGGGGTCGCCGGTGTGGTGACGCAGGATATACCATATTATATAAGGTATAGCCAGCAACAGCAGTAGTAGCAGATATGGATAAGCTAATTGCATTAAGTAGGTATTCAGAATTATTATACATCGCGGCATAAGGCCGCTGTTGAATGTTTTACGTTGAAAGATGTTATCTTAGCAAGTCCACGACAAGCCAGATTATGTATGTTCCGAGTGCAGCTACGGCCACAGCGAGCACAACGATGGCGATGCGCATGGCCATAGTGCGCTGACGGCTCTGGCGCTCCTCCACAGTGACCTCTTCAGCGACAGCAGCCTTGGCTGTCGGATCGACCTCGAGCTTCGTCTGGTTGATGAAGTCAATGGCACTGACCAGGTTGGCATCGTTCTCGTTCATCAGCGTTTTCCACTTGGCGAACTTCACGAGGTCGGCGGTCTCGAAGAGCTGGCGTAGCTCGGCCAGTGCCGACTCGTCCTGTTCCTGCAGCAGGCGCTCGATGATCTCAGTTGATGTCATTTCCATCGCATTGAAGCCATAGCGCTCGTGGATGTACGTGCGCAGCGTGTCGGTGAGCTCGGTATAGTATTCCTTCGAATCCTCGTCTGTCCAACGCTTCTCCTGCTTGAGACGTTCAATCTGTTCCATCGCTACCTGATGTGCAGGCCGGCGTGGTGCACGACGGATGATGCGTATGATGGGCTTGTTCTGATATGCACGCAGGGCAACATACGCCAGTATGCCGGCCAGCAGCATCACCAGCACCGACAACCAGTAGATGGTTTTCCAGTCAGTCCACGAGAACGGGTTGGCCTGGACGCTCTTGGGCGGGAAGAACTGATCTGGATGTAACGTGTCGACAGGCACTGTGACGACCTTCAGGGCAATGCTCTGCGAGTAGAGTGTGTCAGAGCCCACAATGGCGGCAAAGGGTGGCAGCGCCACCAGTACGGAGTCGAATGCTGTGATGGTGTATCGGCTGCTCACTTGCTTACGCTGGCCGTCGTCAAGCAGCGTGGTGTCGGTGCCCAGAGGGTCCACAATCTCTATACCGCCAAAAAGGGGCTGATATTGCTCGAAGGCCGGCAGCTGAACACTCTTGTCGCGGGGGCAGGCCACTTCCAGCGTCAGCTCACGCGGCTGGCCGATGAGCATCACCACGGTGTCTACGCGGGCCACGAATGTGGTCTGGGCCACAGCTTGCAGGATCACCACCACCAGCGTCAGGCACGTAATTATTGTCTTGAGTCTCATGATACTTAAATTCGTTGGGCAAAAAGAGCTTTCAGGGCGAGAACATAGTCCTGGTCTGTGCGCACGCTGACGCTGTCAACTCCAGCCCGCGTGAAGACGTCTGCCAACACTTGTTGGCGTTGCTGCCACCATCGGGCCTGAGCCTGTCGCACAATGCGCGAGGAGGTGTCCACCCACTGCAGCAAGCCTGTCTCGGCATCGCGCACGCGCAACAATCCCACATCCGGAAGCTCGGCCACACGGCGGTCGAAGACCTGTATGGCTACGACGTCGTGCTTGTGGTTGGCAATCGTCAGTGCCGGACGGAAGTCGCGCTCATCAATGAAGTCGGACATCAGGAAGCATGTGCAGCGGCGCTTGATGACCTGTGTGAGATACTCCACAGCCTGACAGATATCCGTGCGGTGGCTCTCGGGTCGGAATTCAAGCAGTTCACGTATGATGTACAAGATGTGCTTGCGGCCCTTCTTGGGTGGTATGAATTTCTCTATGCGGTCTGAGAAGAAAATGACGCCAATCTTGTCATTGTTCTGTATGGCGCTGAAGGCCAGCGTGGCAGCAATCTCGGTCTGCATCTGGCGCTTGGTCTGCACCACAGTGCCGAAGTCCAATGAACCGCTGACATCAACCAACAGCATCACCGTGAGCTCGCGCTCCTCCTCAAACACCTTCACAAAGGGTCGGTTGAAGCGTGCTGTGACATTCCAGTCGATGTCGCGCACATCGTCACCATAGACATACTCGCGCACTTCAGAGAATGCCATGCCACGGCCCTTGAAGGCCGAATGATATTCGCCCGCGAAGATGTTGTTGGACAGCCCTCGGGTCTTGATCTCTATCTGTCGGACGCGCTTAAGGATTTCAGCAGACCCACCACCCTGCTCCTCCAGCGGAGGGAGGGAAGTTGTCACCTGTTGTGGTCGCAAAGAGCTACTGAATATACTCATTGTCGTTTATCTTATCACAAAAACGCTGTATGCTCCTATTAAGGCACTTCCACCTGATTGAGGATCTTGCTCACTATCTCCTCGGCAGAGACATTGTTGGCTTCGGCCTCATAGGTCAGGCCGATGCGATGGCGCAGTACATCGTGTGCCACGGCACGCACATCCTCGGGGATGACATATCCGCGACGCTTGATGAAGGCGTATGCGCGTGCCGCCAGAGCCAGATTGATGCTTGCACGAGGCGAACCGCCGAATTCGATATAGTCCTTCAGCTGCTTCAAGTTGTACTTGTCGGGATAACGTGTAGCAAACACGATATCAGCTATATATTGTTCTATCTTCTCGTCAAGATAGACCTCACGCACCACCTTGCGGGCCTCAATGATTTCCTTTGTCGAGAGCACTGGACGCACAGCTGTGCGCTCGCCGGTGATGTTCTGACGAATGATGCGTTTCTCCTCGTCGAGCTTGGGATAGTCGATAACCACCTTGAGCATGAAGCGGTCCACCTGTGCCTCGGGCAGCGGATAGGTGCCTTCCTGCTCGATGGGGTTCTGTGTGGCTAAAACGAGGAATGGCGATGGCAGCTGGAATGTCTGCTTGCCTATCGTGACCTCGCGCTCCTGCATGGCTTCGAGCAGTGCGCTCTGCACCTTAGCCGGTGCACGGTTAATCTCGTCGGCCAATACGAAGTTGGCAAAGACAGGACCCTGCTCCACGGTGAAACGCTCGTCGCGCTGCGAGTAGACCATTGTACCCGTCACGTCGGCCGGCAACAGGTCGGGCGTGAACTGTATGCGACTGAACTTGGCATCAATCAGCTGCGCCAGAGTCTTGATGGCCAATGTCTTGGCTAAGCCCGGCACGCCCTCGAGCAGCACATGGCCGTCGGAGAGCAGGCCTATGAGAAGGGATTCCACGAGATGACGCTGGCCAACAATCACCTGGTCCATGCCCGTCATCAGATTTGTCACGAAGGAGCTCTGGCGCTCTATGCGCTCATTGAGCTCACGAATGTCGAATGATTCTGCCATATTTTTGATAAATGTTTAACCTTTAGTATATTATGACGATACTATTCCTTCTTGTGCAGGCGTGGTATCTTCAGCTTTTTATCAATGGGAACAATATCTGGATTCTCGATGTTATTCATCACGCAGATGTAGTCCACGAAGTTCTTGCTGCCATAGTGCTTGATGGAGATGTTGAGCAGCGTCTTGCCAGGGCGCATCACTTCGATGGTGTCCACGCCGACAATCAGATATTCGCCTCCGTCCAGT
This sequence comes from uncultured Bacteroidaceae bacterium, assembly GCA_905233465.1. Classification (GTDB taxonomy): domain Bacteria; phylum Bacteroidota; class Bacteroidia; order Bacteroidales; family Bacteroidaceae; genus Physcousia. Next base: position 16,410 of record CAJOEI010000006.1, on the reverse strand, counting down.
TGGGGATAGTCTGTAGCGGCTGCCAGTGTGTCGACAGCTGCTGTCAGGTTGTCGGCGGTGGCCATCAGGGTGTCGGCTGCTGTCGGCGCGGTGTCCACAGTGTCGACGACGGCTGTCTGCGGCACGGCCTCTACGGTGTCGGTGACGACGGGTGTGGTTGGTGTGACCGCTGGCTGTGGCTGCTGTGACGGGAAGATGTCGGGCAACGTGAAGGGATGGAAATAATATCCCAGCAGATAGCCCACGACCAGCATCACCAGCGCCAGCAGGGTTGTGAGGGCAGCCCTGCGGCATCCGCCGCGGTCGTTCTGATGTATGAGGTCTGCGTGGCGTACGACATCGGCGCGTTCCACTACGGCTGCGCGCTTGACAATCACTGTCTCGTCCACCTGCTGCGGTATCTTGGGAGTTGTTTCATCAGATGCTGTGCTCGCGGGCTCAGCAGGTTTGGTGGCTGGCTTGCTGGCCGTCTCCATGACTGGTGTGGGTGCTGGCTTAAGAATCTCTGCCTGTGGTACAGCAACTGGCACCTCGTCTGTGGCAGCCGCTTCCATAGCTTTCACTTCTGCTTCTCCATCGTGGACAAGCAGGTTCTCGTCGTCTGTGCCGACTTGCTCAACGCTATCGCTCTCGTCATCTGGGAGGTCGTTGGCAGTTTCCACGACGTTGCTGACGACATCCTCCGCCTGTGCGGGCAGTTCGTCCTCGGCATCTGCCGCGGTGTCAGGCAGCTCGTCAGTGGAAGACATGTACGACAGGTCAACGCCGTCGTTGAGAATCACAGTCTCAAACTCGGCAAAGGGTTTGTTGACAGCGTCGCGCAACACCGGGTCAGGCGTGAAGCTGACCTTAGTATAGGCGTCAATGGTATAGCGCTCGTTGGTACCTATGGCTGTGCTCTCACGGGGACTTATGTCCACCAGCTTGAACGTTCCCAAACCGCGTACCTTGACCAGCTTGTCGCGACGCAAGTTGTCGCGGATGATGTCGAAGATGGTGTTGATGAAGTTCGAGGCCACGCTCTCAGTGATGTCCGCACGCTGACACAATCCTGTCACCAGCTTGTCCACACGGATTCTGTTCTCTGCCATTAGCTCTCCTCTCCTTTCTCCTGCACCATCTCACGCAAGTTGGCATAGGGCCTGAAGTTAATCACCAGTTTGGGCGGGGTCAGCATGCGCTGGCCTGTGGAGGGATTGATGAAGATGCGTTCGAGCTTCTTCTTCACCTCCAGGGTGCCGAAACCTGGTACAGCCACAGCATTGCCCTCTTCGAGCTGAGCAGTGAGCTCTGCCACAAAGGCATCCACCAGTTGCTGTGTGGCGCGTGTTGTGAACTGCGTCTGGCGTGCCAGTGTTGATATGAAGTCCTTGTTATTCACTATGTTGAATGAATTATGATGTTATAGGTTGTGCATACAGGTCAAAGTCGTCAGCAGCAGCGGTGATCCTCACGTCGTGGAACTCGCCAGCCTCCCATGTCGGAGCATCGGCTACCGCAACAAGCACTTCAGGATCCACCTCAGGCGAGTCGAATTCGGTGCGCCCGATGAGATAATCTCCCTCGCGGCGGTCGATGATGATGCGCATCTGGGTGCCTATCTTCTGTTCCTGTATCTCGGCTGAGATTCGTTGCTGCAGGCGCATCAGCCGCGACAAGCGTGTCTGCTTCAAGGCATCAGGTATGTCATCGGCAAAGTGCTTGGCACTGTAGGTGCCCTCCTCCTCGCTGTATGCAAAAGCTCCCATGCGTTCGAAGCGCGCCCAGCGCACGAAGTCCAACAGTTCCTCGAAGGCTGCATCATCCTCGCCCGGATGTCCCACCATGAGGGTTGTGCGCAGGTGTATGCCCGGTACCTCGCGGCGTATGCGCTCGATGAAGTCGCGCGTCTGCTGCGATGTGATGTGTCGCCGCATGGCTGTCAGCACAGGGTCGGCGATATGTTGCAGGGCGATGTCTAAGTAGCGACACACATTGGGATGGCGACGCATAACGTCAACCACCTCCCACGGGAAGTCGGCAGGATAGGCATAGTGCATGCGGATCCACTGCACACCCTCCACCGATGCAATGGCTTCGAGCAGCTTCGCCAAAGCACGATGGCCATAGATGTCAACGCCGTAGAACGTGAGCTCCTGAGCTATCAGCTGGAACTCCTTCACGCCCTGTGCCACTAACGCGCGCACCTCAGTAACGATGTCCTCAATGCTGCGGCTGTGGTGGCGGCCGGTGATGATGGGAATGGCGCAATACGAGCACTGGCGGTCGCAGCCCTCCGATATCTTGATGTAGGCATAATGCGAGGGCGTAGTGATGTCGCGACCCGGTGTGAGGGCATCTTCCCATGCATGACCAAGGTCGGCAAGTAGCTGCGACCAGTCGAATTTGCCATACCAGCCGTCGACCTCTGGCAGCTCGGCCGGCAGTTCGCTGCGATAGCGCTCAGACAGGCATCCCATGACATAGAGTCGACGCAGCTGACCAGTGGCCTTGCGCTGACCCTGTTCGAGTATCATGTTGATGCTTTCCTCTTTGGCATCGCCGATGAAGCCGCACGTGTTGACAACACATATCTCGCCGTCAGGTATATCGGCATCGTGAGCCACGGTGTAGCCTGCGTGGCGCAACTGACTGATGAGCCGCTCGGAATCCACAAGATTCTTCGAGCAGCCCAAAGTAATGATATCGACCTTGTTCTTACGCATCACAGTTTGCTCTCGCCAAAGAGCGAGTCCACAAAGTCGCGACGATTAAAGGGTTGCAGGTCTTCCATGCCTTCGCCCAGGCCTATGTAGCGGACGGGAATCTTGAAATGTTCAGAGATGCCAATAACTACTCCGCCTTTGGCTGTGCCATCGAGCTTGGTGATGGCCATGCTGGTTACGTCTGTAGCGGCGGTGAACTGACGGGCCTGTTCGTAGGCGTTCTGGCCGGTGGAGCCGTCGAGCACCAGCATCACGTCGTGGGGTGCATCGGGTACAATCTTCTGCATCACGCGCTTGATCTTGGTGAGTTCGTCCATGAGGCCCTTCTTGTTGTGCAATCGGCCCGCGGTGTCGATGAGCACCACATCCACGTCGTTGGCCACGGCACTGCTCAACGTGTCGAATGCCACGCTGGCAGGGTCACTGCCCATCTGTTGCTTTACCACGGGTACGCCCACACGCTCGCCCCATATCACAATCTGCTCCACGGCAGCAGCACGGAACGTGTCAGCGGCACCGAGCATAACCTTCAGGCCAGCCTGACGGAACTGGTATGCGAGCTTGCCTATCGTAGTTGTCTTACCCACGCCGTTGACGCCCACAACCATCACCACGTATGGCTTCTTGCCCTCGGGAATCTGGAAACCTTCGGTGTCGGCAGTATTATTTTCGGTGAGCAGTGCCGAGATCTCCTCGCGCAGGATGCCGTTGAGCTCCGATGTGGTCACGTATTTGTCGCGAGCCACACGCTCCTCGATGCGCTTGATGATGTTCAGAGTGGTGTCCACGCCAACGTCGCTCGTCACAAGAACCTCCTCGAGGTTGTCAAGTACCTCGTCGTCGACACGGCTCTTGCCGGCCACGGCGCGAGTCAGCTTGCCAAAGAACGACTCTTTAGTCTTCTCAAGACCCTTGTCAAGCGTCTGCTTCTGCTCTTCTTTGTTACGGGAAAAGAAATTGAATAAACCCATTATCTGTGTGCTTTTTACTTTTGCGGCGCAAAATTAGCCATTTTCCATGACAAATGAGAAACTCCGACACATTAATTAATATATATTAACCCCCATTGCTGCACATATAGCGCTGTGAGAATGCATTTTTCTGCACTTTTGTGGCAGCCATTAAGAGATAAAAGCCCATTTGCTTTGCCAGAAGAGCAAAACTTCATAACTTTGGGCCGCAAATCATTAACAAATACAGTTATGAAGAAAAACTTGTTTCTGTTTATCACCGCTCTGTGCTTCGCCTCGTGTGCTACCAAGGCTGACGTGAAGCACGTTCGCGGCACGATAGACGAACCCATGGCAGAGGACACGGCACCAGCACACGTGTTGCAGGCAATAGCCTCGGCAACAAAATTCCATTCTTACGAAATCATGAACGACACAGTGAATAACGTCAGCGTGTGGGCCATTGGCGAAGCCGACCAGCAGTCCACCGAAGGCTACGGCATAGTCGTGACGAGGAACTGCGTCTCGACTACATTCCCCGCCATACGCAACACACGCGTGCCACCAGCTGCCTACAATCCCGAGACCGGTGACCTGTGGATTGCTGCCAGCGCTATGGAGGGCACAGGCGTTGACGTCAAGCGACTTTACCAGCTGCGCTTCGATGGTGACAGCGCATATGTCGTCATGTCCGTGGACCCGTATCTGGTGCAGCAGGCCTTTGTTGAGCGGTTGGAATATGGCACATGCGGTGAGGATGTCAACATCTATATTGACGGTGAACCCGCAATAGGTTTCACCAACACCGTGGAGGATATGGGAGGATTCGACGACGATGCCCTTTGGATTGGCGAACAGATCAGCTATGACCTTAGCAGCGAGCAACCTGTGGTCAAGGTAGTGCCGGGGGTGAAATTTGTAACGGGTCTGATGCTGCTCTACGATGACACACCCGTCCTGACGGCCAAGACCATACTCGCCGACGATGGCACTGTGGCCTTCGGTCCGATACATCCGAAGACAGCACAGTAGTTTGCAAGAAATATAACAACGATGAACACGATATTCATAGTCCTACCCATACTCACACTGCTGATGTTTGACTTGGGCCTGACGCTGCGGCTTCAGGATTTCCGTGCTATTGTATCCCGTCCCAAACCCGTGGTGGCAGGCCTGGTGGGACAGATTGTCCTATTGCCTCTGGTGGCATGGGGCATAGGAAACGGCTTCCATCTTGCACCCTTTTTCTTCATAGGTCTGATGCTTGTGGCATGCAGCCCCGGCGGGAGTTCGAGCAACGTCTTCTCCATGCTGGCAAATGGTGACGTGGCATTATCGGTCACACTAACGGCACTGAGCAGCAGCATCACACTTTTCACGTTGCCACTCATCATGGCGTGGGTGACGCAGAGTGTGGGGCAAGCCGTTGACATTCATCTGCCTGTGGGCAACCTCTTCATGCAGAACATAGTGCTAATGGTGGTTCCCATCACTGCCGGCCTGATGGTGCGCATCTTCCGCCCCGAGGGCGCCGACAAGACCCACAATGTGCTCAAGCGCATAGCCATGCCGGCGCTGGTGTTGCTGGTGACGGTTTTCTTCTTTCAGCACAAGCATACAATCATGGCCGAGTTCGCATCCCTGGGGCTAACTATGGGACTGCTCATCGTTGCCACAACCTCGTGCGGAGCGCTGCTTTCGTGGGTAATGCACTTGGCAGGACGCGAGCGTCGCACGATAGTCATTGAGATAGGGATGCAGAATGCGGCACAGGCTATCACAGTGGCTTGCAGCCCGCTAATCTTCAACAACGAAGTGATAGCCATCCCAGCAATCATCTATGCACTGATGATGAACCTCATTCTCCTCGCTTATGTGGGCCTGACAAAACTCTATACTAAGGCATGAAGAAAGCAATCATAGTTGGTGCCAGTTCTGGCATAGGCCGTGAGGTGGCACGCTTGTTGATAGCCGACGGTTGGCACATCGGTGTGGCAGCGCGGCGCGAGGAGCCGCTCATAAAGCTCAAGGAGGAAAATGAGAAAGGAAACGGGAGCTGCAAGGTGGAGGTGATGTCCATCAACGTGACGCAACCAGATGCCGGCGAGCGTCTGCTGCGGCTCGTGGACAAACTGGGCGGCATGGACCTATATTTCCATGCTTCAGGCATCGGCAAGCAAAACCGCACGCTGCAGTCTGACATCGAGCTTTCTACGATGGAGACCAATGCCATGGGCTTTACAAGAATGATAGGTACGGCCTACAGATATTTTGCTTCACAGGGGCACGGACACATAGCTGCAATCACCTCTATTGCAGGAACCAAGGGCCTGGGTCCAGCACCTGCATATTCAGCCACCAAGGCGCTTCAGGCCACTTATCTCGAAGCGCTGGAACAACAGGCCAATCAGCGCGGACTGAACATACGCTTCACAGACATACGACCAGGCTTCGTTGACACGGCGCTACTCAACGGTGACTTCCACTATCCCATGATGATGCAGCCGGCATATGTGGCTCGCGACATCGTGAGCGCCATCATTAAACAGCAACATGTGCGCATCATCGACTGGCGCTACCGCATCATGACGTTCCTGTGGCAACTCATTCCACGCTGGATGTGGCGCCGCATGAAGCTTTAGTGTGCCTCCATTGCGCATAGTGGCGCCGACGGGCAAGATACGTGGGGTCAGACTGATGGTCGTAGGCCTCGCGCTCGAAGCTGATGCTGCGATAAGCACGCAGCACATTGCGCGTGGCGGCCAGGTGCACAAGCCATTCGATGAGATAGACGATATAGAAGCCCACAAACATGAGCTCCATCATCTGGCATGTGTGGATGCGCTCGTGGCGGATATCGGAGTCGGTCAGACAGCATCCGCGGCGCACAAAAACTGTTCCACACAGATTGAGTGCAGAGAACGGACGCCATGGTATGAAACGGTTGACTATCAAACTATTCTAATTCGAGTTCAAAACATTTGATGAATTTCGGCAGCACAGCGTGACGCTCACACAATAGGCGCAGCTTCTCGTGCTTGTCATAGACGTGTGTGGTCTCGCCCTTGGCCACAACCTCGAAGTTGAGTTCCAAGTGGTTGTTATGCAGTGTCGTACGCATGTGTGTCAACAACTGCTGTGCCGACAGCTCGCGCATCTGGCGACACACATCATCGTTCTCCACAATGATGGTGGCCACGGTGCGGCCGTCAACAACCTCAAGACTCGGCTGCATAATCTGCATGCGCTGGGCCAGAGCCTTGTAGTCTATGGGTAAACGGGTGACAAAAGATTGCCATTGTAGCATGAAGTCCAGTTGCTGCACCGGTCGGTCTTCTTCCGGCGGCATCGGTTGTCCGTCATGCGCGGCGGGGGCTGTGGCAGCGTCAACTGTAGTGGCTGCCGTCTGGTTGTGCTGGACTTTGGCAACAGACCTCAGCGAGGGCGACAACGCACCTAATCGCAATGTGGGCTTGACACGTGATGGTTTATTGGCTGCCGCTGGCGTCTGTGCCGACGCAGTCTGTGAGGCACTCTGATGAGCTTGTGGTGCTTGTGGAGCTTGTGCCTGCCGTCCGGCATCTCCCGTTGTCAGACGGCTGAAGATTGGGTTAAGACGACGTACGGGCCGAAGCCCAGACGCGATGCCGTCGTCAGTGGCTGCCTGCGAGCATTCGATGATGGCCAACTCGACCTGCAAACGCTTGTTGCGGCTGGTGCGATAGGCCTGGTCACATTGGTTGCAGATGCTGATGGCACGATACAACCACTGCGGCTTGCAGCGGGCTGCCTGCTCAACATATCGTGCACGTACATCATCAGCCACCTCAAGCAGCTGAGCCGTGGCGCTGTCGCGCGAGACAAGCACATCACGCAGATGGCTGGCTAGACCACCTATGAAGGGACCACCTTCGAAGCCATGCGAAAGCACTTCGTTGAAGAGCAGCAACGACTCCTTGATCTCCCCCTTGAGCATGTGGTCCACAAGACGGAAATAGTAGTCATAGTCAAGGACATTGAGGTTCTCAATGGTACGGGCGTATGTGATGTTGCCACCAGTGTAGCTCACCACCTGGTCGAAGATGCTCAGCGCGTCGCGCATGCCGCCGTCAGCCTTCTGTGCGATGATGTTCAGGGCTGCAGGTTCGCATGTGTAGCCTTCCTGGCTGGCCACGTTGGCCAGATGGTTGACTATGTCCGACACACTCATCCGCTGGAAATCATACACCTGGCAACGGGACAAGATGGTCGGCAGGATCTTATGCTTCTCCGTGGTGGCAAGGATGAAGATAGCGTGTGCCGGAGGCTCTTCGAGCGTCTTGAGGAACGCGTTGAATGCAGCCGTAGAGAGCATGTGCACCTCATCGATGATGAATACCTTGTAACGACCTATCTGCGGGGGTATGCGCACTTGGTCAATCAGCGTACGAATGTCGTCGACAGAGTTGTTGCTCGCGGCATCCAGCTCGTGGATATTCATCGAGCGGCCCTCCTGAAAAGCCTGACAGGATTCACACTCGCCACAAGCCTCGCCATTAGGCTGGGGATGCATGCAGTTGATGGTCTTGGCAAAGATGCGCGCACAGGTTGTCTTGCCCACTCCACGAGGCCCACAGAAAAGGTAGGCGTGAGCCAGCTTACCGCTTTGGATGGCATTCATCAGCGTCGCGGCGATGGCACCCTGGCCAACAACGCTACCGAAGGTCACGGGACGGTACTTACGTGCTGATACTATATAGTCTGACATTGAATGTAATATTAAGAAAAGGATAATTACCCTTTCCAGATTTTGCCTGCAAAAGTATATAAAATGATTTATAAAACGGCATTTCAATAAAAAAACTTTTAACTTTGAACATCAAACTCTAAAAAATACATAAAAAGTGTATGATTTCACATGCCTGCTTTCAACTTTTAATTATCTTCGCACCGTCAAAAAGACGGACAATAAGGAGTAAAAAATAGAAAAAGATAAGATGGGACACCTGTTTACATTCTGGCACATGATGCGCCAACACAAGTATGCAGTGGCGTTCGTGATATTCCTTGCGGTGGTGGGATTCATTGATGATGACAGCATAATGGTTCGATACCAAAGGCAAGTGGAGATACGACGGCTGCATCGCGAGATAGACAAATATGTCGAACTCTACGATAGCGAGACGGCCCAACTGCAGGCCATCGAGACCTCATCTGATGCCATTGAACATCTCGCACGTGAAAAATATTTCATGAAGCGCCCCGGAGAGGACATCTTTGTCTTTGAGGAGCCAGACAACGAACAATGACGGAACTCACACCATTACAGCAGTGGCTCATGAAAGTGGGAGCAGTGGTGATGCTCATAGGAGCCGCAACATACATTATCTGGCCCGTGGCAGCAACTGTGATGTTTGTCACGGGAACATTGATTTTCACCCCCATGCAGATGCTTTGCCGATACGAGGGCAATGACTTTGTCATACGACGCTTGCGCCGACAACAGCTGCTGGGAGACATCGCACTCCTTGTGGCCGCTGCACTGATGACCATGCAGACATGGAACCTCGGACCTGCTCGACGCAACGAATGGGTGGTGGCACTCTCCATAGCTGCCGTACTACAACTCTACACAGCTATCCGCATACCAGCAGAACTCAACAAGAAAAAAACGGAACCCCTTTAAACACTAAACCATAAACTTTCAATTTTCAATTTTCTACTTTCAACTATAAACTTTAAACAGCGGCCTCGGCCGCGCCCACTATGTTCTACCGTGCCTATCAACTCCTTGTGGCCGCACCATTACTCATCATCATCACGGCTCTCACATCCATTGCAACAATCATTGGATGTGCCGTAGGCCCTGCATCGTGGTGGAGCTACTATCCCGGCCGCCTATGGGCACGAGCCTTTGTGCGCATACTGCTCCTGCCCGTTGAAGTCACGGGACGCGAGAACATGCAACCCGGACAGAGCTATGTCATAGTGCCCAACCATCAGGGCGCATTCGACATTTTCCTCGTCTACGGATTCCTCAACCGCCATTTCAAGTGGATGATGAAACACGAACTGCGTAGTATCCCCCTTGTGGGACGAGCATGCGAGAGTTCGGGATTTATCTTTGTGGACAACAGAGGCCCCAAACGCATCAAAGAGACATACGACCGCGCTCGCGAGATACTCAAAGAAGGCATATCAGTCGTCGTCTTCCCCGAAGGTGCACGCACACTTGACGGAGAGATGCAGCCATTCAAGCGCGGAGCATTCCAGCTGGCTGACGAACTCTCACTGCCGCTGTTGCCTGTCACCATCAACGGCTCATATGATGTCCTTCCACGATGGCGAGGAGTGAACTTCGTGAGACGACACAAACTAAGCATGACAATACACGCTCCCATACCCTCAACGACACACGGCACAGAAGCCGAACACGAGGTAATGCAGCGCACACGCGACATCATCGCCAGCGCACTACAACCCACAGTCACTGTAAATTGTAAATTGTCAAATTGTAAATTGCATGCCTCCCTCCTATTTTTGTTATCATTTTCGTTAACGTTTGCACTTTCTTCCTGCCAGAGCCCAGCCACCATCCACGGCACCACATCGCTCCATCAGCTCGAAGGACGTACTATATATATTAAGGTCTACTCCGAAGGCACCCTACACGACATCGACTCGGCACGCATCGTTCACGGCCGATTTGCCATGGCGCCTCAAGTCGACGACCCTGTGATGGGAAGCATATTCATCGGCACAGAGAGCCTAATGCCAATAGTTCTCGATGCCGAAGAACTCAATGTCAGTATCGGTGAGAAACACAACCGTGTCAGCGGATCACCACTCAACGACAGCCTATTTGCCTTCATCAAGCGCAAGAGCGAGGTGGACGACTTGATATCACAACTGCCGCATCGTGAGACACAGCTCATCATGGATGGCATGGACCACGACGAGATTCTCCGTCAGCTCTCTGCCGAGGCAGCTGTGCTCAACGCACGCGAGGACCAGATTGTCACACAGTTCATCAAGCGCAATATGGACAACCCTCTCGGACCAGGTGTGTTCATGATTCTCACCAGCGAACTGCCCTACCCCATGCTCACGCCGCAGATCGAGGAAATCATCACGTTGGCTTCACAACGTTTCCTTGACGACCCATACGTTAAAGACTATATTCGTATGGCAAGACAAAACGAGGAAGAAGCAATCAAATAAATAAGACTATCACTTTCATTTTTCAACTTTCAACTCTCAACTCTCCATGATAGAAGGACTAATCGTCGGACTGCTGGCAGGTGCCATAGCAGGATGGATTATGCGCGGCGAAGGATATGGTTGCCTTTGGAATATCGTTATTGGACTACTTGGTGGCTGCTTTGGCGGATGGCTGTTTGAGAAACTCGGCATCTCCTGGGGTGGCACAATAGGCACCATAGGCACTGCTGTCGTAGGTGCTGTCGTGTTGATTTGGCTGTTCCAACTCATTCGCGGCAAACGCTGAAACACCATTTCACACATACTATGGCCGTCTTTGTGGCTGCTGCAGCACTGCCACTATGTACAATGGCCGACACTGTTCCAGCTGATACGCTGGGACAGAATGTTCTTATTGTGCAAGGCGACACATTGCGCGAAGTGGAGGTGCGGCCATCCAAAGACCTACCAGTAGAAGATGCCCTGCGACGCTCATTAGGCAACGAGCCGCGCATGAAGAGTATAGGTGATGTCCTGGAGAAGCTTTCACCTGGCATCAATGATAAGATTACACATCCCTTTGCCATACGCCAGCGCAAGCAAGAGCGACGCAGCCGACGATGGCAACGACGTTTAGAGGAATTCGAACGCGTACAGACATTCGACGACCTGCTGCGTCAGGCATACGAGAACCAACTTATGCAAGATTCACTTTCACAACAATACAAATAAAAAGACAATAGCATATTATCTCAAATGAAGCATTCTATTATCATACTGGCACTATCAGCAACAATGACAGTGCCAGTAGCTTGTTCACACAACGAGACACAACGCAGCACAAAAGCCCCCACGCGCGTGACAACAGAAGTGCTGGGCGACTATACTGACAATGCCACTTCATCAGCACGTGAGTATGTTGGTATTGTCGAGGAATCACAATCCACTGCCGTGAGCTTCACCAGCATGGGCACTGTGCGGCGAGTGCTTGTTAGCGAAGGACAGGCTGTGAGCCGCGGCCAACTGTTGGCAGAGATGGACGACACACAGGCACGCAACATGCTCGCAGCCGCTGAAGCCAGCCTTGCTCAGGCCGAGGATGCCTTGCAGCGCTATGGTATGCTCCACGAGCGGGGCTCGATCACAGATGCACAATGGGTGGATGTCCAGAGCAAAGTTGCACAGGCTCGTTCACAGAAAGCCATCGCACAGCAGAACGTTGCCGACTGTCGCCTGACAGCTCCCGTGAGCGGTGTAATAGGACGCAAGGCCGTTGAAGCAGGCGAGACAGCAATGCCATCACAGGCCGTAGTGACAATTCTCGACATCTCGAACGTCAAGGTCAAATTCTCTGTACCAGAGGCTGAGGTTGCCACCATCACTCCCACAACACCCACACGCATCAATGTCGACGCTATTGGACGAGAATATGCAGGTGGACGCATTGAACGTGGCGTGCAAGCCGATGCCTTGACTCACACCTATGACTTTCGCGTGCGCGTAAATAATAACGAAGGGCTTTTGTTGCCAGGCATGGTGGCAACAGTATATGCAGATTCTGATGCTAATGCCGACAGCAAACGTATATCAGTTCCACTGACATCCGTCCAACGCCGCCCTGATGGTTCACTATTTGTGTGGACGATAGCCGCTGACTCTGCGGCCCACCGCATTCCCGTGGTCATAGGGCAGACAGTGGGCAACCGTGTCGAAGTGTCCGGCAACCTCGCTGCTGGACAGCGCATCGTCACAGAAGGCTATCAAAAACTTAGCGAAGGCACAAAGACAATATATTGACGAAACAACGAATTAGAGTTATGAAAAAACCGGATTGGTTTGCATGGCCACTGGAGCACTATCGCATCTCGCTGCTCGTTGTCGGGCTGCTGTTCATCATGGGCATATACGGCATGTGGGTTATGCCCAAGGATGAATTTCCGCACACCACAATACGTCAAGGTGTTGTCGTGGCAGTATATCCCGGTGCCACTACTGAGGAGGTCGAGGAACAAGTGGCAAAGCCGCTGGAACGATATCTCTTCACATACGGCGAGGTGAACCGTGCCAAAACCGTCACGACCTCCCAAAACGGGATGTGCATCGTTATGGTTAAACTGGGAGACAACGTTAATAACAAAGATGAAGTATGGAGCAAGATCAAACACGGCTTGACGACATTCAAGTCATCATTGCCGTCAGGCGTGCTCGCACTCGTGGTTAACGATGATTTTGGCAACACATCAGCCCTGCTAATAGCCATAGAAAGCAGCCAGCGCAGCTATCGCGAGCTTCAGCACTACAGCGACCGTCTTGGAGACCGACTGCGGAGAATACCGTCTGTGGCCAACGTGAAGATATATGGCACGCAGAAGGAACAGATTAGCCTCTACGTGGACCGTCAGCGGCTGCAAGCCTATGGCATAGGACAGCAACTGCTATTCAGTCGATTGCAGGCACAAGGCATCACAACCATCAGCGGTAGCATTCGCGACCCAGACCAGAACATCCCTATACATGTCGAGGCGATGGAAAACAGCGAGGAGGAGATTGCCAATCAGATTATCTATAGTGATGCTTCAACGGGCAAGGTTGTGCGTGTGCGGGATGTGGCACGCGTGGTGCGCGAGTACGACAGCCTCTCGCCACGCATTGAGCAGGACCGTCACCCGTGTCTTCTCATCTCAATGGAGATGACGCCTGGCAACAATGTCGTGCAATATGGGCACGAGGTGGATGATGTCCTCAGCAGCTTTGCTGCCGACGAGCTGCCCGACGACGTAACACTGACACGTATCGCCGACAAGCCCAAGGTGGTGAGCCAAAGTGTGACAGGATTCTTGCGCGACCTGCTCATATCGATGGCTGTAATCATTCTTGTGATGATGATTCTCTTCCCCATACGCTCTGCCATCGTAGCTGCCATCACCATACCTCTCAGCACATTTGTCTCCGTGGCAATCATGTATATGACTGGCATAGAGCTGAACATCGTCACCCTGGCTGCACTCATTGTGGTGCTGGGGATGGTTGTCGACAACTCCATTGTCGTTATCGACGGCTATCTGGAATACATTGGCAAAGGTAATCCCCCACGCGAAGCTGCCGTGACGGCCGTCAGGCAGTATTTCATGCCCATGATGCTCGCCACGGTGTGCATCTGTGCCATCTTCTTCCCATTCCTCATCACCATGAAGGGAGTCTTCCTCGATGCTCTGCTTTCCTTCCCGTGGACCATCACCATCAATCTCATGGTGTCGCTACTTCTCGCTATGGCTGTCATTCCCTTCCTCTGCGTGAAGATCATCGGTGTGCCCAAACCAAAGACAAACGGCACAGTACAGCGCAAGCGCTTCACTGACCACGTACAGGACTTCTACAACCGCATCCTCGATTGGGTGTTCCGCCATCCATATATCACCATCGGCCTGGGCTTGGCCAGCATAGCCCTGTCGATGCTCATAGTGCCCACGCTGAAGATACGCCTCTTCCCATACGCCGACCGCGACCAGTTTGCCGTGGAGATATTCATGCCAGAAGGCACAGGCATCGCACTCACACAAGCCGTGGCAGACAGCGTGCAGAGCCAACTGGAGGACGACGAACGCATCACCAGCATCACCAGTTTCATTGGTTGTTCGTCACCAAGATTCATGGATGCCTATGCTCCACATATTGCAGGTGACAACTATGCACAGTTCATCGTCAACACAGTGTCCGACAAAGCCACACTTGACCTCCTAACCGAATACCAGCCGCGTTTGAGCGAGACGTTCCCCAATGCTTACGTCAAGTTCAAACGTCTGGACTATCTCGAAGTGAATGAGCTGGAATACCGTTTCTATGGCGAAGACATCGACTCGTTGCACGTGGCTGCCAACCGTCTCATGGACTGCATGCGCGACATGCCGCAGGTGGAATGGGTACATAGCGACTACTTCACCCCCACGCCCATCATCAATGTAGCTCTCGACCCCGTGAAGTCCGTTGAACTCGGCATGACACGCTCGATGGCACAGCTCGCACTCAGCGCCACGTCTGGCGACATGCGCGTCGGACAGATATGGGAAGGCGACTACGAACTGCCCGTTGTGGTGAAAGACGATGCCGACCTGCGTTACTCCGACGTCGAGGACTTCGGCATCGCCACACCTACATCCATGCTCTCTGCCACAATCTCATCAGCCAACACCACCGTGCCCCTCCGACAGATAGCCCAAGTAGAACCACAATGGAGCGAATGCCGCATCGTGCATCGTGGTGGAGAACGATGCATCACTGTGACGGCACACTTCCCACACGGCGTTTACACCGCTCCCGTAGAGAACCGCATAGCACATATCATGCAGCATGAGATAGAACTTCCACAAGGCATCCGGACCGAGATAGGCGGTGAGATAGAATACAACAACGAAGCTGTGCCACAAATATTCAACGGCATAGCCATAGCAATAGTCATCATATTCTTCTTCCTGTTGTTCAACTTCAAGAGATTCGGCATCACCTTCCTATGCCTGGCAGCACTCGCACTCATGATGCCTGGAACACTCGTGGGACTTGCACTCATGGACCGCGCCCTCGGCCTGACAAGCATATTCGGCCTCGTTACACTAATGGGCATCATCATGCGCAACGAGATTCTTATCTTCGAGCATGCCGACGCCTATCGCAAAAACATCAACAATGACATTCGTCAAGCTGCCTACCATGCCGGACGACGACGCATGGTGCCAATCTTCCTTACCACAGCAACCACAGCAGTAGGCGTCATCCCCATGATCATCGCAGGGTCATCATTCTGGATGCCCGTCGGCGTGACCATATTCGCCGGAGGCATTGGCACACTCATACTTGTAGTCACTGTCCTGCCAGTACTCTACTGGAAACTTAGTTCTAAGTCATCCTGATCTATGCATTGTGCATTGTCCATTGTCAATTTTCCATTATCCATTCTCCATTCCCACTCTCCCCTCCCTTGGGGAGGGGTTGGGGGTGGGCCTCTGAATTATGAATTATATAAAAAAACTTCTTTCCATCATATTAGTGTCTGTCTTCTGCTGCGGCGCAGCAGCTCAACCAGCCTATAGCCTCCAGCAGCTGCTCGACTCTGCGCTCCAACGCAACATTAGCATCCGCAACGCCATTCGAGCCGTAGAGAGTTCGTCGTTGCAACGCAAAGAAGCATTCACCAACTACTTCCCCACCATCAGCGGCACAGCCATGACCTTCGCTGCCAATCGCGAGATGGCCAAGATGGACATCGATCCGTCGGAGTATATCACGCCCGAACTTGGAGCTTCTCTCGCACAGAGTCTGCCTGCTGAAGCACTCGCCGCGTTGTCGTCACCTATGACAATGACCATGATGAAAAATGGAACCATTGCCGGCATCAATGCCGTTCTGCCAATCTTCACTGGCGGACAGATAATCAATGGTAACCGTCTGGCTAAGGTCGGAGAACAAGCCAGCCGCCTGCAGCTACAGCTCACACGCAACGATGTCGAACGCCAACTCACATCATATTTCTACCAGCTCGTCACATTGCAGGAGAAGCAGCACACACTCGACGCTGTCGACTC